>NZ_CP020773.1:0-633278 GCF_002101335.1 Staphylococcus lutrae | reverse complement strand
ACGGTCAGTGAATCTCTCACCAACCGTTAAAAATATACAACCTTTGTTTAAAATTCAATGATATGAGGTTGTATGAAACGACATGAAATGACCTGGTTTTTCTCTGAGATTCATACATAATTAACCATGTTATATTATTTTAAGGTGTGAAGAATATCAAAATAGAATAATAATTAATGATTTTGACGGTTCATGCAACATGAACTTTTAGTTTATAATTAAATTATTAAGAGTAAAAGTGGGTGATGTGCATTGAAAGAACAAGATATCTTAGAGTTAATCAAATTTGGAGAACATAGTCAACTAGAATGTAAACTTGGTAAAGGTGGATTACCAAAAGATATTTGGTCTACATACTCAGCGTTTGCTAATACAACAGGTGGTATGATTCTTTTAGGTATTGAGGAGAAGGAAGGGACTTTTTATCCAGTTGAAGGAATTGATGTAGTCAAACTTCAAAAGCAGTTCTGGGACCATATTAATAGTAACCAAGTTAGTATTAATATTTTACAAAGTGATGATGTAAAACCAATAAAAGTAGGGTCATATGATATTCTCCAGATTAATGTACCTAGAGCGCTTAGGCAGCAAAAACCTGTCTCAATTAATCAAAATCCATACATAGGAACATATCGTAGGAATTTTGAAGGAGATTATAAATGTACTAAAGAAGAAGTAGACACAATGATTGCTGAAGCTTCGAATTCTACTCGTGATAGTATGGTTTTATCTAACTATGGGTTAGAAGATTTAAATAAGCAATCATTGATAAAATATAGACAAAGATTTATGATTCAGAACCCGAATAATGATTGGAATGAATTAGATGATAAAGAGTTTCTAAGAAGAATAGGTGGATGGGGTAGAGATAGAGAAAAATCTATTGAAGGGTTAACAGCTGCAGGACTTTTAGTTTTTGGTGAAGAGCATACTATTACTGATTATTTTAATAATTACTTTCTTGATTATAGAGAAAAGGTTAATGAAGTGGAAGGGCAACGTTGGATGCATCGATTTACTTCACAAAGTGGTGATTGGTCAGGTAACTTATATGATTTTTATCAAAAAGTGATAAAACGCATGAATGAAGATGTAGATGTACCGTTTGAGTTAAATAATGAAGATTATAGTAGAGTTTCTGTTACAAATATTCAACGTGCCATAAGAGAAGCGTTACTTAATACGATTATTCATGCTGATTATTTTACTAGGGGAAATATAATTGTTGAAAAGAATAGCGAAGAATATAAGTTTGTAAATCCCGGCTTACTGCGTATTCCTTTAGAAAAAGCAATTAGTGGAGGAACAAGTGATACTAGAAATCAAAATATTTTTAAAATATTCTCTTTGATTGGATTAGGAGAACGTTCTGGTTATGGTTTAGAAAATATTCATAATATATGGCGTAAAAATGATTGGGAAATTCCGGAGATAATCGAATCTTTTCAACCTGAAACTATAACTTTATCTTTAAAAACAAAAAAACTTATTTCACAAAATCATTTAGATACTTTGAAAAAATCACTAGATGATGTATTTAACATTTTAACATCAATGGAGATAAAATTGCTTTCGTTTCTATTAGATAAAAATTCAAGCAGTCATAGAGATATTCAAGCATCATTAGATATAGATTCTATTGAACTGAGCAAAATGATTATTCATCTAGAAAAACTTGATATTATCGAAAGAAATACTATTAATAATATAGAATTTTATAAATTAAAAAATATTGATAAAACAAATGATGAAGTTGATAGAGAAAATATTATTAATAGCGTAAAAGATAAAATGAAAGGAAAAATAAGAGTAAAACCGGAAGTTTTAAAGCAATTAGTATTAGAACTATGTTCTGATAATTACTTTACTATTAATCAAATCTCAAGTGTTTTAGGACGCACTGAAAATCATATAAGACAAAAAATAGTACTACCGCTAGTTTCGGAAGAAAAATTAGAATTAAAATATCCGGATAACCCTACACATAGCAAACAAGCATATAAGACTAAAAACTAAGCATATATTCTAAACTCTAAGCATATATGTTTTAAGTGTAAATGGCGGTTATAAAATGTAGGAAAATGGCGGAATGAAAAAGCTGTTTTTCCTACATTTTTTCTTTTCAAAATTATACAGTCATATCTTAACTCAATATCCAATAGGGGGGATTTTGATTGAGAGATGATATTTATGAAGGAGTGCTATTTTACATTTTGAAGGTTACGAGGGCAAATATATGATTTTACGAGAATACTGTAGAAATAAAAAATAAGACTAAAAACTAAGCATATATGCTAAACTCTAAGCATATATGCTAAACTCTAAGCATATATGTTTTAAGTGTAAATGGCGGTTATAAAATGTAAGATGAGCTTTATTTACTGTGATAGTGTGACCCATGATATCATTGATATTTTGCCTGATCGTCGCAAACATCAATTAGAAGCTTATTTTTTAAAGTTCTCTAGAAAACAACGTGAAAAAGTAAAAACGGTCTCTATAGATATGTTTCCACCTTATATCGCTCTGATTCAGGATTTATTTCCTCATGTGGAACTCATTATCGATTGCTTTCATATCGTATAAGCTATCAATCGTGAAATCAATCGCTGCCGGGTATAAATGCTAATTTAAAAATGTACACTCTCGCTTGAATAAGTATGTACAAAAACGACTGTTTTAATCATAATTTGATTGAGGTGAAATTATGAACTATACAGTCAAAATAGATACAGAAATTAAAATCACAAGCCTTTCAGACTTACCAAAGCTGAAAGAAATGATGGAGCGTGCAAAAATGAAAATCAATAAAAGCAAGTTAGCTCGGGATCTTGGTAAAGATAGACGGACAATCGACAAATACTTAAAAGGTTACACACCGTCAAGTTCTCGAAAAAGAACTTCAAAAGTTGATGAATATTACAATGTAATCCAACTACTTTTATCAGAAGAAAGCTCACAAACCTTTTATTACGTCGATTGTAAAATTAAGCTAGACAACTAAAAAAGCCTTCTGTGCTAAACTCAATATGTATTTCCGACCAAAGAAAACATAAGGAGTTAGTACAGAATGGCCTATAAACATCTTAACACGGATGAACTCACGTTCATAGAATCATATTATCATCAAAATCTTTCGGTAAAAGAAATCGCAAAGAGATTGAAACGATCAAGACAGACAATTTATAACGTAATAAATGCACTTAAGACAGGTATAACTGCACTGGAATATTACCAAGAGTATAAGCAAAGAAAATCAAATTGTGGCAGACATAGAATAGTACTTCCAGAAAATCAGTCAGCTTATATTCGAGAAAAAGTAGCCGATGGCTGGAGACCTGACACCATTATTGGCAGAGGTGAACTCCCGATTGATTGTTCTGTAAAAACTTTTTATAGAATGTTTAAGGAAAACGTCTTTTCGGTACAATCTTTACCTATGAAAGGTAAAAGGAAGCCGAATGGTCATTGTGAAAAAAGAGGTAGACAGGCTTTCAAAAGACACATTTCTGAAAGAGTAGAAGAGTTTCCTTTCTTCTTTCAAGAATTTGGTCATCTTGAAGGTGACACTATCATTGGCCGTAATCATGGGAAGGCTGTCATAACCTTAGTAGAAAGAATCTCTAAGATGATTATCACTATACGACCTCAAGGTCGCAAGGCAGATGATATTGAAGATGCTCTTCACTCTATGTTTTCAGCTTTACCTCCTCATATATTTAAATCGATTACTTTCGATTGTGGTAAGGAGTTCTCCAACTGGAAAACAATCTGTAACCGACACGATATCTCGATATTCTTTGCTGATCCTGGCACTCCGTCGCAACGTGGATTGAATGAACATTCTAACGGGATACTTAGACGCAGTGGATTAGATAAAGAATTAGACTTTAATTCAGTCACTGATGATCATATCATTAGTGTTGCTCAAAATATTAATCATCGTCCCAGAAAATCGCTGGGCTATAAAACACCATTGGAAGTATTTATGAGTTTCATCGAAGATGAGAAATTGTCTAGCTTATTTTGACAAACGAAATTATAAAAGAGTTTTATGGCAGTATCTCAAAGATAATCACGGCTTAGATTGTTCTCAATCACTTTTTAGAAGTTATATATCGAAGCACCAAAACATTTAATGATTATTTTAAAACGGGGGCTAAAATTAAAACGCTTAAAAGCGTGGCACGTTACGAAACGGCACCAGGCACTCAAGCACAAGTGGACTGGAAAGAAAACATCAAATTTAGATTGAAAGACGGCAATGTCATTGAAGTTCATATCGCCATGTTAATCCTGTCTTACTCTAGATTTCGAATTTTTAATATATCAACCACAAAATCACAAGAAATACTGAAGTCTTTTTTAACCCAGTCATTTGAAATGATTGGCGGGGTGCCTAAAGAACTACTCACAGATAATATGAAAGCAGTGATGGATCAGCCCCGTACAAGATTCAGTAAAGGACAAATCAATCGTCGATTCGAACAATTCGCACATGATATGGGAACAAAAATACGACCGTGTATAGCAGGGAGACCTATGACAAAGGGTAAAGTGGAAGCTTCTATGAAACTACTTGATGAAATCCATGCCTATCAAGGCAAATTTAATTTGCCTGAGCTTCATGCATATATCTCAAAACTGAATCAAAGAGTGAATTATCAACTACATCAGGGTACGGGAAAAATACCGATTATTGAATTAGAAAAAGAAAAGAGCCACTTACTTCCACTTCCTACGGAAAAAGTAAGAGACTCCTATAGAATAATTGGACAACATGTAAAAGTTAACGCTTCCAATATGATTACGTACCAAGGCAATCAATATTCAGTACCATCTGAATATGCCAGAAAGCGCGTGCAATTACAAGTATTCAATCATGAACTACATGTATATTATAACATGAAGCTGATAGCGTGCCACTCTATAAGTAACGCCAAGTTGAATTATAAAGAAGAACATTATATTGAAGCACTTCAATTATCATCCCCATATTATCCAGACATTGACGATTTAGCGAAAGAAAATTTAAAAGCCATTGGAGAGATGTATGAATGATGAAAACGAATTCTAACTATAGACAGCTTCTAGATAATTTAGAGTATCTGAAAATGAAACAAATGATATTACATCTGGATGAAGTTGTAGATTTTAATATTAGGAACAATGGTTCTATTATCGATTCCCTGATTAAGCTGACGAACTATGAAGTGGATATAAGAGAAAAAAATATGATTCAATCTATGGTTAAGGTGGCGGGGTTTCCATTTCAAAAGGAGCTGAATAGCTTTGATTTTGAGTTTCAACCGAGTATTAATCCACAGCAAATCAAGGATTTTATGTCTTTAAGATTTATAGAAAACAAAGAAAACATCGTTTTTCTAGGTCCTAGTGGGGTGGGTAAAACCCACCTCGCAACCGCCTTAGGCATAGCTGCTGCTAAAAAAAGAAACAGCACCTACTTTATAAAATGCCAGCAGTTGATTGAGAATTTACGTAAGGCTCACAATGAAGGGAGACTTGAAACTAGGCTTAAACATTATAGTAAATATAAGCTTTTAATTATTGATGAAATTGGATATTTACCGATTGATGTTGAAGACGCAAAGTTGTTTTTTCAAGTTATTGATCGTCGATATGAAAAGAAAAGCACGATACTTACCACGAATATTAATTTTAAAGCATGGGATGAGGTATTCCAAGATACGAAGATAGCGAACGCAATTTTAGACCGCGTATTGCATCATGCCTCAATCGTATCTATCGTTGGAAAGTCTTATAGACTAAAAAACCATTTCCCTTCAGAAAAAGAATAAAACTGTACATGCTTATTTAAGCAAAATTGTACATATTTATCTTGACGTTTATAAGTGTCACGAAATTCATTGAAAAGCAACTGAAGTAGGTTGTCAATGAAGATAAAAGTAAAGTAGGAGCAGTCTCACGTTTAAAGTTCTTGAGTTGTCTAATAACCAAGGTAAATGGGGTTTGTCGTTTCAGACCGACTACGGAAGCCAAAAGAAATTTAACACGCGACTTAAGGAAAATAACGAAACGAAATAGACCCGGTACCTTTAAAGACATTATCACTGAAATTAACCAAGTGACGAGAGGTTGGATCAATGACTTTGATAGAGATTTTATCAGAGGTTTTATTGAAACCACGCAATCTTGGCTAAACCGCCGACTTAGACAACTCATACTTAAACGGTGGAAAAGAGTAAGAACAAAATATAAGATGTTGCGCCAATATGTTCTTGACCATTGAAGTGCAATGAAAATCGCACAGTCTCGCAAGAAATATTGGCGGTTATCAAACACGTACGAGGTTCATCGTGCACTTACAACAAAACAACTCTACAAGTGGGGGTTAATACCATTAACCCAGCTTGCAGAGTTGGCTTACGCAAGATATTGAACCGCCGAGTACGGAACCGTACGCTCGGTGGTGTGAGAGGATGAATAGTCAATTAATGGCTATTCTTCTACTCGATTGGTTTGTGCATGAATAATACCCCGTTAATACCCCTGGACTTAATAAGTTCATACTATATATTAAAAATTTATGTGATTTTGGAATTTTTCAGCTAACTTTTCTCTCGATGATTGTGTAATGTGTGTATAAATGTCCATTGTCGTCTTTATATCACTGTGACTTAATCTAGTTTGTACTTCTTTAAGTGTTGCACCTGATTCGAATAATAGCGAAGCATGGGTATGTCTAAAGAACAAGCTGATTTATTCTATCAGTTAATGTCGCTAAGATATGAAATGAAATCAACAATAATTACGACTAATATTCCGTTTTCTAGTTGGGGTGAGTCATTTAGTAATAAGATTGCATCAGCAGCTATAATTGATCGATTAATTCACCACTCTAAAGTATTTAAAATTACTGGAGAATCTTATCGATTAAAAGATTATAAAAACGAAAAATCCTTAAATATGAGACAATCTTAAACCGCTAAAAAACATCATTTTCAAACCGCTATTGACATTCATCTTCGATGTAAGTATCTAGTAACTTTGCATTAAAAGAATTTAAATGTTCTTTTTCTTCAAAATTGAAAACGTCTATAGGTCGTTGTTCTGTTGCTTGTGAAATTTCTAAGTGATTCAATTCGTGACATAAATCATTTACTAACCCAATAAGTTCGACAGCATCATAAAATTCATAATCGTATGGTCTTAAACGTTGTTCAACAAATTTAGCTAATGATTCAACAGACCCTTTTGTTTGAGGACGATAGGGTCTACAAGCAATAGGTTCAAAGTTGGCATCCTTACTAAATTGATAAAATATATTATTAAAAACGACTTTTTTATATTGTGTTCTTGGTCGATCAACTACAGTTCTCATATTATCGAACCATATTTCTTTTGGAACGCCTTCGGTGTATTCAAAAGCTTCTTTTAGACATTCAAATAAGGTATCTTGTTTTCTATCCCAAGTTAATGTGATTGATGTTAGACTCATTAACGGACACAGCGAATTGATAATAAATAGTTTATAATAATATTATTAATTTACGGGAGTGTCTGTCATGACTAAGAGAAGATATGAGCATAACTTTAAGATGGAAGCAATAAAACTGGTTGAATCAGGTAGAAAAGCGACTGAGGTCTCAAGAGACCTTGATATACCGATACAAACACTTACAAAATGGCTGAGTAAGTATCGTGAAGGTGGCGAAGCATCTTTTGTTGGTAGCGGTAAATTAACACCAGTAAAACAAACAGAAGTCGAATTACAAAAGCGACTTAAGGAACTTGAAGAAGAGAATCGAATATTAAAAAAGGCTATGCACATCTTTGCCAAAGACCAGAAATAATTTATGAATTTTGGAATGTCAACAGTTTCCTAGACACTTTTCATGTGTAGATCTTTAAACGCCACTGGTGTTAAATACTGTAATGAAGAATGTGGTCTAAAATTGTTGTACCAATTTACATAATCAAATAATTCTGTCTCTAACTGTTCTAGGTTTTCAAATTTCATCTGTTTTACAAATTCGGTTTTTAGTGCTTTCATCGTTGCTTCTGCAACTGCGTTATCATAAGGACAACCTTTAGTACTTAATGAACGTTCGATTTCAAAAGTCTTTAATACTTCATCTATCAATTTGTTATCAAATTCTTTACCTCTATCTGTATGAAATAGTGCGATTTGTTTTAGGTTATGATTAATTTTACTAATTGCTTTCACCACTAAATTTGCATCCTTATTTTTACCTGCACTGTAACCAACAATTTCTCTATTGAAGAGATCAATAAATAAACATATATAATGCCATCTATCTGCTACTTTTACATAGGTTAAATCACTTACCAATGCATCCATTGGTTGTTCTCTATTAAAAGTGCGATTTAAATGATTTTTAATTAGTTTTTCATTTGTTTCTTTTGGATGATTTTTATATTTAGCTTTCGTATAAACAGAAACTAGATTATATTTTTTCATGATACGACCAATCTTTCGTCTGGATACAGTGAGACCTTTGTCGTTTAATTTATTCTTAATTCGTCTTGTACCAAAGCTTTTTCTATTCGAATTAAACGTATCTATAATAATTTTTTCTAATTCTAAATCATCATCTTTTTGGCTTTGAGTATTTCTTTTTATTGATTCATAGTAAGTGCTTCTTGGTATTTTCAGGACTTTACACATTGCTGATACTGAATATTGATGCGCATTCTTTTGAATGATTTCTATTTTCGTCCCATGATCAGCGCTGCTTGCTTTAAAATATCATTCTCCATTTTTAAATGTTGAACTTCTTTGCGTAATTTAATCAGCTCTTTTTCATCATCTGATAAGTTATCTTGATGATGAAATGAACCGGTGTTTTGATGTTGTTTTATCCATTTTCCTAATGCCGAAGGTGTTAAATCATACTCGCGTACAATTTCATTCCTAGGTTTACCATTTTCATATAATCTAACCATTTGTAACTTAAACTCTGAACTAAATGTTCTTCTTTCTCTTGTCATAATATAATCGCCTACTTTCTTAATTTAACAATATCTATTCTCATAGAATTTGTCCAATTAAGTGTAGACGATTCATTTATATATCAACACCGGCACGAATTTCGTGTGACTAAGATGTGCAAAGTATTAGGTGTTTCAAAAAGTGGATATTATGATTGGAAAAAACGTCCAGCTTCATCACAACAAAAGAGACGTGATAGATTAAAAAAGGAAATCTATAAAGTTTATATTGGAAGTCAAAAAAGGTACGGCAGTCCAAAAATCACAAAGGAACTGATGAAAGAAGGAATAAAGGTTTCACAGCGTACAGTAACAAGATTGATGAAAGAAATGGGTATCAGATCAATCACAAAGAAGAAATATAAAGCAACAACAGATTCTAAACACAATCTACCAATATATCCGAATTTACTAAACCAACGATTTAAAGTTGAAAAGCCAGGTGTGGTATGGGTATCAGATATTACCTATATTTATACACGGGAAGGATGGGTGTATCTCGCAACAGTGATGGATTTATTCTCAAGAAGAATAATAGGTTGGTCAATGTCGAACAGAATGACGAAAGATTTAGTGATTTCAGCACTAGAAAGAGCATTTACTGCACAGAAGCCAACAGCAGGTTTAATACACCATTCTGATAGAGGAAGTCAATATGCCTCAATAGAATATCAAAATATATTAAGAGAAAACGAAATAATAACGAGTATGAGTCGGAAGGGAAATTGTTATGACAATGCGTGTATAGAGTCATTTCACAGTATAATAAAGAAAGAACTCATTCATCATTGTAATTTTCAAACGCGTAATGAGGCAATGTTTAGTATTATAGAATATATTGTGACATTCTATAATTCCAAAAGAATTCATTCAACACTAAATTATCTAAGTCCACTTGAATTTGAAAAAATGTTTTCATAAAATGACCTGTTTAAAAATGAACTTATATGATTTAATAAGTTTATTTTTGAATAGGAAACCGAGCAGAGCGAGGTAAAATTATAAATTCACTGTGTCCGATTTCTTGACACAAATCCAGATATACTTCATTTTTGAATAGTGTAGAACGTAAAGAAAGATGTTGAATTGATAAGTTCTGCCAAACTTATCATGCATCATCATATCTTCTTTCCAGTCTACTTGAGAAGCATTTATACTATACCGGGATTTGTTTCTACTCGTATAGTTGCTTTTTAGTCTCATTTTGTTTTTTATTTTTACAGTATTCTCGTAAAATAGTATATTTGCCTTCATATCCTTTTTTCTCTATGTATTTAAACATAGCCATAGCAGTACATCCTAATTCAATTTTTTCATCAATAATTTCTTTGAATAGATTTAGTTTTGATGCTTTCTTAGTTTGTTGTCTTTTCTTCAATCGTTCTAATTCATTTTCTTTTCCTGCTTCATAATATTTTTTAACTGTTCTTGGACACAATTATATTGTCGACCAAGCTCCGCATGATTTGGTTTAATACCTTTCATAATGTAAAATAGCACTCCTTCATAAATGTCATGTCTCAATCAAATAACCTCCGATCGAAGATTGAATTAAGACATGATTATATTATTTTAAAAAAGAAAAAATGTAGGAAAAACAGCATTTTCATTTCGCCATTTTCCTACATTTTATAACCGCCATTTACAAGATATTTAGTTTTTGAAAAAAAGAATGGAAATAAACTAGAAAGCTCTATAAAAAATTAAATATTATGGATAAAAATATTTGTATCTTAATTGAAATGATGACGATGCAATTAGATACTCATGGATTAGTTCCTAACTTTTCATACACAGAAAATTTGTCCACTTCTTATAATGCTGCTAAACAATTAGTAGAAAATGCAATAGAAGATAAAATGAGACTGAAAGCAGAGAATGAGTATTTTAATATTTAGGTTTAGTTATGAAAATGAATTACTGTATGATTTGATATAATAATAAAGTGAGGGATTTTAATGAAGAAAATAATAAGAAATATAGCAAAGTGTAAAATTTGCGATGATGTAATTGAATCAAAGCATACACATGAGTATGTTATGTGTAAATGTGGTGCAATTTTTTTAGATGGTGGTACAGAGTATCAAAGGTACGGATGGTGGCCAGGGAAAGCAGAGGGGGAAAAGTAGAGATGAAATAATTGATTTTAGTTTGTCAGTATATGAGTAAGAAGGATAAAAATCAAAATTTTTTATAGTTGAGTTATCTATCCTTAATTAAACATATTCTATGAGAATAGATATTGTTAAATTAAGAAAATAGAAACTCACCTTGATTCTAAACTACTAAAATATAAAAGATATAGTTGAAAAGGAATAAGCTATTATAGGAGTAATTAATAAGTGTAAAGAAGAGGATTTGGTTAAAGATTCAGTTAAAAATGAATATAATAATGATAATGAAAGATAAATATATGACGGTGCTGTCTTTGAACTGCACCGTTTTTTATTTAACTAAAAAGTAATTCATGATATAATCGCATTAATAAAATTCAAGTTCTTGAATATAGGAGGTAAGTGAATGAAAATTAATTATAATGGCCTATGGAAAATTCTTATAGATAAAAACATGAATAAAAAAGATCTTAGTGAGCGAGTCGGTTTAGCACCAGCTACAGTTTCTAAAATGGGAAAAGGTGAGTTTGTGGCAATGGAAGTTCTGTATAGGATTGGAAAAGAATTAGATGCCGATTTTGGTGATATGGTATCTATGAAGATAAACCAGGAGGAGAAGTAAATGATTGGTAACAAATTGCAAGAAAATAAAAACATGAAGCCAAATAGTCTTGAAATGGAAAAGCTTAAAGAGGTACTACCTCAATATTTTAACAATAAAGGTGAATTTGAAATAGATAAATTTAAAGATTTTCTAAAATTAGAAGAGATTGACCTTTCAAAAGAAGGATATGGATTAGAATTTTTAGGACAATCTTATGCTAAATATCTTAGTTCACTGGAAACAGAAACTTATCTTTCACCTGATATTGAACATAATTCTAAAGAAGAAAACCGAAATAGTGAAAATTTGTATATCGTTGGAGATAATATTGATGCTTTAAAGCATTTGCTGAACTCTTATGCAGGAAGAATTAAATGTATTTACATCGATCCACCTTATAATACAGGTTCGGATGGCTTTGTTTATCCTGATAACTTTCAGTTTAATTCGGAAGAACTATCTAATAGAATTGGAATTACAGAAGAAGAGGCCAAAAGAATACTTGATTTAGCTGGGAAGAGTACGCACTCTGCATGGCTTACGTTTATGTATCCAAGGTTATTATTGGCTAGAGACTTATTGTCTAAGAATGGTGTTATTTTTATTTCAATTGATGATAATGAGCAAGGGAATCTACGATTAATTTGTGATGAAATATTTGGTGAAGAAAATTTTGAAGGACACGTTCACTGGAGAAGAAGAAGTAATCAACCTAATGATAGATCAAAAATGATTGGATTAGTAGCGGAACATATACTTATTTATGCAAAAAATAGCTTATTTCTAAAAGAATATGGAGTTGGAAAAATTGGATTAACGGGTAATTTTTCTAATCCAGATAATGATCCTCGTGGTTTATGGAATAGTAAGCCTTGGAAAGTAGGCTCGGATCAATCAGGAAGTAGATACAAAATAACAACTCCTGACGGAAGAGTTTTAGATGAGGAATGGATGGGAGATGAACAAAGTTATCTTAAATTGATAGAGGATAATAGAATTTATTTTCCTAAAGAAGGAAGAGGGTGGCCAAGAAAAAAGATTTTTAAAGAGGAGAGAGAATTAGAAGGACAATGTGCTAATAATTGGTGGAATCATACAGAGTTTGGTTCTAATCAAAAAGGTTCAGCCAGATTAACTGATTTATTTGAAGGGAATCAGAATCTTTTTTCAAAACCGAAACCTACAGAGTTAATTGAAAGGATTTTGAACGTTACTACAACCGATGATGATTTTTATATCCTAGACTTCTTTTCAGGTTCAGCCACTACTGCGGATGCTGTAATGCAATTAAATGCAGAGGATCAAGGAAAAAGAAAATATTTAATGGTTCAACTGCCAGAAAGTATTGAAAAGAATAAGCCTGCATATAAACTGGGTTATAAAACTCTAGATGAAGTAGGTAGAGCTAGAATAGAAAAAGCTGCTAATAAGATAAAAATAGAAACTAATGCTGACATAGATTATGGATATAAACTCTACTACTTGGAAACGCCTGAAGAAAAAACCTTGATTGAATTAGAAAATTTTGAACCAGAACTCAAATTGATTACGGATGATATGATATCTGTATTTGATAATAATCATTCTTCAGGGAAAGAAAGCATATTAGCTACTTGGATCAATGAAGATGGCTACGGTTTAACGAAATGTTCAATCCCCTATAAACTTGAACATTATTCAGCAGATTTTATTGATAAATCTCTTTATATTATCGATGAAGGTCTAGAAGATGAAGATGTAATGACTTTAATCAAACGTATTGAGAATGAAGAATTAGAAATTAATAGAGTTGTTGTGTACGTTCATTCTATTCGCTTTAATGTTCTTCAAGAGTTGAGAAAAAATCTCAAAGTTTTAAGAAATAACAAAAATGTGACATTGATTGAGAGGTTTTAGTTATGAGTATCGAATTATCCATTTTGCCTCATCAAAATGACTTCCTGAAAGCTGTTCGAAAAGCCTTTGAAGATATTCGTGTTATGTCTAATGAAGATATCCACCAAAATTCTATTATTGATTTAGATGATAATAAAATAAAGGAGAATATTAATGATTTATGGAATGGATATCAAGGATTACAAAAAATCCCAATGGCTTGGCGTACAAGAGACGATGACGACTATCTAGGTATCGATATTCGTATGGAAACAGGTACAGGTAAGACTTATTGTTATACAAGAATGATGTATGAGTTGAACGAAATGTATGGCTTTAATAAGTTTATTCTTCTAGTGCCATCAACGTCTATTAAAGAAGGCAGTAAGAGTTTTCTAAAAGCAGATTATAGTAATAGACATTTTTCGGATTTATATCCTAATAAAAGTCTAAAATTGTCAATATTAGAGCCACAGAAAAAAACAAAAGGTAGAAAGATGTTTCCTGATGCCATATCCGAGTTTGCTAGAGGCACAAGTTTAGAGAAAAATAGATTTTCTGTTCTATTAATGACCTCTGGTATGCTTTTGTCTAATGCAACTATGGCGAAGGATGATTATGACCAAACTATTTTAGGTAATTTCTCTCAACCATATGAGACTTTGAGAGCTACGAGACCTATTGTAATCATTGACGAACCACATCGTTTCAAAAAAGAAAATCAGGCGTACCAAAGAATCCTTAAAGAGCTACATCCACAGTGCATTATTCGTTTTGGAGCAACGTTTCCTGATAAAAAAAGTAGTAAGGGCAAAGATTATAATAATCTTATTTTTAATCTTGGACCAAATCAAGCCTTTAACCAAAATTTAGTTAAAGGTGTTGAGACATTTATGATTGATGCAGAAAGGAAAAATGAAACTAAACTTAAATTGATGGATTTCAAAAGAAGTCCTAAATTATGTACTTTTAGAGACGAAATGACAAAAAAACCTATAGAATTGAGTAGAGGGGATAATCTTTCTAAATTTGGTGAAGAATTTTCAGGGATAACTATTGAAGAAATTGGACCAACTTCAGATGATGCGATCAAAAGTGGGGTAACTCTATCTAATGGACAAATATTAGCTAAGGGTGACGTAGTTTATGGTGGGATATATACTGAGACTTACCAAGAACTTATGTTAAAGCAATCTATTGTCAATCACTTAGAAACAGAGAAAAAAAACTTCTTGCGAGGCAATAAGATAAAAACTTTAAGCTTGTATTTTATTGATTCTGTAAGATCTTATCGAGAGAAAGATGATAGACCTGGTCATTTAAGAATTAAATTTGAAAGCATGTTATCTGACGCCTTTAAGAAAGAAATCCGTTCTATAGGAAATACGAAAGACCAGAGGTTGCAAGAATATAAATCTTATTTGGAATCTTCTTTAGTGGAAATCTCCAAAACAAATGGAGGATATTTTAGTGATGATGACTCTACTTCAGATAAAGATATACAAAAAGAAGTTGATAAAATCCTAAGGAATAAAGAGGCTTTATTGAATTTCCATGATGAAACAGGTAGATGGAATACTATGCGTTTTATTTTTTCAAAATGGACTTTGAAAGAAGGGTGGGATAACCCTAATGTATTTCAAATTGTTAAGTTAAGGTCATCTGGTTCAGAAATTAGTAAACTTCAAGAGGTTGGGCGAGGGCTAAGACTTCCAGTAGATGAGAAGGGAAGAAGAATTGCGGATGAACAGTTCTATTTAAGATATCTTATTGATTACTCGGAAAAAGATTTTGCAAGTAAATTACTTGGAGAAATTCAAGCAGATACGCCAGGACAAAGCATGAATATCAAAAAATATCTTACTGAAATTGCTAAAATTAGAAATAAGTCAGAAAACGAAATATTTGGCGAATTACTTATGAAACAATACATTGACTATGATGGAAACATTCAACTTGAAAAAATTGATGATTTATATGTTGATTATCCTGAAGCAGTAACTGGACTTAAACCAAATAAGGTTATTGATGGGAATAAGAAGAAAAACTTCGTTAAAGTTAGACAGGATAAATTTGATGATATTAGTGATCTTTGGAAAAATATTAATCGAAAATATTATTTGAAGTTTGAAAATATTTCTGACGAAGAGTTAAGTGATGCTTTTTATAATGTTTTAAAATCTGATATATATATAGATACTACCATTGATGTAAAAACGAGAAGAACAGTGTCGAAAGATGGTGAAATTGTACTTCGTGAACGTGTCGCAAATTACTATCTTGTTGACGATAAGGTAGCTTATAGAGATTTCCTTAAAGAAATTAATAGACAGACAGGCATTTCTGCAAAAATAGTTCATAAGACTTTGTGTAAATATAACGATGAACAAGGAAAAATTGATAATCGCTTATTTACAAACACTGGAATTGCTTTAGCGGTAAGAGAATTTAATCGGTGGTTAGATGAAAAGCTTTTGAAAAAGCTCTCATATAAGCCGTTGGATGTTGATTCGAAAGAAACAAGCTTAACTGATTATAATGGAAACGTACTAGAACAGGTATCTCAAGGTATATTAGGTATTCATCGAGATGATACTGTCGATGTACCAGAACGCTTTATTTATGATAGCGTTGTTTATGATAGTCCGAAAGAGAGACAGACTCTTTTAACAAGTGATATTGACGAAGTTGTTGTATTTGGAAAAATCCCTAGAAAATCTATACAAATCCCATTATTCACTGGTGGAACTACAAGTCCCGACTTTATGTACGTTATTAATTCTGAAGAAGGTGGATACGAAATGAATTTTGTTGTTGAAACCAAGGATATGGATAACGATAAAGGACTGAGGCGTGATGAAGAATACAGGATTAAGTCGGCAGAAAGATTCTTTAAAACATTAAAAAATGAAGGTTTGAATGTGGTCTTTAAGAAACAACTTAGGGATGATGATATCGTGGCGATGATTAAGGGGATTTCAAGAAATTGATAATTATATAAAGGAGGAGGAATATGTCTGAGCAAAAAAAATTTAAATTTCATAAATTAACACCGAGGATGGTTGATTCCTCTCACCCTTCCTATAAAATATCAAAAAAAGCGTTAGATGATGCATATCTTGATAATGATATAAAAAATATAGCGATAACAGGAATATACGGTTCGGGTAAAAGTAGTTTCTTGAAAACATATTTTAACAATGAAGCTAATCAAAATAACATGATTAACGTTTCAATAGCAGATTTTGAGGGCGATACTAAAAATCCAAATAAAATTAAAATTGCCGAACATCAGATCATTAATCAAATCTTGTACCAGATACCGTCTTATAAAATTCCTCTTAGTAAGTTTAGGTTAAAAGATAAAAGAAGACCGTGGCAAGTGTTTTTATTTGCTTTTGTTCTAATCTTGTTTGCAGTTGGATTGTTTTCATTATTTAATAGGTCCTTATTAGAATTCATATTTTTAGATTTGTTGCATGTTAATAATGTGCCCTATTATACGAACTTAACGATTGTGCAGTCGTTATTGTTACCTTTAATATTCGCATCAGTTTGGTTATCGAGGAGGATTTCATTTAAAATCTCCAAATTCAGTTTTAAGGGAGCAGAGTCTGAATTAATTGAAGAAGACAATGCTCAATTACTTGATCAAGAAGCTCGAGAAATAGTTTATCTAATTTTAGCATCAAATATAGATACGATTATATTCGAAGACTTAGATAGATTTAATGATATATTTATTTTTATCAGATTACGTGAGATTAATAGTTTAGTTAACTCTAAGTCAGATAAAACAGTTAGGTTTATTTATGTAATTAAAGATGATTTGTTTGAGTCAAAAGATAGGACTAAGTTCTTCGACCTGATGATACCTATAATTCCTGAAGTGACATCACATAATTCTAGGGGAAAGGTTCTTGAAATTTTCTCGGATATTGAAAAAAAACAACTTAAAATCAGTCCTAAGATTTTAGAAAAAATTTCAGTCTTTATTGATGATATGAGGCTTTTATATTCGATTAGGAATGAGTATGAAATTTACTCAAAAGGGATAGAAACAGATGTCTATTCAGACGAGTTGTTTGCACTACTAGTGTTAAAAAATGTATTTCCAAAAGAATTTGAAGAGCTAGAAAATGATAGGGGATATTTATATAAAATCCTAAATAAACGAAATACTTTATTTAAAGAATATGAAGAGAATTTGAACAGGAAAATAAAGGAACGTGAGGAATTAAAGAATCTTTTAGTTACTAGGTTGTCTGATTTTCTAGCCATGAACATCCATACTAGAAAAATAAATATACAAATAGACGAATCCCTTGGTCAATTTATGTATAACTGGTATAGAAACCAGGAAATTAGTAAATGGATTGAATTTGCAAATAGTGCAGCTAACTATACATTCAATAGTTTTATTGAGATGTTATGTAAAGAGGACCCAAGTTTAAGAGAAAGATTAGAACAGATTAATTATGATGATTTTGATCTTAAGATAGAAGGTTTAGACGAGGAAATCAAAAATTTAAATGGTAATATAAATCGAAGGCATACGACTAAAACTAGTGATTTGCTTTTAGAGCTGGATGAAGATGCTTTAAGTCTTTATTTTGAAGAAGGTAATGATGAATTTAAAGACATAACAGAAAATCACTATTTTCCTTTAATAAGAGTTCTGATGTTATCTGGATTGGTAGATGAAAACTATTGGAGATATAAAGGATATTTCCACGAAGGTTATTTAGGTTACAATGACAATATTTTTATAAATAGGGTATTATCAGGAAAAACAGTTAATAATGATTTTAAACTTGACAATCCTTCAACTGTAATAACATATTTAGAAGATGTCGATTATCGAAGAAAAGATATTATTAATTACAATTTAATTGATGAACTAATTAATCAACAAAAAGGAATACAACTATATAATATTTTAAAAGTTGTCAAATGGAATAATGATTTAGAAGCTGTTAGTTATATAAGTTTATTTAAATATACAAAGTTAAAACAATTGGTAGAAATATTGCTTAATTTAGGGTTTGATGCATTCTTTGACTTATTTTCTATCAGCGATTTACCAAGTGACTTAAGGTTGAAAATATCAGGAATAGCATGTGAAAATCAGACTTTAGAGTCTAATTCTGAATTTAATATCTATATTTCAAAGAATAGTGAGATACTTGGATTGGATTATCTAGAAAATAAGATGTTGATCCTGCAGACATTAGAAAGATTAGATATTAAATTTGAAAATATTACAAACATAGTGGTTCAAAAAGAAATCTCTCAATTTATTGCTGATAAAAGACTCTATATTATGACTTTAGATAATTTAATAAAACTTACTAATGAATTATTAGTGGACCAAAGTTATACTGATCAAGACACACTGCAAAAATTATTTAAGTATGTATTTCAGGGCACAAATAAATCTTTACAAGAGTACACAAATGAGAATCTAGAAGAAATTGTTACTCAATACTTAGATAGAATTGAGGAAAAAAATTTAAAGGCTTCTTCAAGTGGCAAAGCATTCATTAGCATGCTTAATTCTAATCTTTCTGAAGACAGTAAAGTACGATTAATAGAAGCAGAAAGCTCTATTATTAGCAACTTAAAAGATGTTAATTCAATACGGTTTTGGGCTGAGTTATTTAGAAAAGACTTAGTTAAATCAAACAAAGAAAACTTGATGACGTATTTTGAAGAAATAGGAGAAGTGTCTTCCATAATTGGTTTTCTGAACAAGAACTATAGAGTAGAATTTGCTCTAAATCAGGATATGTATAGAAAAATTATTAATGATGAAAAGACTGATATAAATCTGTTTAACATGATTAGAAGAAAAGTAACCGAAACTTTAGAAGAAATTAATCCTGACATTGGTATAGAAAAATTAAAGGCACTGACATATAGTAATTTAATAGAATATAATACAAAAAACTTATCACATATTATATATGTAAATGACAATTCGTTAGTCATACAATTTATTAAAAAAGCTAAAAGTGTAAAAAATCAAGTTGATATTGTAAGTATTTTAATACAGTCTGATATTTTAGAACTTCTATCAGTATCTATGGTGGAAGATATATTGAATGAGTCATTATTTAATGACACCGAAAATATTAGACTTGTTCAATCCTACAATAAAAAATTATCTTTATTTAATATCACTGGAGCAACTAAAGAAATCAGGATATTTGTTTTTAATAATTATTTTAGAAAGGAAGATGTTGAACTTATTATTAGGGATTACAAGCACTTTGATTTATGGAATGAATTTATAACTATGGTAAATGCTAGTGTTGATTTGATGAATGAAGTTGAGTCGAAAAATAAGCCTGAAGGATTTATTGATAAAGCTATTGGAGATGAAAATCTTGAGGAATTGGCAAAATTGAATATTTTAAATTCCATTATTTTAGACAAAAAATTTCAATATAAATGGAAAACTTGGATAAAATCAATTGAATCAATAAAGACTATCTCTAGTGTGTTTGATAATGGAAAACCGACTTTAGAAAATCAATATCAGCTATCTATAGCAGAGACACTTAGGGATATAGGAGTAGTAAGTATAGGCAATAATAAAAGAATGCATTTTAAGCCTAAAAAATTTGAAGAAATAAGAAATTAGCTATACTTCTAAGGTAGAGAATTATCTCTCCATTTTCTAATCCATTTATTTTTATGAAATATATTAAAAATGCCAGCCAGCAAATTTTTGTTATATTTTAATACCTTTTTAATACCCCCAAGTTAAATTAGAGGAAACTCAATGCAATCGAAAAATCAAAAAAACCTTAATATCAAGGTGTACGATAGTCTATGTAACAATACGAAATCCTAAAGTTTTTTGAACGTAAAAAACCAGGTCTTAAAAAAGCACGTCGTTCACCACAATTCTCAAAACGTTAATTGCCAAAGCTGTTGCGAATTTATTCGCTTACAGATTGGGTACGCAAATTGCGCCAGCGATTTGTGTTCAATTGAAGAAAAGTTTACAGCACTTCTCGAAAATATTCGGGAGGTGCTTTTTTAAAATACATTCAGCATCGTTAACAACTTGATGGTGTGAAATCTTTTGAGTATTTGTCGATTGTCCGTCTATCTTTACCAAGATCCCGAGCTAACTTACTTTTATTAATTTTCATTTTTGCACTCTCCATCATTTCTTTCAGCTTTGGTAAGTCTGAAAGGTTTGTAATTTTAATTTTTGTATCTATTTTGACTGTATAGTTCACAATTTCATCTCAATCAAATTATGATTAAAACAGTTTTTTTGTGTATACTTATTCAAGCGAGAGTGTACATCTTTAAATTAGCATTTATAGGATGGCTATATCTCGTAACAGTAATGAATTTATTCTCAAGAAGAATAATAGGTTGGTCAATGTCGAACAGAATGACGAAAGATTTAGTGATTTCAGCACTAGAAAGAGCATTTACTGCACAGAAGCCAACAGCAGGATTAATATACCATTATGATAGAGGAAGTCAATATGCATCAATAGAATATCAAAATATATTAAGAGAAAACGAAATAATAACGAGTATGAGTCACAAGGGATATTGTTATGACAATGCGTGTATAGAGTCGTTTCATAGCATAATAAAGAAAGAACACATTTATCATTTTGATTTTCAAATGAGTAATGAGGCAATATTTAGTATAATAGAATATATTGTGGCATCCTATAATTCTAAAAGAATTCATTCCAACACTAAATTATCTAAGTCCACTTCAATTTGAAAAAATGTTTGCATAAAGTGACCTGTTTAAAAATGAACTTATATGATTTTAGTAAGTTTATTTTTGAACAGGAAACCGAGCAGAGCGAGGTAAAATTATAAATTCACTGTGTCCGATTCCTTGGCACAAATCCAATCTGTACATGCTTATTTAAGCAAAATTGTACATATTTATCTTGACGTTTATATAGTATAATAACACTTAAAATAATAGTTAGAAAAGGAGGATATTTGTGGTACAAGTCGAAAAAACAAATGGCAAAGGTATCACTGTATCCAGACGAAAGATTGATCGTATCATGAAAAAACATCATCTAGTTTCTGTTTATACAAAAGCTAAATATAAAAATCATCAAAAAGAAACTAATGTAAAACTAATTAAAAATCATTTAAATCGTACGTTTAATAGAAAACAACCAATGGAGGTACTAGTAAGCGATTTAACATATGTAAAAGTGGCAGGAAGTTGGCATTATGTATGTTTATTTAATAGAGAAATTGTTGGTTACAGTGTAGGTAAAAACAAGGACGCAAATCTAGTATCAAAAGCAATCAGCAGGATAAATTATAATCTTCAACAAATCAAATTATTTTATACCGATAGAGGTAAAGAGTTATAATTATTTGATGGATTAAGTACTAGAAACATTTAAAATTAAACGTTCATTAAGCACAAAAAGTTGTCCTTATGACAACCCTGTTGCAGAAGAAACAATGAAATCAATAAAAACTGAATTTATAAAACAGATGAAATTTGAAAACTTGAATAAATTAGAAATAGATTTTTTGATCATATAAAATAGTACAACAATTTAGACCACATTCTTCGTTACAGTATTTAACGCCAGTGGCGTTCAAAGAGCAACACATGAAAAGTGTCTAAAAGACTGTTGACATTCCAAACTTGAAAAATGAAATGTTTTTTATGCGCATAGAGGAAATAAAAAAGTTAGCTGAAGATAATTATAATTATGATATAGAAAATCAGCTTCAACACGAAAAAGTAGAAAGGTATGTTTATTCGTTAATTAATAAGATGAATTTAAGTAAGGAAGCTCGTTTAGCATATGAATTAAAAATGCTACAAGAGTAGTAAAAGGAAAGTATTATGAATAAAATATTAAATATATTGAGGTAATTATGGACCATAACGCATCACCATCTATATTTGGATGGCATTTTCAAATTAATAGCGCTATTGTATATTTTATTAAGTATATAAAAGATATGATGTTAGACTCATTAACGGACACAGCGAATTGATAATAAATAGTTTATAATAATATTATTAATTTACGGGAGTGTCTGTCATGACTAAGAGAAGATATGAGCATAACTTTAAGATGGAAGCAATAAAACTGGTTGAATCAGGTAGAAAAGCGACTGAGGTCTCAAGAGACCTTGATATACCGATACAAACACTTACAAAATGGCTGAGTAAGTATCGTGAAGGTGGCGAAGCATCTTTTGTTGGTAGCGGTAAATTAACACCAGTAAAACAAACAGAAGTCGAATTACAAAAGCGACTTAAGGAACTTGAAGAAGAGAATCGAATATTAAAAAAGGCTATGCACATCTTTGCCAAAGACCAGAAATAATTTATGAATTTATATATCAACACCGGCACGAATTTCGTGTGACTAAGATGTGCAAAGTATTAGGTGTTTCAAAAAGTGGATATTATGATTGGAAAAAACGTCCAGCTTCATCACAACAAAAGAGACGTGATAGATTAAAAAAGGAAATCTATAAAGTTTATATTGGAAGTCAAAAAAGGTACGGCAGTCCAAAAATCACAAAGGAACTGATGAAAGAAGGAATAAAGGTTTCACAGCGTACAGTAACAAGATTGATGAAAGAAATGGGTATCAGATCAATCACAAAGAAGAAATATAAAGCAACAACAGATTCTAAACACAATCTACCAATATATCCGAATTTACTAAACCAACAATTTAAAGTTGAAAAGCCAGGTGTGGTATGGGTATCAGATATTACCTATATTTATACACGGGAAGGATGGGTGTATCTCGCAACAGTGATGGAATTATTCTCAAGAAGAATAATAGGTTGGTCGATGTCGAACAGAATGACGAAAGATTTAGTGATTTCAGCACTAGAAAGAGCATTTACTGCACAGAAGCCAACAGCAGGTTTAATACACCACTCTGATAGAGGAAGTCAATATGCCTCAATAGAATATCAAAATATATTAAGAGAAAACGAAATAATAACGAGTATGAGTCGGAAGGGAAATTGTTATGACAATGCGTGTATAGAGTCATTTCACAGTATAATAAAGAAAGAACTCATTCATCATTGTAATTTTCAAACGCGTAATGAGGCAATGTTTAGTATTATAGAATATATTGTGACATTCTATAATTCCAAAAGAATTCATTCAACACTAAATTATCTAAGTCCACTTGAATTTGAAAAAATGTTTTCATAAAATGACCTGTTTAAAAATGAACTTATATGATTTTAATAAGTTTATTTTTGAACAGGAAACCGAGCAGAGCGAGGTAAAATTATAAATTCACTGTGTCCGATTTCTTGACACAAATCCAATGGGTATCAGATCAATCACAAAGAAGAAATATAAAGCAACAACAGATTCTAAACACAATCTACCAATATATCCGAATTTACTAAACCAACGATTTAAAGTTGAAAAGCCAGGTGTGGTATGGGTATCAGATATTACCTATATTTATACACGGGAAGGATGGGTGTATCTCGCAACAGTGATGGATTTATTCTCAAGAAGAATAATAGGTTGGTCAATGTCGAACAGAATGACGAAAGATTTAGTGATTTCAGCACTAGAAAGAGCATTTACTGCACAGAAGCCAACAGCAGGTTTAATACACCATTCTGATAGAGGAAGTCAATATGCCTCAATAGAATATCAAAATATATTAAGAGAAAACGAAATAATAACGAGTATGAGTCGGAAGGGAAATTGTTATGACAATGCGTGTATAGAGTCATTTCACAGTATAATAAAGAAAGAACTCATTCATCATTGTAATTTTCAAACGCGTAATGAGGCAATGTTTAGTATTATAGAATATATTGTGACATTCTATAATTCCAAAAGAATTCATTCAACACTAAATTATCTAAGTCCACTTGAATTTGAAAAAATGTTTTCATAAAATGACCTGTTTAAAAATGAACTTATATGATTTAATAAGTTTATTTTTGAATAGGAAACCGAGCAGAGCGAGGTAAAATTATAAATTCACTGTGTCCGATTTCTTGACACAAATCCAATATTAAAAGTATAAGAATTGAAGGGAAAGATGAAGATATTGAATTGTTACTATTTAATGATAAGAAAATATTAATTCAAGCTAAATCGTATTCTAAGTTAGGGAAGGATAGTAAAGCATTAGAAAAATTAGAAACAGGTTTAAATACACTATTTCTGGGAGCTCAAAAAAACGAAATAGAAAGGTTAATTTATACAACTAATTTTCCAAATCCAATTGGAGGTACAACTTCTCAGCACCATATTTTTATAGGTGATGGAATTATTGAAAGAACATTCAATGAAATCCCTGCTAATTATAAGAAAAAAGTAGTAAAGATTATAGAAGAGCTTTCAGAAAAATATAATAAAAAATATAATACCGATATTTTAAATATATCAGTAATAAATTTTGATGGAGATGATTATGAAACTAGATACAGAACTATCTTACGCATAATTAGAGAATTTCTAAGTAATATTTCTGTAAATCCAGTTTACTCAAAAACATTGTTAGAAATTTGGCAAAGTGAATTTTTGTTTAATGCTACCACAAGTAACGTATCTATTGATCTTACCAAGAATCAAGTTATCTGGCCAATAATAGTCATAAACTCTCAACTATTAGAAGATGATAAAAATTTTGAAAAGCTTATTGATGAGTTTCAAATGGATGAAGAGGAAATAGAGACAGTACTATATAAATATACTACTTTTATTGATAAACAATCAGAAAAATTTTCTTTTGTGATGAAAGTAAATAGTGATTATGAAATTTATAGAAAAAATAAAATAGGTAATAGAAGAAGGATAAAATCATTTATTAATGATAAATGGACTGACTATATTTATTTAGTAAATACAGATAAAATAGAAGAAGAAGTAAAACAAGTAATAGTTAAAATTATTTTATTTAAAATTCTGAATTTAAAAACAATGGTTAAAAACCTTAAAAAGGAGGTAAATCTTGAAATTTAATACTCTTTATCTTGATTATGAGGGGATGAAAAAGAAATTTGATTTTTCATCAAATAATAATCTAGTTTATAGTAAGAAAAATAGTGTAGGAAAGTCTACTTTACTAAGAATGCTTTTATTTAGCCTAGGTTATGCAATTCCAGGAACAAAAGGCATAAAATTCGAAAAGTTAAAAACAATTTTACTTTTGGAGATAGGCAATAGAAAAATAACGTTGATAAGAAATAGTAATAATCTTGAATTGATAGAAAATGATATTTCTCAATATTTTTTGTTACCCGATGAAAATATATATCTATTACAGGTTATTTTTAATTCAGAAAATAAAAATGTTCTAGAGAACATACTAGGTAGTATATATATGGATCAAGAAAAAGGTTGGACACTTTTAAATAAAGGATTTGTCATCGGAAGAATATACTTTAATTTATATGAATTAGTTGGAGGATTAGCTGAAAGAAATATTGAAGAATTGCAAAAAGAACTAAACATTCTAAAACAAGAAAAGTTGAAATATAATGCAATGAGGAGTATATATTTCTATCAAACATCAGTGATTGAAGAAAAAAGTGGTTTAGAAATTGACTATATTGACAAAATTGAAAATGATATTTTGTTATTAGAATTAGAAAAAAAACAATTAATGAAAGACCTAAATGAAATCGAAAGTGCGATTGAAGATAACAAGAGTTTTTTAAAGTTTATAGAAAAAATGAAAATAGCTGTAGAAATTGAAGGGAAGAGAGAATTAGTTACAAAAGATAATATTGTAGGATTTGAAGAATCTCAATTGTATGTTAATACTAGAAAAAAAATAATTGAAATAAAAATAAAAAAAATAAAATCAAAAATTTCTCAATTGAGAGATAATCTTTCAAAAGAATATAGCTTATTAAATCTAGAAACTGAGCTCCAAAAATTTGATAGTAGAATAATGAATATTAATCTGGATTTTAATTTAATTGAAAAATTAATAAAAGAAATTGAGACAAAAGAAAAACGTACAAGAGAAGTACTAAGAAAAAAATAATTGTAAATAATAATATTATAAGTGAACTTTATGATTCAATTGCTGATTATGCGGAAAGGCTAGGTATTGAGCAATATTTGGATTTAAAATCTGATTTTATTTTTACAAATAATTTGAAGAGATATTCAGGTGCTGTTTTACACAAACTGGTCTTTGCATTCAAATTATCTTATATAAAATCTATTCAAAAATATTTAGGTATTACTTTGCCAATATTACTGGACTCTCCATCTGGAAGAGAGGTAGACAAACAAAATATTGAAGAAATATTCAAAATTTTAAAAGAAGACTTTAATGAAAATCAAATCATATTAGCATCAATCTTTGATAATTATAAGTTAGATGAAATCAATGTTATTGAAATAAACAAGGGAATCTTTAAAGATAATGAATATATTATATGAATGTAGGCGGAAATATGTCTGATAAACTAAGCGAAGTTCAAGTCCATATAGAAAATCTGTTAGATGTAAAGAAAGTAATAGTTGAAAATCCCTTCTTTGAATTAGCACAAGATGGATCTAATGTACTTAGATTTTTAAATAACATTAGTAAAATAGTCGCTCATAAAAAGTTTATGAATTTTTTACAAGGTTTTAATCCAGAAGAAATACCATCAGAAGAAAAATTAAAAAATTAAAAGAATATGTAAATAATGAAGAGAAAGCTATGTTTATCTCAGACACTTTATCAAAAATTTTGCTGTCTAAATCTACATATGCAAACATGTTATTAGGTTATTTTTTGAATTATGTCATCGAAAACAATGAAGATTTAGATATGGATTATTTGATTGTAATTTATGCACTTCATAATTTATATGATAAAGATGTCATTAATTTCAAAAAAATATATAGTATTAATTCTAGAAGTTTTACTACTGTCAATAGCGGTTTGAAAATGTTGTTTTATGGCGATTTGAAAATGTCGTTTTTTGGCGGTTTAAGAATGACGTATGTTTAAACTTTTTTCACTTTTATAGTCTTTAAGTCGGTATGAATCGCCTGTAATTTTAAATATTTTTGAATGGTGAATAAGTCTATCAATAATGGCTGCTGACGCTATCTTGTTACTAAATGAGTCTCCCCAACTAGAAAATGGGATATTCGTCGTTATGATTGTGGATTTCATTTCATACCTGAGTGACATCAATTGATAGAAGAGGTCTGCCTGTTCTTTTGAGATGGGGGTATAGCCTATTTCATCAATGATAAGCAGTTCAATTCTGTTTAATTGTTTTAAAGTTTTATTGGTGATTCCTTTCTCCTCTGAAGTGGTTAAGAGTTCAATTAACTCTTTAAAAGTATAGAATCGAGTTTTGATATTTTGTTTACAGGCTTCTACGCCTAGCGATATTGCTAGATGTGTCTTACCGACACCACTATTACCTAAGAAGCATATATTGATATTCTTCTCTAGAAAATGCATGGATTTTAATGTGAGTATTTCTTGTTTATTAATGCTTGGTTGAAACGTGAAATCAAAGTCACTTAAATATTTAACCTTAGGGAAACGTGCTAACTTAATAGCGCGTTTAAATTTTTGTTCAGCTTGATATTCTACTTCCTTTTCTGTCAACTCAAGTAAAATTTCAGTTAAAGATTTTTGATTCTTGGATAGTGATTCTAAATACTTCGGATAATAGTCTTTAATCATTTTTAGATTGAGCAGTTGAAAATTTTCTAATAGCTTTTGATGGTCTGTATACATATCTGTTCTCCTACACCTCGTCATATTTTAATAATGAATCTTCGATATAAGTAAGAATTTCTTGATCGTCTTTGTGCTTGAATGCATCAGACTTCAATATCTCACACATATCTTCGGTAACATAATTGAATTTCTTTTCCGATAAATGATGGGTTCTAATTAACTCGGCATCAAAGTAGATGGATAATTCGTCAGTCAATTCATTAAAGATCAATTGAACCTCCTCTCCAATAAACTTTGTAGGTACTGAATATTTACCTTTTCTAAAATTAACCATCGACTCTTTAGAAACGATTCGAATGCATTCATCTTCGACATAGGTGTCTAGTAACTGCACATTAAACGGGTTCAATAGATGTTTTTCTTCAGAATTGAATAAATCAATTGGATAGCAGTCAGTTGCTTGCGATATTTCGTTATGGTTCATTTCATGACAAAAGTGATTGACAAGACTGATAAGTTCAACAGCGTCATAAAATTCGTAATCGTAGGGCCTTAAACGTTGTTCCACAAATTTAGCTAAAGATTCCACAGAGACCTTGGTTTGCGGCCTATAAGGCCTACACGCGATGGGTTCAAAGTTTGCATCTTTACTAAATTGATGAAAAAGGGCGTTAAATACCACTTTTCTATATTGTGTTCTAGGACGATCAACGACCGTTTTCATATTATCGAACCATATCTCCTTAGGAACACCTCCAGTGTACTCAAAAGATTCTTTCAAACATTGAAATAATGTATCTTGTTTTCTATCCCAAGTTAATGTGATATACTTCATTTTTGAATAGTGTAGAACGTAAAGAAAGATATTAAATTGATAACGTTTCCCAAATTTATCATGCATGACCATATCTTCTTTCCAGTCTACTTGAGCAGCTATACCGGGTCGTGCTTCTACCCGTATAGTTGCTTTTTTAATTTCCTTTCCTTTTTTATTCTTACAATATTCTCTTAGAATCGTATATTTGCCTTCATACCCTTTTTTAGTAATATATTTATAAATCGCCATAGCCGTACAACCTAGCTCTAATTTTTCGTCTATGAGCGTTTTATAGGGTTCTAATTTTGATACTCTCTTTGTCGTTTTTCTTGTTTTTAATTTTTTCAACTCATTGCCTTTCCCAGCCTCATAATATTTTTTTACTGTCCTTGGATCGCAATGATATTGTCTAGCCAGCTCAGCGTAATTTGGTTTTATGCCTTTCATAATGTAAAATGACACTCCTTCGTATATATCATGTCTCAATCAAACAACCTCCATTCAAAGATTGAGTTAAGACATGATTATATATTTTAGAAAATAAAAAATGTAGGAAAAACAGCATTTTCATTCCGCCATTTTCCTACATTTTATAACCGCCATTTACAAATGACGTATGTTTAAACTTTTTTCATTTTTATAGTCTTTAAGTCGGTAGGAATCTCCTGCAATTTTAAATATTTTTGAATGATGAATGAGTCTATCAATAATGGCTGCTGACGCTATCTTGTTACTAAATGAGTCGCCCCAACTAGAAAAAGGGATATTCGTCGTTATGATTGTTGATTTCATTTCATACCTTAGTGACATCAATTGATAGAAGAGATCTGCCTGTTCTTTTGAGATGGGTGTATAGCCTATCTCATCAATGATAAGCAATTCAATTCTGTTTAATTGTTTTAAAGTTTTATTGATTACTCCTTTCTCCTCTGATGTAGTTAAGAGTTCAATTAATTCTTTAAAAGTATAGAATCGAGTTTTGATATTTTGTTTACAAGCTTCTACGCCTAGCGATATTGCCAGATTTGTCTTACCGACACCACTATTACCTAAGAAACATATATTGATACTCTTCTCTAGAAAATGCATAGATTTTAATGTGAGTATGTCTTGTTTATTGGTATGTCAACATTTTTTAGACGCTTTTCATGTGTAGATCTTTAAACGCCACTGGTGTTAAATACTGTAATGAAGAATGTGGTCTAAAATTGTTGTACCAATTTACATAATCAAATAATTCTGTCTCTAACTGTTCTAGGTTTTCAAATTTCATCTGTTTTACAAATTCGGTTTTTAGTGCTTTCATCGTTGCTTCTACAACTGCGTTATCATAAGGACAACCTTTAGTACTTAATAAACGCTTAATTTTAAATGTTTCTAATACTTCATCTATCAAATGGTTATCAAATTCTTTGCCTCTGTCAGTATAAAATAATTTGATTTGTTGAAGATTATAATTTATCCTGCTGATTGCTTTTGATACTAGATTTGCGTCCTTGCTTTTACCTGCACTGTAACCAACAATTTCTCTATTAAATAAATCTATGAATAAAAATATGTAATGCCATGTTCCTGCGACTTTTACATATGTTAAATCACTTACTAATGCCTCCATTGGTTGATCTCTAACAAAAGCGCGATTCAAATGATTTTCAATTAGTTTTTCATTAATTTCTTTTTTGTGATTTTTATATTTAGTTTTCGTATAAACAGAAACTAGATGATGTTTTTTCATGATACGACCAATCTTTCGTCTTGATACAGTGATACCTTTGTCATTTAAATTATTTTTAATTCGTCTTGTACCAAAGGTTTTTCTATTAGAATTAAAAATGTTTATGACTGCACGTTCTACGTTTGAATCATCTTTAGTAGCTTTATTATCTTTTCTTTTTATAGAATCATAATAGGTACTTCTTGGTATATTTAGGACTTTACACATTGCTGATACTGAATATTGATATGCATTCTTTTGAATGATTTCTATTTTCGTCCCATGATCAGCGCTGCTTGCTTTAAAATGTCGTTCTCCATTTTTAGATGTTTAACTTCTTTACGTAAACGCATTAATTCTTTTTCTTCATCAGTTAAGTTATCTTTATGATTAAAAGAACCCGTACTTTGGTGCTGTTTTATCCACTTTCCTAACGCTGAAGGTGTTAAATCGTATTCATGGATAATTTCATTTCTAGGCTTACCATTCTCATAAAGTCTAACCATCTGTAACTTGAATTCAGGACTAAAATTTCTTCTTTTTCTAGTCATAATAAAATCGCCTACTTTCTTAATTTAACAATATCCATTCTCAAAAATTGTCCAATTAAATGTAGACGATTCACGTTTGTTATCTGTACGTTTTTCGTTAGATGCAAGTGTTTGTTCTTTTAATTGATTCAAATTTATAATATAACACTTAAGATTTTTAAAAATCTATTCGTCTAATGGTTAATGCTTACAAACTGATTATGTTTCAAAGAGTCATTTAATGTTGTTTTTTGTTTGATTTACCAATCTTATTTGTTTAATTTTTGTAGCATATATAGTAAGTTTAGATTAATATGAAATCAACACTCAAATAGACTTTTAGAGTTCAAAATAATAATTAAGATTGTACAAAAGGAGGCCCACTTTTGAATAAATATGAGCGATTGGATGAGATAGCACGTCGCGTAAATGAAAAAGGAACGATTCGTATTACTGACATTGTTGAAGACTTAAATGTGTCGGATATGACTGTAAGGCGAGATTTAATCGAGCTTGAGGAACAAGGGATTTTGACGAAAATACATGGTGGGGCGCGAAGTAACCAAGCGTTTCAGTATAAGGAAATGTCGCATCATGAAAAACATACACAAAAAAGCAAAGAAAAATATGAAATCGCAAAAAAAGCGGCCGAATTAATTGAAGATGGCAATATCATCTTTTTAGGACCAGGTACGACAGTTGAAATGTTAGCAAAGGAAATTGAAAATAAACGTTTATCTGTGGTGACGAATTGTTTACCGGTTTTTCAAATATTACAGCATAAACGATCAGAACAATTTTCAGTGTATTTAATAGGCGGTTCTCAACGAAAGGTCACTGAATCATTTGTCGGGGAAATGGCGAATACACTCCTTGAAAAAATGCGATTTTCTAAAATATTTTTTAGTGCCAATGGTATTAAAGGTAACGAGGTGATGACTTCCTCATATGAAGAAGCCTACACACAAAAATTAGCAATTTCGCACTCGAATGAAAAATACATACTTGCCGACGATTCAAAAATTGGTAAGGAGGATTTTGTATCGTTTTGTGAATTAAAAAATTTAACAGCCATTGTGACAAATCGTTTAAATAGCGAACAAATGAAAGCAGTACAGCAGTATATCGAAGTGATTTAAAAACAAAAAGAAGTGCTACATAAGCGTAGTACCTCTTTTTGTTTGATTTTGGTGATTTAATACAATTAATCAAACAAAATAAAACAATTCGTGTTGAAATTATGTTTGTTTAGGTGTATGATTTAACTGTAAATAAATGAAAGCGCTTGATTATGTTCAAGTCAACATTATTTTTTTGGAAGGATGATTACTGTGAAAGTGATTATTGGTGCGGATCAATATGGCGCTCATTTGAAAGCGCATATCAAAACATTTCTACTCAACAAGCAATATGAGGTCGTAGATGTGACAAGTGACGACTTAGTGGATTTTGTCGATGTGACAGTGGCGGTTGCGCATAAGGTACAAGAAGATGATAACAATTTAGGTATCGTCATTGACGAGTTTGGTGCAGGTAGCTTTATGGTTGCAACAAAAATTAAAGGCATGATTGCAGCGGAAGTGTCGGACGAGCGCTCTGCTTATATGACACGAAGTCATAACAATGCCAAAATGATTACCCTTGGTGCGGCTTTGGTAGGAGAGACACTCGCTGAAAATATTGTCAAAGGTTTTATTGAAGGACATTATGATGGCGGACGTCATCAAATACGTGTAGATATGTTAAACAAAATGGGATAAGAGGAGGCAAAAAAATGAAAATTGCAATTGGTTCAGATCATATTGTCACAGATACCAAAATGGAGGTGTCTCAATTTTTAAAATCATTGGGTCATGAAGTGATTGATTGTGGGACATACGATTTTACGCGCACACATTACCCAATCTATGGAAAAAAAGTAGGGGAAGCTGTGACGCGTGGTGAAGCGGATTTAGGTGTGTGTATTTGTGGGACAGGTGTCGGCATCAATAATGCAGTGAATAAAGTGCCAGGTATCCGTTCTGCATTAGTTCGTGATATGTCTTCTGCGCTTTATGCAAAAGAACAGTTGAATGCCAATGTAATTGGTTTTGGTGGCAAGATTGTGGGCGATTTATTGCTTTGTGATATTGTAGAAGCTTTTATTAATGCAGAGTATCAACCGACTGAAGAAAATCAAAAGTTGATTGAAAAAATTAGTCAAGTTGAATCTGTCAATGCGCATCAAACTGATGATGATTTCTTTGATGAATTTTTAGAGAAATGGGATAAAGGCGAGTACAAAGATTAATGACTTATTGACGGTAATGACAATCGAGATTTTAATGAATCAAACATAATAATACAAGAGGTGTCAATAATGAGCACAAAAGAAGAACTGTTAACACAATTAAGTGACGACAAAGGGATTATTTCAGCATTAGCTTTCGATCAACGCGGGGCATTGAAACGCATGATGGCGCAATATCAAACCGAAGAACCTCAAGTTAAAGATATGGAACGTTTAAAACAATTGGTTTCTGAAGAGTTAACACCTTACGCCTCAGCTATATTATTAGATCCGGAGTATGGTCTTCCTGCGACGACGGTGAGACATGATTCAACGGGTTTATTGTTGGCTTACGAAAAAACAGGATACGATGTGAATGCGAAAGGTCGTTTGCCAGATTGTTTGGTGGATTGGTCGGCCAAACGCATTAAAGAAGCAGGCGCACAGGCTGTGAAGTTCTTACTTTACTATGATGTAGATGATGAGGATGCGATTAATAATCAAAAAGAAGCGTACATTGAGCGGATTGGTTCAGAATGTAAAGCCGAGGACATTCCTTTCTTCTTAGAGATTTTAGCCTATGATGATGCCATTGCAGATAATAAAAGTGCTGAATATGCCAAAGTGAAGCCGCGTAAAGTAATTGAAGCGATGCGTGTCTTCTCAAATGAACGATTTGGCGTCGATGTATTAAAGGTGGAAGTGCCAGTCGACATGAATTATGTTGAAGGTTTTGCGGCAGGTGAAGTGGTGTATACGCGCGAAGAAGCAGCACAATATTTTAAACAACAAGATGAAGCGACTGCCCTACCATATATTTACTTAAGCGCAGGCGTTTCTGCCAAACTCTTCCAAGAGACATTGCGTTTTGCACATGATTCAGACGCGCATTTTAACGGTGTGTTATGTGGACGTGCAACATGGGCTGGAGCAGTCAAAGCCTATATTGAGCAAGGTGAAGCGGCAGCAAGAGAATGGTTGCGCACGGAAGGAAAGGCAAATATTAGTGAATTAAATAAAGTATTAGAAGAGACAGCTGTTTCTTACAAGGCCGGTTTATAGCGTACAAATTGGAGGGATTTTCTATGAACAGAGAAGAAGTTGCAATGTTAGGATTTGAAATTGTTGCTTATGCAGGGGATGCGCGCTCGAAATTTTTAGAAGCGTTAACAGCAGCACGTGAAGGGGACTTCGAAAAAGCTGAGCAACTGATTGAAGCAGGAAATCAATGTATTATCGAAGCGCACCATGCACAGACTTCATTACTACAAAAAGAAGCGGCTGGAGATGATATTGCTTACAGTGTAACGATGATGCATGGCCAAGATCACTTGATGACAACGATTTTATTAAAAGACTTGTTGAGTCACATGTTGACGTTATATAAACGGGGGAGTTGATAGGTATGAATAGACTCATTGAATTCATTGAAAAAGGCAAACCATTTTTTGAAAAACTCTCACGTAATATGTATTTAAGAGCCATTCGTGATGGATTTATTTCTGCCATGCCAATCATTTTATTTTCGAGTATCTTCTTATTGATTGCCTATGTTCCGAATATTTTCGGTTTCACTTGGAGTAAACATGCAGAGGCAATTATTATGAAACCTTATGGCTATACCATGGGGATTGTGGGGTTACTTGTAGCGGGGACAACGGCGAAAGCATTAACGGACTCCTATAACCGTAAGCTTGCAAGTACGAATCAAATCAACTTTATTTCTACGATGCTCGCTTCAATTTGTGGATTTTTATTTCTTGCATCTAATCCACTTGAAGCGGGTGGATTTGCGAATGCGTTTATGGGAACAAAAGGATTACTTACGGCGTTTTTATCCGCATTTGTGACGGTCATCATTTATCATATTTGTGTGAAAAATAATATCACGATTAAGATGCCGAAAGAAGTTCCACCGAACATCTCACAAGTGTTTAAAGATTTAATCCCATTTGGGCTTGTAATTTTGGTGCTTTACGGATTGGATTTACTTTCAAGAGCAGTCGTGAATACGAACGTGGCAGAAGCGATTGTGAAGTTTTTCGAACCTTTATTTACTGCTGCAGATGGCTATGTGGGCATTACGATTATATTTGGTGCTTTCGCATTATTCTGGTTTGTAGGGATTCATGGCCCATCCATTGTCGAACCAGCAATTGCGGCGATTACGTATGCCAATATTGAGACGAACTTTAAATTATTACAAGCTGGAGAACATGCTGATAAAATTTTAACACCGGGTACGCAAATGTTCATCGTTACAATGGGTGGGACCGGTGCGACTTTGATAGTGCCGTTTATGTTCATGTGGCTTTCTAAGTCAAAACGTAACAAAGCCATTGGACGTGCCTCAGTGGTTCCAACATTTTTTGGTGTGAACGAACCCATTTTATTTGGTGCACCCATTGTATTGAACCCTGTGTTCTTCGTTCCGTTCATTTTAGCACCGATCATTAACGTTTGGATTTTCAAATTTTTCGTAGATGTCTTGGGAATGAATAGCTTTAGTGTCGTCTTACCTTGGACGACACCGGGGCCTTTAGGTATTGTAATGGGGACAGGATTTGAATTATGGTCTTTTGTGTTAGCGATTACTTTAATTGTTGTTGATGTCATTATTTACTACCCGTTCTTCAAAGTGTATGACGAACAAATTTTAGAAGAGGAACTTAAAGGAAATCATGATTCTGATGGATTACGTTCAAAAGTAGCCGAAAACTTTAATACAGCAAAGGCAGATGCGATTTTAGCTTCTTCTACTGGACATGTTGCGACAGAATCACATTCTGATACAACTTCAACGACATCTCCGGACATTACGAAACAAACAAATGTATTAGTCCTTTGTGCAGGTGGTGGAACGAGTGGTTTGTTGGCCAATGCTTTAAACCAAGCCGCAGCTGAATATCAGCAACCGGTCACTGCAGCAGCGGGCAGTTATGGGGCACATATGGATATCATGAAAGAATATGATTTAATCATTTTAGCACCACAAGTTGCGTCAAATTATGAAGACATCAAGCAAGATACAGATCGACTCGGTATTAAGCTCGCAAAAACGCAAGGTGCAGAATACATTAAATTGACACGTGATGGTGAAGGCGCACTACAATTTGTGAAAGATCAATTTAATTAAAAGGAGCCTAAAAAACTATGAAAAAATTACCAACGGACTTTATTTTTGGTGGCGCAACTGCAGCCTATCAAGCTGAAGGCGCAACAAACATAGATGGTAAGGGACGTGTCGCTTGGGATACGTATTTGGAAGAGAACTATTGGTATACCGCAGAACCGGCAAGCGACTTTTACAATCGTTATCCGATTGATTTAGAGCTATGTGAGAAATTTGGGGTCAATGGTATTCGTATCTCTATCGCATGGTCACGAATTTTTCCAACCGGTTATGGCGAAGTGAATCAAAAGGGCGTTGATTATTATCACGCACTATTCAAAACTTGTTTAAAGCATCATGTCGAACCTTTTGTGACGCTACATCATTTTGATACGCCAGAAACGTTACATTCTGATGGTGATTTTTTAAACAGAGCGAATATCCAACATTTCGTTGATTACGCAGCTTTTTGTTTCAAGGAATTTAGTGAAGTGAAGTATTGGACGACATTTAATGAAATCGGCCCTATTGGAGATGGACAGTATCTCGTTGGAAAATTCCCACCTGGTATTCAATATGATTTCGAAAAAGTATTCCAATCTCACCACAATATGATGGTTGCTCATGCTAAAGCGGTTGTTTTATATAAGGAACAGGGTTATCAAGGTGAAATTGGGGTTGTTCATGCATTGCCGACTAAATATCCTTATGATTCAACAAATGCTGAAGATGTACGTGCAGCAGAATTAGAAGACATTATCCATAATCGTTTCATTTTGGATGCAACTTATTTAGGGCGTTATTCAGAACAAACGATGGCGGGTGTCAACCATATCTTGTCTGTCAATGGGGGGACACTTGATCTTAGAGATGAAGATTTTGAGATTTTAGACGCTGCAAAGGATTTAAATGATTTCCTAGGTATTAATTACTATATGAGTGATTGGATGCGTGGATTTGAAGGAGAGACTGAGATTACGCATAATTCAAAAGGCAGCAAAGGCGGTTCTAAATATCAATTAAAAGGTGTAGGTCAACGTGAATACGATGTAGACGTGCCCCGTACGGATTGGGACTGGATGATATATCCGCAAGGGCTATATGATCAAATGATGCGTGTTAAAAATGACTATCCAAATTACAAAAAAATCTATATTACTGAAAATGGACTAGGTTACAAAGATGAATTTGTAGATGAAACAGTATATGATGACGCACGTATTGACTATGTTAAAAAACATTTGGAAGTCATTGCAGATGCGATTGAAGATGGCGTAAATGTAAAAGGGTACTTCATCTGGTCATTAATGGATGTCTTTTCATGGTCAAATGGTTATGAAAAACGTTATGGTTTATTCTATGTCGATTTTGAAACGCAAGCCCGTTATCCTAAGAAAAGTGCCTATTGGTATAAAAAATTAGCAGAAACACAAGTAATAGAATAAGTAGTAATAAAGTGGGACATCAAATCTTTGGTGTTCCTCTTTTTTATAAATGTTAGCCTTCAAATAAAGCAAATAAGAATAACAAGAGGTTAAGCTAAACAGTGAGCAATTTATACTCTGAATTATTCTAATTTTTTACTATAATTTATGACATAATTTGCCTAATATGAGAAAAGGTGAACTAGTTTTTGATCAAGATTAACAATCGTATTTGGAACGTATCTTTAAATAATAAAAAACCCTACTGACACAGTAGGGTGTTAATAAAAATTACATCTTCGCTTAAAGCTTATTTTAACTTAACTATGATTTTTTAGAATGAAGTAAAACTTCTAGTACAATTCTATCACAACTATTCACAATTATCAAATAATTTGAGATAATATTCACATAAAATTTGATGGGGGTAAATTAAATGGAACAAAAGCCTTATATCTTAAGTCTAGATATCGGTACAGGTAGTGTTGGATATGCTTGTATGGATAAGGAATTCAACATTTTAAAATACTACAACAAAGATGCAATTGGTGTCCATCTTTTTGATAGTGCGAACACAGCCGCTGATCGAAGAGCGTTTCGATCCTCAAGACGAAGAAAAAATCGTCGAATTAAACGATTAGGTTTGTTACAAGAAATATTAGCACCTCTGGTAAAAAATCCTAATTTTTATCAATTTGAAAGACAATTGACATGGAAAAATGACAATACCGATTTTAAAAATAAGTCATTGTCAGAAGTGCTTCGATTTTTAGGATATAAACCGGATTATTACCCTACCATTTATCATTTGCAAAGTGAATTATTATGTAAAGATCAAGCATACGCACCAGAACTCATTTACTTAGCGATTTATCATTTAGTTAAATATAGAGGCCATTTTTTATTTAATCATTTAAGTATTGATCAATTATCTAATAGTGAAAGTATTTTTGACTTTGTAGAACTTATTCAATCTTATGAAAACATCAATCAAGTCTCATTAGACTTGGATTTCGAGATGAAAAAAGACGTTTATCATATTTTAAATGATCATGACTTAACAAAAATGGATCGTGTTAAAAGTGTAAAAAAAAATATCAAAACCTTTAGAACAGATTGCAAAAATGGTGCTTGGTTTAAAATTTGCAGAAGCAAAGTTATTCGACCATGCTCATAATTCGGACGTATTAGTTGAGAACAATCAATCACACTCGTTTGATGATAATTATGAGGAAAATCTTTCTGATGCTTTAACAGAAGAGCAAATTGAATTTATTGAAAAAGGTAATAAAATTTATTTGTCGATTTTATTACAGCAGATTTTAAAAGGGCATAATTCAATGGCCGTTGCAAAAGTTGAAGCTTATAAAAAGTTTAAGCAGGAATTAAAAGAAGTTAAAAATGAAGTGTATCATGCCGATTCTACAAAAAAACTATTCAAAAAATTCTTTGTGTCAGGTAAAGAAGATTTAAAGCGCTATAAGGAAGCACCAAGTGGTGAAAATTTAAAAGCACTTTGCTATTTTGATCAATATCTTATGCATCCAAAGAAGCAGTATGATGAATGGATAAAAGAATTAAAAAAAGTTTTATCTAAAGATAGTGAACTCTATAAAGCTTTAGAAAATAAGACCTTACTCAGAATATTAAACACGACTGATAATGCAAGTATACCGATGCAAATTAGTAAATATGAAGCTGAAAAAATATTGAAAAATCAACAAAAGTATCATCCAGAAATTACAAATGAGATGATCGAGAAAGTAGTGGATTTAATACAGTTTCGTATTCCCTACTATGTCGGACCATTAGTTAAAGATTCAGAAAATGCTAAGTTTGGATGGATGAAACGGAACGATAACAAACCAATAAAACCATGGGACTTTGATGCGCTTGTTAATCGTTCAGAAAGCGCGACACAATTCATCCGACGTATGACAAATAAATGCACATACTTATTAAATGAAGACGTCATACCTAAAAACAGTCTGTTATACCAGGAAATGGAAGTTTTAAACGAGTTGAGTAACATTCAAGTTAGACGTGAAACCGATGCTAAAAGCCGTAAATATCGATTAACTCCTGAATTGAAAAATTTCGCAGTAGAACATATCTTCAAGAAATTCAAAACTGTAAGTCATAAAAAATTTTTAGAAATTATGTTGAATTCGAATTTTAGAGCACACTTTATGAATCATGGTGAAAAATTATCTTTATTCGGTACACAAAATGAAAAAGGATTTGGTTCGAAATTGTCGTCATATCAAGATATGATAAAGATTTTTGGTACAGTTGATGACAAAAGAGAGATGATTGAAGAAATTATTCAATGGATAACAATATTTGAAGATAAAAAGATTTTGGTAGAAAAGCTTCAACAAAATTATCCAGAGTTGACCACTGTACAAGTAAATCAATTAAAAAATTTAAATTATTCGGGTTGGGGGAGATTGAGTGAAAGATTATTGACTCATCGTCACCATCATCATACGATTATTGAATTATTAAGAAGTTCTAATGAAAATTTTATGGAAATTATTACAAATGAAGCTTATGATTTTCAAGGTTTTATTCAAAGTGAAAATGAATTATCTTCAAGCTCAATTCGATATCAAGATGTTGAAGAATTATCAACATCTCCAGCTTTAAAGAAAGGAATTTGGTCCACGGTAAAGTTAGTAAGGGAACTGACTTCAATTTTTGGGACGCCGGAGAAAATTATTATTGAATTTGCAAAAGAAGATCAAATTAAAGGGCGTCGCTCAAAAACGCTTAAGCAAATGTGGGAGAACAATGTTAAGAAAAAAGGTTTGAAGTCTGATGAAGCCTTTAGGGATATTATTAAAGAGGCAAATCAACTTAGTCAGACACAATTTCAAAACGAGAATATAAAGCTATATTTATCTCAAAATGGTAAATGCATGTATAGTGGTAAAAAAATCGACATACATGCGTTACTCTCTAAGCAATCCGATAAATATTACGAAGTTGATCATATTATACCAAGAAGCTTTATTAAAGATGACTCAATAGACAATAAAGTATTGGTGATTAAGGAGATGAATCAAAATAAATACGATAGGGTTCCATTGCAGTTCGTTCAAAATCCAGATGAGAAAATTGCATTTTGGAAGAGTTTAAATAAAGCTGGATTAATCAGTGATCATAAGCTGTTTAGATTAATGAAACCTCAATTTACTGAAATGGATAAAGAGGGATTCATTCAAAGACAATTGGTTGAGACACGTCAGATTTCAGTACATGTCAGAGATTTTCTTCAAGAAGAATATCCGAATTCACGTATTATCCCGATGAAAGCTAAAATGGTCAGTGAATTTCGGAGACGATTTAAAATCCCGAAGATTCGTGAATTGAACGATGCACACCACGCAATAGATGCCTATTTGAACGGGGTGGTCTATCACGGTGCACAATTAGCGTATCCAAAGGTGGATTTATTTGATTTTAATTTTAAATGGGAAAAGGTAAGAGAAAAATGGAAGGCACTCGGAGAGTTTAGTACGAACCAAAAGTCGAAAGAGCTATTCTTCTTTAAAGCTTTGGAAAAATTGACAGTGAATAGTGGTAAACTTCTAATAGAGAAAGTCTATAATGACATTGATCATTTTAAAATCAATTACTCAAGAAAGCGAGTTGACACTGAAAAACAGTTTTACGATCAGATGCCTGTATCTCCGAAGATTTCGATTCCCAAATATCAATCAGATAAAACAGAATTTGCAGTATATCAAAGTATGAAAGTCCACCAAACACATGTGGTTGCAATGAAAATTGCAAATAAAAAAGGAAATATCAAGTTAAAGTATCAAATCATAGACGAATATGTTATTGAACACTATAAATTTGGAGAAAATAACGAAAAAGCATTAGCACTGCATTTAGCGCAGAGAGAAAACAATAATGAAATTGTAGCAGCACAAATTGTTTATACGTTATATAGAGGAGATTTATTATATATAGAGGGGCATCCGTGTTACTTTATTTCAAGTGATGAAGTTATAAATGCAAAACAATTTGAACTTCCTTTATCCAAACAGCGCGAATTAAAAGATACAATTAAAAATCAAAATATGACAATAGAAAAGTTAAAAGAAATGTACCAGTTTCTTGCTAAACAGCTCATTGTAGAATATAGAGAATACTTAAACGTCGATGGGGAAAATAAAAAATCCAAAGAAATATTGGGACTTTTTTCACAAATCAAACAGACACATGATGATTATATCAATGCAATTGGTGAAATTTTTAAGGCTGCAAAAGCGTCTTCAGCAAGATCGGAGAAAATCGGAAGCCGAAGAAATGGTATGGGAACTCGTACGTTTTTAGGCTTGGGAACTGATGTGAAGGTGGGTTACACATCAATCACTGGATTAAAAACAACAAAGCCAAAATCTCTATTTAAATTAGCGGAGTCCAACAATGAGCTTTAGAACGGTGATTGTTACGAAAGAAGCTAAGTTATCATTGAGAATGAATCAACTGATTGTTAATACAGGTGATTTAAATTACATTCCACTAAATGAAATCTTATGTTTAGTCATTGAGCATCCAAATGTCTCAATGACTGGACATTTGATAAATGCATTGAGTGACCGAAAAATTATAACGATACTTTGTAATAATCGTCATCTTCCTAACACATTGATACTCCCAATGTATGGCCATCATAGACAAGTGAAACAAATTAAAAAACAGATGAATTGGTCACAAGAACGGAAAAATAAACTTTGGCAACGACTTATTAAACAAAAAATTCGTAATCAACAACAAGTATTAGATACATTTTTTAAACAAAAAAATACTGAAAATTTTGATGAATATATTGAAGCAGTTGAGCCTGGTGATATTACGAATAGAGAAGGTCACGCAGCAAAGGTTTATTTTAACACGGTTTTACAACCAGGTTTCACGAGAGGCTATGACAATGCACAAAATGCAGCGTTAGATTATGGATACCAGGTTTTATTAGCAATAGTGGCTAGAACAATTGTAAGTAAGGGTTATTTAACTGAGATAGGAATTAAACATAAGAATGAATATAATATATATAATCTAGCTTCAGATTTTATGGAAATATTTCGCCCTATTGTTGATAGCATCGTTTTAAAATTTGTCAAACAAGAATTTGGGAAAGAAGAAAAAAGAGTCATTATCGATTTATTAAATAAGAAAGTAAAAATCGATAATAAAAATTATTATTTTGTAAATGCAGTAGAACGCTATGTTGACAGTTTATTTCTATATTTGTCAACGGGGGATATGGAAGTTATCAGAATACCAACATGGACATATTAGAGGTGAATAAATAGAGGTGAAGTATTTGAGACTCATTATTATGTTTGATCTGCCTGTTGAGACTTCTAGCGAAAAACGTGCTTATAGAAAGTTTGTAAAGTTTTTAACGACTGAAGGTTATGTAAGGTTACAGTATTCTATTTACAGTAAGCTAGTCTTTAATAGCACAACATTAAAATATACACTCGAGAAATTAAAAATTGTCGTTCCTTCAAAAGGGCTTATCCAAACGCTTGTTGTGACAGAGAATCAATTTTCTAATATGAAATACATTGTTGGAGAACCACCAAAAGGACATCTGGGTTTAAGTTCAGAAAGAGTGATTGAGTTATGAAACTAGCAAGTGATGTAACGGAAGTCCTTGATATTGATTTGCACCATACGCATGTTATTACATTTGAGGATACACAGTTATGTGAAACATTCATTCAAAGCTTTTTATCGTATTTACAAAAGAAACCACAAAAAGATGAACATTATGCACATTTTATTACTGACGGATATGAAACCATTAATGTTCAAAAATTTCATCCAATCATTTTAAATTGTGGTGATAGAAATATACTTGGGCAAAAAGTAATAGAAGACCAAGTATTAAATCATTTTGAAAATCAAATTATATACGATGAAAAGACAAATAAAATATTCAATGAATTTGAGGAAAGTCTAAATATTTTCAAACAGTCTTTGGGAATATACGATGATTACTACCATGTTGAAATTCATGATAATGTTATAAAACTTAAAAAGTTGTTAAAATTATTAGGATATGAATTTCATTATGATTTAAGGGATTTAGATGAAACTCGTAAAAGAAAAGCTTTCATCGATTTAATGCGTAAAAAAGAGAAAGAAGAAATACTTGTTGTACTCTATCCAGAATCATATTTAGGCATCAAAGAGATTGAAGATTTTTTGACGATGATAAAAATGTATCAGTTGACAACATTAGTATTTACTAATCATCCGTCTGTTATCATGAGCGGCGATCATGCATTTTTATGTAAATCAAATAAAACGTGTCATGATTTAAATTTAATTAAAGAAGAATTGAAGCTCTTTATGCCTGAAGAAATGATTACTTCCAAAATGGTTCATTTGATAGCATATCATGAATTTATAGGGGATAATTTATTAGAACTTGGACAGTATTTTAAGTTTATCAATCAATATGAATGAGTTATAATTACGGTGTAAAACGTATTATCTCGCGAAGTCAATGGTATGTTCAACTAGGAAGAAACTGATTTTCGAATGGTTTTACTTTAATTATAGTAGTAGAATCGCATTGATTTTTTATATTTGAGGTTTTAGTACTATGATTTTTTAGAAAGAAGTAAAACAAAGATACGGGACGTCTCATTGTCGATGTGTTTTAGTACTATGATTTTTTAGAAAGAAGTAAAACGCTTCTGATTCGATAATTTGCGTGTTAAAGTTTTAGTACTATGATTTTTTAGAAAGAAGTAAAACTCAAAAACTTGATGCAGGTGAATATGGATGTTTTAGTACTATGATTTTTTAGAAAGAAGTAAAACTGGTTCGTAAATATCCCACAGATAATGTTCGTTTTAGTACTATGATTTTTTAGAAAGAAGTAAAACAATGAATGAGTATCCTCACAAAATCGAAGTGTTTTAGTACTATGATTTTTTAGAAAGAAGTAAAACATGTATAATTTAATTGCTTCCTTATCTTTAGTTTTAGTACTATGATTTTTTAGAAAGAAGTAAAACGAAAACAATTTAATCAATGTGGAAGCATTGTTTTAGTACTATGATTTTTTAGAAGTCTAGAATTTTATGCTATAGGTTTCATGATTTGAAAGGCATTTATTCATATTTTTCAAGAAATAATGTTTCATAGATATACCCAGAGTAGGGGTGTGAGGTTTACTGCTTATACTACTGGTCTTATAATCAAATTCCCGGTGACATGCGAAATATGTCGCCTTTTAATATTGTTTGAATTTTTATCCTTTGTTTGCTTTTTATTCGATGAATGTATTTCATTTCACACCTTTTACATCGAATCCATCGGAATTTTGTTTACATTATGGTGATTTTCGTGTGCAACAGATATCTTTAAGGAAACAGTCGTAATCAATTTTAATACGTTAAAATAACAAATTTTATAATACATATGGATTGAACAAAGTCCAATGTTTTTTCCTGTAAATTGGTATGACACACCAAACGAGTGATTATGGAAAATGGAAGGGATAGGAAGGTCCATGATATAATAGGCTCAAATATATGCAGAATGAACGAATATAGAGAAAGTAGGGAGCGTATGAAAACAATTCTAGCACGTCAACCATTTCAATTATCAGAAGGACTATTGTTTGAGGCAGTCACGCGTGAGATGCCTCAACCTGATGCGCACGAGTTGCTTGTGAAAGTGTATGCTTCAGGCGTTAATCCAGTAGATACGAAGATGCGTCAAGCGCCACTCAACCAGGCGTCACGTGTATTAGGTTTTGATGCAGCGGGTGTGGTCGTCGCAGTGGGCGATCAAGTGAGTGATTTTACGCCGGGTGATCGTGTGTACTATTCTGGTTCTAATCAACGGGATGGCTCGAATCAAACATATCAGCTCGTCCATGAACATTATGTGGCGAAGATGCCGGATCGTTTGTCGTTTACTGAAGCGGCGGCTTTACCTTTAACGGCGATTACCGCTTATGAAACGTTATTCGATTGTTTTGGGATTGCGACAACGCCTAGTGATAATCAGGGAAAAACACTACTGATTATTAATGGGGCAGGTGGTGTGGGCAGTATTGCGACACAAATTGCAAAAGCGTATGGTTTGACGGTCATCACGACTGCTTCTCGTCCTGAGACACGTGCATGGTCTGAAAAGATGGGGGCAGATGTTGTATTAAATCATCGACACAGTCTAATCGATCAATTTGAAACGCAGTCATTGGCACGTCCAGATTATATTTTCTGTACATATGATACAGACGGTTACTATGATACGATGATTGAATTGGTTAAGCCGAGAGGACGTATTGCGACGATTGTTGCGTTTCAAGAAAAACAAGATTTGAATGCATTAAAAGCGAAAAGTATTACATTGACTCATGAATTTATGTTTGCTCGTGCGATGTATGGCATTGATGTGCATATGTACCGTCATTATTTAGAAGATGTGACGGAAAAAGTGGAGTCAGGGCAATATCAAACGACATTAAATACCGTTTTAAAAGGCTTGACACCAGAAAATATCTTTCGTGCACATGAAATGATGGAAGCGCAGTCGCATATCGGTAAACTTGTGATTGAAGTGGCCGAGTAATTGCGGTGTCAGGGTGAAAGATGATTCAAAGCAATCGATTAATAGAATTATTAAATCGACTGATTATCGCTACATTTTATCATTTAAATAATACAGCACATGATGTTGTACGCTTTAAAACGAGACACTTGGATGGTGTTTCGTTTTTTTAATTTTAAAAAGGAAGATATATGGTTTCCCGTAATAATATGAAAGAAAAAGTTAAAATTACAATAGAGAAGAAAAAAGGTAGTATGATTGGACATCTATTTTTGAAAAATATATAAATTTTTGTTTTTCTGTCACAAATCCGGGTATATGCTTGATGTAAGACGTTGAATAGGAGGTGGCAATCAAAATGACAAGACTTAAAAATTTTATCCTAGGGTTGCTGATCGTGGTCATTGTAGGTTTCTTATTGTTCATGTATGTGGATTATCAGCCAATTAAACAGTACCAAAATTATTTTTATCAATTTAATTGGTTTGACCCATTACTCATTGGTTTAGCTGCATTGTTAATCTTAATTGGTTTGATACTGTTTTTCAGAGCATTTAAGCCTACATATCGTAAGCCTGGACTCTATAAAGACTATTCGGACGGTCATATTTATATTTCAAGAAAGTCTATTGAAAATACGGTTTACGATACACTGCGTCAATATGAGAACGTACGCCAACCGAATGTTGTATCTAAATTGTATAACAAGAAAAACGATAGCTTTATCGATATTAGCACAGATTTTTTTGTACCCTCAGAATCAACGCACATACAGTCACTTGTTGAAGAAATCAGAGCTGATATCAAAGAAAGTGTCGAACGTTTTTCTGAATTGCATGTGAAATCAGTGAAAGTCAATGTCCGTGACCAAAGAAAAGACAATGGTCCACGCGTCATATAAAGGAGGGATCCTATGTCTAATGAAAAACAAAACGGTCAAGGTGAACGAGAGGCAGTGGAACAATTTGTGCAAACATTGAAACATTATAAATGGCGCTTAATTGGTTTCTTCTTTTTCTTAGTCATTGCAATCTTGTTTTTAACACTTGGCTTTTGGAAAACGATTTTGATTATCGTATTATGTTTAATCGGAATTGGATTAGGGTATATTAAAGACCGTACACAAGATTTCTTAAATTTACTTAATCGGCTAAGTTGATTTAATATTTTTGTAAAGTAAATACTGAATAACAAATAATAAAGGAGTTGTTATTATGGCAGTTGACAACAATAAAGCAAAAGAAAGTTATAACAAAGAAACAGGTGTAAATGAAAAAGAAAGACAACATGAAAATCAAGGTCAACAATTTTCTAATACATTAACATTTTCTGATGAGGTCGTTGAAAAAATTGCAGGTATTGCGGCACGTGAAGTACGCGGTATTTTAGATATGAAAGGCGGCTTTGTTGATACGATTAGTGGTTCATTCTCAAGTGGTAATAATGTGACTCAAGGTGTGTCTGCAGAAGTTGGAGAAAAACAAGCTGCAATTGACTTGAAAGTCATTTTAGAATATGGTGAATCTGCACCTAAAATTTTCCGTAAAGTGACTGAATTGATTAAAGAACAAGTCAAACATATTACAGGATTAGATGTTGTTGAAGTGAATATGCACGTAGAAGATGTAATGACACGTAAAGAGTGGCAACAAAAGCATGAAAAAAATAGAAACCAAAACGATGACAAAGGTTTACAATAATTCATCGGACTGGGGGCTTGTGCGATAACCGCACGGGCCTCTATTTTTTATGTGCTCTGACAATTCGGAGATGACCGATTAAACGAAGGGGATGCCATCTTACTCAATGATATTCATAAAAAGCCGAGAGATGTTCTGAAGTACAACGACAACGTTGATTCTTAAAGTTCAACTGTAGGATTGTACGACATCCTCGGCTTGTGATATAAAATATGAATGATGATGGTTGTATTGGATTTCGGTCTCTCTAGACGAAATTTTTCAATGTTCCTCGACTCAGTTTGATTAGAGTTTATGAGATGTTATGGGATTTGCCGTGTTGAGACTTTAATGATAATACAATAAGAAAGCTGATGAAACCAATCCCTGCTGCAAATTGAATGGTCGCATATAAGTGTGTATGTGCGACGATCACCCCTCCAAGTAACGCACCGAATCCGATACCGGCATTGAGCGCAGACATGTTCCAGCTCATCACTTGGCTATGATCTCCTTCAACTTGGGCGATTAACCCGGTTTGAACGGCCGGATTCGTACTCCATTGTATGATTTGCCAAATAAATAAAGCAATTAGCAAAGCGAGTGATGTCCCCCACAATGAATTTAGAAGTAGCATCATAACGACAAAAACGAAAGTGCTAATGATTAACCAAGTTTTAAATGAAAAGAGGTCTGTAAAAAAACCACCTAAAGTCGTACCACACATGCCTGCGATACCAATGATAAATAAGGCGAGAGAGACAAATGTAATCGTATGTCCACCTGATAAAATAAGTGGATTGATATAAATATAGGCGACCGAATTCGCTGTCAATAAAACAAATGTCGTTGCTAATAGTTTGATGATTTCCCGTTGATGGACCATTCGACTTTGGGTTTTGGAATGTGTTTCGTACGAAGGCATCACTTGACGAGGGAGGTAAATCGTCAGCAACAGACCTGCGAGAAGACCGACGGCGATAATCAGTCCGAATGTAAAGCGCCACCCGACCCAATCACCGATTAATGTGCCAAGAGGGACACCGAAAACATTGGACGCACTAAAGCCAGTGTACACAATGCCTAACATTTTCCCGCGATGTGCAGGTTGTGTCAGTATTACAGTGATAGCTAAAATTTTAACAACGATGAGTGCAGCGGCTGCAGATGAAATCACGCGACCGACAATAAGCACGATGAAGTTGGGCGAAAGTGCAATCATTAAATTGCCTAATACGAAAAAGGCGACTGCTAAAAGCAATACATTTTTCGGTGAATATTTTTCAGTCATCTTGACTAAGATGGGGCCTGTCAGTGCAAAAGTAAAAGCATAAATCGTTACGAGTTGTCCGATCCATGCTTCAGAAATATTTAAATCTGCGCTCATCAGGCTCATGATACCAGCGACAACCATCTCAACCATTCCCACTATAAAGATACTTAACATAAACGTTAAAGTACGCATGATTGTCATAAAAAATCTCCTCGAATTAAATTTTGTCTACACACTATTCTAATACAATAAGACCTGTTTAGAAAAGGCTTTGTCTTAAATTATGTAGAGAAAAGGCGCTCAAGTTGTTTCGTATTCGAGAAGATATGATAGATTACGTGTCGTTAGCGCGCGAGTGGATTTTTAACCTTGATGTAAGTATATTCATGCGCTTCGTCCAACAGTCGCATCGTTGTGACGCATTTATAATCAATGGTCTCATTAAAAAATGTTTGATACATCGCGTCGATGCGTTCAGATGCAATATCTCCGTCAGCTTTCATACGCTGGAATATTTGTACCATTTGTTGGCGGACGATGTGCCACAGTGCTGCTTCAATTTCAGGATGATCGTAAAATCGTGCCAGTGAGGCGACCATTTCACCAAGGTGGTTTTGTATCGTCGAATAAAAAGCTTTATTAAATACAGACGTTTGGCTCGTCGTTAATATTCGAGATTTTTCATGGAAGTGATCGGTATGATATCCCATTTTAGCAAGTTGCGTCGCATCAATACGTAACCCTTCGAAATCACGAATCAACATGTGTGAAAACTGACCTGTATGAGGATGGAAGACAGCAATCGCATTTTGTAAATGTGCTTCTAAAGCAATGCCGTATTTCACTAATAGTGGGACGACATAAGAAATTAACGCATTGGCATATGTTGTGAACCATTCTGCACAGGCATCGACAGTTCCCGTGATGTTGTTGTGGGTTTGATACCGTTCAACCAAATCGACAATAAGTGGACGTCCAGTTTGCGGGTGTGTCACGACGAGACTAGATGTGATACAAGGAAGCAAGTCGGGTTCAATCAACGCATAAATATTTTGTCTGAAAAGTGTCCCCAATTGTTCACTCAGGCGTTCTTGTATTTCTGTTGATCCGTTTTGGTCGTTATAGTAATGTGCCCCAGCGATTTCCGGTACAGGTGATGTGGGAACGTGATCTAGTAAAGGATCATGTTGAGTGATATGTGTTAATATGCGCGTCATTAACGGGCCGTTATATGTCGTTTGCTCGGATAACGTCCGAATTTCACCTGTAATATGGACGTTGGTTGACAATTTAATATGTGGTGTAAGCGTGGGTTTTTTCGGCATTAATGTCCGAAATGATAGCCCTGCATAATAATCTATCGAATAATCTAATGGCACGATCATTTGCGATTCGAATGCAGGATGATAGTCTTTGAGAATCACATGTTCATATTGCCAAGGATGTACAATGAAAGGGACATATTCATCTAGCGTTGATGTTGGTGGCAAGGCATGTTGTGCAATATTTTTAAGTCCTTTAAAAGCGGGATACACCACTTCCAAATAAGTCTCCGCTTGTGCCATTGTGCGTGTCATACTTTTATGTATGAGAATGAATTGCATTGGAATCGCTTGTTGATATTCTGATGAGTACGCAATGGTTTCCTTAGCAGACATGCCCTTACGCAATTTTGCTCCAGGATGTATCGGATGTCCTTCGATGACTAATTGTTCTGACGTTAAATAAGAGTCAGATTGGCTTTGGATGTATTGTAGCAATGATGCCACGTCGTTGAGTGGATGCTGTGCTTGATAGCTTAGAGCCAAGGTCATGTGTGTGGCGCTGTTCTCTAAATCGTCGCGAAATTGATTGGCAGCCTCGCCTTGATACTGTGGATCTTCTTCAATCATCATATCGAGGACTTCATTCGGGTGTAAGATGCGTTGGAATACACCTGATTGTGTTTCCCAGTAGAAGGGCCCTTGAACATCGATACGATTAAAAGCATGGTGACTCACAACGGGCGCATATAATGTCTTTTGACAACGTTTAAAATGAATGCACAACAGTTCTCCTGACGTGATTGGGCTGTTTTGTAACTGCTCAGCACGTTTTAAATCACTATGCGTATAGCCGTTAACCAAATTTTCACGATATAGAGATGCGACAAGGCGTGCTGTAATCTTATCACGTCCCAACAAGCATCGTTGTTTAAATTGTGTTGCCCAACCTGTATCTTGGGAAAGTAGTGTTTGATAAGTTTCTTTTTCATCTTTTGTAAAGTCTATGACTGCCATTTCAAGATGATTTTGTTCCGTTTCCATGACGACACCTCGTTCATTTTATTTTACAAATACGAAAAGGATTCGTATAATCCATAATAGCGGAAATGAGAATCATTATCAATTAAAGAAGGTGGAGATTTTGGCAAAATGGTTTTTTCCAAGTACCTTTTTACTGTTTTTAGGGAATTGGATCGGTCAAATTGCGCTGAATTGGTATGCCTATCAATTGAACCAAAACGCAATGGATCTGGCTTTGATTAATTTTTTCAGGCTCGCTCCGATTTTTGTGCTCAGCTTATGGGCGGGAAGCATTGCGGATCGTTATCGACGGTCGACATTAATAAAATTGACCGTAACAAGTTCGATGGTGATTACTAGCGTCTTAACAATATGTGTTTTGATCGTCCATCAAATTCCAATGCCTTATTTATATATTTATGCTTGCTTACGCGGTTGTATGAGTGCGATTGAAACGCCTGTTCGTCAAGTGGTATTACCAGATATCTCTGAAAAATTATCAATATCCAAAGCGGTTTCTTATCATTCCTTTCTGCTCAACGTATGCCGTTCAATCGGTCCAGCGGTTGCCGGATTTTTAATTGCAGTTTGGGGTGTACCAGTCGCATTTATTGCACAGTCTTTATGTTATGTATTGGCGCTTTGTTTATGTTTACCGCTAAAAATCGCTAAGACTCAGGCTGTTGTAAGTAAACAGTTATCATTATCTGTGGCTTGGCAATATTTTAAAATACATGTACAAGGAAGACAAATATTTATCACTTCTTTTCTGATTATGGCGATGGGCTATTCCTATACGACGATGTTGCCTATCTTGACAGATGAAATATATCCGAATAGCGCATCTGTCTTTGGAACGGCAATGACAATGAGTGCGATAGGTGGTATCTTAGCAACGTTAGCTGTACCCTACATCTTGCAAAAATTATCAAGCGACCATGCCTATTATCTCAGTTCATTGTGTTTTGGGATAGCGCTCTTATTAATTTATCCTTTTGGGCAAATCGGCTTGTTTTTGATGATTTTTTTCGTCGGATTATTCGGTCAGTTCGCACGTACGACGAATCGCATCTATTTTCAAAATGATATTCCTGAAGTAAGAAGGGGTAAAATTTTAAGTGTCGTCATGATGGATAGAGGAATGATTCCGCTTGGTGCGATGTTACTCAGTTATTTGACCCAATGGCTTGGCATTACAACAACGTTTTTATGGATGGGTGGTACGACAACGCTCATCGCGATCTTAGGCTATTTAGCAAAATTTAAAATAAATGGAGGCAAAACAATTCATGGCAATCACTCGTCATCTTAATGCGGACAGAAATATTCAGTATCGTATTCTTAGTGCATGCGTAAAAGAACAATTATTTCCTAACGGGACAAGTGTTCAATTTCAACAGGGACAACTTATCATTCAATATCATCAACATCTACTCAGCGTTCGTTGTGAGACGAAAAGTGCTTTTGCACAATTTGAATTGGCGGGTATGATTCATTATTGCGTCGCGCAACAAGAAGAGGAGATAAAGTCCGTAGAGCAATTGATTCAAGTGCTATCACAACATTTCAAAATTTCATTTCATGAACAGTTAGTGGAAGAGTTATATCATAGCCGTTTAGGTTTGACGCTAAGCTATGAACAACTGCAACAGCGTGAACGCCTCACACGGCATGCTTTGAAGTTTTCGAGAATGCCGGATAAGTTAAATTTCATTGCATGGCTGAATCATATGGCAGATGAAACATCTTTCTCAGTACTCGGTTATTCAGAAGGGATGATATGGGAAGGTCATCCGTCACATCCGCTCACAAAAACAAAACTACCACTCACTGTTGATGAAATACGGCAATATGCGCCTGAATTTATGAAAGTGATCCCGCTTAAAATCCTATTAGTTCGACAATCTTTGTTGAAAAGTACAACGATGACTGGAGAAGATGATTTTGTATTGAGAAAAATGTTTCCAGATATTGAAAGTCAACTCAGACAGTGGATGCAAACTTATGAAGGAACATTGGATGACTATCGTGTCATGTTGGTACATCCGTGGCAGTATAGCCATGTCATTGTCTCACGTTTCCAACAGTTGATAACGCAACATGATGTCATTCCTACCCCATTTACAATTGATTCGAAAGCCACACTTTCGTTCCGAACAATGCAATTGCTCGACTATCCGTATCATGTGAAATTACCCATCAATGTTCAAGCGACCAGTGCCGTTCGAACAGTGTCTACAGTGACGACAATCGATGGTCCGAAATTGAGTTATCAGTTACAAAAGATGCTGAATATTTATCCGACGTTATCTGTGGCCAGTGAACCGTATGGTGCGCATATTGATGTGGAACCGGATCTCGCACGGCAATTTGCAATGATTGTTCGACATTCACCAGAAGAACATAAACAAACGCATTTGCAGCTTGTGACAGGCGTACTGACACAGTTAAACCCAGTCGATGGTCAAGTCGTGATAGAAAGTTTAATCGAATACCTCTTTGGGGAATTGAATCAACAAACGATATCAAAATTTATGAAGCAATTTTTAAACGCGCTGATCCCACCATTAATCGGCTATATTCAACATTACGGTATTGCATTAGAAGCGCATCAACAAAATACGATACTTCAAATTAATAGAGAAGACCATACGTTGTCATTTATCGTTCGAGATTTAGGGGGGTCACGTATCGATTTGGATACATTGAAACGAGCGATTCCTGATTTTGAAGTCACCAATGAAAGTTTAATTGCTGAAAATATTGAAGCGGTGATTGCGAAATTTCAACATGCAGTGATTCAAAATCAATTAGGCACACTGATTCATCATTTTCATCATGCACACCAAATTGAAGAAGCAGAATTGTACCAAATTGTTGCAGATGTTGTTGCACAGTCAATCGACCCATCACAGCCACATGCCGAAGTATTACAACGGATTTTATTCGGTCCGACAGTTACGGTAAAAGCGTTGTTAAATATGAGAATGGCGCAAAAGGTTAAACAGTATGTGCAAATAGAGATAGAAAATCCATTAGAAAGAGAGCTGTAGACGATGCCCCAACTTCATATCAATCTGAGCAAAATTAAATATAATGCAATGATATTACAACAGATGCTCGCTGAAAAAGACGTGCGTATGGTGCCAGTTACAAAATGCACGGGTGGTGACGTGAAAATTCGTCAGCAATTATTCGACATGGGCTTCCCAATATTAGCAGAGTCCCGTTTAATGGCTATGGCATCAGAGGAGACTGCACATCGCTCCAAAAATATGATGATTAAAGGGGCACTGCCAGATGAGATTGATGCAGTCGTAAAGTTAAGTCAAATCAGCATCCAGACTGAAATTGAGACCATTCGTGCACTGAATGAGAAGGCAATTGAGCAAGGGGTGAAACACCATATTTATTTAATGGTGGATTGGAAAGACGGGAGAGAGGGGGCTTTGACGTATGAAGTCGTCAATCTGGTTAAAGAAATTGTGCAACTCAAAGGCATTTATTTAAAAGGGCTCTCATTTAATTTCATGTGCTTTCGTCAAATTCCTCCAACTGAAGAAGACATTGTTTACATCAACTATTTCATAGAATCTGTAGAACGTGACACAGGCGTTCGGTTTAATACGATTTCTGGAGGAAATTCCAGTATGTTAATGCTTGCAATGTACACGGATTTAGGTCGTATTAATGAATTGAGAATTGGAGAGGTACTGTTTAGAGGCTATGAAACGGCATATGAAATGAGGCTCCCGTATTTATATGATGATGCAATGATGTTGAGTGGCCGGGTACTTGAAATCAAACCCCGTCTCAACCTCGATCAACGGCAATCTTATATGCAAGCCCTTGTGGATATCGGCCAATTAGATACGGATATAGAAGGCATCACCGCCGTCGATCAGCAATTACATATTGTCGGTCATTCTAGCGATATATTGATGGTTAATTTAGGATTGACAGATTATTATCAAATCGGTGACAAAATTGAATTTCGTATAAATTACAGTGCCTTAGCGCAAAGTATGCATATGGCACATATCCCTAAACGTTATTATGAAGATCAAGGGATTGAAGCTTTGATAAATGGATTTGTTGAAATTAAAAAGAATCGTTTTATAAAACAGAGTTGACAATGAGAATCGTTATCAATTATCATATAATATGTCTAGTAAATTAATTTTAAAGGAGTGGCAATAACGTGAAAACTAAGAAATGGTATGGGCTGCTCACTGTTATAGCGATTATGCTTATCGTTGCAGCATGTGGCAAAACCAATGATTCTGGTCAATCAGACTCAAAAAAACAAGCAGATGGAACAAAAGGTGTTGAAATTAAGCACAGTGGAGGAACGACAAAAATTGACAAAGAACCGAAAAGAGTCGTTGCTTTAGAATATTCATTTGTGGATGCATTAACTGCATTGGGTGTGAAACCTGTGGGTATTGCTGATGATGGTAAGAAAAAGAATATCATCGAACCATTACGTGATAAAGTCGGAGATTATAAATCTGTAGGTGCACGTAAACAACCGAATTTAGAAGTGATTAGTGAATTAAAACCAGATTTAATCATTGCGGATAGTAACCGTCATAAAGGGAATTATGAGCAATTAAGCAAAATCGCACCTACCATTTTATTACCAAGTTTAGACGCGGATTATAAAGAAAACATTGAAGCGTTTAAAACAATTGGTAAAGCACTTTCAAAAGAAAAAGAAGCGGACAAACGATTAAAAGCGCATGAAGATAAAATTAATCAATACAAAAAAGAAATTACAATGGATAAAGACAAAAAAGTCCTACCACTTGTTATTTCTCAATCAGGTATTTTAGCACATTCAGATAAATCATATGTCGGTCAATTTTTACGTGATTTAGGCTTTAAAGAAGCATTAACGAAAGAAGTGGCAGATCAATTGCCTGAATATTTAAATGCGCCATACTTAAATATGAATTCCGAGCAACTTGCTGACGTCAACCCTGAACGCATGTTTGTTATGGTGAATGGCGAAAATGACCCAGAGTATTTGAAAGTGCAAAAAGATCCAGTGTGGAAAGAAATCGATGCAGTGAAAAATCATCGGGTTCATGTTGTGGATCGTCAAACATGGTCGAAATTCAGAGGCTTAATCTCTTCTGAAGAAATCGCAAAAGAGCTTGCTGAGATTTCTAAAAAAGAAAAAGGGAATGACAAGTAGTTTTAAGGTTGCTTCAAAGGCACGCTTGTCATAGGTTTAAAGGTGATTTGTTATGTCAAAGTTAAAACCAAAATTTAATGATGGACATCACCAAAGAAGGCGCACCACGCTTACATTCATTGTAAGCGTGTGCTTTCTTATTTTTGCAATTGTTTTAAATCTTGCAATCGGTTCATCAAAAATCTCATTTCAGTCCATGTTAGACTATTTCTTTCATCTTCAAACAACAAAGGAAACATTTCTAATCCATCAAGTGCGTATCCCTAGAATGATTGCTGGGGCATGTATTGGTGCGTCGTTAGCGGTTGCGGGTGTGTTAATGCAAGCGATGACGAGAAATCCACTGGCTTCTCCTCAAATTTTTGGTGTTAATGCAGGGGCTTCATTTGCAGTAGTACTTATCACAGTGTTATTACCTTCTTTTGCGCATCATACTGTCGTGTTTGCGTTCATTGGTGCATTTATTGGTGGGTTGGCTGTTTATGTGCTTGCGGATACGACGAAAGGGATGACACCGCTGAAACTGGCACTTGCAGGGATGACCATCCATTTATTTTTCACGAGTCTGACGCAAGGGATTATTTTGTTAAATGAAGATGCGACAACGACAGTCATGTTCTGGCTTGTTGGAGCCTTACATACAATTAAATGGCCGCAAATTTATCAAGTTTTGCCATGGCTCATCGGGGGTTTAATTGCAGCATTATTTTTAGCGCGTCAACTTGCTATACTGAATTTAGGCGATCAACTGGCCACAGGGCTTGGGCAAAATACGAAGTTGATTCGTGCATTAGCAGGGCTTATCGTTATTGTTTTAGCCGGAGCAAGTGTGTCTGTTGCAGGACCCATTGGTTTTGTCGGTTTAATCGTTCCGCACATTGTGAAACACTATTTGAATCGTAATTATTTTTTAATTATTATCCTTTCTATGATAATGGGTGCGAATTTACTGCTCATTTCAGATGTCATTAGCCGTTTAATTGCATTTCCATTTGAATCACCAGTCGGTATCGTTACAGCATTTGTCGGGGCTTTATACTTCTTATGGATTACGATGAGGGGAGTGAAATCGAGATGAACAGACACTATAAAAAACGTTATAGCATTGTCATTGTCCTCCTCGTACTATGTTCGTTATTAAACTTAAGTGCGGGTGCTGTATGGGTTTCACCGCTTACCGTACTTAAGGAAGTATGGACGGGTCATCATTTTATTTTGAGTGAATATCGTGTTCCAAGGATGTTGTTAGGTCTATTCGTAGGGGCTGCATTAGCGATTTCTGGTGCGGTGATTCAAGGTGTAGTTCGTAATTCATTGGCATCACCAGACGTTATAGGTATTACGAAAGGGGCAAGTTTTACTGCTGTACTAGTGATTATTGTTTTTCCCACAGCACCGCTATTCCTTTTACCAGTCGCTTCATTTTTTGGAGCACTTGTCGTCAGTTTGATTCTTTCAATACTGATGAGTTGGAAAGGGATAAAAGGTTCTCAACTTGCACTGATGGGGATGGCGATTGGTGCAGTTGCAATGGCTTTAGTACAATATATGCTAATTCGTAATCCTATGGAAGCGAACATCGCTTTAGTTTGGCTTACCGGGAGTTTGTTTGGCCGTTCAATGCAACATGTTTGGACAATTTTACCGTGGCTCATTATCGCTATACCAACGATTATTTTCTATAGTAAAAAATTGGATATTTTGCACTTAGGTGATGAAGTTGCGACGGCATTAGGTACACATGTCCCGAGAACTAAAATGATTTTACTGTTTATGGCAGTGTTACTCGCGGGAGCCGCCATTTCTGTTGTCGGTGGATTAAGTTTCCTCGGTTTGATTGCCCCACATATTGCACGGAGTATTATTGGTCACAGACATCGTCACATCGTGGTGATGTCAGGATTAGTGGGTGCATTACTTCTCGTGGTTGCAGACGGTGTGGCTCGGATGATTGCCCCGCCGGTAGACATACCGGTTGGCGTCTTGATTGCAATTATTGGTGCGCCATATTTCGTTTATGTATTGCGTAAAATGTAGTGGATTATTTTTCATAAAAACGTATCAATATTCAAGATCATATTGTCTGAACTTCAAATCATTGATATAATTTATTTTAATCATTGAATTGTGTGAGATATAGAAAAAAGGCGTGAAAATATGAAGAATTTAACTCAGAAAGCACGAAGCATAGGTAGGCTGAAGTTTATATTGCTTTCTTTGATCGGGATTATCCTCTTTTTAGTCCCACTCCCAGCTGTTGAAGAGGGTAAACAAACGAGTACGTTACCTATTGCCTATTTGGCAAAGCAGTTCCAATTACTTTTAGGTCCGATGATATCATGGATGATTGTGATGATCATTACTGTTTCAGGAATTTTAACAATCCTTTATTGTACCGTGTTGAAAGCGCGTGTTCCTAAAAACAGCTTTCGAGCGAATGCTTTTGTAGTCAGTTGGCCATGGTTATTGATTCGAATGGTGTCGATTGTTTTCGTTTGGATGACTTTTTTGAGTCGTGGTATACCATGGGTTTACTCTGAAGATACAGGAGGCCTCATTTTCTCAGGACTATTGCCGACATTAGTTGCAGTCTTTTTCTTTGCAGCCATTTTTTTACCGTTGCTTTTAGAGTATGGGCTACTCGAATTTTTAGGTCCAATTTTTAGACCAGTTATGCGACCGTTGTTTACATTACCTGGACGTTCGACAGTAGATAACCTCGCCTCGTTTATAGGAGATGGGACTGTAGGGGTGATGATTACGAGTCGACAATACGAGCAAGGTTATTACACACGACGTGAAGCGACCGTGATTTCAACGACATTTAGTGTCGTGTCACTTACTTTTGCAATTGTTATTGCTGAGACGATTGGATTAATTGATCGCTTTGTCATATTTTATGGAACAGTGATTTTTGCCTGTTTTATTGCCGCATTAATTATGCCAAGAATATGGCCATTACGTTCAATAGATGACCATTATATAGATGGTGTTTCTGCTGAAGCGCGTCCAGAAAAACAATATCATTATCGTGAATCATTTAAAAAAGGATATGAAGATGCGATAGAAACCGCATATGGTGCACCAGATCTTAAAAAATATGTGATTACTGCTTTTAAAACGGTCATGGATATGTGGTTAGTAGTGATTCCAGTTGTGATGACAATAGGGACAGTGGCTACAATTTTAGCGACTTATACACCGATTTTCAGTTGGATTGGATTACCTTTTGTTCCGATTTTAGAATGGCTCCATGTTCCTGAAGCGCGCGCTGCATCGGAGACGATGATTATTGGTTTTGCGGATATGTTCCTTCCTTCAATCCTTATTGAAGGTGTACAAAGTGATATCACACGATTTATTGTGGGTGTTTTAAGTGTTTGTCAGCTCATCTATTTATCAGAAGTGGGCGGAGTCATACTAGGTTCAAAAATACCTGTCAGTTTGTGGAAGTTGTTTGCAATTTTTTTAATCCGGACGGTTATCACGTTACCAATCATTGTACTCATCGCACATTTATGTTTTTAAAAGTTAAGTCCTATGCATGATCATCAGTTCAAATCAAAAGAGAGCGCCCCAGCACATGATATATGTGTCGGGGCGCATTATTTTTAGCCGTTCACTAGATGAAATGAGGCTGTTAGAGAACGTATTTTAAGTGGAGCGGATATGATGACGTTTTAAAATTTATTTTGTCACTTCGTTATACACTTTTTTGTCGTTGAATGTGTAAATGATATATTGTTGTGAATCTGTATCAATGATGACGCGGTTCGTTTTGCCGAATGTTGAACCAATACGTGATACTTTTTTTGACCCTACATCAGGAACAGCATGGATGTCTTGATCTTCTGTTACATTTCTGATTTCACTATTGGGAATGTGAATATCTGCAACTCTCCATTGAATATGTACTTCATTTTCATTTTTTTTAACTGTCATTGCCATCTTGCAACACATCCTTTATCTCAATTTGTAGCTTTATTGTAACGGATTAAACCCATTTTTTCAACCAATATGACTCAAATTTAATTAAATGTGCCATACTAATAAAAAGGCGCTGATGATGCGAAAATATGTTCGTGTTTCGTGGTGGTTTGTGGTATAATCCTCACATAAATAAGGAAGGTGGAGACAATGACAGGTAAAACACATTCTACTGCTGGCATCTTGATTGGCACTGTTGTTGCGACACAACATCATTTAGATATTTTTGAAATGACGACCTGTATGGTTGTGTCAGGTTTAGCGAGTCTTTTACCGGACATTTGCCATACGCGGAGTAAGATGGGGCAGCGCTTGCCGATTTTGAGTCACATTATCAAACACTTGTTTGGTCATCGGACTTTTACGCATTCCTTGCTTTTTATGATAGGAATTTATTTTATTTTACATACAATAGAAACACCGAATTACTATATGATGGGTATCATTTATGGTATGCTTTCACATGTACTATTAGATATGTTAACACCAAGAGGCGTACATTTATTCTTTCCTATTCCAATTAGAATACGTTTTCCTATTCACTTCAAGACAGGTGGTATAGTAGATTTATCTCTTGCCACAACATTTAGTTTTGTGACACTATACGTATTGTTTGAATCTACAATGAAGCAATTTATAAACTACATATTGTAAATGAATGGATATTAACAGCACCGCACTTCGAAGTGATGTGTTAATCAATGAACAAGTAAGCAGACTTAAAGGAGCGTATAATTAATCATGTTAGATGGTCATAAACTTGATAAATATAATCAATCACATTTAAAAGAATATGAAAAACTGATGAGTACGAATGAAAAAGAACGATTAAGTGATAAAATAGCGCAACTCGATTTAGCGGAGATTCAAAAATTGTACCAAGATGTTTATATCAATAGACAAACGATTGATGATGTATCTCAAGTTCAAGAGATTAACTATGAAGCAATTTCTCATATGACTGATGAAACAATTGCGTTTTATCAACGACGTGGTATCGAAGCGATTCAAGAAGGTCAATTCGCTGTATTACTAATGGCTGGGGGTCAAGGGACGCGGTTAGGTTACAAAGGACCCAAAGGATCATTTGAGATTGAAGGTGTGAGTCTATTTGAATTACAAGCGCGCCAGTTAATACATTTAAAAATGCAGACAGGGCATTTTATCGACTGGTATATTATGACGAGTCATATTAACGATGACGCGACACGTGCATATTTTGAAGCGCATGATTGTTTTGGCTATCCCGCTTCACATATTTATTTTTTCAAGCAAGATAACATTGTTGCATTAAATGAGCAAGGTCAACTGATTTTGGATAAGGACAGCAACATTATGGAAACTCCAAATGGCAATGGGGGCGTTTTTAAATCATTAAAAGCCGCTGGATACCTTGATCAAATGCGCGAACGAGAAACGTCGTATATTTTTGTAAATAACATTGATAATGTGCTAGTTAAAGTTTTGGATCCATGCTTTGCGGGGTTTGCAATCCACCATCATAAAGATGTTACTACGAAATCAATTGCGCCATTACCTGGAGAGAAAGTAGGACGTCTCGTCGTCCAAAATGGAAAAGATAAGGTACTCGAATATTCTGAGTTGAACCCTGAAGTGGCAGACCGTTTTGATAATGCGAATATCGGCATTCATATTTTTCGCCGCGCGTTTATTGAAAACGCAGTAGACAAGCCATTACCTTATCATTTAGCGATAAAAACACTGGAACAATTAGATGAAGATTTTGGAGTTGTTCAAAAGCCAACGTTAAAATTTGAATTGTTTTATTTCGATATTTTCCAATATGCGACTTCTTTTATGACTTTACAAGTCACGAGAGACGAAGAGTTCAGTCCATTGAAAAATAAAGAAGGTAAAGATAGTATTGAAACAGCAACAAATGACTTGAAGCGAATGAAAATCATTGAATAGGAGTGGCGACATGCATAATCAAAGCGCGTCGAAGAAAAAAACGACGATAGATTCTTTTAAAGACATCCATCCTTTGTCTTTTGGTGAAGAAGTAGGGAATGCGGTTTCACATGGTTTCGCTGCATTGATGATGTTACTGTTATTACCCTATGCAGCGGTTTACAGTTATGCCCATCACAGTGTTTTAATGTCTGTCAGTGTATCCGTGTTTGTTATTAGTTTGTTTTTAATGTTTATTTCGTCGACAGCTTATCATACGATGCAACAAGCGTCGCCCCATAAGTACGTTTTACGTATTATTGATCATAGTATGATTTACGTTGCAATCACAGGGACATATACCCCCGTGTCACTCGTTCTCGTCGGAGGGTGGCTTGGTTGGACGATCATGGTGATTTTATGGGTGACGACCATTTGGGGAATTTTGTATAAGGCCATTGCGACAAAAGTCAATCCTAAATTAAGTTTGATGATCTATTTATTAATGGGATGGGTAGGTGTGATTTACCTTCCTATTGTTCTGAGTCGTTCACTCTGGCTGTTTTTTCTATTTATTTTATTAGGTGGCTTGGCGTACACAATTGGTGCTTGGTTTTATGCTCAGAAAAATAGACCTTATTTTCACATGATTTGGCACCTATTTATTTTAATCGCCTCACTTTTTCATTTTATAGGTATTTTATATTTTATGTAGGTTGTCAGAAGGTATAAACATGACATCTTGAGAATAGACGCGTATCAAAGGAGACATTTTAAAATGACCACTTTGATACGTGTTCTTTTGTATAGTGCAACGTAAAATTAATGGAAGAAGACATGCGCTAACGCTTTAAGTCAAATCGAAAGATGGAGTTGATTTATCGCCTCGCTTTTTTGGAGATTAAACTTGGATCAAGTCGAGAAAACACTGTAGCTAAGCCGTTTAAATGACGATATCATCATAACGATGGGTATTCTTGCATAACGGTATCATATGGGAGTTAGGACATGTTATGATTGGGATAGAGATTGACATTGCCTTTGTGAAGTGGACAGAGGTGTGTCGTCAAAGGCTCGGATGTGCAAATGATGGAGATGCCACTCTATGGATTAAGGCTCTCGTTGCTTTTAAAAGGCATACTTTATAAAAATGGAAGCCTATATATTTTCTTTTTTGGTCGGTTTTTTTGATATGACATGATCATAGCCCATTGTTAAGCATGTCGTGTTTTAAAACGAAGCGGTTTGAACTTCAATTCGTTAGGCATGGAAGTGATAAATGATATATTGAGCAAAGTGATAATGTAAGTGTCGTAAAGCCAATGGACAACGATTTAATGTCAACAAGTGCATGCTTGCGGTGCTGGATGCATTGTCGCTTTGTTAGAAAGGTCGGGAAGTATGAATTTAAAACGCGTTAATATTATAGGATCGCTCGTATTAATGATGTTTATGGCAGCTATAGAAACGTCAATCGTATCGCTCGCCTTGCCTACGATGCGTGCAGATTTGAATGCAACACAACCGATTTCGCTTGTGTTCACAGTTTACTTTGTCGGGATTGTGTTAGCCATTCCAATTTTAAGCGAACTGATGACCCGTATTAAAATTATTTATGTCACGATGTTTGGCTTGATTTTATTTTTAGTTGGGAGTGCGTTGTCGGGAATGAGTTCCCAATTTGAAATGCTTATTTTTGCGCGCTTACTTCAAGGGATAGGTGCTGGGGTAAACATGTCGTTAGCACAAATTGTCCCTAAACTTGCTTTTGAAATCCCTTTTCGTTATAAAGTGATGGGGATTATTGGTAGCGTCTGGGGGATTTCAAGTATTCTAGGCCCTTTTTTAGGTGGCTTTATATTAGAAGTGTCCTCGTGGCATTGGTTATTTTATATTAATATCCCTATAGCCATCATTGTTATATTTCTAGTGATGTTTTCTTATCATTTTGAAGATGAAACCATTTCAAAACATCAAGTCGACTTTATGGGGATGTTGCTATTTTACATCCTTTTAGCATTAGTGATGGCAAGCGTATTAATCACGCAACATTTGTGGATGAATGTGACGGCTTTCATCTTATTTATTGGCCTGTTTGTGTTCACGATTAAACGTGCTAAAAGCGTAGCTGTTTCATTTTTACCGATAGATGAATTTAAATCAACGGTGCGATTAGCATTTTTCACAGATTTTTTCATCGCCGTTGTGTTAATTGGATTTAACGTATTCATTCCATCATATCTACAAGATGATTTGAATTTAAGTCCTTTGCAAAGTGGCTTAATCATTTTTCCATTATCGATAGGGTGGTTGCTCATTAATTTTACTTTAGAGAAAATCGAAGCCAATCGTACAATTCGAGGTTTATATTTGCTGGCAATAGGTATTTTAATTGTAGGTAGTATGAGTATCATTATCAATGCGTTTCACCCAATAGTGATTGCGACAACCTTATTCTTTTTAGGAATGAGTTTTGGTGCTGTTTATACTAAGGATAGTGTGATGATTCAAGAAGAAGTCTCTTCAGAAAGTATGAAGAAAATGATGTCGCTCTTTACATTAACACGTAACATGGGAAATTCGATTGGTTCTGCGATCATCGGTTACATTTATGCAATGAACATGGCTATATTTAAAGCGAGTATTCAAAATGTGATGTTGTTTTGTATCATAATCATTATTGGCTTATTGATTGTTTGGTTGACACGAAAAGGACAACGTTTGCGCTCACGTATTTAAAGAAACAAATCAAAAATGGGGAGGTCGTTTGAGTGAAAGGCAAATTTAAATGGTTTAACGTCATCACTTTGTTAATGGTTCTCGCCATTTTTATCGTTTCGGGCGCCTTCTTTTTAACATTTCTTGGTTTTGGGTTGTTTGGCTTAAGTCGATTATTGATTTATTTTCATCTCGGAACATTTACTTATAATAAAGGGTTTTACGATAATTTATTTTATTATGGCAGCTATATTATCCTAGGTTATTTTGTTGTATTTGCCGTTGAGTATTTGATGGATTGGTTGCAAAAGAAACTCCATCCTAACCCATATTTTGAAGGTTTGACATTTCACTTGCTCACTTATTCGCTCATGACAACTGTATTTTATTTTACGATTCATATTCACTATCAAGACATTCGAGTGGATTACTGGGTTTTAATGCTGATTGTAGCGTTGCTTTATGTCTGTAAAGAAACCTTTTATCCTGACGCGAAAGATTTAAATCGAAAGTAAATTAATGCATAAAATACTTTGTTGAAACAAAAACTTTGCCAAGCTAACTTTTTAGTCGTAAAATAAATCCTTGTATATGAGTGTGTGGAGGAGGAAAAATGAATGCATGAAGGTGTTCAGATCGATAAAAAGCAAAGAAATATTATTATTGCTGTTATTTTAATTAGTGCTTTTATCGCAATATTAAACCAAACTTTATTGAATACGGCGCTCCCTAGTATTATGAGAGGGCTTAATATTCATGAAAGTACGTCACAATGGTTAGTGACGGGCTTTATGCTTGTAAATGGGATAATGATTCCATTAACAGCTTATTTAATGGATAGAATACCGACAAGAACATTGTATTTAACTGCAATGGGTATCTTCGTGGTAGGTTCTATTACGGCATCATTAGCACCAACATTTCCATTGCTAATGACTGCCCGTGTGATTCAAGCAATGGGTGCCGGTGTTATTATGCCGCTGAGTCAGTTTACATTGTTTACGTTGTTTCCTAAAGATCAGCGAGGCTTTGCAATGGGATTATCCGGACTCGTTATCCAATTTGCACCCGCCATTGGACCGACGTTGTCAGGATTGCTTGTTGACCACTTTTCTTGGCGTGCACCGTTATTCGTCGTTGTCGTCGTATCAGTCATCGGGTTTATTTTTGGATTGATTTTCATGCGCAACTTTAGCGATACAAAAGAAGTGGTATTGGACAAAGCTTCAGTGATGCTCTCAACACTAGGATTTGGTATTTTACTTTATGGTTTTAGTGTTGCAGGTACACGTGGTTTTAATGATTGGATAGTTATTATGAGTTTAATAATCGGGGTCGTTGTTGTGGCTGTTTTCATTTTGCGTCAACTTCGTATCGACAACCCGATCTTAAGGTTAACAGCATTTCGTACACGAACGTTTACATTGACTTCTATCGCGTCGATGATTGTGTTTACGTCAATGGTAGGTCCAGCATTGCTTATTCCAGTCTATGTTCAAAATGGATTGGGGCTTACAGCGTTACTTTCTGGATTGGTCGTTTTACCAGGTGCTGTCATTAATGGTGTGATGTCAGTTGTCACGGGTCGTCTATATGATAAGGTGGGGGCTAGAGTGCTCGTTATTCCTGGTTTTATCATATTACTGATAACAACCTTGATGATGGCTCAATTGACCGCGCACACTTCTTACCTGTACGTCATTATCGTGTTTACTGTTCGTTTGTTCTCGGTCTCATTGTTGATGATGCCGTTGAACACAGCAGGTATCAATGCATTGCCTAATGACATGGTCTCTCATGGCACAGCAATTATGAATACGTTACGTACGATTTCTGGTTCAATGGGCACAGCGCTCATGGTGACTTTAATGAGTTTAGGGGCAGGTCTGTATGTACCGGATAAAAGTGTCGCGCCAGCAATGATTAGTCGTGAAGCGATGGCGCACGGTGTTGATTTAGCATTTTACGTTACATCGGGATTTATTTTGATCGGTTTGATTATAAGCTTCTTTATATATGAACAAGATAAAGGAAAGGCAAAAAGAAATCGACGTGTCGCCAACTAAAATATAAGCATTGAGCATTCAAGGATCATCAACTCTCGGAGCTGAAATTCAAGCTTTGAGTGATAAAAATGATCGTATGCTTGATGCTTTTTTATTTATATTTTGAGTCGATATGTTGAAGGCATAAGCAATGTTTTTGAATATAGGCGATGTCAAAGCGACTTTTCGTAAAATATAAGGTTTTTACTTTAGGCATTGCCGATAAATTTTGTTAAACTTATGAATAAAGTGTATACAAAAGGAGATGTCGGAAGTGTTAACAGTTGAACAAGCAAAAGCATTTGTTGGAGAAATCAACGACCCTACAATCAACGTTCCATTAAAAGAAACTGGCGGAGTGATTGAAGTTTCAATCAAAGAAGAAAAAGCGCATGTCAGTGTGAAAGTCGCAATGGCACAACTAGGGGGACAACCTCAACTTGAGCTCCAAATGGCGATTGTTGAAAAATTAAAGGAGCAAGGTGCGAAAACGGTAGGTATCCGATTTGAAACGTTACCTGAAGAAAAAGTCAAACAGTATACAGGAACACAAAAGGAAGAACGTCAAACCATTGAATCAATGCTGGCGCAAGGCAATGATTTAGAATTTATTGCGATTGCATCAGGTAAAGGCGGTGTTGGGAAGTCAACCGTTGCTGTCAACCTTGCTGTCGCCTTAGCGAGAGCAGGGAAACGTGTAGGATTAATCGATGCTGATATTTATGGTTTCAGTGTCCCTGATATGATGGGTATTGATGAAAAGCCAGGCATTGAGGGGAAAACGGTCATTCCTGTTGAACGTCACGGTGTAAAAGTCATTTCAATGGCATTCTTTGTTGAAGAAAATGCACCAGTCATTTGGCGCGGACCGATGCTTGGTAAAATGTTGACTAACTTTTTTACTGAGGTGAAGTGGGGAGATTTAGATTATTTACTATTAGATTTACCTCCAGGGACGGGAGATGTGGCATTAGATGTCCATACGATGTTGCCATCTAGTAAGGAAATTATCGTAACAACGCCTCATCCAACAGCAGCCTTTGTAGCCGCAAGAGCAGGAGCGATGGCGAAACATACTGAACACTCTATTCTAGGTGTAATTGAAAATATGTCTTATTTTGAAAGTAAAGAAACTGGAGAAAAAGCATACATTTTCGGTAAAGGTGGCGGTCAAAAATTAGCTGATGAATTGAAAACAGACTTGTTAGGCCAGCTTCCATTAGAGCAACCATCATGGAAACCTGCCGACTTCTCACCTTCAATTTATCAACCTGAGGATCACTTAGGTCAAATCTATCAAGATATCGCCGAAAAAGTGATTGAGATGACACAAAAGTAGCAGCACTTCAAAAAGTGATCCAGCATGGTGCATATCTGCATGTATTTTCCCGCATTTCTATGTTTTTGTTGCTGTATAAATAGAAGCGGTGAATCAAGGATAGCCGACATTGAGAAAGTTGAAAGCATATAATGATTTCGAAAGGGGGAGGAGAAGCTGTCATGTTTGACGTATTAAAGGCTTGTTTTCTCCCTTTTCAACTCGGTATCAAGCCTGTGATGAGCTACGATTTTCTTTGATTTCGATTGCTTCGAGTAAAAGGAGAACGGGAAAGCAGTTGTTTTAGAAATGGGGGGCACTTTTCTTAAGTGACGTGACCCAATAAGTATAGATAAGTTAACCTAGAAATTGAATGTGGGATTTCATTAATCGCCGCTTTACAATTGTCAGAGAAAAGGGTTTGACGTGTGTTTGATTTAATCAAAATCATTTTCGATAAAAAATGAAAAAAGGGGTTGCATTTTCTTTGTGACCTGTATACAATATATTCTTGTGAGCGAAATGAATTGTTCGTAGAAAATAAGAAATCAAAAATATAAAACATTTCTTATTGACAATCCATTCTTTCAGTGGTAAGATATAAAAGTCGCTGAAAACGGCAAACAAATTTAATTCAAAAGTTTTTGAATGGTGTAAAATTTACTGTTGCAATTATTTTTGAATGAAGTTAAAATAGTAAAAGTCTTGTTAATTAAGTAAAGATATAGTAAACTTAGCTAACAAAACGAGATGAACATTGAAAACTGAATGACAATATGTCAACGTTAATTCCGATAATTTTGAGTACTTCAACAGTACTTTCGAGAGTGATTGACTTAAACAATCAACGAGCTATATCAAGCTTACTTCTTTTATGGAGAGTTTGATCCTGGCTCAGGATGAACGCTGGCGGCGTGCCTAATACATGCAAGTCGAGCGAACAGATGAGGAGCTTGCTCCTTTGACGTTAGCGGCGGACGGGTGAGTAACACGTGGGTAACCTACCTATAAGACTGGAATAACTCCGGGAAACCGGGGCTAATGCCGGATAATATGTTGAACCGCATGGTTCAACAGTGAAAGACGGTTCTGCTGTCACTTATAGATGGACCCGCGCCGTATTAGCTAGTTGGTGAGGTAACGGCTCACCAAGGCGACGATACGTAGCCGACCTGAGAGGGTGATCGGCCACACTGGAACTGAGACACGGTCCAGACTCCTACGGGAGGCAGCAGTAGGGAATCTTCCGCAATGGGCGAAAGCCTGACGGAGCAACGCCGCGTGAGTGATGAAGGTCTTCGGATCGTAAAGCTCTGTTGTTAGGGAAGAACACATGTGTAAGTCACTATGCACATCTTGACGGTACCTAACCAGAAAGCCACGGCTAACTACGTGCCAGCAGCCGCGGTAATACGTAGGTGGCAAGCGTTATCCGGAATTATTGGGCGTAAAGCGCGCGTAGGCGGTTTTTTAAGTCTGATGTGAAAGCCCACGGCTCAACCGTGGAGGGTCATTGGAAACTGGAAAACTTGAGTGCAGAAGAGGAAAGTGGAATTCCATGTGTAGCGGTGAAATGCGCAGAGATATGGAGGAACACCAGTGGCGAAGGCGGCTTTCTGGTCTGCAACTGACGCTGATGTGCGAAAGCGTGGGGATCAAACAGGATTAGATACCCTGGTAGTCCACGCCGTAAACGATGAGTGCTAAGTGTTAGGGGGTTTCCGCCCCTTAGTGCTGCAGCTAACGCATTAAGCACTCCGCCTGGGGAGTACGGTCGCAAGACTGAAACTCAAAGGAATTGACGGGGACCCGCACAAGCGGTGGAGCATGTGGTTTAATTCGAAGCAACGCGAAGAACCTTACCAAATCTTGACATCCTTTGACCGCTCTAGAGATAGAGTTTTCCTCTTCGGAGGACAAAGTGACAGGTGGTGCATGGTTGTCGTCAGCTCGTGTCGTGAGATGTTGGGTTAAGTCCCGCAACGAGCGCAACCCTTGAACTTAGTTGCCATCATTTAGTTGGGCACTCTAAGTTGACTGCCGGTGACAAACCGGAGGAAGGTGGGGATGACGTCAAATCATCATGCCCCTTATGATTTGGGCTACACACGTGCTACAATGGACAATACAAAGGGCAGCGAAACCGCGAGGTCAAGCAAATCCCATAAAGTTGTTCTCAGTTCGGATTGTAGTCTGCAACTCGACTACATGAAGCTGGAATCGCTAGTAATCGTAGATCAGCATGCTACGGTGAATACGTTCCCGGGTCTTGTACACACCGCCCGTCACACCACGAGAGTTTGTAACACCCGAAGCCGGTGGAGTAACCATTTTGGAGCTAGCCGTCGAAGGTGGGACAAATGATTGGGGTGAAGTCGTAACAAGGTAGCCGTATCGGAAGGTGCGGCTGGATCACCTCCTTTCTAAGGATAATTACGGAATATCACCAATAGGTGATAGCGGATTAACGTGACATATTGTATTCAGTTTTGAATGCTCATCCATTTGAGGATTCAGAATGATTTGTACATTGAAAACTAGATAAGTAAGTATTGATTTTACCAAGCAAAACCGAGTGACAAGCGTTTAAAAGCTTGAAACAAAAAATGAATCGCTAGTCGTTGAAAAACGACTCACATAATTAATAACAGATTAAGTTATTAAGGGCGCACGGTGGATGCCTTGGCACTAGAAGCCGATGAAGGACGTTACTAACGACGATATGCTTTGGGGAGCTGTAAGTAAGCGTTGATCCAGAGATTTCCGAATGGGGAAACCCAGCACGAGTTATGTCGTGTTATCTGCATGTGAATACATAGCATGCAAGAAGGCAGACCCGGAGAACTGAAACATCTTAGTACCCGGAGGAAGAGAAAGAAAAATCGATTCCCTGAGTAGCGGCGAGCGAAACGGGAAGAGCCCAAACCAACAAGCTTGCTTGTTGGGGTTGTAGGACACTCTATACGGAGTTACAAAAGAATTTGTTAGACGAATAACCTGGAAAGGTTAATCAGAGAAGGTAATAATCCTGTAGTCGAAAACAAATTCTCTCTTGAGTGGATCCTGAGTACGACGGAGCACGTGAAATTCCGTCGGAATCTGGGAGGACCATCTCCTAAGGCTAAATACTCTCTAGTGACCGATAGTGAACCAGTACCGTGAGGGAAAGGTGAAAAGTACCCCGGAAGGGGAGTGAAAGAGAACTTGAAACCGTGTGCTTACAAGTAGTCAGAGCCCGTTAATGGGTGATGGCGTGCCTTTTGTAGAATGAACCGGCGAGTTACGATCTGATGCAAGGTTAAGCAGAAAATGTGGAGCCGTAGCGAAAGCGAGTCTGAATAGGGCGAATGAGTATTTGGTCGTAGACCCGAAACCAGGTGATCTACCCTTGGTCAGGTTGAAGTTCAGGTAACACTGAATGGAGGACCGAACCGACTTACGTTGAAAAGTGAGCGGATGAACTGAGGGTAGCGGAGAAATTCCAATCGAACTTGGAGATAGCTGGTTCTCTCCGAAATAGCTTTAGGGCTAGCCTCAAGTGATGATTATTGGAGGTAGAGCACTGTTTGGACGAGGGGCCCCTCTCGGGTTACCGAATTCAGACAAACTCCGAATGCCAAATAATTTAACTTGGGAGTCAGAACGTGGGTGATAAGGTCCATGTTCGAAAGGGAAACAGCCCAGACCACCAGCTAAGGTCCCAAAATATATGTTAAGTGGAAAAGGATGTGGCGTTGCCCAGACAACTAGGATGTTGGCTTAGAAGCAGCCATCATTTAAAGAGTGCGTAATAGCTCACTAGTCGAGTGACACTGCGCCGAAAATGTACCGGGGCTAAACATATTACCGAAGCTGTGGATTGTCCTTTGGACAATGGTAGGAGAGCGTTCTAAGGGCGTCGAAGCATGATCGCAAGGACATGTGGAGCGCTTAGAAGTGAGAATGCCGGTGTGAGTAGCGAAAGACGGGTGAGAATCCCGTCCACCGATTGACTAAGGTTTCCAGAGGAAGGCTCGTCCGCTCTGGGTTAGTCGGGTCCTAAGCTGAGGCCGAAAGGCGTAGGCGATGGATAACAGGTTGATATTCCTGTACCACCATGATTCGCTTTAAGCGATGGGGGGACGCAGTAGGATAGGCGAAGCGTGCTGTTGGAGTGCACGTCTAAGCAGTGAGATTGAGTGTTAGGCAAATCCGGCACTCTTAAGATTGAGCTGTGATGGGGAGAGGAACTTGTTCCTCGAGTCGTTGATTTCACACTGCCAAGAAAAGCCTCTAGCTAGAATCAGGGTGCCCGTACCGCAAACCGACACAGGTAGTCAAGATGAGAATTCTAAGGTGAGCGAGCGAACTCTCGTTAAGGAACTCGGCAAAATGACCCCGTAACTTCGGGAGAAGGGGTGCTCTTTGGGGTTCACGCTCTGAAGAGCCGCAGTGAATAGGCCCAAGCGACTGTTTATCAAAAACACAGGTCTCTGCTAAACCGTAAGGTGACGTATAGGGGCTGACGCCTGCCCGGTGCTGGAAGGTTAAGAGGAGTGGTTAGCATCTGCGAAGCTACGAATCGAAGCCCCAGTAAACGGCGGCCGTAACTATAACGGTCCTAAGGTAGCGAAATTCCTTGTCGGGTAAGTTCCGACCCGCACGAAAGGCGTAACGATTTGGGCACTGTCTCAACGAGAGACTCGGTGAAATCATAGTACCGGTGAAGATGCCGGTTACCCGCGACAGGACGGAAAGACCCCGTGGAGCTTTACTGTAGCCTGATATTGAAATTCGGTACAGTTTGTACAGGATAGGTAGGAGCCTGAGAGACGTGAGCGCTAGCTTACGTGGAGGCGTTGGTGGGATACTACCCTCATTGTATTGGATTTCTAACCCGCAGCACTTATCGTGCTGGGAGACAGTGTCAGGCGGGCAGTTTGACTGGGGCGGTCGCCTCCTAAAGAGTAACGGAGGCGCTCAAAGGTTCCCTCAGAATGGTTGGAAATCATTCATAGAGTGTAAAGGCATAAGGGAGCTTGACTGCGAGACCTACAAGTCGAGCAGGGTCGAAAGACGGACTTAGTGATCCGGTGGTTCCGCATGGAAGGGCCATCGCTCAACGGATAAAAGCTACCCCGGGGATAACAGGCTTATCTCCCCCAAGAGTTCACATCGACGGGGAGGTTTGGCACCTCGATGTCGGCTCATCGCATCCTGGGGCTGTAGTCGGTCCCAAGGGTTGGGCTGTTCGCCCATTAAAGCGGTACGCGAGCTGGGTTCAGAACGTCGTGAGACAGTTCGGTCCCTATCCGTCGTGGGCGTAGGAAATTTGAGAGGCGCTGTCCTTAGTACGAGAGGACCGGGATGGACATACCTCTGGTGTACCAGTTGTCGTGCCAACGGCATCGCTGGGTAGCTATGTATGGACGGGATAAGTGCTGAAAGCATCTAAGCATGAAGCCCCCCTCGAGATGAGATTTCCCAACTTCGGTTATAAGATCCCTCAAAGATGATGAGGTGAATAGGTTCGATGTGGAAGCGTAGCGATACGTGGAGCTGACGAATACTAATCGATCGAAGACTTAATCAAAATGATGTTCATTAGGTTTTATTGATAAATACGATACTTACTATCTAGTTTTGAATGTATACACATTCAATATGATGAATCTGGTGCCAATGGCAAAGAGGTCACACCTGTTCCCATGCCGAACACAGAAGTTAAGCTCTTTAGCGCCGATGGTAGTCGGACTTACGTTCCGCGAGAGTAGGACGGTGCCAGGTTCAAATTATTCCACAGTAGCTCAGTGGTAGAGCTATCGGCTGTTAACCGATCGGTCGTAGGTTCGAGTCCTACCTGTGGAGCCATGGCCCCTTGGTCAAGCGGTTAAGACACCGCCCTTTCACGGCGGTAACACGGGTTCGAGTCCCGTAGGGGTCATTTCAAATATGGAGAATTAGCTCAGCTGGGAGAGCATCTGCCTTACAAGCAGAGGGTCGGCGGTTCGAACCCGTCATTCTCCACCATTTTAAATTTCATACATACGGAGGGGTAGCGAAGTGGCTAAACGCGGCGGACTGTAAATCCGCTCCTTCGGGTTCGGCAGTTCGAATCTGCCCCCCTCCACCATTGTTTATGGGCTATAGCCAAGCGGTAAGGCAACGGACTTTGACTCCGTCACTCGCTGGTTCGAATCCAGCTAGCCCAGCCAAGAGCCATTAGCTCAGCTGGTAGAGCATCTGACTTTTAATCAGAGGGTCAGAGGTTCAAATCCTCTATGGCTCACTATCAAACCTTATTCTTCATTGAATAAGGTTTTTTATTTTGATCAAAAAGTGGCGTCAACAAGCGATGGTTTCCTTCTCTCTAAAGTCTTCATTCCGACTCTCCTATTTTCATCATTATGTATGTGATGTCTTATTCAAAAGCGCGTTTTTTATCAATATCATGTGTGGTTTGTTTTCCTAGATGTATTTTGAATATCGATAATAAGATATATTTTTAATGCATAAAAATATCGTTTTCATAAATAAAAAAACCGATTCTCCTCGTTTTTACTAAATAAAAATTCATAAAATAACATATAGTTGAATACGAGCTGTTTGTACAAATGATACCTGACTTGAATTTAAGTCTTTAAAATATTATTCTGACATTGTATGTGTGTTAAATAAGAACAAAGGGGTAGTTTAACCGCATCAGATAAACGATAATGAAGGGGCGAGGCAAATGGATAAGACAATAGAACTTATCGGTGCACCAACAACTTTTGGACAAAAGAAATTAGGGGTTGATTTAGGTCCAGATGCAATTCGTTATGCAGGTGCATTACCAAGATTAAAACGTATAGGGCATCAAGTCATTGATTCAGGAAATGTTGAAGCACCTCGAGTAGATATTGAGAAATTCACCTCTCAACAAGAGGGATTACAAAACTATGAGGAAATTCTTACATTTTCTAAAGCGTTAAAAGATAAAGTATCGGAAAGTATTCGTCAAAACCATTTTCCAGTTATTCTTGGCGGAGATCATTCGTTAGCGATTGGTTCTATTTCCGGAGTAGCAGAACATTATCAGCAATTAGGCGTTATTTGGTATGATGCCCATGGTGACTTAAATGTCCCTGAAGAATCACCTTCTGGAAATGTCCATGGCATGCCACTTCGCATTTTGGCTGGTGAAGGGGATTCACAATTAGTTCAACTCGGTGGTTTTATGCCGAAAGTGAAACCTGAAAATATTGTCCTTATCGGTATGCGAGATTTGGATTATGGGGAACGGGCCTATATCAAACAACATCAAATTAGAACGTATACAATGGCCGACATTGATGAACGAGGTATACGTCCTATAATTGAAGAAAGTATTGCGTATTTGAAAGATAAAACAGACGGCGTTCATTTATCATTAGATGTTGATGCATTAGATCCAAATGAAACACCAGGTACAGGCACTAAAGTTTCGGGAGGGTTAACTTATCGGGAAAGCCACTACGCGTTAGAATTGTTAAATGCTTCAGGATTGATTACGTCAATGGATATTGTGGAAGTCAATCCGTTATTAGATAGAGAAAATCGGACTGCAGAGCAAGCGGTCGCATTACTCGGCTCATTCTTTGGAGAAACGTTATTGTAAACGCGTCATATTCAATCGGATAAGCGCTAGTCTTATCTAGATCAAACGAGGTGAACGTGCACGTATTCACCTCGTTTGATGTTGTCTGTGCTTCATCGGACTTTTGTACAAGTCTGTCGAGACATGTAGACATCTATAGCAGAGACGGTCGCCACTACTATCCTTACTTTGAAATGGAGAATATTAAGAGAAATAGGGAAAAGTATACATAATGATCAACAGTAAAACAGAGGTCCCTTTAAGCAATACGTAAATATGAAAATTTAAATGCGATTTCATCATACTCCTATATGACAAACTGAGATTAACATTGGTATAATATAGGGCATGGGAATAGATTACCGGAGGAGATACTATGCAAATCACACACCTCTTTGAAAATTTAAGTACGCTTGAGGTTATCACAGGTATTCTAGATTTATTAATTGTATGGTATGTCATTTATTTACTGATTACAGTCTTTAAAGGGACGAAAGCAATTCAATTATTAAAAGGGATATTATTCATACTTGTGGGGAAAGCGGTAAGTGAATATTTACAACTTACGACAACTTCAAGATTGTTTGATTTGGTCTTGCAATGGGGATTTTTAGCCATTATTGTCATCTTTCAACCAGAAATCAGACGTGCGTTAGAGCAACTTGGAAGAGGGAGTTTGTTCAAACGTTATTCGGCGACATCTACTGTTGAAGTACCAAAGCTCGTGGATGCTGTATCAAAGGCTGTACAGTATATGGCAAAGCGACGAATTGGGGCGCTCATCGTTTTTGAAAAAGAAACAGGGCTACAGGATTACATAGAGACAGGTATACCGATGCATTCTGATATCTCACAAGAGCTTTTAACGAATGTTTTTATTCCAAATACGCCTTTACATGATGGTGCGATGATTATACAAGGGGACAAAATTGCGACTGCTGCCAGTTATTTACCGCTGTCAGACAGCCCCAAAATTGCTAAAAGCCTTGGAACACGTCATCGTGCAGCGGTTGGTATTTCTGAAGTTTCTGATGCTTTTACAGTGGTTGTATCAGAGGAGACAGGGTCTATTTCAGTGACATTTGATGGGAAACTCAGAAAAGATATTTCACCAGAAGTCTTTGAAGAACTGTTATCTGAGCATTGGTTCGGTGCACACTTTGGAAAGAAAGGTATGAAGTAAATGTTGGAATCAAAATGGGGTTTACGTTTTACAGCCTTAATCTTAGCATTATTACTCTTCTTGTCAGTCAATCATGTATTGGGAGATGCATTTAGTACGGACAATGTATCGAATGATGGTAATAAAACGATTAAAAATGTCGCTGTTGAAGTGATTAACAATGACAATAGCCTTTATATTTCGGGTGCACCTGATACTGTAGATGTCGAGCTCACTGGTCCGCAATCCAAAGTATTACGAGCACAAAAAATTGAGGACTTTAAAGTCGTATTAGATGCTTCAAATACACAGCCAGGTGAATATACAGTCGGTTTTCAAGTCCGTGGATTAGACAAAGACATCAATTATCGTGTTTATCCGAAAGAAGTGACCTTATCTGTTGAAAAAAAGGAAACGAGAACTTATAATGTTGAGCCGAATGTCAGTCCATATTCAATCCATCCAAACTACAAAATTAAAGAAACAACTGTGTCACCAGAAACGGTTAAAATTACGGGAGGTAAGGCCCAATTGGATCGGATTGCATTTGTGAAAGCCAGCTACCGTAACGAAAATAATATTTCGGATAAAACAACAGGAGAAGCAAATGTATTTGTATTCGATAAAAATATGAATAAGCTCGATGTCCAAGTCGTACCTTCGACGGTGACATTAACGACAGAAGTTGAACCGTATTCCAAAAAGGTGAAACTGGAAGTGTCTTTAAAAGGGACGCCTGCAAATGGCTTAAAGGTTTCTGATATTGATGTCGATTCTGATACGATTGAAATTATAGGTAACCGTCAAGATTTAGCCAATATATCTGAAATTACTGGTGAAGTGGATGTCAACGGTATTTCATCTGATACAGAAAAAGAAGTCAAATTAGATTTGCCGAAAAATGTGACAGATGCCAAACCAGAAGCTTTAAAAGCAAAGATAAAAGTTGAATAATGAATGAACATAAAAGGAGATATGATTTATGGGTAAATATTTTGGTACAGACGGTGTAAGAGGCGTTGCTAACCAAGAACTCACACCTGAATTAGCGTTTAAGTTAGGACGTTATGGTGGTTATGTTTTAGCACATAATGAACACAAAAAACATCCTCGTGTACTCGTCGGAAAAGATACACGCGTGTCAGGAGAAATGTTAGAGAATGCATTGATTGCTGGACTCGTGTCAATAGGCGCTGAAGTCATGCGTTTAGGCGTGATTTCTACTCCGGGTGTTGCTTATTTAACGAGAGAAATGGATGCAGAATTAGGTGTGATGATTTCAGCTTCACATAATCCGGTAGCGGACAATGGTATTAAGTTTTTTGGTTCAGATGGTTTCAAACTATCAGACGAACAAGAAAACGAAATTGAACAATTACTCGATCAAGATCATCCAGATTTACCGCGCCCAACTGGTACGGATCTTGTCCATATTTCCGACTATTTTGAAGGCGCTCAAAAATATTTAAGTTATTTGAAATCGACGATAGAAGTGAATTTAGAAGGGTTAAAAATTGCGTTGGACGGTGCACACGGTTCAACAGCAGCACTAGCACCATTTTTATTCGGTGACCTTGAAGCAGATACAGTGACAATTGGCTGTAATCCAGATGGTTACAATATTAATGATGAAACAGGATCTACACATCCACAAGCGTTAGCACAAAAAGTTGTCGATAATGAATGTGATTTTGGCTTAGCATTTGATGGTGATGGGGACCGATTAATCGCAGTCGATGAAAAAGGTCAAATTGTCGATGGTGACCAAATTATGTTTGTTATCGGACAAGAGATGGCGAAAAATCAAGAATTGAATGATAATATGATTGTGTCCACAGTGATGAGTAACTTAGGTTTCTACAAAGCATTAGAAGCAGAAGGGATTCAATCCAATCAAACCAAAGTGGGAGACCGTTATGTCGTAGAAGAAATGCGTCGAGGTCATTACAATTTAGGTGGTGAGCAATCGGGGCACATCGTTTTAATGGATTACAATACGACGGGTGATGGTCTATTGACAGGTGTTCAATTGGCAGCTGTTGTTAAACGTTCTGGTAAGAAGTTAAGTGAATTGGCAGCTCAAATGAAGAAGTATCCTCAATCTCTGATTAACATCCGCGTATCTGATAAATATGGTGTGGAAGAGAATCAAGAAGTTAAAGCTGTGATTGCGGAAGTTGAAGCGGAAATGAATGACGAAGGTCGTATTTTAGTGCGCCCATCAGGTACAGAACCACTCGTACGTGTCATGGTAGAAGCTAAAACAGACGAAGATGCACATGGCTTTGCAGAACGTATTGCAAAAGTAGTAGAAGAAAAAATGGGCTTAGACACTTAAAAATAATGAACCCCCTCTAACAAGTATCATCTATACCTTGTTGAGAGGGGGTTCATTATTTTTAAGAAATACCATTCATTTGTTGGTAGAAACTCAATTGTATTGCCTCCTTATTTAGTGTATTTAAAAAGACATAAAGCGTAATAAGTTAGGTCATAGAGTTTATCACTCATTTTTATAAAAGTAATAAAAAGTTGGGATGTACACCCAGCTTTTTAAATGCTATGATAATTGTTGATATTTGTTCGCAATGGCATGTGCCAATTTGTCATCTAGTTCAGCATGTTCTTGTAAAAACGTTTCAACCCCGACTGCTTGAATACGTTCTTCTTTTTGAACAGCTTCTGGATCTTGTGCATCTTTGTACACGAGTGCATAAGCGGCCAGTTGTGTTAACGCATCATGCGGTTCGTTGGATTCATATAATGCTTTCAATGGTTTCATAATACGGTCTTGTGGTCCTAATTTTCTTAAGACACCGCGTCCGACACGTTGAATGTCATCTGACAAATATTGATTGTGGTATCTGCCGATGATTTTTTCACGATATACGGCTTGTTCTTCTGCAGAAAAGTCAAATGTGTTAGTAATATATTGACTTGTTTCTGTTAATGTACGTTCTAATTCTTTTGCAATCTTTTCATCATGAACCGCTTCTAAAATCGTTTGATGACCGAAATAATGACCTGCATAAGCAAGATAAGCATGACCTGTATTCACTGTCAGCAATTTGCGTTCGATATAAGGTGTGAGTGCATCTACATATTTCACTCCGTCCAATTGTTGACCGTGCCAAGTCGCTTGTTCGATCACCCACTCGTAAAATGGTTCTACTGTCACATCTAAAATATTTTCATTGTGTTGAATAGGGACGATACGGTCTACGGCAGCGTTAGAGAAATGAATGTTGTCATCTAAAGTCTCCACTTCATCTAAAATTGCTGCTTTCAATGCATCTGTCGCATTAATCGCATTTTCACAAGCGACGATGTTTACAGGTGTGGTACGAGTTTTTAAAATCGGTGCTAATGATTTTGCGATGATAGGTAAAATGTTCACACCGACTGCAGTTGTAATCAAATCTGCTTCTAAAATTGCGTTTTTAAGTGCTTCTGGTTCTTCAGCAGAATGAATGGCATTGACGTTGTGAATGGTCGTCTTTGTTTGCGCCTCATCAGCAAGTGTCACTTCATAAGCTTGTTCTGCTTTAAGGGCATTGACGATATCTGTATTAACATCTGCAAATGTCACGTCAAACTGGTTGTCTGCGAGGATAAAGCCGATAAAACCACGACCGATATTACCTGCTCCAAAATGAAGTGCTTTCATTATGCATCCGCCTCCTCGAACACTTGACGAATTGCTTGTGGAGATGCCGCATTGACGACTTTGTCTACATTTTCTTCTTCACTGAATGTAATCGCAATTTGTGATAACAAGTCTAAATGTTCGCCATCTTTACCAGCAATACCAATCACAACTTTCACTTCTTCACCATTCCAGTCTAAGCCTTCAGGAATTTGTAATAATGATAAACCTGATGCGATTACTTCATTTTTCGCTTCATCTGTGCCGTGTGGAATGGCTAAAGCGTTACCCATAAATGTGGATACAATTTGTTCGCGGTCTTTCATCGCTTGTACGTAGCCTGCTTTAACGACACCACTATCTACAAGTAGTTGTCCTGCTTTTTCAATTGCTTCTTCTTGTGTAGAAATAGATTGGTTTAATAAAATATTTTCGTCTCTTAATAAGTTTTCCATAATCAATCGCTCCTTGTTATAGTTGATTCAATGTGATAATACTTTGCTTAATCCATTGTTCAATGTGCGTTGCGTCGGTCAGTGCGTCCTCATGTTCATCTAAAGTGAGTGACAACTGACCATAGATTTCACTGACGAGACGTTGAAGTTGTGTATCTTCCGGTAAAAAAACACAGAATAACGTGTCGACAGTGTGCCCTTCACCAAAGTCGTAAGGTGTCGCTAAGTGCCATACGCCGATGTAAGGTGTTTCGACGTGTGCACTGGCAAAATGTGGAATCGCGACTCGAAATGGTGATAATACAAAAGATTGCTTATCGTGACGTTCTTTCAAAAGTTGTTGTACAGCAGTTAAATCATGCGTAATCTTTTTGTGATAAAGATGTTGCGCGATATCATACGACCAATCCGTCAGATCCGTTTGGAATACTTCTAATGCATCTAACAGTTGTAAACTTTCGCGCATCGCATCAATTTTTTGGTCCACTTTTGTCGCATCAGTCGTACCCGTTACAGTAGGCTTTGTATCCGTATCGTTTAAACGCGGATGCACTCCTGACATTTGCGGCAGTTGTTGGTGCAAAAATGAAGAAGTTTTCGCAATTTCATGTTCAGGAAGTAGGGGATTTACCGTTAAATACGGCTGTTCTAAATCCAACTCCACGGTAGAAATAATCGCGTCATACTGTGTGAGGTCATGCGATTTTAAATCACTTACAGACATTTGCGTCGTACAGTCAATCATAGGAAACGTTTCTTTTAAGCGATTGGCCAAAATACGACTTGTTCCGACACCACTGCTACATACGACAAGTACAGATGATGCATGTTGGCGTTTTTGTAAAGCGCCACCAAAATGTAAGACTAAAAAGGCAATTTCATGGTCTGGAAAATGAAGGTGTGGCCATAAATCAGTGACCGCATGTCGTACGGCTTCAAATAATCGCGGATAAGCGCTTTGAATGCGTGTCGTCATCGGATTGTAAGTTTCGATTTTAGCGTGTATCCGATTTAAAGCAGGCGTGAGATGTAACAACAAGCCTTCTTTTAATTCATGGGTATTGTTAAATTTCAGCCCAGTTTCCATCGCGACCATGTCAATTAACGCAGCAACTTGTGGTACATTTTGCGATAATTGTTGATCCTCTTTATCATTTTTTCGCTTTGACCCGCGTAAATGAATCGTAATAAAGGCAACTTCTGCCGGCTTGAACGTAATGCCGTAATGTTGTCCGAGGCGATCTGAAATTTGACAAGCAATGTGATATTCATCAGTCGCTTGAACTTCTGCCATAGTGTCATCGTTAATAGAGACATATTGTTCATGGCGCATACGTTCAATACTTAAGACAATGTGAACAATGAGTGCCAAATAACTTGATTCTGTCAATGAATACGGCAAGTGATCCAAATCATCCATAAGCAACCGTTCAACTTGGAAAATCTCTTTCATGTCGACCATAGGCAGTCGGTTATGATTTAACGATTGAAAGACAAAATGATTTTCAATGACGGAATACACACTCGTACTATCTAAACGTTCCATCATCAGTTGGCTTAACAGTTCACGTTTATGCATTTCGCTACCGAGAATTGAAATTCCGACACCGCGTTTTCGAATGAGCTCAATTTTGAACTGATTCAAATCTTGTTCGAGTTTATCCAACACTTTGCTCAGTTGTTGCAGAGATGCGCCAATTTCCGAAGCTAAACCGATTTGTTTCACGGGTTCATTTGACTGAATTAAGGCATATAAAATAATGACTTTTTGTTCTTCTGTACTTAAATCAATGACAGTGTCTTGACCGAGTTCTTGTTGTAATCGGGCAATATCATCATGTGCACCGACCAAGAGGAGTCCTTGATTTTTAGGACGTTGAATGGTGATTTCAAAAGGTGCGAGGGTTGCATCGAGATTGTTCAGTTCTCGATGCACCGTTCGCGAAGATACCCCTAATTGTTGAGCGATATCATATCTAGAAATAGGTAACCCTTGATTTTTCAGCAGTATTTCTAAAATGTCACGCTCCCGACGTCTGATATACATGCAGCAGATCACATCCCCATTACATGATTTCTTATTCTTGATTCTCTTTTTCTTTAATGTTTTTAATTAACTCTTCATAGCGCGGTGAGTTTAAGAAATTATCTACAGAAAGATGAATCGCGTTAGGTACTTGTTTAATCGCACGGTCTGTCAATGTTTTTTGAGTAATGACAAGTTGTGACTCACCTGGAAGTTGGTTGATCGCTGTATTTGTCACTTCTACATTGTCGATACCAGCTTTTTGAAATTTTTTACGCAACAGACTTGCACCCATCGCACTTGAGCCCATACCTGCGTCACAAGCGAAAATAATGTGGTCGATATGGCTATAGTCATGTGCTTCAACATTTTCAGTGTCATATTTGTCTAACAATACTTCTGGATCTTCTTCTGCAAGTGTTGCGTTATCAGTTGTTGTAGATGTCGCTTCAGCAGTTGCAGTTGTATGGTCAGTTGTTGTTTCATCTTCTTGAATGAATGTGTCGCGAACTCGAGATTTTTTACCTTTTGTCGCTTCCATTTTCGCTGTTGCATCCGCAAGACTTGTTTTAGAACCTCTAGAAAATTTCAAAATGGCAGATGCGACGATGAATGTCACTAATGTTGATAAGAAAATGCTGAGTAACATCACCCAGTAACTGCCTTTAGGTGTGACTGCAAAGTATGCAAGGATTGAACCTGGTGACGCTGGGCCTGTTAAACCAAAGTTGAATAAGCTAAATGTTGCAACACCTGTCATACCACCCGCCATTGCTGCAAAGATTAACAATGGACGTGCAAGAACGTAAGGGAAGTAAATTTCATGAATACCACCGATAAAGTGGATGAATGCTGCCCCGTATGATGTTGCTTTTTCAGTCCCTTTACCAAAGACCATATAAGCAAGTAAAATACCTAAACCAGGACCAGGGTTAGACTCTAATGTGTAAAGAATCGAACGACCTGCTTGGCTCACTTGTTCTGATGCGAGCGGTGTAAGGACACCATGGTTAATCGCATTGTTTAAAAAGACAACTTTTGCAGGTTCAATAATGATACTTACAAGTGGAAGCAAGTGATGTGAAACTAGGAAATCCACACCTGCACCGAGAATTTTCATTAAGCCTTCAACAATAGGGCCTAAAATTTTAAAACCGAAAATCGTCATGAAGAATGCAAGGAAACCTGCTGAGAAGTTATTGAATAGCATTTCTAAGCCGTTTGGTGTACGTGGTTGTAAAAACTGATCCACTTTTTTCATCAGCCAACCGACTAATGGACCCATAATCATGGCACCGATTAACATAGGTGTATCTGGGAATGCAGCGATGATACCCATTGTTGCAGTCGCACCGACAATCCCACCACGTAAATCATGGACAAGACGCCCTCCGCTAAAGGCGATGAGTAGTGGAATTAAAAACTTGATCATCGGGTCGACCATTTTGGCAAGTTCCTCATTTGGAAGCCAGCCATCAGGAATGAATAACGCAGTAATCAAACCCCAAGCAATGAACGCACCGATATTCGGCATGATCATACTACTTAAAAATGAACCGAATGCTTGAACGCGACGTTGAATCTGTTCTTTCATCGGCTGTTGTTCTGTTTTTTCTTGATTTGCCATCTATTTGACACCCCTTAATAAAAAATTGGTTTGTGTGTACATCTTAAAGCGTTATTTAGTCGTTTACAATAAATAGAAAATACCAACTTGTCACGTTGAAAATGACAAAATACATTTAGTGATATAAATATAGAAGAAACAGGCTCATGATGAAGAAACGCTTTAGAAAATGACAGTTCATAATTATGCGACAATAGTAAAAAAGGAATGAGGCGGTTTCGTGGTGTATTCAAGATACGACATGTAGTTAAGTGTAAAATGACAAATAATGTCTCGAGGCCACTTTTTAGAAAGGCCTTTTGAGAGAGGAAAATCACAAATGGTGTTAACGAGGACAAACTGATGTTTAACTTAAAATGAAAGCGATTTTAAAGGATAGATGAGGGAATTGCATTGACCATTGTGCGCAAATAATGATTAAAGATTATAATTGAACAGCATTGAATATCAAAAATATATAATTAACTAAAAAGTACAGGATATGAGGCTCAAACACACAACAATAATTTTCGAAAATATTGTACTTTTATTTGCAAAGAAAGTTTCACTCATTGTACAATAGGTTATATTCTGATGAAGGAGGGTAGAGGTAGTCAGCATTACAAAGCGCCAGCGCAAGTACACGCTATAGATTGATGACCTACATACTAAAGCAGAGTGTGTAGCAGATGTATAGAATGTAGTTGTGGACGAGGAGGATAGTGATCGAATATGATCGGCGGATGCTATCCCGGATGTGGCTCATTCGTTAGCTTATTAATCAAATCAACAGGGTAACTTGTTGGACAAAGTTAGTAAGATCGCCAATAGCAAAATAATAATTAGAGAACGATGCTAATGCAATTTTCATTATTGGGGCATGAAAACAGCATGTCACAATATGTGAAAAATTGAACAATTGCACCGTTATTTCGTCGTGGAGGAAATTATTTATGTGTGGAATAGTTGGTTATATTGGACGTCAAAATGCAAAAGAATTACTGTTAAAAGGGTTAGAAAAGCTAGAGTATCGTGGTTATGATTCAGCCGGAATTGCAACGCGAGAAGGGAATGAAGTGACAGTCACAAAAGCCAAAGGACGTATTGCAGATTTGCGTGAAGCGGCGGCACATGAGATTGATGGACAAACAGGTATCGGTCATACGCGTTGGGCGACGCACGGCGTACCGAGTTTTGAAAATTCACACCCACATCAGTCAACAAGTGAGCGCTATACATTAGTGCACAATGGTGTGATTGAAAACTATCAGGAGTTAAAAGCAACATATCTGTCAAATGTCACGTTTGTTTCTGACACGGATACCGAAGTCATTGTACAGTTAATTGAGCATTTTTCAGAAACAGGTTTATCAACAGAAGAAGCATTTACAAAAGTGGTTTCATTATTACATGGATCATATGCATTAGGTTTATTGGATCGCGAAGATGATGATACGATTTACGTTGCTAAAAATAAATCGCCGTTACTCGTTGGGATTGGCGATGATTTCAATGTGATTGCGTCAGATGCTTTAGCAATGATTCAAATTACAAGCGAATATAAAGAATTAAAAGATCAGGAAATCGTTTTAGTTAAACGTGATCAAGTGATCATTAAAAACTTAAATGGCGAAAAGATAGAGAGAAAGAGCTATATTGCAGAAATCGATGCTTCGGACGCTGAAAAAGGAATTTACGATCATTACATGTTAAAAGAAATTTACGAACAGCCTGCAGTCATGCGACGTATCATTCAAGAGTATCAAGACGATAAAGGTGAATTGAAAATTGATTCAGAAATCATTAAAGATATTCAAGCGGCGGATCGAATTTATATCATTGCAGCGGGGACAAGTTACCACGCTGGCCTAGTAGGTAAAACATTTATTGAAAAGTGGGCCGGTATCCCGACAGAAGTACATGTCTCATCGGAATTTGTGTACAATATACCGTTGCTTTCTGAAAATCCATTGTTTATTTATATCTCTCAATCAGGGGAAACAGCGGATAGTCGTGCGGTATTAGTGGAAACGACAAAACTAGGATACAAATCATTGACCATTACGAATGTTGCGGGATCGACCCTGTCTCGTGAAGCGGATCATACATTGTTGTTACATGCAGGTCCAGAAATTGCTGTCGCTTCAACAAAAGCATATACTGCACAAATTGCCGTTCTATCTATTTTATCTCAAGTGGTAGCGTCATCACGTGGCCGTCAAGCGGATATTGATTTGCTTCGTGAATTGGGTAAAGTCACTGCAGTAATTGAAACGATTGTTGATGATGCACCGAAAATGGAAGACATTGCGACAGAATTTTTAGAGACGACACGTAATGCATTCTTTATCGGTCGTACGGTTGACTACAATGTCAGCTTAGAAGGTGCTTTGAAACTGAAAGAGATTTCATACATTCAAGCGGAAGGTTTCGCGGGTGGTGAATTAAAACATGGGACGATTGCTTTGATTGAAGAAGGCACACCAGTCATTGCCCTTGCGACTCAGGAAAATGTTAATCTTTCAATTAGAGGTAATGTTCAAGAAGTTGTTGCGCGTGGTGCAGCACCTTGTATTATCTCAATGGAAGGGCTTGAGAAAGACGGAGACACGTATGTGATACCGAATGTTCATGAATTACTGACACCGCTTGTCTCTGTAGTTACATTGCAATTGATTTCTTATTATGCCGCATTGCATCGTGGATTAGATGTGGATAAACCACGTAATCTTGCGAAATCCGTGACAGTGGAATAACAAGCATGCCTCATTTATCAGACGAAATGTCCGATGATATGTTGAATTGAAATAGTGAGCAATAAGAATAATAGACGTTTTGTCAACGGGCTCTTTGTCAACGTCGGCCTTGTGAAATGAATGATTTCATTTTACGAGGTCGATTTTTTATGGCGCATGCTAAAATGGAACAAGCCTGTCAAACTAAGGGCGCTGGCGCTGTTAGACTGTGACGCATATTCTCGACTATTATCTAAAGTACGTTGTAAAAGTGTTGCATGAATGACAGGAGTTGCGATATTTTGTGTTTGATGCCACAATAAATTTATCATTATGTAATGAAAGGAAAGTCATGATGCAAAATGTAAAAGCAATTTTTTTAGATATGGATGGTACAATTCTGCAAAGCCACAATAGAGCTTCTGAAAAGACAGCACAAATATTGAATCAATTACGTGAAAAAGGCTATAAAGTCTTTTTAGCGACTGGGCGCGCATATGAAGAAATTCATCTTTTAATTCCAGATGATTTGGTCTTTGACGGTGTCATTTCATCAAACGGTACGTTGGGCCATGTGGGAGACCATGTTTTATTCGAACATGATTTAAGTGAGGCAACTGTTGCTCAAATCGTCGCTGCTGCACAGCAGGATGGGATATATTATGAAATTTTTCCGTTTACAGAACCTCGATTTGCATTGGAAGAAGATCAAACATGGATGTTGAATATGGTAGCAGGTGATAAGCCTGAAGCTGTCCATCAAAGTGAATGGCTTTCTCGACATGAGGCGATTAAAGAAAAGTTAACTTGGCGGTCTTCGTTACCAGCTGATCTGGGCTATTCAAAAATATATTTATTCCATCCGGATTTAAAGCAAATCGAACCATTTCGCAATCGTATGATTGAACAGATAGAGGCGTTGCGCATTGAAGTGTCTAACTCTACTCCGAATAACGTTGAAACGATGGCGTATCAAGTGAATAAAGGCACAGGTATTGTGGAAATGTGTCGTCATTTCAATATAGATCGTTCTGAAACATTAGTGATGGGTGATAGTGATAACGATCGAACAATGTTTGAAAAAGGCGCCATCACTGTTGCAATGAAAAATGCTGCGCCACACATTAAAGCGATGGCAACTTACGAAACAGAATTTGACAATAACGCTGATGGAGCAGCCCTGTTTTTACAGCAACACCTATTGCAAAATGAAGGACTTTAAAACACGAATCTAAAAATGGTAGATGTGTCGCATGAACCATAGAGTGTATGGCGACGCATTTATTTTTATGTTGAAAATGAATGATCGTTTTAAAGTGAGAAGCCTATAGAGATCAGCAGTCAGTATAGATGGGGGTTGGTGACGCAATCAAAAGAGGGGATATGAGAATTGCTATCGTTTTTAAAACACTTGGGCAAGTGATGACTGAGAAGAAATGCTGCTTTTGCAAGATTTTTCAACTCTAGTCATCGCTGCCTCAGTGCGGTGCACCATTTTACTCAAATGGCTACGTTGTTGTCCGGTTATCGCACATTATAAGGTAGGAGATTGACTGCCTCGACGTACAAAGTATTGTACGATACTCCCGATGAGGATGAAGTAAATGAAGTAACGAATCAATAGTAATAAAATACTCAACACGATTGATAAAGTATTCGCGATATTTTGTGAGATATGTGCTAGGTTTTGTTGAATTAAAAAGTTGACCGGTTCATTAATGATGATAAACAGTAAATTGATTAACAGTAATCCTAATAAGAAACGGAAAAATGTTTGATGTCCATTTCTCATTCCTCTCCATGCCTCTTTAAAATGGATTTTAAGTGAGCGCGTCGCATCTTCATTGATAGAAACAGCGACATGAGTGATATAAATCCCTGCAAGCCAAACTACGATACTTGACACAAATGAAGCGATGACGATGAGAATACTAATGATCAATTGTAAAAAGCTTTGTCCGTTATTCGTTGAACGAATAAGATTGAACAGTTTTTGTATCAAAAATGTTACGCCGGCATTCACTAAAGCATAGACAATCAGTGTGAATACAATGAATAATAGTACAAATACACCTGTGAGAACGGTTTTACCCCATACGCCTTTCTTAAACGCACCAACTAAATTTTTCCATTGCAAGGTGTAACCATCAACGATACTGTGATGGATTGCCTGAATCACGCCAACAAAAAATGGGAAAATCAACATTGTAAATAAGCAAATGGTTAAAATAATAGAGGCAACCATCATAAGAATTAAATAAGTAAAGTTTTGGTTTCCTGATAAGACAGAAAATTGCCATAGTTGAAGCAATACATTAAAAGGTGACATGGATAATATTGTTAGCAGTAATAAAATGACAAAACCAATGATAGAAATTGAGAATAATTTAGGTTTCTGATTTTGTGTATTGTGCCAGAATAGTTTGGTAAATGTAAACAATTGAGAGCACTCCTTTCGCATATACACCACATTATCAAAATCTTGGGCATTTGCAAAATAATAGGGTCATGAAATGTTATTTTTAGTTCAATTATAACAAAACAATAGATATAGATTGAAATTGATTAAAGAGTTACACCTTTATTTTTGTTAAAATGAAGTAGAAGGGTTGTGGTGGAGAAAATGAAGATTTCAAGTCAAAAAATTTATGAAAAGATTGCGGATATATTGATTCAACAAATTGAAGAAGGCATTTTGAAAGAAGGGGAACGTTTGCCTTCCATTCAAAAACTTGCAGAAACGTATGGCGTGAGTAGCGCTTCCATTCGAGAAGCACTCAATGCATTACGTATTATTGGATTGATTGAAATCAAGCATGGCTATGGCACGTTCGTTAAACAAAAACAGCCATTGTTATTCGATTTTACATCACAAGCGTTGACACAAAAACGCATTCAAGAAATTTTGGAGCTGCGTGAAGTTGTGGAAGTTGCAACAGCACAGTTGGCAGCGTCACGACGGACAGAAGAAGATATTCAAGTGATGACGGTCGCATTAGAAGAAATGAACAGAGCGATTCAGCATAACAAGTCGGGAGAAGAAGCGGATTTAAGATTTCATCTGGCTATTGCGAAAGCATCAGACAATCAACTTTTGTACGAGCTGTTGAATAACATTGCGGATTTAATTCAACAAACAATGAAAGGAACGCGTCATATCTACATTTATAGTCGTCAAAAAACAATGGAAAAGTTGATGGAGGAGCATCTTGTTATTTTAGAAGCGATTAAAAATAAAGAAGGGGCAGCTTCGTCTCAACTGATGGCGGCGCATTTGGCAGAGACACGTCAAACATTAGTAGAGAATTATATCGTGAATGCAGATTAAGCCTTGCATGTAGAGTAGAGTTGAGTACAGCATTGCTAAATCGTATGAGATGATGCCTTTTACGTGAAAACGGTCATTGAGTCACATGGCAACAATATGTTGTCTTATACTCGATGATAGTCAGTTTAAGCTGATGATTCGATACGTGAATATGAGCAAGGGGAGACGTGCTTCAAAGAAACCATTGGAAGTGGCGATTTTGAGGGGCGTTTTCATATGTCTGATGAGTGACTATTGACAATTGCGCAAAGATACTATATTTTCATGTATATCACTATCCTACGTTTCTCAAATGACAGGGTGATGGGCTGCGGTTTGTAGCACAGTCCTATATGGTCTTAATACGGGGCATCCATTGAGCTGCACCTTTCTGAAATAAGGAGCGTATTTAAAGTAGATATGTTACAATACCGATAGAGGTATGTGCGCGTTTATAGAGGTGATTGTACATATCACATCTAATATACATAAAAATTGAGCAAACTATGAAAGATTGAGAGGTGATCCCCAATGCCATTAATACTTGAACCTGTATTTCAAGAAAGAATTTGGGGTGGAACAAATCTCGCACAATTCGGTTATGATTTACCAAGTGACCATACTGGAGAGGTATGGGGGATTTCAGCGCATCCACACGGCGCCAACCGCATTTTAAATGGGCCGTATAAAGGGCAAACATTGGATGAAGTATGGGAAAACCAACCTAAATTGTTCGGGGAGTTTCCAACACAGAAATTCCCATTATTAACTAAGATTTTAGATGCAACTGAAAAGCTTTCTGTCCAAGTTCATCCGGATGATACATATGCATATGAACATGAAAATGGTGAATATGGTAAAACGGAATGTTGGTATATACTTGAAGCGAAACCAGGTGCAGAGATTATTTATGGAACATATGCGGAATCACGTGAAGTATTAAATCAAATGTTAGATGACCATGAGTTTGAACATTTATTTAAACGTGTTCCTGTACAAAAAGGGGATTTCTTTTTCGTTCCAGCTGGGACTGTGCATGGAATTGGTGAAGGGATAATGATTTTGGAAACACAACAATCATCGGATACGACTTATCGTATTTATGACTATGACCGCGTGGATCAAGATGGAAAGAAACGTGAATTACACATTGAAAAGGGTAAAGATGTCATTAGTATAGGCGAAGAAAGTCCGAATGTTATTCCGCAAACAGAAGTCATTGAAAACCATAAATGTACGACTTTTGTTCAAAACCATTTCTTCACAGTAGCGAAATGGGAAGTCAACGGGACATTGAATTATATGAAACCACGAGAGTTTGTGCTTGTGTCTGTACTTGAAGGACAAGGCCAATTGATTACAGATGGCGAGATTTATGATATTCAAAAAGGAAATCATTTAATTTTAACAGCAGAAGATTTAGATAATGTGTTTGAAGGGGAATTTACGCTCATGGTGAGCTACGTTTAATGCCAATAGCCAGTAAAGTGAAAATCGGGCTAGATAGCGCTTTGATGGGGAATAGGGGTTGTCGTTGTAGCCAGTTGCTTTCAAGTGTGACATGACTTTCCTTTATTGCCCTAATTGGTGTGGTCACGATAGAATAGGTTGGTTTGACGAGATGTTAAGTGACTGACGCAAGTTAAAACAGGAAAACCTATAGAGATATGGTTTTCCAATGGCCGTAAGACACTTTTCAAGTATGAACGGAGACTAAAAAGTGGTTGTTGATTCATCCTATTGCTTTTATAATGGATGAGAAAAATATTTTAAAGGAGATACAACATTACCATGACAGCAGAAACGAATTATTTTTGGCTGAATTGCGGTTATAATAGATGGAATCACAATGAACCACTTGTTGGGCAAACAACCGTGTTTGAATCAGGTGCACAGTTTAATCCAACACAAGGTTTTCGTGCTTTTAAACAAGCCAAAATCGGTGATAAGGTCATCTTCTACCAAGTGCAAACGGATGCAGGTTTACTCGGGTGGGGAGAAATCACTCGTGTACAAACAGGTGCACAAAATAAAATACATGTAGAATTTAAATTCAATGAAATGTTTAAGGCGTTGACGACGGACTATCTTAAGAGAAGTGAAGCGTTAGAGTTTCGAATGAATAACATGAAAGAAACGCTTTTCAACAAGATTTCCTATGATGAGTTTGAATTGATTAAAGGCTTGGGAAGTGGAGAAGTATCCATTCCACGATACTTTTTTATTGCCGAAACGGAAAACTTTGAATGTGGTGAAACGTATACGATTTATACGCATACATTAAACGGTATTAAACGCAATGGCTATCATCATTACACACAACTGGAAGTCGGAGATCAGATGATTGTCTACAATCGCTTTTCCAATCAATCCGTTGTGGGACGCGCAGAAGTTGCACATCATATTCATCAGCGACCACCTGAAGCGGGGAGAACGAATAGCACTGCGATTGAGCTACGTTACATAGAGGATATACATCCTGTCAGCTTGATGACTTTAAATAAGCATCCTAAACTTAAAAATTTGTACTTTTTGCAAGAAAACGCAAAACAAGCCATTGCGAGCTTAACGCCTACACAATTTAATGCGATTATGGAAATGAGCGAAAATGATGGTTTAAAAGGCCAATTCGAAGCAGTTCCGTCCACTGAAAGCGGGGGACAGGATGATGAACTCAAGCCATTTATCTTGCTCTTAGCAGAGGCGCATGAGAGCGGATTAAATTCGGCACAAGCACTTGTTGAAAAAGCGAACGCAACGCCTGTGATGACTGTGGGTCATCCAGACTTTACAGAAGAGATGCTCTATGGCAGATATTTACCAAATGAAGCCGGTGCATTATATTATAGAGAAGGATTTATTACAGAGTTGATGCCTAAAACAGATCGTCAGTTTTTAGTGATTGATCAGTTTGAGCGTATCGATGTCGCTATTTTCCAAACATTTATTAATGTCTTGGAAGGCTATGAAATGACTTTACCACGCTATCATAAAAATGGGAGTATGGTGAAGTGGAGTAAAGAGAAAGACTCTTTTTACCGTTTTAATCCCAATTGGCATATCGTTGGTGTGACGTATTTGACACCACAAGAAGTGAAAGCGCAATATCCTGCACAATTTCTTAAATATGCCCGTATTGTACAAGTCAAACAATAAAATCAGTTAAACGTTAAAACATCCCATCAATGACTGTGTGACGGGATGTTTTTGCGTTCCTTGTCAAATCAGGTGGTGGGCAAACTAATATTGTTTTGCCGTTTTTGGCATGATTGATGATTGACACCAACGTTTGACTCTAGCGTTTAAATCATTAGATTGCGAAGGTTTCTTTTTAATTTTTTAGCCATTTCCTATAAAATGAAACTATGGAATGGGGTGATTCAATGCCAATCGTTTATTACGACGATCGCTGTGTATATTGTTATAATTATGCCATTTGGTTAATTCGCCATGGTTTATCTAGACGTTATGTATTCGTTCCGTTAAAGAGTGCGGCTGGGGATGCTTTAAGGGCATCACATCCCGAAGTGTTGGCGTATAATAGCGTTGTGTTACAGGAAGGAGATCAACTCACTTTTCAATCAACAGCAATTGTAAAATTGATTTATGCGTTAGATCGTTATAAAGCTTTAGCCGTATTACTGTGGCTTATCCCTCGACCACTTAGAAATTTAGGATATCAACTTTTTGCTAATAATAGGGACAAAATGTGGCAGACGGATTGGGCCCAAGCAACGGATGACGAGCAATCATTTTTTCTATAATTCAAAGACACAAAACAGTTGAAAGCATATTAGAATTAAATATTAAAAAGAAGCGCGACAGCGGATTCATTTAGATGATGAATCTCTGCGCGCTTCTTTAAGTGCGTTTATCCTTCTGCGATTTCTAATGCAATTTCCATCATTTGTGTAAATGAATTTTGACGTTCTTCTGCAGTTGTGGCTTCATCACGAAGTAAATGATCACTAACAGTAAAAAGACCTAAAGCTTTCTTACCGGCTTTTGTTGCATTGAGATAAAGTCCTGCCGATTCCATTTCCACACCTAAGATGCCCATATCAATCCATTTTTGATTGAAATCAGGATTTGCGTTGTAAAAAGTATCAGATGATAAAATATTGCCGACATGTGCACGTGCACCTATTGTATCTGCGGCTTCTTTTGCTTTAACAACGAGATCAAAATCAGCAAGTGGTGCAAAGTGTCCTGGAATTTGGAATTGATCGACGTAATTAGAGTTTGTCGAAGCCCCTTGTCCAATAATGATGTCGTAAAGTTGGATATCCTCTTGCATTGCGCCACAAGAACCGATGCGGATAATCGTATCAACATCAAAGAAGTGATACAGTTCATAAGAGTAAATACCGATGCTTGGAATGCCCATACCGGAACCCATCACTGAAATCGTTTTCCCTTTGTAAGTCCCTGTATAACCGAACATGTTACGCACTTCATTGAATTGTTCTACATTTTCTAAAAAGTTTTCAGCGATAAATTTAGCGCGTAATGGATCTCCAGGCATTAAAACCGTTTTAGCGATTTTTTTACCATTGGGTTGAATATGGGGTGTACCTTGTGTCATATTTAAACATCTCCTTGAATGGTTAGTTATTAATTTAAAGATAACAGATGTATAATCAAATGTCGATGAATGTCTTGAATAAAAAGTGTCATTAAATCGCCGTTATTTAAGGGATGAAAGGAATTATTTTGGTTTAACAAATGATACATGTTCGTTTATAATAAAGATGTATACAAATATTTTACAACTTAAATTTGATAAAGAAATGAGGGAATAGCCATGAGAATGGTGGACATTATTGCGAAAAAGAGGGATGGTCACGCATTAACGAAAGAAGAAATTGAATTTGTAGTGAATGGATATACGAACGATGACATTCCAGACTATCAGATGTCAAGTTTGGCCATGGCAATTTTTTTCCAAGATATGACAGATGAGGAACGTGTACATTTAACGATGGCAATGGTGGAATCTGGTGATCAAATTGATTTATCGAATATTCAAGGCATTAAAGTGGACAAACATTCTACTGGGGGTGTAGGCGATACGACAACGCTTGTGCTTGCGCCGTTAGTCGCTGCATTGGATGTCCCTGTTGCTAAGATGAGTGGCCGTGGATTAGGGCATACTGGTGGGACAATTGATAAATTAGAATCAGTGGCGGGTTTTCATGTTGAAATTTCAGAGGAAGAATTTGTCAAGCTCGTTAACGAAGACCGTGTCGCTGTGATTGGACAAACCGGAAATCTTACGCCTGCGGACAAAAAAATCTACGCTTTACGTGATGTAACAGGAACAATTAACTCTATTCCATTGATTGCTTCTTCAATTATGAGTAAAAAAATTGCGGCGGGTGCAGATGCGATTGTATTAGATGTAAAAACGGGTAACGGTGCATTTATGAAGACGATAGAAGATGCCGAAGCGTTAGCACATGCGATGGTTAAAATCGGTAATCAGGTGGGGCGTCAAACGATGGCGATTCTTTCTGATATGAGCCAACCACTCGGTCGTGCAATAGGGAATGCGTTGGAGCTTAAAGAAGCGATTGATACTTTGAAAGGGGAAGGGCCGGAAGATTTAACAGAACTTGTACTGACATTAGGTTCACAAATGGTCGTATTGGCTCAAAAGGCAACGGATTTAGACGAAGCGCGCACAATGTTACAAGAAGTGATTGATAATGGTCAAGCGCTTGAGAAATTCAAAACATTTTTAAGTAATCAAGGTGGCGATGCGTCAGTGGTCGATGATCCTTCAAAATTACCGACAGCACAATATCAATTTGAATTACCTGCCAAACAAAGTGGGGTTGTTTCAGAAATGATTGCAAATGAAATTGGTATCGCCTCAATGATGTTAGGTGCGGGTCGTCAAACGAAAGAAGATGAGATTGATTTAGCGGTTGGATTGGTTTTAAACAAAAAAATTGGCGACAAAGTAGAAGCTGGAGAATCGCTACTTACGATTTATGCAAATAGTGAAGATGTAGAACAAGTGAAACAAAAATTGTACGATAATATTATGATTTCAGATCATGCAGAAACACCGCAGCTGATTCATAAGGTGATTACAGAATAAATCTGGAAAATCATAACAATAAAATCTTAATTCATTTGAGATGAATGAACAAAGCGTGAAAGGAGCAACTCTAGGTGAGTTTCACTTTTCACGCTTGATTATTGCTTAAATGTAACTTTTAAGAAGTGGCCGTGTTTCCTGTTCCAAAAACATCGTGCCATTGATCGCGTTGTTCTAAAAAGGATTGTGCAATGGCTTGAGCGCCTTCTAACGAGTGAGAAGCGGCCCAACCACATTGGACTTCGTTGCATGCAGGGACTTCTTTAGCTGAAATCACGTCGTTGAGCGTTTTTTCAATAATATTGAGTACGTCATCATAATCTGTGTGATTAATAAACGAGACATAGAAACCAGTCTGACACCCCATTGGACTTAAATCAACGACTTTATCTGTATGATTGCGAATGTTTTCTGCCATTAAATGTTCCAAAGAATGGAGACTGGGCATTTCCATATGCGCTTTGTTCGGTTGTTTAAACCGTATATCATATTTATAAATATCATCTCCATTGAGCCCTTTCATTGTGCCAGCAAGCCGAATAAATGGTGCAACGACTTTAGTGTGATCGAGATTAAAACTTTCTACATTCATTTTTGGCATGGTGATCCCTCCTTCATCATTACCTTCATTTTAACATATTCAATTGCAGAAAAAAGAATTTTGAGATGTGTTGACGTCTTGAGTGATAAGGAAAAAAGGCTTCAAACCGAGTTATACGAGTGGTTTTATAAGTTTTAAAAACTTCAAATACAAGTATACAAATAAGAAGGATACAATTGAAAGTGAAGCAGTATAAAAACAATAATTGTTAGAAGATTTGGAACAGTGTTGAAATAACATGACAAAACACGCAAAATTAGTTAAAATGGTTACACAATTGAATCAAATTTATCGAGAGTGGTGGAGGGAATTGGCCCAACGAAACCCAGCAACCTCATCGGATTGACGATAAAGGTGCGAATTCCAACAGTTTGACGACTGAAAGATAAATGAAAACAGAGGCGTTATCACATACGTTCATCAGTCATACGGTACTTGTTGGTGAGAGAACGATGCGATAACTTTTTTATTTTAAGGAGGAGGATTTGATGCAGGAGAGAGCGCAGCGGATTTTAGATTATATTGACCAACATAGATTGACCTATATCGATATCAGTCATCAAATACATGATCGGCCAGAGATCGGAAATGAAGAAATTTTCGCTTCGAGATTATTAATCGAACATTTAAAGGCACAACAATTTCAAATAGAGAGAGACATTGCTGGGCATTCAACTGGATTTATTGCGACATACGACTCAGGCGCACCGGGTCCTAAAATCAGTTATCTTGCCGAATATGATGCATTACCAGGGCTCGGTCATGCATGTGGACATAATATTATCGGAACAGCGAGTGTGTTAGCGGCCATTGCGTTAAAACAAGTTATTGATGAGATTGGGGGACAGGTCATTGTGTTTGGTTGTCCCGCTGAAGAAGGTGGGGAGAACGGAAGTGCAAAAGCATCATATGTTCGTGAAGGTTTATTTGATCAGATTGATGTTGCACTGATGGTACATCCAGGTAATGAAACATATCGTACAGTTCCGACACTTGCCGTCGATGTTCTGGATATTAAATTTTATGGGAAGAGTGCACATGCTTCGGAAAACGCAGAAGAAGCCCGTAACGCTTTGGATGCGATGTTAAGCTATTTCAATGGCGTGGCACAGCTCCGTCAACATATTAAAAAAACGGAACGCGTCCATGGCGTCATTTTAGAAGGTGGACAAGCGGCGAATATTATACCAGATTTTACGCACGCACGATTTTATACACGTGCAACGACGCGCAAAGATTTAGATGTATTGACGGCAAGAGTACATGATATTGCAAAGGGCGCTGCCATACAAACGGGTTGTGAATTTGAATTTGGGCCAATTCAAAATGGCGTTAATGAATTTATTCAATCTGATGCGTTAGATGACTTATTTGAGCAATATGCGACTTTACTTGGGGAGGAAGTGAGTCATGATGATTTCGGTTACGGTTCAACGGACACAGGCAATGTGAGTCATGTTGTCCCAACGATTCATCCGCATATTAAAATAGGACCTAAAAGCTTAGTGGGTCATACACATCGTTTTCGTGAAGCAGCAGTAAGTCCGATGGGGGATCAAGCATTGATTATAGGCGCAAAAACGATTGCACTGATGGGAGCGAGATTGATACAAGATGATGCGTTGTTACAAACGATTCAACGGCAACATCAAAATAAAAGGGAGTCATAAACGATGAAAAATTATGAAAAAGATTTACAGCATATTACAATGGGGGAGATTTATGATACCAATGTCGTATATTCATCAAGACCTTCTTACGTGTCGAATCCATGGTTAGCCCCTGATGAACACCAATCTAACTTTTTAACAGGTAGGGAATTATTAATTGCGAATTTACCAGTAATAGTCCATGAAGCGAGTTTTACAGATAAACTTGTACAACTCTTTCAATTGATTGGTAAAACATTGCCAGAACAAATCATTCCATTTCGTGATCAAGAGACGTATGAAGCACAGTTAAAAACATTGACTGAAAATCAAAACCGCGTGATTTATTTTCAATATGTACATGATGATACGGTAGTGGATCCGTCTCATTATGCGATGAATCAACAACTATTTAAAGATTTAAACAATAAATCATTGATTCCCCAATGGACATCTGGCAAATATTTGCCGAAAAGAGAAGTGGTTACATTCGATGATTTTAAAGCGGCACTCAAACATTGGAGCTGTCCTTTAGTGATTAAACCCGGAGATGATTTACCGACTGCGGGGGTTATGGGGTAATGATTTGTTATAACAATGAAGATTTAGCAAAAGCTGTAAGGCGTATAGAGCAGGCTGAAGCTGAGACAAAAACATTGATCATCGAACAATGCATTGAAGCAGTGGAAAATTATTGTGTTCAATATGCCTTGCACCCTGAAGCGGGCATTGTATATTTAGGTGCAGCCAAACAACTGACGGATGAATATGGGTTTTACAATGGTAATATCAATGCGACGCATGTCCCTGAAAGTGTCATACAAGCAGGATATGAAATTATGGAAAAAGCAGTGCAACAAGGCTTTTTTGGAATTGCTGGTTTTGACTTACTCGTTGATGCGCAAGGTGATATTTTTGCGATTGATTTAAACTTCAGACAGAATGGTTCGACAAGTATGTTGTTGTTACGCAATGAATTAGTCAGTCAGCATCATAAGTTTTATAGCTACTTTGCCAATGGGGATAATGCACGTTTTTTTGATACTATTTGTGAGTTTGTCACACGGGGTGTTTTGTATCCATTATCTTATTATGATGGGGATTGGTATACAGACAAAGCTGTAAATTCGAGATTTGGTTGTATTTGGCATGCCGAAAGTTTAGCTGAGATCGAGGCTTATGAGCAAGAATTTATAGAAAAAGCGGGGCTTTAACGTAAAGATGTTTACTGATATAGTAGAGTTAAAAGAGAATGAGACGGACGAAATTTGACGAATAGAGCGATTTTGTTTATATTTGTCATTGGATTTTGATCTGTAAAGGAGCGGAGTCATGTCATATAAGAATGAACGTTTTTATAAAGATATATTAATAAACGAACAATTTTTTATTGCTGTGAAAGATAAAAAGATGATTAAGCATCAACACAATGGCAAATTGTTATTCTGTTTTTGGACACGTGAATCATTAGCAAAAGCATACCTAGAAAATCTAAACATCGCTTACGATAAAATTAAAGAGATGGATATCGACCGCTTCGCTACTTATGAATTAGATGAAATGTTTGACGAAGAGGATGAAGCACTCGTGAACGTGACGGATCATGTGGAAGGGCACGAAATTAAAATCGTTGAGGCCATTAATGACTTAATGACGGATTTGGATAATATTCGTATTCGTGAATTCGTACAAGATGTTGCCAAAACAGATATGGTGTACGGTTTAAGTCAAAAAGGTGAAAAGCAGTTTATGCTTGTTTATGACGAGAATGACCATTTTGATCAATCGTATTTCATGCCAGTGTGGAGCTTGAGTCAACGTGCGAAAAAAGTAGCTGAAGCAGATTTTGAAAGTTTTGAGTTGATTGATGTGGAAGGTGAAGTATTCTCGGAATGGTTAGATGAATTGCGAGATGACAATCGTTATGTTGCGATTGATATTAAGCCAGGTGTAGTCGGCACAATCGTGTCAGCTCAAAAGTTGGCAAACGAACTTACATTTTAAAATGAAAAAGATGAATGTTATCGAGCGTACTCGACGGACATTCATCTTTTTAGATTGTGCTGCTGATGACATGTTCTATTGACACACATTGGAGATATTATGATAAATATAATGTACCTAAAGCGCCTGAAAATGCACCATTATGCAAATAATGTGGTTTGAATCCTCTCAAAACAGTATAATCCGTAACCACTTTTTGCAACAACGGATTTTCATGGAAAGAAGAGCCGATATAAACAACATCTTCCACTTGATGCTCTCTGGCAACATGAATTGCTACCGTTGTCACACTTTCACCCACAACGCCAATTACTGAAGCAATTTTATCCGCATCAGTAAATGTCTGATCCATATTGAGTAAGACATGTCCAAAATTCGCAGCCGTTAATTCGCCTGAAATAGGGGGCGTATCATTTTTATAAATATGTTTAACTTTTAAGTCAATGATATCACGGTTGCCTTCTAATGCGAGTTTTGTTAAGGTCGCATAATGGGATATTCCAGTCAGTAAATAACCTAGCCCTTGAATCATCCCGCCACCCGTTCCAATTCCGCCGACCCGTTTTTGACCGGACGAATCAGATAAATGAAGTGACGTTCCTGTCCCGACATTTGTGAAAATATAACGTTGAATTTGTATGTTTTGCTCTTTTAATAAAATTTGAACCCCTTTTGCCGCTGCATCAAATTCAATGTAATTTTTAGGTGTGCACTGGAGTAACGCACTTAACACTTTTGCATTGCCACCTGTGACATGAATCGCTTTACATGGAAGCTGATTAAGCCAATCCGCAACAATTTGTATCTCTGTCGTTGGATATGTTTTAAATGTTCGTTTGCCGTTGCCCTCAATAACGATTTTAATTAACGTTCCACCAGCATCTATACCTATACGCATATACGTCACCTCAAAAAATGTTTATCACCCATATATACTATAGGATAATGACAAAATTACAAGACTAAATTTTAAGTGAACATCAAATTGTGTTGTACGATATTTTTGAAAGTGAACATCGTCAAAATGAGGCATGTATCTAGGGCCCCATTTTGACGTGATTAAATGTTACATCTCATTATCTCTTTCCCGTTCTTCTATCGTTCTTGAAAAGTCCTTCTCATCCTCTATATGTGTCATTTTAAAATGTTTCGTCGGTTCACGTCTCAATGCATTCATCAATGAGAAAATCATCAACAATAAAATAATGGAGAAGGGGAGTCCTGTCACAACTGAAGCAGTTTGTAAACTCGTGAGACCACCAGCAACAGTGAGTGAAACGGAAATAGCCCCAATCAGAATGCCCCATACCATTTTGTGTTTACGCTTAGGATTTTGGACGCCCCCGGTCGCCATTCCTGATACAATATGCGTCGTGGAATCTGCACTCGTGACAATAAATGTAAAAATCAAAATAATCGCCAACGCACTGGTCAATTCATTGAGCGGAAACTTACTTAACAACTCAAAAAGTGCAACGGTATAGTCTTGGTCGACGATTTTTTCAATGCCATCGTTATGGTGCAATGCCCAATTGATGGCTGTCCCACCGAACCCAGAAATCCAGAGAAAGGAAATAAACGGTGGAATAATAAGCACACCAACAATAAACTCACGTATTGTTCGTCCGCGTGAAACACGTGCGACAAAACCACCAATGAAAGGAGACCAAGAAATGACCCAAGCCCAATAAAACACAGTCCATTGCTGAATCCAAGAATTATCCCCTGTATACGGATCCATACGCAAACTATATTGAACAAAATGCGTCAGGTAATCGCCGATGGATACTGTAAACGTTTCGACAATAAAACGCAAGTCACCAAAAATGTATATAAAGATCAATAGTAATGCGCCGATAATAATGTTTAATTGACTTAACCATTTAACGCCTCGATTGATACCCGTTAATGCTGAACCAAGGAAAATCGTTGTCATCAGTAGTGTGATGACGATTAGCGTTATGGATGTATTAGGCACATGAAAGACGTGATTAAGGCCACCAGCGATTTGCAAAATGCCTAAGCCAATAGAAGTGGCAATTCCCATCACTGTTGCGATAATCGCTAAAATATCAATAATGTTACGAAATGGTCGTCGATACGTTTCACCAAATACAGGCTCCATCGCTGTTGAAATCAGGCCATCCCGTTCCTTACGAAATTGGAAATATGCAACGATTAATCCACTCATTGCAAAAATAGACCATTGCGAAATCCCCCAATGAAAGAATGTGTAGCCCATTGCTAACCTTGCAGATTCGACAGTTTGACCGTTAATCTGCTTAGGAAAAGGAGAATGTAAATAATGTGTCAGCGGTTCAGCGACACCCCAAAATACGATGCCGACACCTAAACCTGCAGAAAATAACATCCCGATCCAAGATATAAATGAAAATTCAGGTGCTTCATCATCACCGCCTAATTTAAAACGGCCATATCTTGAGATGGCTAAGAAAATCAAGAAAATGTCTAAAACGAAGACAATGATTAAAAAGAGCCAACCGAAATTGAGGGCTAAAGCATCATATGTATTTTGTGCATAAGTCCCGAACGTTTTAGGGAAAATAGCAGCGAGTAAAGTGAGAACTAAAATAATACTAAATGACACGAGATAAACGATCATGCTATGCTTCTTCTTTGATTGATTGTGGTTCTTCATAAATACCCCTTTCTTGGTACAGTGAATGGAATGCTTTTCAAAGATGATGCTCTGATGTTGATTCGTGATGTGGCTTTAACAAGTTGAATCCAACCTGTTAAAAGAATGTTTAAACCCCATTATTTTTGTCAACATTATACTTAGGAATGAAAAGTAAAAGGGATGGGGAAAACAATGACTAAAAAAAGTAAACGCTTTGATGATATTACTATACAATGCTATGATCCGCAATACCGTGATGCACTATACCAATTTGAGTTAAGTGAAAGACAGCAAGTGTATTCTTCTTTACCCAAAGCGGTTTTGGATGATGCATTAAACGATGATAATCGAGAAGCCAATATCGTTTTAAATGACAAGGGTGCGGTGATTGGCTTTTTTGTGCTACATCAACATTATCAACACGAAGGATACGACACACCACATGAAGTGATTTATATTCGCTCGCTGTCCATTAATGAAGCGTTTCAAGGGAAGGGGTATGGCACAAAAATTATGATGTCATTGCCAGAATACGTTCAAATGCTTTTCCCTGACTTTAATCATTTGTATTTAGTGGTAGATGCTGAAAATGAAGCAGCTTGGAATGTTTATGAACGGGCTGGGTTTATGCATACAGCGACGAAAGAGGAAGGACCTATTGGGAAAGAACGACTTTATTATTTGGATTTAGATCATAAATATGTCTCCTCGTTAAAGTTAGTGCGAAATGAAGTAGATGCATCTGATGGGATTGAAATTGTGAATTTCATGTTAGATAATCAGAAAGTCGGGTTTATCGCAATTGAGGCCTTTAATACACGTCTAATGATCCGAGCGTTATACGTGGATGATGCATATCGAACATTAGGTATCGCACAAAATGCATTGCGACAGTTAGCCACGTATGTACGCAAACAAAATCAAGCGATTAAAGTGATTGAAACAACATTGTTCGGACCTAATCACCAGTACACAGCTTTGTTTTATAAAAGTAATTTTGTTGAAACTGTCTCAACCGAAGACTATGTTACATTTGAAAAATACATCAACTATTAAATAAGTGTGCAACGCAGAAATGATGAAGTCATTGGAGAATGCTACGTTGAACTGAAGGTGGTCTTTTTGCATCTCATAGAAAAATGTAACAGAAAACATTGCGAAATCATCAGTAGTGATTTATAATTTAGTTTTGTTAACGCGGATGTGTAGATTGACGTGTCATGAAGCGGTGATGAATGACGTCAAACGCTAGAAATTGCCAGATGTGCGCCTATTTTTTATTATGGGAAGCATCGAATTGTAGAGAAATGTTAACCTTTGAAAGGAAGATGTGCTGATGAAATTGCAAGATTACACACAAGAAATGGTTGATGAAAGATCATTTATTGATATGGCTTATACACTTTTAAATGAACAAAATGCAACAATGAATTTGTATGATATTATTGATGAATTTAAACGTATTGGTCATTATGATGATGCACAAATTGAAAATCGTATTGTTCAGTTTTATACTGATTTAAATACAGATGGACGTTTTTTAAGTGTCGGTGACAATGTTTGGGGACTCCGTGACTGGTATTCAGTTGATGATATTGAAGAAAAAATTGCCCCGACAATTCAAAAATTTGATATTCTTGATGAAGACGACGAAGAAGATCAAAACCTGACATTGCTCGGTGAAGATGATTTAGACGGTGATGCTAACATTCCGAACCATACAGATGATCAAGAAGGTTTGAATGATCCAGAAGATGAACGTGTGGAAGATGAAATTGAAGAGTCTGATCTCGTTGTAGAAGAAAGCGACGAAGATATTGATGAAACGTATGATGATGAACTGGAAGATGAGGAAGAAGAAGCGTTTTAATTTCTGATTTCTAATGAAAGTTTATTGACTTTTGATGACAACATGATAAAATTTTATTCGGGCTCCTTTAAAAAGGACGGATAAATAAATGAGAGCGATAGAGTGCGATTATAGCACCTGAATGTATCAGTTTTCTATCGTTGAGGTTCCCCTTACAATCATGACATTGTGAGTGGGGCCTTTTTATTTTAAAAATAAAGAATGAGTGAGCATGTTTCGATATCCAATTGAACATAAAGTATAACCCCTATACATTGAAGCGTTTGAAAGCACTTCTGACAACTAAAGAGGAGGAAATGAAAAATGACTAAATTTATTTTCGTAACGGGTGGCGTGGTTTCATCATTAGGAAAAGGAATAACAGCTGCTTCACTGGGCCGTTTATTAAAAGATAGAGGATTACAAGTGACAATTCAAAAATTCGACCCATACTTGAATGTGGATCCGGGGACAATGAGTCCGTATCAACATGGTGAAGTATTTGTAACAGATGATGGTGCTGAAACCGATCTAGATTTAGGGCATTATGAACGTTTTATCGATATCAATTTAAATCAATATTCCAATGTCACAGCCGGGAAAGTATACTCTCATGTCCTGCAAAAAGAACGTCGCGGTGACTATTTAGGGGGAACTGTACAAGTAATTCCTCATATTACAAACGAAATCAAGTCGCGTCTCTTACTTGCGGGTGAAAGTACGCATGCGGATGTCGTGATTACGGAAATTGGGGGGACAACAGGTGACATAGAATCCCTTCCATTCATCGAAGCGATTCGTCAAATTAAAAGCGACTTAGGTCGAGAGAACGTCATGTATGTGCACTGTACTTTATTACCGTATATTAAAGCAGCGGGTGAAATGAAAACGAAACCGACACAACATAGTGTTAAGGAATTACGTGGTCTAGGTATTCAACCTGACTTAATTGTAGTACGTACAGAATACGAAATGACGCAAGATTTAAAAGATAAAATCGCATTATTCTGTGATATTGACAAAGAAAGTGTGATTGAGTGCCGTGATGCGGAATCACTTTATGAAATTCCATTACAATTGAGTCATCAGCACATGGATGACATCGTGATTGAACGCTTGAATTTACAAGTGGATCGTGAAACACAGTTAGATGAATGGAACCATTTACTGCGCGTGGTGAACAATTTAGAAGGAACAGTGACGATTGGGCTCGTTGGTAAATACGTTTCATTGCAAGATGCGTATCTTTCTGTCGCGGAAGCATTAAAGCATGCAGGTTATCAGTTTATGAAAGACATTGATATTCGTTGGATTGATTCAAGTGAAGTCACAGATGATAATGTTGCAGATTATTTAGCTGATGTTGATGGTATTCTTGTGCCAGGTGGATTTGGCTTCCGTGCAAGTGAAGGTAAAATTTCTGCTATCAAATATGCACGTGAACAAGGGATTCCATTTTTCGGTATTTGTCTAGGTATGCAGCTGGCAACTGTTGAATATGCACGCCATGTTGTAGGTTTAGAAGGTGCCCATTCAGCTGAACTTGATCCGAACACACCACATCCAGTTATCGATTTGTTACCAGAACAAAAAGATATTGAAGATTTAGGAGGAACGTTGCGTCTCGGCTTATATCCATGTGCGATTCAAGAAGGCACATTAGCGGAAAAAGTTTATGGAACAACATCTGTGGAAGAACGTCATCGTCATCGTTATGAATTTAATAATGACTATCGCGCACAATTAGAAGAGGCAGGTATGATATTCTCAGGAACAAGTCCGGACGGTCGCTTAATCGAAATGGTCGAATTAGCTGACCATCCATTCTTCCTTGCGTGTCAGTTCCATCCAGAATTTTTATCTCGCCCTCAACGCCCACAACCGATTTTTAAATCATTTATAGAAGCTGCAGTCTTACATCAAAATAAATAAATGCCTGACCTTCAAAACATGTATATCATACTGTAAAGCGCATGGGAAAGGTTGAGCCATGTAGAACTGCGAAGTTTCATCATCATTCCTCATTTGGTATGTCGACAGAACTTGTGAAATTAAGAAGTTGCTGATATTGACATCATACTTTTAAATCCTTATTTCATCGATGGTGTAGGGGTTATCATACGTATAGATGATACGTCACAATAGGAGTTGGGACATTAGGTCCTAGCTCCTATTTGTGGTTATCTGTATCCGGTATCAGTCACGTCTGATGCTTGCTTCTCCAAATCGACGCCATGATGCCTAAACACAAACGGAGGCGCTTTTTACGTCTAACTTTATAAGTTTGGATCGTCATGAATGAAAGGCCCGATAGGTTGAACATTGAAATGACAAAATGAAGCATCAGATAGCGCTGCCAACCTTTATCATTTCCTTCTTTTTAAAGCGGTGTAAGTGTTATTGACAGATATCAAATCAATGAATAAAATTTACATAAAAATAAAACATAATTTTTAAACGAGGAGGATGCGTATGTTTCGATGGTTAGAACCGCCTGCAGCAACGACGCCCGTACCAGAAAACCAAAAAGATGAGACATATAAAAGGCTTAGACGCCAAGTGTTTTTGGGAATTTTCTTAGGTTATGCAGGCTATTACTTGTTGCGTAAAAACTTTTCTATTGCGATGCCGTATTTAGCTGATATGGGATTTTCGAAAGGGGAACTCGGTTTTGCTTTATCAGCGATTTCTATTGCATATGGGATAAGTAAGTTTGTGATGGGAACAGTCAGTGATAGAAGTAATGCAAGGACGTTTCTCACATTAGGACTTATATTAACGGCCATTGTGAATTTAATGATGGGATTCATTCCTGTGTTAACATCAAGTGTTGCGATTATGTTTATCATGTTATTCCTTAACGGTTGGTTTCAAGGAATGGGATGGCCGCCGTCTGGACGTGTGCTTGTGCATTGGTTTAGTGTGAGTGAACGCGGGAGCAAAACAGCAGTTTGGAACGTGGCACATAACGTAGGTGGCGGGTTAATGGCACCTATTGCTTTAGCCGGTATATCTCTTACAGGTGTATGGCACTTTGGTTATTTACAAGGCTTTGAAGGGGCATTTATATATCCTGCTTTACTCGCTTTGATTATTGCTATTCTTTCATTCAGTTTGATTCGTGATACGCCACAATCTGTGGGTTTGCCTTCTATTGAAGCGTATCGTCAAGATTATCCAACACATAAAAAAGAAACATTCGAGAAAGAATTAACAACAAAAGAGATTTTATTCAAATATGTACTTAATAATAAATGGGTATGGATTATTGCAATTGCAAATATTTTCGTATATTTTGTCCGTTACGGGGTGTTAGACTGGGCGCCATTGTATTTGAGTGAGGTCAAACACTTTGATATGAAAAGTTCAGGCTGGGCTTACTTCTTATATGAATGGGCGGGAATTCCTGGTACATTGATATGCGGATGGTTATCGGATAAAGTGTTCAACGGTCGACGGGGGCCTGCGGGCTTTATATTCATGATAGGTGTGACGATTGCAGTTGTTGTTTATTGGTTAAATCCACCAGGACAACCGCTTATTGATAATCTGGCATTGATTACAATAGGATTTTTAATCTATGGCCCTGTCATGCTGATTGGACTTCAAGCGTTGGATTATGTCCCTAAAAAAGCAGCAGGTACGGCGGCGGGACTAACAGGTTTATTTGGCTATCTTGGAGGAGCAGTGATGGCAAATGTAATCATGGGAGCACTCGTGGAGCATTTAGGTTGGGGTGCAGGTTTCCTTTTGCTCACTGTGATTAGTGTTCTTGCCATGTTAAGCTTTATCCTTACATGGAACAAGCGAGGCCAAGAATGGATTCATTAACAGAGAAAATATAAAAGTAAGGACAGGACACGGAGCAAATCTCCGACATACCTGTCCTTATTATTTTTGAGTTTATGCATTTAAATCCAAATCACGCATCATTTCTACCATTTGTGTATAAATTTCATAGTAAATATAATTCAATGCAATTAAATGCGGTTGCACCACTTTATCATAATCTTCGGTATAAACAATGGGTCTTGGTGTTGACAAGTCAATGAAATGGAGTAAATGGTCCGGGAGTGACTCGGATTTCGGCTTGTTTGTAATGACGACAACATCTCGATCGTCTGCAAGCAATGCCTCTAAATCCGTTTGCATTTCCGTTTGATAATCTGGACCGAATAAGAGGACTCTATCTGTCGAGTCTAAATCATCAAATGACGTACAAGTTTCAAGGGACAAGCTCGAATGCAATTTTTCGAAGCTTGAGAGGATATACGGTTCAAAGCATTTTAAATCTCCGTACCCTTTAATATAAACATGCCCTTCTCCACCGATAGCTTGAATGAGGCTTTGAGCAGCCATTTGAATATCAAGCGCTTGTTGATCGAGTCGATTAAATACACCCGTTAACTGTGTCGTTAGCATTTTTGACATTGTGTCATCCTCCTTTTTGTCGTTCACGAAACCGATGAATAAGTTGATGTATATTGATGAATACCAAGATTCATTTTATAAAATAAAGCGTTGAGAATCAATGTTTATCAATGGTTGCGCTTACATGATAAATTACGATATTTTTCACAAATTTCAGCTGATTTGTCTGTGCATATTAATGGTGACTTTGCTATACTGTACTTATAAATATTCGTGCGCTATGCACGCAAGGAGGAACTTTCATGCCTTTAGTTTCAATGAAAGAAATGTTAATCGACGCGAAAGAAAACGGTTATGCTGTAGGTCAATACAACTTGAATAACTTAGAATTCACTCAAGCCATTTTGCAAGCGTCTCAAGAAGAAAATGCACCTGTTATACTCGGTGTTTCTGAAGGTGCAGCAAGATACATGGGTGGTTTTTATACGGTCGTTAAAATGGTTGAGGGACTATTACATGACTATCAAATTACAATCCCAGTTGCGATTCATTTAGATCACGGTTCAAGCTTTGAAAAATGTAAAGAAGCGATTGATGCAGGGTTTACTTCAGTGATGATTGATGCATCTCACGAGCCTTATGAAGAAAATGTAAAAATCACTAAAAAAGTTGTTGAATACGCACATGAACGTGGTGTTTCTGTAGAAGCTGAATTAGGCACTGTTGGAGGTCAAGAAGATGACGTTGTTGCTGATGGCGTGATTTATGCTGATCCAATCGAATGTCAAAATTTAGTGAAAGAAACAGGTATCGACACGTTAGCCCCTGCATTAGGTTCTGTTCATGGTCCTTACAAAGGTGAACCAAACTTAGGTTTTAAAGAAATGGAAGAAATCGGTGTTTCAACTGGTTTACCATTGGTTTTACATGGCGGTACAGGTATCCCAACTCACGATATTAAAAAAGCGATTTCTTTCGGTACAGCAAAAATTAATGTCAATACTGAAAACCAAATTGCTTCTGCAAAACGTGTGCGTGAAGTTTTAGCGGAAGATCAAGAGGTTTATGATCCACGTAAATACTTAGGACCAGCACGTGAAGCGATTAAAGCAACAGTGATCGGTAAAATTAAAGAGTTTGGTACTTCAAACAAAGCGGATAACATTAAAGGTTAATTCACTATAGAATGAAGGTGGATTGTACACGAGTGATTGTAAGATAATCGGCGGGTGCATACCATTGATGTATTTAAAGAGAGTAGTTGGATGGCACATGTGATGATGCATATGTGTGAGTCGCTACTCTTTTTATATTATGAGAGGATATAGCGTTGTGATATTTCTAGCTCACTTTACTGATTCAACTTAAGGAAGGCACATGTTTAGGTGCACTTGTAAAAGAATGTATGTTTAAATTTTTTGTTCTGCAATGATAATAAGTGTCCAACCTATTTTTGTATGGCGTCATCGTTTCAAGCGGGTGATACTTCATTTTGCAATTTGAAAAAAATTACATTATAATGCTTTTAATATAGTATTTTATGGATAAAATGAGCAAGGGAAAAGGAGTTCAATGACATGGCACAAGAAGTGATAAAAATAAGAGGTGGTCAAACTTTAAAGGGATGTGTTGAAATTAATGGCGCTAAAAATAGTTCCGTGGCGATCATTCCAGCAGCACTTATGGCAGAATCGCCGGTCACTTTAGAAGGGTTGCCTAAAATTTCAGATGTTGAGACTTTAGTGAGTTTATTAGAAGATTTGAACATAAGTGCGGAATTGGACGATACCACTTTAACCGTCGATCCGACTCAAATCGAAAATGCCCCTTTGCCGAATAATAAAGTTGAATCTTTACGTGCGTCATATTATATGATGGGTGCGTTACTGGGTCGCTTTAAAAAATGTGTCATTGGATTACCAGGAGGGTGTCCGCTTGGGCCAAGACCGATTGATCAGCACATTAAAGGGTTTAAAGCGTTAGGTGCAACGGTTGATGAGTCGAGTACGTCTTCAATGAAGATTGAAGCAGAACGGCTGGTTGGTGCGAATATTTATCTCGATATTGTGAGTGTGGGTGCAACGATTAACATCATGTTGGCTGCAAGTCGTGCTGAAGGTCAAACGATTATTGAAAATGCAGCGAAAGAGCCTGAAGTTGTAGATGTTGCTAACTTTTTAAATAGCATGGGTGCGAAGGTGACAGGTGCAGGAACAAGCTCAATCAAAATTGTAGGGGTCCCGCATTTACATGGAAGTCGTCATACGATAATTCCTGATCGTATTGAGGCAGGGACGTATATGTGCATTGCGGCAGCTTGTGGAGAAAAAGTGTTGATTGATAATATTATTCCGAAACACGTGGAGCCCCTCACGGTGAAATTGCGAGAGTTAGGTGTTAGAATAGAGACTGGTGATGATTATATGCGCGTCACGTCTTCTTTACCTTATAAAAGTGTGGACATTAAAACACTCGTGTATCCCGGTTTCGCAACAGATTTACAGCAGCCTATCACACCATTACTCTTCCTAGCAAATGGACCGAGTTTTGTGACTGAAACGATTTATCCAGAACGTTTCAGACATGTGAAAGAACTACAAAAAATGAATGGATTGATAACAGCGGATCAAGGTACAGCGACAGTTAAACCGTCACATTTAACTGGTGCAGAAGTGTATGCAAGTGATTTGCGTGCAGGTGCCTGTTTGATTATTGCAGGTTTATTGGCAGAAGGTGAGACAACGATTTATAACGTCAAGCACATTTACCGAGGTTATACGAATATAGTTCAAACACTGAAAAGGTTAGGTGCAGATATTTGGACGGAACAAATCGAAGCTTAATCCAGAATCTCTTGTTATCACAAATTTAATGATGAGAGGTGATAACTATGGAAGTTTGTCCATATTTAGAAGAAACTTTTAAAATATTAGGTCGCAGTTGGAATGGGTTGATTTTACATTATCTTTCCACTTGTGATGATTATAAAGCGCACTTTTCAGAGATGAAGAGGGATTTGACACCCATTACGAACAGAGCATTATCTATGAAAGTGGCTGAACTCGCAGAAGCGGGTTTGGTAACTAAAGTTGTCATTTCTAATACACCTCCTTCAGTTTGTTACCATTTAACTGAAAAAGGCGTAGCATTAGCAAAAGCATTGGAACCACTCGAATCTTGGGCGCATGATTATATTGAGCTTAAGGAAGAAGTACAATAAAATTTATCAATTTAATCGCAATGTTAATAAAAGAGTAAGGTCTCATTGGTCATACAATGGTTGCCTTGCTCTTTTTTTGTGCTTTGAATTGTACGATCTTGAAACTTTGATAAGTCGTCTGAGCGTTTAAAAAAATAATGAAGTGGTATGATAAGGGCAGGACATTAAATGAAGGAGTGTTGGTTTATGAGAGATCAAACAAAACAATTTATCAATGGGGAATGGGTTGAAAGTCATAGTGGAGAAACGATTGACGTGATTAATCCAGCCACAGAAGAAGTTATCGGTCGAATTGCAAAAGGTGATCAAGCGGACGTAGATCGTGCGGTTCAAGCGGCACATGATGTCTATCTTTCATTTCGTCACACTTCTGTTGAAACACGTCAAGCTTTACTAGACCGTATCGTAAAAGAATATGAAAATCGTAAAGCCGATTTAATAGAAGCCATTACTTTAGAACTTGGCGCACCAGTAACAAAATCTGAAATGGTTCATTATCAAATGGGATTGAAACATTTTCAGGCAGCACGTGATGCACTTAACGACATGCGTTTTGAAGAACGCCGTGGTAAAAATTTAATTTTGAAAGAAGCCATTGGTGTTGCAGGATTAGTCACACCGTGGAACTTCCCAACGAACCAAACATCATTAAAACTCGCAGCAGCATTTGCAGCGGGAAGTCCAGTTATACTCAAACCTTCTGAGATGACGCCATTTGCTGCCATCATATTAGCAGAGATATTTGAAAAAGCCGGTGTTCCTAAAGGTGTATTTAATTTAGTGAATGGTGACGGTGAAGGTGTAGGTACACCACTGAGCGAACATCCAGATGTACGTATGATGTCATTTACAGGTTCAGGCCCAACAGGTACAAAAATCATGGAGAAAGCGAGTCAAGATTTTAAAAAGGTTTCTCTTGAATTAGGTGGAAAATCGCCTTTCATCATATTAGAAGATGCTGATATTGAAGAAGCCGCGAAGGCAGCAGTCATGAAAGTGGTCAACAACACGGGACAAGTTTGTACTGCTGGTACACGGACATTGATACCTGAAAGCTTTAAGGATGCCTTTATTGCTGAAGCGAAAAAGCAAATGGCGCAAGTGAAAGTAGGAGACCCACAAAAGAGTGAGACACAAGTTGGACCGTTAGTAAGTGAGAAACAATTCAATCAAGTTCAATCCTATATTCAAAAAGGAATTGATGAAGGCGCAACGCTATACTATGGTGGACCAGGAAAACCTGAGGGTCTAGATAAAGGTTATTTTGCAAAACCTACAATTTTTGTCGATGTAGATAATGCAATGACGATTGCGCAAGAAGAGATTTTTGGTCCTGTTATGTCGGTTATCACTTACAAAGATTTAGATGAAGCCATTGCGATTGCTAATGATACAAAATATGGTCTGGCAGGCTATGTATTTGGAAAAAACAGAGACGATTTAATTCGTGTTGCACGCTCGGTTGAAGCCGGAACAATAGAGATTAATGAGGCAGGTCGAGCAGCGGATTTACCGTTCGGTGGTTACAAGCAATCTGGACTTGGTCGTGAATGGGGAGATTATGGAATTGAAGAATTTTTAGAAGTGAAATCTATAGCAGGTTACTATGAAGGTGAATAACCTCAACTGACCTGTGTGGATGATACTATAAAATGACAACGTGCATCAGTCATTCTTTCTTGTAAAAAAGCCGAGGACACCTCGGCTTTTTGTATGCAAAATCAATCAATCCGTTGTTGTAATGAACTAGAATCGTCTGCTGTTGAGGTTGCATTGTATACGAAATTTAAAATTTTGCCTAAAATTTTTATGATATTTTGTCATAACGCATAATATTTGATATAGTAAGGTTTAATCGTAACATTTGCGATTAAAGACTTTATAATGAAATGAGTGTTTAACATGACAAGGGAAAGAACATCTCCGCAATATGAATCTTTTCATGAATTATATAAGAATTATACAACAAAGGCCCTCACTGAAAAGGCAAAGTCTCTTAAACTTGTTAACTATAGTAAATTAAACAAAAAAGAACTTGTCCTTGCAATTATGGAAGCGCAAATGGAACAAGACGGCAATTATTATATGGAAGGCATTCTTGATGATATACAGCAAGACGGTTATGGCTTTTTAAGAACTGTTAACTTTTCAAAAGGGGAAAAAGATATCTATATATCCGCAAGCCAAATTCGTCGCTTCGAAATAAAATTAGGCGATAAGGTAACTGGTAAAGTACGGAAGCCTAAAGAAAACGAAAAATATTACGGATTACTTCAAGTTGACTTTGTTAATGATCACAATGCAGAAGAAGTCAAAAAACGTCCTCACTTTCAAGCGTTAACACCTTTATATCCAGATGAACGTATCCGATTAGAAACGGAACCCCATAACTATTCAACCCGTGTCATGGACTTAATCACGCCGATTGGATTAGGCCAACGTGGTTTGATTGTTGCACCACCTAAAGCAGGTAAAACCTCTTTACTCAAAGAAATTGCTAATGCGATTGTTATGAACAAACCCAACGCTAAACTTTTCATATTACTTATTGGAGAAAGACCGGAAGAAGTGACTGATATTGAACGCTCCGTTGATGAAGCAGAAGTGGTTCATTCCACATTTGACGAGCATCCAAAACATCATGTCAAAGTAGCAGAATTATTGCTCGAACGCGCCAAACGATTAGTCGAAATTGGCGAAGATGTGATTATTTTAATGGACTCCATAACGCGATTGGCACGTGCGTATAACCTTGTTGTGCCACCGAGTGGACGTACTTTATCAGGAGGATTAGACCCCGCATCTTTGCATGGACCAAAGACCTTTTTTGGTGCGGCAAGAAATATCGAAGCAGGCGGGAGTTTGACGATTTTAGCGACTGCATTGGTCGATACGGGTTCGCGTATGGATGATATGATATATGAAGAATTTAAAGGAACAGGGAATATGGAGTTACATCTCGATAGACGCCTTTCTGAAAGACGAATTTTCCCAGCGATTGATATTTCTAGAAGTTCTACGCGCAAAGAAGAACTATTAATTCCAAAAAGTGAACTCGATAGTCTATGGCAATTACGAAATATGTTTTCAAACTCACCTGACTTTACAGAACGATTCATCCGTAAATTAAAGAAAACGAAATCGAATGCAGAATTTTTCGAAGTTTTACAACAAAGTGCAGTAGAAAGCAGTAAAACAGGGAAACCTATTATTTAAATACGATGAATTTAAGATGTGGGGTTGCAATTTAACGTTATGCCCGCTATAATGTTTAAGTATTGGGTAAAAACTCACAAATAACTCTGTTCCAGATGGTTCAGGGCAAAGGAGCTGAAAATGATGAAACAAGGCATTCATCCGGAATACCGTAAAGTGATCTTTTTAGATACAACAACTGATTACAAATTTTTAAGCGGTTCAACTAAATTTTCTAATGAAACAATGAAATGGGAAGATGGTAATGAGTACCCAGTTATTCGTTTAGATATCTCATCTGACTCACATCCATTCTATACAGGACGTCAAAAATTTGCTGCGGCAGATGGGCGTGTTGAACGTTTCAACAAAAAATTTGGTCTTAAATCAAATAATTAAAAAACCGATTCAAGTGGGTGGTGAGACATCCACTTATTTTTTTGCGCAAATTATTAAAAAGTGTTATCCATATGTGTGTAAATGAAGGGATTGCATCCGGTTAAGTCAATGTTTTAAATTAAGTACAATTCATCAATATGTTCTAAAAATATAGACTTTCATGGACATGTGGATAACATCAACGAACCCTTCTATTTTATGATATAATGAAGTGATTTTGATTTGAAAAAAGGTGGAAAGAGTCATGTATGAAGCGTATCATTCAGGTTGGATAGAATGCATTACTGGAAGTATGTTTAGCGGTAAATCAGAAGAACTGATTAGACGTTTGCGTCGAGGCGTTTTTGCTAAACAAAAAGTGGTTGTATTTAAGCCGGTTATTGACGATCGCTACCACAAAGAGAAAGTTGTATCTCACAATGGTAATGAAATAGAAGCGATTAATATTTCAAAAGCGAGTGAAATATGGCAGCATGATTTGACAGGCGTTGACATTATCGGAATAGACGAAATTCAATTTTTTGATCAAGAAATTGTACACGTTGCTGAAATGCTTGCTGAAAAAGGTTATCGTGTGATTACTGCTGGACTTGATATGGATTTTAAAGGCGAACCTTTTCACCCTGTTCCTGAAATGCTCGCAGTGAGTGAACATATTACAAAGTTACAAGCCGTATGCGCAGTGTGTGGGGCTTCATCAAGTCGGACACAGCGTCTTATTGATGGTAAACCGGCTAAAGTAGACGATCCCATTATCTTGGTAGGTGCAGACGAACGCTATGAACCCCGTTGTCGGGCACATCACGTTGTTGCACCAAGTGAAAATAAAAAGGAGGCGTTAGAATAATGTTTGATCAGTTAGACATTGTTGAAGAGCGTTATGAACAGTTGAATGAATTGTTGAGTGATCCAGAAGTCGTCAGCGATTCTGATTTGCTTAGAAAATATTCCAAAGAACAATCGGAACTACAAAAAACTGTAGAAGTTTACAGACATTATAAACAAGTAAAAGAGGATGTTGAGGAAATCGAACTCATGCTATCAGAAACAAATGATGCGGATGAGGTTGAAATGTTAAAAGAGGAAGCTTCAACGCTAAAAACAGAAATTCCTGAACTTGAAGAAAAGCTCAAACTTTTATTAATTCCTAAAGATCCTAATGATGAGAAAGACGTTATCGTTGAAATTCGTGGTGCAGCAGGTGGCGATGAGGCTGCTATTTTTGCGGGTGATTTGTTCCGTATGTATGCTAAATTTGCAGAGTCTCATCAATTTAAACTTGAAGTTGTTGAAGCGACTGAAAGCGATCATGGTGGCTATAAGGAAATCAGTTTTTCGATTTCAGGTGATGGGGCCTATAGTAAATTGAAGTTTGAAAATGGTGCGCATCGTGTGCAACGTGTACCTGAAACTGAATCGGGAGGACGTATTCACACTTCCACTGCAACAGTGGCGGTATTACCTGAAGTAGAAGATGTAGAAATTGAAATTAGGAATGAAGACTTGAAAATCGATACATATCGATCAAGTGGTGCTGGGGGTCAGCATGTCAATACGACAGACTCAGCTGTAAGGATTACACACATCCCTACAGGGGTGATTGCAACATCATCTGAAAAATCACAAATTCAGAACCGTGAAAAAGCAATGAAAGTATTGAAAGCGCGACTTTATGATATGAAATTGCAAGAAGAATTACAAAAATATGCCGCGCAACGTAAGTCGGCAGTTGGGACTGGAGATCGTTCAGAACGGATTCGTACTTATAACTATCCACAAAGTCGTGTTACAGACCACCGAATTGGTTTAACATTACAAAAACTCGACCAAATTATGGAAGGGAAGTTGGATGAAATCGTTGATGCTTTGACGATGCATGAACAAACTGAAAAATTGAAAGAGCTTAATACTGGTGGATTATAAGACGTGGCGGCAACAAGCAGAACAACAGATGCAATGGAAGGGGTATGAGGCAACCTCTGTGAAATGGTTGATCATGGATACACTTCAGTGGTCAAGTGCGCAAGCAGTCATGCATGAAATGGATTCGATTCCAGAGAAGACGATGCGATTGCTTGATGAACGATTGCTACAACTGTTATCGGGTAGACCCGTACAATACGTTGTGGGACAAGCGGCGTTTTACGGTCGTCAATTTAAAGTAACCCCCGATGTATTAATCCCGCGTCCAGAAACTGAAGAGGTCGTACAATATTTCTTGAGCAAAATGAAGCAACCTGGGACAGTGGCTGACATTGGTGTAGGAAGTGGTGCCATTGCTGTAACTTTAAAAGCAGAAAATGAGGCGCTTGAAGTCATTGCGACGGATATCTCTGCTGAGGCTTTAGAAGTGGCACGGGACAACGCTCGCGCACACCAGCAGCACATCACTTTTTATGAAGGTGATGCTTTGCAACCGCTGATAAACAATGCCATTCGCTTAGATGGTTTGATTTCCAATCCGCCATATATTGGCGTGAATGAACGTGAATGGATGGATGCACATGTCATTGCCCATGAACCACATGTTGCGTTGTTTGCTGACAATGAAGGTTTTCAAGTTTATGAGTCGATTTTGCGAGATTTACCTAAAGTGATGCGTGAAGGGGCACCGGTTGTTTTTGAAATTGGTTTTCAACAAGGAAAGGCGTTGACGACATTAATGGCCTCATGGTATCCACACATTGCGACAGAAGTTTTGGAGGATATTAACGGTAACGCACGTATGTTTTATTTTAATTGGACGTCATCGTCGTAAGGCTACTTATTAAAGTATGATCGGAAGAACAGGTTAGACGATGGCTTAACATTGTAAGAAAATTACTTTAATGCAAGTGATTGCAAATCAATCCATAATGGGTGTAAGACGAGGTCAAAGTGTTACTCTGATGACTCAAGTCATACACCCATTTTTCACTTTGTAGTAAAATAAAAGAGAAGGAGAGGTGGATGTCATGCGAAATACACAAATTTGGGATGTTCGCGCATATACAACACGTTTAGCAGAATATCCGAAATTGGCTGAAATCATTCAAACGTTTCAAGAGGGTGGCGTGGTTGTGTTTCCAACAGAAACGGTCTATGGTTTAGGTGGAAATGCAACAGATGATACAGCGATAAATAAAATATACGAAGCAAAAGGACGTCCTTCTGATAATCCGTTGATTGTGCATATCCATGATACGGAGCAATTAAAAGATTTTGTTGAAGAGATTTCAGAATCTACACAAAAATTAATGGAGGCTTTTTGGCCAGGACCAATCACATTTATTTTGCCTCTAAAAAAAGGGGGATTGAGCAAACGCGTGACTGGAGATTTGAATTCAGTTGCAGTGCGTATGCCGAGTCATCCGGTGGCACTTGCATTGTTACAAGCAGTCAATCTTCCAATTGCCGCTCCAAGTGCAAACTTAAGCGGCCGCCCATCTCCAACCACTTTTGAGCATGCGTTTCAAGATTTAAATCAACGGGTCGACGGCATCATACAATCGACGCAAAGTGATGCGGGCTTAGAAAGTACTGTGGTCGACTGTACATCGTTTCCATTTCGTATTGCACGTCCAGGAACGATTACGCGACAAATGCTGAACGAAATTTTACCACAATCAGTAGAATCATATCACCAGGTTAATGATGAAAAACCCATCGCGCCCGGAATGAAATATCAACATTATGCACCGTCAACACCACTTAAAATGGTGCAACAATTAAATGGTCCCGTACGTCGTGATGCACATGAAGATTGGTCTAAAATTGCGTTCATCGTACCGGAAACTAAAGTCTCATTGCTACCGAAAGAGGCACAAGTGATTATCATCAGTCAGAGCGAGACAGACATTCAAGGTGCGAATTACAACTTGTATGCGGTGCTGCACGATCTTGATTATTTAGAGCAAATAGAAATGGCATATATTTATGGTTTTGAAGAGCATCATGATACCGAAGCTTTAAGAAATCGAATGCTCAAAGCGGTCAACCAACAAATTGTAAAGGATGAGGCGCTATGAGGATTATTTTTGTCTGTACAGGGAACACTTGTCGAAGCCCGCTAGCTGAAGGGATTGCACACCGTTTAATGCCAGATTTTGATATTCAATCTAAAGGACTGATGGCACAAACAGGACAACCGATTTCAACACATAGTCGTGAATTATTAGACCGCCATCAACTTTCAGGACCGGATACAGCGCGCCTCTTTGATGAAAGGGATGCTACGGCAGATTTGATTTTAACAATGACGTCGGCGCACCAACAAATGATTCAAGCCATGTATGGCACAAAGGTTAATGTGCATACATTAAATCAGTACGTCAATGAAACGGGGACCGTAGTGGATCCATATGGAAGTGGGTTTGAAACGTATGAAAAAGTATTTGATCAGTTGAGCCGGTTGATTGAAAAACTTAAGGAAAAATTAGTCATTGAATAATTGTATAATCAGTATAAGTTCATGAAAAAATGCGTTATAATAAAGGACGTATAGCATGTTTCGTAGTTCTTTGAATTTTGTTTTCTGATGCATGCGTATGTCAAGGGGGTTAACCATATGCAAGAATTAAATCAATTATTAAAAGAACTTAAAGCGCAATCGTTTTTTTTGCCGGGAGAGATATGTGTCATAGGATGTTCGACTTCAGAAGTTCAAGGAGAACAAATAGGAACGACTGGGTCAATGGCGGTTGCCCAAGTCATATTCGAAGCACTTGTACAATTGCAACAGGAGACAGGTGTTTCGTTTGCATTTCAAGGTTGTGAGCATATTAACCGTGCTATTACAATTGAACGCAAAGACTTTGACCCTTATCTCATGACTGAAGTGTCAGTCGTTCCAGACGTGCATGCAGGGGGATCCTTATCTACATATGCATATCGTCATATGACGCAACCCATGGTCATTGAACATATTCAAGCAGATAAAGGAATCGATATCGGTCAAACATTGATTGGTATGCACATCAAACACGTCGCGGTTCCTGTGCGCACGACAGTGAAACAAATTGGCCAAGCAATTGTAACTGTTGCGACATCTCGACCTAAAAAAATCGGTGGCGAACGTGCTAAATATCAACTTTAATAGAAAAGAGGGAATTGCCTATGTCATTTCTTGCAAAGCAAGATCAGTCTGTATTTGAAAGTATCCAGCAGGAATTTCATCGCCAAAATAATAACATTGAATTAATCGCATCAGAAAATTTTGTTTCGGAAGCAGTTATGGAAGCACAAGGTTCTGTCATGACAAACAAATATGCAGAAGGTTACCCTGGGCGACGTTACTACGGTGGATGTAAATTTGTAGACCAAACAGAACAACTTGCCATCGATAGAGCGAAAGCACTTTTTAATGCCGAGCATGTTAACGTTCAACCACATTCAGGTTCACAAGCCAACATGGCCGTTTATCTTGTTGCACTTGAGCATGGGGATACGGTTTTAGGTATGAATTTAAGTCATGGTGGCCATTTGACACATGGGGCACCTGTCAACTTTAGCGGCAAGTTTTATAACTTTGTCGAATACGGTGTATCAAAAGAAGAAGAGCGCATTGATTATGAAGAAGTGCGTCAGCTTGCGCAAAAGCATAAGCCTAAATTGATTGTTGCAGGTGCATCAGCATACTCTCGTGAAATCGATTTTAAAAAGTTTAAAGAAATCGCTGATGAAGTCGGTGCGAAATTGATGGTCGATATGGCACACATTGCGGGGCTTGTCGCAGCTGGACTTCATCAAAACCCAGTTGACTATGCAGACTTTGTAACGACGACAACACATAAAACGCTACGGGGTCCTCGTGGAGGAATGATTTTATGTAAAGAAGAATACAAAAAAGAGATAGATAAAACAATTTTCCCTGGTATTCAAGGTGGTCCACTTGAGCATGTGATTGCTGCGAAAGCCGTTGCGTTTGGCGAAGCGTTACAACCAGAATTTAAAACGTATCAGCAACAAGTGATTAAAAATGCACAAGTACTTGCAAAAACGTTACAAGACAATGGATTCAGAATCGTTTCAGGTGGAACAGATAACCATCTTGTTTCTGTAGACGTAAAAAAATCAGTGGGTATTACTGGTAAAGTTGCTGAAGAAACTTTGGATGAAATTGGAATTACATGTAATAAAAATACAATTCCATTTGATCAAGAAAAACCGTTTGTGACAAGTGGCGTACGTTTAGGTACACCGGCAGCCACAACACGTGGATTTGATGAACAAGCATTTGAAGAAGTCGGTCGCATTATTAGTGATGTACTTAAAAACCATGAAGATGAAAAAGTTTTAGCAGATGCGAAATTACGTGTGAAAAAATTGACTGAACAGTACCCTTTATACTAATAAATAGAACAATATAGAGCAAACGGAGGCAAGACTATGGGTAAAGTACATGTATTTGATCACCCTTTAATTCAACATAAGCTGAGCTATATTCGAGATGTAAATACTGGTACAAAAGCTTTTAGAGAGCTTGTGGATGAAGTAGGTATGCTGATGGCTTATGAAGTGACACGTAATTTAGAATTACAAGATGTTGAAATTGAAACACCTGTGACAAAAGCGATTGCCAAGCGTTTATCAGGTAAAAAGTTGGCATTTGTTCCTATTTTACGTGCAGGTTTAGGTATGACAACAGGTATTTTAAACCTCGTGCCTGCCGCGAGAATTGGTCATGTAGGTTTATATCGTGACCCTGAAACACTCGAAGCCATTGAATACTTTGTCAAGTTGCCACAAGATATTGAGGAACGTGATATCATTGTTGTGGATCCTATGTTAGCAACAGGCGCATCAGCGATTGAAGCCATCAACTCATTGAAAAAAAGAGGTGCAAAGCATATTCGGTTTATGTGTTTGATTGCTGCGCCTGAAGGGGTTGAAAAACTTCAAGCTGCACATGAAGATGTGGATATTTTTATTGCCGCATTAGATGAAAAATTAGATGAAAATGCCTATATCACTCCAGGTCTCGGTGATGCGGGAGACCGTCTATTCGGTACAAAATAATTCATACAAGGGGCGCATAGAGATGAAAAGGATTATGACGATTTTTGGTACTAGGCCTGAGGCAATCAAAATGGCACCGCTCGTATTACAACTTAAAAAAGAGACATTACTCGAGCCTATTGTTGTTGTCACTGCACAACATCGTGAAATGTTAGATTCTGTATTAGATACATTTGGTATTGAACCAGATTATGATTTAAATGTAATGAAGCAGGGCCAATCGCTCTCAGAAGTCACTTCGCGAGTGATTTTAGGGTTAGAGGATGTCATCCAACAGGCACAACCCGATATGATATTAGTACACGGAGATACAACGACGACTTTTGCCGGTAGTCTTGCTGCTTTTTATAATGAGATTAGTATTGGGCATGTCGAAGCGGGGTTACGAACTTGGAATAAGTATTCTCCTTTTCCAGAAGAAATAAATCGTCAAATGACCGGTATTATGGCTGATTTACATTTTGCTCCAACTGAACAGGCGCAAAAAAACTTGTTACAAGAAAATAAAGCGCCTGAGAAAGTTGTTATCACGGGTAATACAGCAATTGATGCCATGCATACGACGGTTGATCCTCAATACCATTCTGAAATTATTCAACGTCATAAAGGACAACGCATTATCTTGTTAACTGCACATCGAAGAGAAAATATTGGAACGCCAATGCACCATATTTTTAAGGCAGTGAGAAGAATTGTTGAAGAATTTGAAGATACAGTCATCGTCTATCCAATGCACAAAAATCCTAAAGTACGTGAAATCGCCTATCAACATTTAAGTGATCACGAACGCATTGAATTAATTGAACCGCTAGAAGTGGTGGATTTCCACAATTTCGCACATCAAGCACATTTTATTTTGACAGATTCTGGCGGCGTTCAAGAAGAGGCGCCATCACTTGGTAAGCCTGTGCTCGTATTAAGAGATACAACGGAGCGTCCTGAAGGGGTTGCAGCAGGCACATTGCGTCTTGTTGGTACAGCAGAAGTAGATGTATATGAAGCAACAAAAACGTTGTTAACAGATGAATCGCTGTACAATGCAATGAGCGTTGCGCAAAACCCTTATGGTGATGGTCATGCCTCGGAACGCATTTGTGAAAACATTAAATATTATTTTGGTTTAATTCAAGATAAACCAGATTCTTTTAAAGTGAAAAGTTAAAAAGTATAAAGTCGGGCTAAATGTGTCTAAATTGTGTCGGTATTAAAGACAAAAAACAACCCTTTTCACTGTGCAATTGACACACTTTTCGCCCTATATTATTATGAAAGTTGTATGTGTGGAACGGCTTTCAAATTGTGTCTTAAGGCAGAAAAGAGGCTCAATATGAATTGTTTTCGCAAAATGTTTCAGCCGTTTTTATCATATTACGCTACGATTTTAGCAGGGCTGTTAATCCTTTATTTTTTTGATGTACAGCAACGAATAGTACTCGGACTGATTATAGGAATGATTGCATCAATTATGAATACATGCATTTTTGAATATTATTTATGGCGTTCTAAACGTGACGATGAACATGTGATTTCAACAGGTAACGGTTGGCGCTATTTAGTTGCGATCATTGCATGTACCATTTGGGCATTTAATCAGTCTCACATCCATATTCTAGGTGTACTGATAGGATTAATGGTTTCATATGTGTTAATGGTTTTTAGGCCTTGGTTAAAAAAGGCGTAACAATGAATGTTATTTTGAAAAGAGGTGAAATCAAGAATGGATCACAAACATCCCGTGGTGACTTGGAAATTTCTTGGAGTAGATATTAATTTCAATTTATCTACTATTATGATGTTGTTGATTACAGCAGTAATAGTGTTTGTTATTGCAGTCTTATGTACACGCAATCTCCAGAAAAGACCTAAAGGGGCACAGAACTTCATCGAATGGGTTTTTGACTTTGTTCGTGGCATCATCGAAAGTAATATGGCGTGGTCAAAAGGTGGACAATTTCACTTCTTAGCTGTCACATTAATACTCTTTATTTTTGTGGCTAACATGCTAGGGCTTCCCTTACAATTTGTAAATGGTGAATATCTATGGTGGAAGTCACCAACAGCAGATGCACATGTCACATTGACTTTAGCAACGATGATGGTTCTTTTAACGCATTATTATGGTGTTAAAATCCGTGGTACAAAATCATACCTTAAGGCTTATGGAAAACCGTATCTCGCACTTTTGCCTATTAATATCTTTGAAGAGTTCGCATCGACATTGACATTAGGGTTACGTTTATACGGTAATATCTATGCCGGTGAGATTTTATTAGGTTTACTTGCATTAGTGACAACTCATGTTACTTTCGGTTTCCTAATCGGGATACCTGGACTTATCATTTGGCAAGGATTTTCAATTTTTGTTGGTTCAATCCAAGCTTATATTTTTATCATGTTAACAATGGTTTATATGTCACATAAAGTCGCTGACGACCATTAAAATAAAACGAAAAATTAACAATAATTAGGAGGATTTATAGAATGAATTTAATCGCAGCAGCAATCGCAATCGGTTTATCAGCATTAGGTGCAGGTATTGGTAATGGTTTAATCGTTTCTAGAACAGTTGAAGGTGTAGCACGTCAACCAGAAGCACGTACACAATTAATGTCAATCATGTTTATTGGTATTGGTTTAGTTGAGGCACTTCCTATCATCGGCGTCGTTATTACATTCATCGTATTATTCATTTAATACGCCTAACTCGGTAAGGAATTATGACGTAATCAAGACATTTGTTCTTTTCATATCTTTTACATACGAAAAACATTTGTCACGGCGAGGTCTAGTGTTGATAGGCTTTCGCCATTCGTTTTTATTGTTTGAATAGATGAAATGGTTGAAAGGAGTGTACAGCATAGTGACTGCTAATTTATTTACCTTTGCAGCAGGTAGTGGTGTAAATATTGGAGATATCGTTGTAACAATGGCAACTTTCCTCATTTTACTCGCACTGCTTAAGAAGTTTGCATGGGGCCCACTAAAAAAAGTCATGGACGATCGTGAGCGTTCAATTAATCAAGATATTGATGATGCTGAACGTGCAAAAATGAATGCTCAACGTTTAGAAGAAGAAAATAGACAAAAACTAAAAGAAACGCAAGATGAAGTTCATAAAATTCTTGAAGACGCGAAGTTACAAGCGATGCGTCAACAAGAAGAAATTATTCATGAAGCAAATAGACGTGCAAACGGTATGCTTGAAACAGCACAAAGTGAAATTAAGAGTGAAAAAGAACGTGCATTAGCAGAAATTAATAATCAAGTTTCTGAACTCTCAGTACTGATCGCATCAAAAGTATTGCGTAAAGAAATTTCTGAACAAGATCAAAAAGCGTTAGTTGAAAAGTACGTTAAAGAGGTAGGGGATAAGTAATGGCAAACGTTGCTCAAAAATATGCCCAAGCACTTTACGATGTCGTTTCGACACAAAACGTGTTGTCTGAAGTATATGAAGAATTCACTGAAATCAATGCTGCTGTAGCGCGTCAAATGAACGATTTGAAAAGCATCGATTACGAACCAAAGATTACGATGACGGCGAGACACCAAATCGTAGAAAATGTTTTTTCAGGTGTACAACCTTTTTTAATGAACACTTTAAAAATTGTTGCGGGACACCGCCATTTATATTTATTGCCTGAGATTTTTAAGGCATTTGAAGCGCAGTATTATGCTGATCAAAGTTTAGCAGATGCGTATCTTGAATCAGCTTCTGTATTGGATGAAGAAGAAGTGATGCAAGTGAAAGAAGCATTAATCAAACGTACAGGACTTAAAGATTTAATCATTCATGCTACAGTGAACGAATCACTTATCGGTGGCGTGCGCGTGAAAATCGGAACAAAAGTGTATGATGGCAGTATACAGAATGATTTAAATCAACTCGTTAAGAAATTTAACAGAGCACATTAATTAGATTAAATGGAGGAGTGACATAGATGGCCATAAAAGCTGAAGAAATTAGTGCATTACTTCGCTCACAAATTGAAAACTATGAGTCAGAAATGTCTGTAACGGATGTAGGTACAGTTATTCAAATTGGTGACGGTATTGCATTAGTTCACGGATTGAACGACGTTATGGCTGGTGAATTATTAGAATTCCATAACGGTGTACTTGGACTGGCACAAAACTTAGAAGAAACAAACGTAGGTGTCGTAATTTTAGGACCTTACGATGATATTACAGAGGGCGATGAAGTAAAACGTACAGGTCGTATTATGGAAGTCCCTGTAGGTGAAGAACTTATCGGTCGTGTTGTGAATGCTTTAGGACAACCTATTGATGGCCAAGGCCCATTGAACACAACAAAAACGCGACCTATCGAGAAAAAAGCAACAGGTGTGATGGCGCGTAAATCTGTTGATGAACCATTGCAAACAGGGATTAAAGCCATCGATGCGTTAGTTCCTATTGGACGTGGTCAACGTGAATTGATTATTGGTGACCGTCAAACAGGTAAAACAACAGTCGCTATCGATACAATTTTGAATCAAAAAGACCAAGATATGATTTGTATCTATGTTGCTATCGGTCAAAAAGAATCGACAGTACGTTCTGCTGTTGAAAAATTACGTCAAGCGGGTGCGTTGGATTACACAATTGTTGTTTCTGCATCAGCAGCGCAACCAGCACCTATGCTTTACATTGCACCTTATGCAGGTGTATCCATGGCTGAAGAGTTCATGTTCAATGGTAAACATGTCTTAATCGTATATGATGATTTAACGAAGCAAGCGGCTGCGTACCGTGAGCTCTCATTATTGTTACGTCGTCCACCAGGCCGTGAAGCTTACCCAGGTGATGTATTCTATCTACATAGTCGTTTGTTAGAACGTGCGGCTAAGTTGAATGACGATTTAGGTGGCGGTTCTATTACTGCTTTACCATTTGTTGAGACACAAGCAGGCGATATTTCAGCTTACGTGCCAACAAACGTTATTTCAATCACAGATGGACAAATCTTCTTACAATCTGATTTATTCTTCTCTGGTATCCGACCAGCAATCAACGCGGGACTTTCAGTATCACGTGTAGGAGGTTCGGCACAAATCAAAGCGATGAAAAAGGTTGCGGGGACGTTACGTCTTGACTTAGCTTCTTACCGTGAACTTGAATCATTCGCACAATTTGGATCAGATTTAGATGAAGCAACGGCGAGCAAACTTGAACGTGGTAAACGTACAGTTGAAGTTTTAAAACAAGATCAAAACAAACCACTTCCTGTTGAACACCAAGTATTGATTATTTATGCATTAACACGTGGCTATTTAGACGATATTCCAGTTGTAGATATTACACGTTTCGAATCAGAAATCATTGAATGGACAAAAGTGAATGCGAATGACATCTTCACTGAAATTCGTGAAACAGGCGGACTTCCTGCAGATGAGAAATTTGAAGCAGCGATTAATGAGTTCAAGAAAGGCTTCAAAGTTTCTGAAGCATAATAAAACAGACGATCAAAATAGATAAGGTGGTGAGATGGTGGCTTCATTAAAAGAAATTGATTCTCGTATTAAATCGACCAAGAAGACAAAGCAGATTACCAATGCGATGAACATGGTTTCGAGTTCTAAATTGCGCAAAGCCGAAAAAAATGCATTAACTTTTCGCCCATACATGGAGAAAATGAAAGATGCGATTACAGCAATTGCAGGTGCAAATAAAACGGCAACACACCCAATGCTTAATGAACGTCAGGTCAAACGTGTAGGTTATATGATCATTACTAGTGATCGTGGACTAGCCGGTGCGTATAGTGCAAATGTATTAAAGAAAATGATTCGTGACATTGAACAACGACATAACAGTCCCGAAGAATATAAATTAATTGTATTAGGACAAATCGGTGCGACTTTTTTGCGGAATAGAGGTTATAAGCTCGAAAACACATTAACTGACATTCCAGATCAGCCTTCGTTCAAAGCCGTTCAAGCGATTGGCAAACGAGCTGTCGATTTATACGTCGACGAACAAATCGATGAATTACACATCTATTATAGCCATTACTTGAGTGTAATCGAAAACAAGCCGAGCAGTAAAAAGTTGTTACCATTATCTCCAGAGGATTCAAGTTTAGGTCACGGTGCCATGTCATCATATGAATTTGAGCCGGATAAAGATGCGATATTAGAGGTGTTGTTACCTCAGTACATCGAAAGCTTGATTTATGGAACAATTCTTGATGCAAAAGCGAGTGAACACGCATCACGTATGAATGCGATGAAGAATGCCTCAGATAATGCAACAGAAATGATTGACGATTTATCATTACAATATAACAGAGCGCGACAAGCAGCCATTACCCAACAAATCACTGAAATTGTTGGTGGTTCAGCAGCGTTAGAATAATTTTTATTATAAGGAGGAAGAAACATGGGATTAGGCCGTGTAACTCAGGTCATGGGGCCAGTAATTGATGTGCGCTTTGAACATAATGAAATTCCAAATATTAACAACGCATTGACAATTGAAGTGCCAAGAGATGGTGAAACTGAGAGCTTAACTTTAGAAGTCGCACTTCATCTAGGCGACGATGTTGTACGTACAATTGCTATGGACTCTACTGATGGTGTGCAACGTGGTGCGGAAGTAACAGATACGGGAGCAGCAATTAGTGTGCCTGTAGGTGACGCAACATTAGGTCGTGTATTTAATGTATTAGGTGAACATATTGACTTGGAAGCACCGATTGATGCAACAGTACGTCGTGACCCTATTCATCGACAAGCGCCTCAATTTGATGAACTTTCTACAGAGGTAGAAATTTTAGAAACTGGGATTAAAGTTGTCGATTTATTAGCCCCTTACATTAAAGGTGGAAAAATTGGTTTATTCGGTGGTGCCGGTGTCGGTAAAACGGTATTAATCCAAGAATTAATCAATAATATTGCCCAAGAACATGGTGGTATTTCAGTTTTTGCCGGTGTCGGTGAACGGACACGTGAAGGTAACGACTTATACTATGAAATGAAAGACAGTGGCGTTATTGCTAAAACAGCAATGGTATTCGGACAAATGAACGAGCCACCTGGCGCACGTATGCGTGTTGCACTTTCAGGTTTAACAATGGCTGAATATTTCCGAGACGAACAAGGACAAGATGTATTGTTGTTCATCGATAATATTTTCCGCTTCACACAAGCAGGTTCTGAGGTATCTGCCCTATTAGGACGTATGCCTTCAGCCGTAGGTTATCAACCAACACTTGCGACTGAAATGGGTCAATTACAAGAACGTATTACATCAACAAACAAAGGTTCAGTTACGTCGATTCAGGCTGTTTTCGTACCTGCCGATGACTATACTGACCCAGCACCAGCTACTGCATTTGCGCACTTAGATGCAACAACAAACTTGGAACGTAAACTAAGTGAAATGGGGATTTATCCAGCGGTAGATCCATTAGCATCAACATCACGTGCATTAGAGCCTACGATTGTAGGACAAGAGCATTATGATGTGGCGCGTCAAGTTCAGTCAACATTACAAAAGTACCGTGAATTACAAGATATTATTGCCATCTTAGGTATGGACGAATTATCTGAAGAAGATAAGAAAACCGTTGAACGTGCGCGTCGTATTCAATTCTTCTTATCACAAAACTTCCACGTTGCAGAACAGTTTACAGGACAAAAAGGATCTTATGTCCCAGTTAAGCAAACAGTTCAAGACTTTAAAGCGATTTTAGAAGGCAAGTACGACCATATTCCGGAAGACGCATTCCGTTTAGTGGGCGGTATTGATGATGTGATTGCTAAAGCTAAAGACATGGGTGTAGAAGTTTAATTCTAATTAGGAGGCCTGGATAATGAACACATTAACCTTAGATATCGTCACTCCTAATGGTTCTGTTTACAAAGAAGACAATGTTGAAATTGTTGTCTTACAAACGACAGCAGGCGAGATGGGTGTGATGTACGGTCACATTCCGACGGTTACACCATTAAGAATTGGTCATATAAAAGTGACTAAAAATGGAAAATCGGATTATATAGCTGTAACAGAAGGGTTTGCTGAGATTCGCCATGAAAAAGTCAATATTCTTGCACAAGCTGCTGAATCAGCGGATGATATTGATTTGGAACGTGCTAAATCAGCAAAACAACGTGCAACATTTTATCTTGAAGGTGACAAAGCAGATACGGATTTAAAACGTGCGGAACGTGCATTAAAGCGCGCAGAAAATCGTATCGAAGTTGCTAAATTTAAATAATATATGTGAGTTAAAAGCTCGGTTTGTCGACACGACAGACCGAGCTTTTATTATGACAACTTCGAATTGAATTTTGCATTTTCTCATTAAACGATAACTTGTACGAGATACGTCACATTCTTCCCATGTTTTTCTTAAGGACTGTTATGAGCTTATAAAATGACTGAAAGGGATTAAACGTAACGGGCTTTTCTTCAATATGTTCATGTTTGATGATCATAATAATGGGATACATGTGGATGACTGTTAAAGGTATAGGCCTAGAAAAAACATATAATCAAAAATTGTATTATTTTAAGTCACTTATAGTATGATTTAACTTATAAATCATGTAAAATTAATAGAGAGATGATAAGTGAAGGAGCAATAAAATGGATTACATCGGACAATTTGCGATTGCAAATATTGTGATGCATGTAATATGTATTTGTACCGCATACTGGGGACTTAATGCAATCCGGTTGGACCAATTTTTTAAAAAAGGTTTTCCATTACAAGTACAAGTCATCATGATATTTTTGGCAATACTCATCGGTACAAGTGTGAGTCGTTTTATTATTGATTTATTACGATTTTCCACACAAATAAAATACTTATTTTAATACAAAAAATGTTTAGTTATCATAAAATAAGTTAATAGTCATGGGTAGACTGATTAAGTTTTTGAAGAGATAAAAAGAATAGAGCTGTAAACATAGTGGAGGATTAATGAGATGGATAGAATTATTGTTAAAGGTGGAAATACACTTAAAGGTGAAGTCGGCGTAGAAGGAGCAAAAAATGCAGTTTTACCCATATTAACAGCTTCTTTGTTAGCAAGTCATGGGAAAAGCGAATTAGTGAATGTGCCAGCTTTAAGTGATGTTGAAACAATTAATAATGTGTTAAGTGTATTAAATGCAAAAATTAAATATAGTGAAAAGCGTCAATCTGTGACAGTAGATGCATCAAAAAATTTAAAAGAAGAAGCGCCCTATGAATATGTGAGTAAAATGAGAGCGAGTATATTGGTCATGGGCCCATTGCTAGCACGTTTAGGCCGTGCAAAAGTGGCATTACCTGGAGGATGTGCAATTGGGTCTCGTCCAATTGAACAGCATTTAAAGGGATTAGAGGCACTCGGTGCGCACATTCATCAAGAAGCTGGTTTTATATTTGCGGAAGCCCCACAAGGCTTGGTTGGTAACGATATCCATTTTGATTTTCCGAGTGTCGGTGCAACGCAAAACGTCATGATGGCAGCATCATTAGCGAAAGGACGTACGGTTATTGAAAACGTGGCAAGAGAACCCGAAATTGTTGATTTAGCAAACTACATCAATGAAATGGGTGGCGATATCAAAGGTGCAGGGACAGACACGATTATTATTCATGGTGTGGACAATTTAAAAGGCGTTAAACATGCCATTATCCCTGATCGAATAGAAGCGGGGACGCTGATGATTGCCGCAGCGATTACACGTGGAGATGTGTTGGTCAAAGGTGCAATCAAAGAGCACATGACAAGCTTAGTATATAAATTAGAAGAAATGGGTGTGAATTTGGAATATACTGAAGAAGGTATACGTGTTACGGCGCCAGAGCAGCTTCAGCCCGTCGATATCAAAACATTACCGCACCCAGGTTTTCCAACTGACATGCAATCTCAAATGATGGCTTTACTTTTAACGGCAGAAGGGCATAAAGTGATAACAGAGACCGTTTTTGAAAATCGCTTTATGCATGTTGCAGAATTTAGACGTATGAATGCGAAAATATCTGTTGAAGGGCGTAGCGCAAAAATTGAAGGCAAAAGTGCTTTGCAAGGTGCACAAGTGAAAGCGACCGACTTACGTGCCGCCGCTGCATTAATATTGGCGGGACTTGTTGCGGACGGTGAAACAATTGTCACAGAATTAAAGCATCTTGACCGTGGTTATGTAAATTTTCATGGAAAGCTGAAGTCTTTGGGAGCGGCTATTGAAAGAATTAATGACTAAATGGAAACAACTTGTACAAACAATGATCGTTTCAGTGAGCTTTAAATTAACGCTTTTTGTACTGGTAACGATAATGATGTTTATCATAGGCGTCATGGTAGGTTTTATTATTAATCATGATAACGTGCTTAACGCGTTTAGTTTTAAGTTTTGGCATCGTATCATTGAAACAATTGGAGGCAATAATTAATGGAAACGATTTTTAATTACAATGAAATCAAAAATATTATCCCGCACCGACAACCTTTTTTGTTAATTGACAAAGTGGTTGAATATGAACCTGGCAAACGTTGTGTAGGGATTAAACAAGTATCTGGAAATGAACCGTTTTTCCAAGGTCATTTTCCAAATTATGCAGTTATGCCTGGGGTACTTATTACAGAAGCTTTAGCACAAACAGGTGCAGTAGCGATGTTGAACAGCGAAGCACACAAAGGAAAGTTAGCTTTGTTTGCAGGGATTGATAAATGTCGTTTTAAAAAGCAAGTCGTACCGGGTGATACATTAAAGTTAGAAGTAGAAATTACAAAAATTAAAGGGCCTATTGGTAAAGGAACGGCAGTGGCTACTGTAGATGGTCAAATCGCATGTAGTTGTGAGTTGACATTTGCACTCCAAGACCCCAATGCATAGGTACTGAGAATAAGGAAGTCAAGTGTTGTTTCATAGAGATGAAATGGCTTAAATGCCCCTAAAAACAGAAGTTTTTTAGGGGCATTTTGTATTGAATCGGGTTAGACGTGACAGGATTCAGTACTTGATGGCCAGCTTAGCTTTATGCGCACAACATTCAATGTAGTCCTCAATTGACTTTTCAAGGTGATGAGAAGGAAGAAAAGATACTGTTGATTCGACGTGATGTATGACAACGCGTGATAATCATTCAACACAGCCTATTGTTTATTGTCGTTCGTCTTTTAAACGTGGTTTAGATTTCATCATACGATTAAACGTCGTAATGAGTTGTTGACCTTGCAATCCTTCGTTAACAAGTTGTTCTAGTAAATTTTCTGCATAGACTTGTCGCAATGTGTATATATGACATTCAAAAACAACTGAAATGGCGTCAGTTAAAGGAGTAATATGTTTGATCGTTGCATCAAAAAGTGCAGGATCATTTGAAGGACGAGTGATAACGACACGAATATCCAGTAACGCCTCCGCTTCCATGTAAGTTTCCATTTGTTCCTGATGTATATCTGAAATCACAATTTCCAACAACCAACCCGTACCGCTATTTTCTTTATTGATAATCACACCATCTAAAAGTTCATATTCAGTAACGCTACTATGGTCTGATACAATTTGAAAACGCACTGCTTTAAAAGTTTTCATCAGCGTCGCCTCCTTCACATTAAAAACTTTACGAATCATTTTATGATATCCCTTATTATAGCGCAATTTTTAAAATAATTCTCGGATTGCATGATTTCCTGTGCGTGTCTAATGACGATTTTTTCATGATTGGTAGTTTGTTATTCTTTCTTGAAAGCGATATAGTATGCGTACAGGAGGTGAACCACATGAATCATTTTCAGATTGTCGGTCATATTCAGCGCCCGCCGAAGTTCTATGAAAATGAAGCGCGTTACTTTATTATTTTTACTGTCGCAGTCACTAGAAATGATTTAAGTAAAAGTCCAAAACCCATCACGGATTACTTAAATTGTAAAGCGTTCGGTAATATTGCGCTTCAAATTAACGAAACGATAACTGAAGGAATGACTGTAGCAATGAGCGGGCAAATACAATCAAGGCGTTTTTATCAAAATGACGAAAAACGCTATGCTACAGAATTGCTCGTTTCAGAAATTTCTCCTATTTTGGCATCATCACCCACAATAAGGATTGACACACATCCAACTCAAGAGTAAACGTGTGTCGAATAATTTATTATTGGATATCCCACCAATAATGCAAACCACCTTCTCTAAGTATATTCTCCAAATAAAATAATTTGATTTATCTCACATTATCCTTTTATTCTTCAAAATTTTTATCAATCATCACATTTTTAAAAGCGGCAATAGCCAAATGAAAAATTTAAATGATGCGGCATGTTAAAATGTTGGCGCAAGTTGTTCTTAAATATTGAAAAATATTTAAGGGCAACTGCCGCTTTTGATCGTTAATGTTTCCATCATAATGATGACTTTTATTCACCATTGATATTGAGAACTACGATACATAATTTTTGATTCATTTGAATAAGAATGCATCTATTTATAAAACCCGTCGACGCATGATTACGATAACAAAGGCCTCCTGTTCATACAGGTGAGATGCCATAAACAGATAATAGAGTTACCGATTCGCTTGCTAACAGACGTTCAGTTAATTGAACTTATGACTGGTTTTTGATACATTAAAAGTAAATATTAATGAAGGACTACTAGGGGTGCCAATATTGGCTGAGATGAATGTGAATTCAGACCCTCAGAACCTGATTTGGGTGAAACCAACGTAGGGAAGTAGCGTGTAACACGTGAGGCTTTTGATGTGTTGACTAGGCTGCTTTTGGGAGTAGTCTTTTTTCATATCAAAGGAGAATGATGATGCAGTTTACAGAACAATTAAAACAAGAAGCGAAACCATTAATTAATCAAATCTATCAAGATAAATTTATCCAAGGCATGTTGAGTGGGGAAATATCGAAAACGGCGATTTGCCATTATTTACGTGCAGATTCACGTTATTTAAATGAATTCGCTAAAATTTATGCTTTATTAATTCCAAAAGTGAACACAAAAGAAGAAATTCAATTTTTAACTGAACAAATTCAATTTGCCAGTTCGGGTGAGGTTGAAGCTCATCATATTTTGGCGCAATATGTAGGAAGTGATTACCAAGAGATTATTAAAGATGGAGATTGGTATCCTTCAGCAGACCATTACATTAAACATATGTATTATAATGCCTATGCTTATGATAACGTTGCATACACGATTGCGGCGATGGCACCGTGTCCATACGTGTATCAGCAAATTGGTAAAATGGCGATTGAAAATCATGACTTTCCAGCGCAGCATCCATTAAAAGATTGGTTTGCTTTTTATGCGAAAGAAATGGATACGCTCATGTCTTATATTGCACGTTGGCTCGATACGTATGCAAATAATAGCACACCAGAAGTTCGAGAAATACTTAAAAATAATTTTTTACAAAGTACAATTCATGAGAGACGCTTTTTTAATATGTCTTATCAATTAGAACAATGGGAATTTGGGGGAGAAAACAAATGAAGAAGCCAAAAATCGCTTTAACAATCGCTGGTACAGATCCGAGTGGTGGTGCAGGTGCCATGGCCGATTTAAAATCATTTCATTCTTGTGGGGTTTACGGGATGGCAGCAGTGACGAGCATTGTTGCACAAAATTCAATGGGTGTTCAACATATCCATAATTTAGAAGCAAGCTGGTTAGAGGAACAGTTAGAAAGTGTTTTTAGTGATGAGATGCCACATGCGATGAAAACGGGGATGATACCTACACCTGAAATGATGGCTGTCATTCGTCGTTTTTTAGAAAAAATCAACATACCTTATGTGATTGATCCGGTGATGGTTGCAAAAAGTGGTGATTCTTTAATGGATCAACAAGTGCGGAAACAGTTAAAAGAAACACTCTTACCATTTGCTGATGTTGCAACACCTAATATACCTGAAGCTGAAGAAATTACAGGTCTCGTCATCGATTCTAACGAAAAAATTCATCAAGCGGGTCAGTTTTTTATTAAAGAGATTGGTTCTAAGGGCGTTGTCATTAAAGGGGGCCACCTTGAAGGGGATGCAGTCGATCACTTATTTACGAGGGAAGCACATTATGAATTTAAAAGTGACCGCTACCCTACAAAACATACGCATGGGACAGGATGTACATTTTCAGCTGTTATTACTGCAGAATTGGCGAAAGGTAAAACAGTGTATGATGCTGTTGCGAAAGCGAAGCACTATATTTCATTAGCAATAAAAGAAACACCAGAAATTGGAAAAGGGCGCGGTCCGGTCAATCATTTTGCATATGAAAAATTAAAAGGATGGGATTAAGATGAGTTATTTGACTGAAGTAAGAAAACAACACCCGCTTGTTGTATGTTATACCAATGATGTTGTGAAAAATTTCACAGCAAATGGTTTACTCAGTTTAGGTGCAAGTCCAGCTATGAGTGAGGCACCTGAAGAAGCAGAAGATTTTTTTAAGATGACACAAGCGTTGTTAATCAATATTGGAACGTTGACAGTACAAAATAGTCGGGATATGCTTGCGATTGCAAAAACGGCCAATCGTATGAATGTTCCTATCGTGTTTGATCCTGTCGCAGTGGGGGCTTCACAATTCCGTAAAGATTTCTGTAAGCAATTTTTAGATGAAGTTGATGTGGCAGTCATTAAAGGTAATGCTTCAGAAATCATGACGTTGGTGGATGCAACAACAACTATGAAGGGAACGGATAGTGCGACGGATATGGATGCTGTGTCCATTGCGCAACAAGCGTATCAAAAGTATCAAACCGCAATTGTCATATCTGGCAAAGAAGATGTGGTGATACAAAACAATCAAATTACCGTCTTATCTAATGGAACGCCTTTATTAACACGAATTACAGGTGCAGGTTGTTTGCTTGGCGCTGTCATTGCAAGTTTTCTGTTAGGTGCACAACGACCAACGCTTGAGCAGCTTGTGGAGGCGGTATCGTTTTATAATATTGCTGCTGAACAAGCAGAAATGCGGGAGGGTGCTGATTTACCAGGAACATTTTTAATGGCATTTATCGATGCATTAAATCAAACATCAACGGAATCTTATTTATTAGAGATTAAAAAGAGAGAAGTGAGTCGAGATGGGTTTTGATAGAAAACAGTTACGTGTGTATTTTATTGCGGGTACACAAGATATCAAAAAAGGGGATTTAGAATCCATTTTAACAGCGGCTTTAGAGGCCGGTATTACAATGTATCAATTTCGTGAAAAGGGCCCTTCATCATTAAAGGGAGAAGATAAAAAAGCGATGGCGATACGTCTCAGAGATATTTGTCGTGCGTATCACGTGCCTTTTATAGTCAATGACGATATTGATTTAGCGATTGAAATTGATGCTGACGGGGTTCATGTGGGTCAAGATGATGCAAAGATTTCAAGTTTTAAGCATTTATTAAAAGGTAAAACGATAGGGCTTAGTGTTGGTAGTTTTGAAGAATATGATCAATCTGATTTAACTGATGTGGACTACATCGGCGTAGGCCCGGTATATGAAACGCGGTCTAAAAGTGATGCGAAAAGACCTGGTGGTATTCAATTAATTCGACGTATGCGTGAGTATGATGCGCATATTCCAATGGTTGCTATTGGAGGAATCACAGAAGAAAATGTTGCGTCCCTAATTAAAAATGGAGCGGATGGTATCGCAACGATTTCCTCCATTACACACAGTGCGAATATTGAAAACTCTGTGAAGCGTTATTTGCAGTATTTCAAATAATGTCATTTTTATGTTGGAATATATTTCCACCAAAAGGATTTGTATGTTAAAATATCATTTATGTGAATATGACATTAGAGGTGGAAAAATGAAGAACAAAGCGTTATTGACAATGCTTGTAGGTGTCGTCTTTCTTCTAGCTGGTTGTGATTATAGTAAACCGGAAAATCGGGATGGATTCTTTTTTAATACATTCGTTCAACCGATGGACAGATTAATACACTGGTTAGGGGATCATCTGAATAACAATTATGGTTTAGCGATTATCATCATCGTATTGGTTGTACGTATCGTGTTATTACCATTTATGTTATCAAACTATAAAAACATGCACATGATGCGTGAAAAAATGAAAATTGCAAAGCCTGAAATATCAGAAGCACAAGAAAAAGTGAAACGTGCACGTACGCAAGAAGATAAGATGGCAGCAAATCAAGAAATGATGCAAGTTTATAAAAAATATGATATGAATCCAATGGCAAGTATGTTAGGTTGTTTGCCACTTATCCTGCAAATGCCAATTGTTATGGGTCTATTCTTTGTCTTGAAATATCCTTCAGACGGAGGAATTACGAAATATTCGGATTTCATGTGGTTCCAACTTGATAAACCAGATATTTGGATCACAATCATTGCCGGTGTACTTTACTTTATCCAGGCTTATGTATCAAGTGCAAATATGCCTGAAGAACAACGTCAAATGGGTTACATGATGATGATTGTATCGCCAATCATGATTGTCTGGATTTCATTTAGTTCAGCGGCGGCACTAGGTTTATACTGGTCTGTTTCAGCGGCATTCCTTGTGGTTCAAACGTATTTAGCGAATGTGGTGTATGGTAAAAAAGCAAAAGAAGAAGTTGCACCATTAATCAAAAAGTTTGAAGCAGAAAAAAACGGCAAAAATACAGGCAAAAACACACAAGTTGTCAGTAAAAAGAATAAAAAGAAATAATTCAATGATGTTAAATTGACTTAAAACGAGAGGTGTGCCACTACAAAAGTGGTAGACCTCCCGTTTTTTAATTTGGATACTAGCTTGATTTAGGAAGAAGGGGATGAGGTGTCCCATTCGTCAAAAAATTGAAGTAAAAAATGTTCTAAAAAAGTATGACGCTGTTCAGCAACTTGTCGGGCTTCTGGTGTATTGATATGCGCCTTTAAGTGCAATAGCTTTTCAAAAAAGTGTTTGATTGCTGAAGGAGGAAGTGCATGCATATCCACAAGTTGTTGCATGTCATGAAGTGTATGTGTCCCGGTCCACATCGGTTCATTAAAATGGCCTGCAAATTGAAAGGTTCTTGCGATACCGATTGCACCTAAAGCATCTAAACGATCGGCATCTTGAACGATTTGCGCTTCAATCGTCTGCAAAGTTCCGACGTTTTGAGTTTTTCGATAACTGATATTTTCAATGATATATAAAATCGCTTGTTGATCATCAGGCGTTATTTGCTGTTTTTTGAAAAACGCAATTAATGCATTTCGTGCAGTGGTCATTTCTACTAATTTATCATCAATTGTGTCATGTAACAGGGCTGACATTTCAATGTGAAATAAGTTCGCATCGGGATAGTGTTGTGCGATGACTAGTGCCTGTTTTCTTACACGCAATACGTGTGCAATATCGTGTCCACTTTGGTCTTGTGCATGGCAATGTCGCATATATTGTTCAGCGGCCTTAATGTGTTGCTTCATTTAGTTTCCCTCTTTTCTATTATAAAATAGGTGCGAGCAATTGGCTGACTGCTTCTTTAAATTTAATCCATACCCCTCTTTGTGCATAACGGTCTTTTGTTAACTCCGAACATGCTTTTAAATCCTCTTCAAAGCTTTCACGTACTTCTTGAGCTAATTTTTCATTATAAACGAATGCATTGACTTCAAAATTTAAAGTAAAGCTGCGATGATCCATATTCGTTGTCCCTATGCTTGTAATTTCATCATCTATTGTTAAGGTTTTGGCATGTAAAAAGCCGTTATCGTATAAGTAGACATGTGCGCCTGCTTCAAGAAGGCTTGCAACGTTTTTAAAAGTGGCCCAGTACACAAATGGGTGATCTGGCTTTGATGGAATCATGATATTCACATGGACACCGCCTAATGCTGCAATTTTTAATGCATCCATAAAGGCATCATCAGGAACAAAATAAGGCGTTTGAATATAAATTTCTTTTTTGGCCATCGAAATCATTTTTAAATATCCATATTTCACTTGTTCCCAAAACTCGTCTGGTCCACTCGAAGCGATTTGAATCCCGATATTGCCAGCTTTATTTTCTTGATGACGTGGAAAATACTGACTACTGTAAGTGATATTGTCGCGATGTGCCTGTGAATTCCAATCTAAAATAAAGCGGAGTTGAAGCGCACTGACAGCCTGACCTTGAATACGTAAATGCGTATCTCGCCAATAACCGAACTTTTTAGATAAACCGAGATATTCATTTCCGACATTAAAGCCTCCTACATAACCGATATAACCATCGATGACAACAATTTTTCGGTGATTTCGGTTGTTCATCCGCAAATTAATGAGCGGCAACTTGGAAGGGAAAAAGGATTCGACATGTCCCCCTTTTTGTTTAAATCGTTTGAAATCACGTAATGTTAAACTTCGAGAGCCCATATCGTCATACAGCATTTTAACTTCTACACCTTGTTCGAGTTTCTCTTCTAATAATGCTAATATACTTTTTCCTAATGTATCATGTTTAAAAATATAATATTGGATGTGGATATAAGATTTTGCATTTCGAATATCTTCTTTGAGGCTGTTAAATTTTTGGTGTCCATCTGTAAAAAGCGTGATTTCATTGTTATTCGTGTAAAAAGCAGCGTTGTTATACAGTAGCATTTGAATCATACGGCTGTAATTTTGAATATGCGGATTGTCAGCTTCAAATTGATTGTTTTTAAGTGCATGTAGTTGTTCATTGACAATGGCTTCTAAGCCCATCTGATCACGTTGATTTAACTTAAAGATGGATTTTCGTTGGATTTGTCGACCGAATAATAAATACAAAATAAATCCAAGGAGTGGAAAGAGACCGAGTACAAATATCCACGCCCATATTGAACTGGCACTGCGTCTTTCCATAAAGATAATAGTAAAGATAAAAATTAGGTTTAATAAAAATGCACCTATAAATATGTAATTGAGTAATACATTTTGATTATAAAGAATGGAATATAAGAACTCGGGCATATGATATAACTCCTTCTTGTAAAGTGTTTTTATTGTATCATGATTAAGACTTTTAAGTGATTTTTAGACATTGACATATACCTGTATAGGGTATAATATGGAAGTATAGAATATGAGGGGGATGTGAAATGACAGAACATGCACATCATTCTGAAGAGATTAAGAGAAATTTGAAATCACGTTTAAATCGCATTGAAGGTCAAGTTAAAGCGATTAATCGTATGATTGATGAGGATGTCTATTGTGATGACATCTTAACACAAATTAGAGCTACACGTTCGGCATTAAATAGTGTTGCATCACGATTACTTGATCACCATATGAAAGGATGTATCATGCATAAAATTGAAGCAGGACATCAAACTGAGGCAATGGAAGAATTACTCGTGACATTTCAAAAACTGATGAAAGATTGAAGAGGTAAAGTGATGGAAATCGGTTACGTTAAAATTGATCAACTGACAACAGAGCACCAACAAAATGAATTGGAAACACGCTTGTTGACGTTGATTGGTGTTGAATCAGTAGTAGTTGATATTGCAGCACATCTAGTGAAACTCACTTTTCAAACACCAGCGAATCTCAACACAATAGAAAAAGAAATTTATGATGCAGGATTTCCTGTAATCGAATCATACAAAGGAGTGTCAAACGATGGTAAAACACACAATTAAAGTAGAAGGAATGACTTGTGATCATTGTAAAGCGGCAGTTGAAGATGCAGTCAAAGAAAATGCGCATGTGACACATGTAGAAGCTTTCCCTGCAAAAGATATAGTGGAAGTTGAAGTGAATGAAGATACAGCGTTAGATGATATTAAACAACGTATTTATGAGCAAGGGTACGATGTGGTGTCATAAGATAGCGAGTGGGCTTAAATTTCATGAAAGTGTGAGATTGAGCCCTCATTTTATAAAAAGAATATACCCTCTATAGGTATAGGAGATGAAAAGATGACACGAGAAGAAACTTTTAAAATTTCAGGTATGACATGTGCAGCTTGTTCTGCACGTATTGAAAAAGTACTTAATCGTCAAGAAGGTATTGATAATATCAGTGTGAACTTAGTCATGGAAAATGGCACGGTGAAGTACGACCCGTCGAAAATTACTATTGATGAAATATATGAACGTGTGGCAAAGATTGGATACGAAGCCTTTCCAATGGAGACACAAGCTGAAACTGAAAAACGTAAAAGTAGTGAATTAAAGCGGCAAAAGTATAAGTTTATTATTTCGCTGATACTTTCATTACCATTGTTGTATACGATGTTTGGTCATTTTGCATTTCTCAGTTTTATCCCGGTGCCTAATCTCTTCATGAATGGTTGGTTTCAATTTATTTTAGCTACACCTATTCAATTTGTATTAGGAGGGCAATTCTATGTCGGTGCGTATAAGTCGCTCTCCAACAAAAGCGCCAATATGGATGTACTTGTCGCGATGGGGACATCAGCTGCCTATTTTTACAGTATTTATTTAATGTTAACACACATTAATTCAACGCATCATGTTGCACTTTATTTTGAGACAAGTGCCGTATTAATTACTTTAATTTTGTTAGGTAAATATTTTGAGATGCGGGCGAAAGGACATGCCAGTGATGCAATTAGTAAATTAGCAGCACTACAAGTTAAAGATGCTGAAGTTGAACGCAATGGAGAGACAGAGCGGGTATCAATTGATGATGTACGGGTGGGAGATGTTCTGTGGGTGAGAAGTGGTCAACAAATCCCTTTAGATGGTGAAATTGTGGATGGTGCTACGACAATCAATGAAGCCATGTTAACTGGAGAAAGTATGCCTGTTGAAAAGAAAATAGGTGACACTGTTATTGGTAGTACATTGAATGAAACGAATTTTATTAAAGTTAAAGTGACTCAGGTTGGTGAAGACTTAGTATTAAATCAAATCATTAAAGTCGTTGAAGCGGCACAAAATGATAAACCACAAATACAAAGACTTGCTGATAAAATTTCAAATATTTTTGTACCCACTGTTGTGGCTTTGGCTCTAATTGCCTTTGCGGTATGGTATTTTATCATCAGTCCATTTCGATTTACAGAGAGCTTTGAAATTTTTATCTCAGTCATCGTGATTGCATGTCCATGTGCTTTAGGTTTAGCAACGCCAACGTCTATCATGGTCGGTTCAGGACGTGCAGCAGAAGCAGGGGTTTTGTTTAAAACAGCAGAATCACTCGAACAAGCACAAAATGTCGATACCATTGTCTTTGATAAGACAGGGACGATTACAAATGGCAAGCCGATCGTAGTCGATAAAATTTATTATAATGAAAACTGGCCGATTGGTGCTTATATTAAGAGTCTAGAACTTCACTCTGAACATCCTTTGTCTAAAGCGTTATTAGATGCATATGCACAAGAAGAGACTCTACCAGTAGAACAGTATGAGACACATATCGGTCACGGTATTTCAGGACGAATTAATGACCAGGTTGTTCGTATAGGCTCGGTTCGATTCATCACCGGAACAGATGCGCTATCATCTACACAACAACACAAAATTCATGACCTTGAACAACAGGGGGCTACGGTCATTGGAGTGGCCATTGACGACTGTTTTGTAGCAGTAATCGCTTTGCGTGACGAACCAAAAGTTGATGCCAAAGTGGTATTACAGCAATTAAAAAAAGACTATCGCCTAGTCATGTTAAGTGGTGACAGTGAACGTACAGCACAAGCGATTGGACAAGCACTTGGATTTACAACAGTGATATCAGAAGTCAAACCGGATGAAAAATCTGACGTCATTAGTGAATTACAGCAACAGGGTCACCGTGTCATGATGGTGGGTGATGGTGTGAATGATGCACCAGCATTGATGAAAAGTGATATGGGTGTGGCGATGGGTTCAGGATCTGATATTGCATTAGATTCTGCTGATATTGCGTTAGTCAATGGTCATTTGACAGGAGTTGTAGAGGCATTAAAGCTAAGTCGTTTAACAATAAAAAATATAAAACAAAATTTATTTTTTGCATTTTGTTATAATTTGATTGGAATCCCTATTGCAGCAGCAGGTCTTTTAGCGCCATGGGTTGCCGGTGCAGCAATGGCATTTAGTTCAGTTTCAGTTGTATTAAATGCATTACGATTAAAAAATGTGAAGAAATAATTTTTATGAAATGTCATTTTGATATAGTAAAGCACTGAACTTTAGGGTATGATAAGTGTAGTAGATAGCAGATACGGGGTGATTAAATGGCGAAAAAGAATGATAAGCTTCAAAATGTGGTCCAAATGTTATCTTCACTCGGTGTCAAAGTAAAAAAAACGAAGCCCCGAATAGATATCATGCGATCATTACCGAAACCTAACCCTGCAACTGAGAAACTCAAACCTTATTAAGTATGTTTGAGAAGCACTTAGATGTTGACTGATGTCACATCTAGGTGCTTTTTTCGGTTGTTAAACACTTCGTTGAGTATCTTCGATTTTGTAATCGGGGAAGTTATAGAAATATCATTGATTTTGTTGATTGCTCCTCTTTGGCCTTGCTTTCCTAGGGGACTTGCCTTAACTAAATTCGGCTTGATTGGAGTGAGCATTGGATGGAGGCCGAATTGGATTTTCGGCTGCGTCTAATCCCTCAGGAGTCTCGGCCAGTTCCGCAATCCAAAATCAACATATGTTTAAGAGAGAACCCGATCACAAAATCGAAGTGTACACAGTGGTGAAAATAACAAGGTAGATGTGGTAATATCAACATCAAAATTGCCTATTATATAAATTTATATGTGATTCGTATTTGATGACCTGTTCTATCAGTTTTATCTAAAGAGAAATACCGGGTGACAATAATAATTAATTTTAAGAAATATTGATTAGTTTTTAATAGGATAGAATTACTTACGAAGGCTACATAATAATGAAGATTATGTATATCTATCCCTATTGGTTTTTAAAGACTTAATTAGTAATATATAAAAATTATTAATTATTTATGATTATATTTAAATATAATTATAAAATATATGATTATTATTTTTGCGATGGTAAAAACGAATTATATTAATGCTAAAAACTAAATAATATATAATATTTAAATGTAATAAAAATAAATTGTAAAATACACAAAGCATTGTTGAACATAATTGGTTTTATTATGTATACTTGAATAAGATAGCTAAATCGTGTTTTGGAAATGCTTAGGCCACTGTGACTACTATAAAGAAAGGAGTAAAAATTGTAGTTCAGATTAAGATTAAGTGAGGGATAAAAATTGAAATTCAAATTTAGTTTAGTATTATTAAGCTCTGTTTTAATATTGTTTTCATTGATTAACTATAAATCTGTCGCTTTGGCCGAAGAAGCTTATATTGCTAGTGATGAAATAGTTGAAAATCAAGAATATCCTGAAATATCATCAATAAACTCAGAAATATTACCAATTGAATCGACAGAAGAACCTATTTCAGGTGATATAGAAATAGATCAAAGCAAAGTTATACCTATTGAATATTTGTATGGTAATATCAATGAAAGAATTTTTGGGAAAGATCAAAGAAAAGTAGTAGATAATTATTAGATAATTATTTATCTTCACCATATAAACAAGTTGTATTCTTAAATATGACATATTCTGATGGTAAGATTTATAGTGGTTCTGGAACGATGATTGGTGAAGATACTGTACTTACTGCAGCACATAATGTTTACTCTTCTAAATTAGGATGGGCTACTGAGGTTACTGTTTATGCAGGTAAAAAGGGACCAAAGTATACAATTGGTAAAGCTAAATCAAAGAAAATGTTAACCTTTAAAAAATGGAAGGATACATCTGATCAAGATTATGATTTAGCAATTATTAAATTAGATTCAAAATTAGGAAAGAAAACTGGAACATTGGGCCTAACATCAAAAGTAAGTAAAAATGAGGAAATTGAAACATCTGGCTTTCCTGGAGATAAATCAGGGGAGGTTCAGTACAAATCCATCGGGAATCTTAAAAAAATAACTGATAATATTTTGTATTATCAGTTAGATACATTTTTTGGACAAAGTGGTAGTAGTGTGCGAAATAAACAAAACAAGATCATTGCCGTTCATTCATTTGGTGCTTCGGATTATAACGGCGGAGTGAGACTTAATGCTTTAAAAATAGATTACATTAAACATTGGATGGGAACGCCTATTGCACATCATTTTGGAAAATTTGTACAAATAGATAAAAAAGATATTAAGCTTTGGTCTAATTTAGAATTTTCAATGAGTAAAGATACTAAAAGAATTAAAATAGGTGATGCATATCAAGCAAAGTATGTATATAATCATCCAAATGGTCAAAAATATTACTCATTATACAATTCTGAAAATAAATGGATTGGATACATTAACAGCAGATCTGTAACTTTTCTTAAAGTTCCAAATGCACACAAATACAATAAGAATATCGTCATTAATAAAGGTAAAATTGTTGTTTGGAAAAATTTAGACTTTAGTAAAAAAGCAGATATGAAAAACATTAAGGTTGGTAAGGAATACACTGCAAAGTACGAGTATTATCACCCAAATGGTCAAAAATATTATTCATTATACGACAATAAGGATAAATGGATGGGTTATATTAATACGCGCTCAGTTACAGTGAAAAAATAATTTTAAAGGGATGAATTCATATGTTAAAAAAATTAGTGGTTACAGGTTTAATTGTTACAGCGGCGACGCAAGTTTATGCGCATGACATACAAGCGGCGGAAAAGGATGCTGCGGATGCTCCGAAAGTAATGGTTAAGGATGAGGCGAAAAAAGATGCGACACCGACAATTCATAAACCTACGTACATTTATCCGCATTTAGAAGGTGAAGATGATGCTGCATATTTAAAACGTATGGCAACCAATCCACCAGAAGGCGCCGTTCCATACGCTGTGTTGCATAAAGATGGATCGATTACAGATGCGAATACGGATCCATACTTCGATATTTTAAAAGTTGAAGATCCAAATGCGATGAAAGATTTGGGTAATACATCGGCAGATGATCAAGATAAGGTAGCGAGTGATTTACAATTTGAACCGCCAGCATTGGTAGGACCAAGTGTTAAACACATTGATGCTACAGGAGATGCCAAATCTAGTGGTGACTCAAAAGCAACAAAATCTTCAAAAGCGTCAGCACAAGATATGAAGAAAAAAGATGTAACAGCGCAAACTGCACAACCAAAAGCAGATAAAAACATGGCGTTTACAAAAGTAACACCAGTGAAACAGCAAGATAAAGCAACAAAAATGTTGCCGGCAACAGGGGAATCACAAGTGAATGCAATCGGTCAAACAGCACTTGCACTTTCAATGATTGCATTAGGTGTCATCGCGTTCTTCACACGACGACGCAAAACAAATCAATAATAAAAAAAGAGGTTGGGGAAACGACATTGTTCCTCAGCCTCTTTTTCAATCATTATGTTGTACGTTTTTGTGTACGTGCTTCATCGTTATACTTTTTCGGTGTATGATAATGAATGCTCAAGATAACGCCGATACCTGCCATTAAACTCCACAACGCACTACCTCCGTAACTGATGAATGGCAATGGGATACCAGTAATCGGTAACAGTTGAATGGTCATCCCTATATTTTGGAAAATATGAAAGAGTAACAGGCTGACGTAACCAATAATAAAAGATTTATTAAATAAGTCGTCAGAAGCTGTTGCCATTCGGATGAAGTGAAGGAGTAATAATAAAAACAACCCTAATAATACTACAGAACCAAGGAAACCGAATTCTTCACCGATAACCGAAAAAATAAAATCGGTATGGTTTTCAGGGATATAAACTTCGCCGTTGTTCAACCCTTTTCCAATAAGTTGCCCAGAGCCAATGGCCTTTAATGATTCTGTTAAGTGAAAGCCATCTCCTGTGCTGTACGTATACGGGTCTAACCAGGAATTGATACGACCTAATTGATACGTTTTAATGCCGGCGACATTTTCAATTAAGGTCGGTTTATAAATAATTGAAAGGATAATTCCTCCACCCAATAAGATGGCGCTACCGAATAAGGGCGCAAGAATTTTCCACGTCACACCACTTACGATGACAATCCCAGCAATAATCGCTAAAAATACGAGTGTCGTTCCTAAATCATTTTGTAATAAAATGAGTACAATTGGGATGAAACTCACAACGGCAATCTTCAATAGTAACATCATATCGGTTTGTAATGACTTGTTGAATGTAAATCGATTGTGTTGTGCCACGACTTTCGATATGACGAGTATGAGTACAATTTTCATAAACTCTGAAGGTTGAATGCTAATTGGACCAAAGCGGTACCAACTTTTGGCACCATTAATCACTGGTGTAATTGAAGATTCTGGTAGGATGATGAGGCCTAATAATAAAACAATAAAAACAATATATATCACATAGGTGTAGTGTCGAATTTTTTTAGGTGAAAATAACATGATAATCAACGCAATGATGCCACCAAGTATGTAATAAAAAATTTGTCTTACCCCGAAATCAAGACTGTATTGACCGCCTCCCATTGCTGAGTGAATGGTAACCACGCTGATGAGACATAAAATAAATATAATGCTGAGAAGTGGCCAATCTAAGCGGCGCAAAAACGATTTTTGCGTTTGTTGTCGTGAAGATACCATGACAATCTCCTTTACAGATAAATTCTTTAATGTCATTATATACCGATTTTACATAAGTTGTAATCAAATTGCTAATATCTCAATAAAATAAATGCAATACAAATAACAGTCATGGTAATATGAAGAATAGATAAAAAACAGGGAGGCGGAGTTATGTCGAAAGAGGCATTATGTATCATTTATGGAGGTAAAAGTGCTGAGCATGACGTATCCATATTAACTGCCCAAAATGTGCTCAATGCAATTGATAAAACGCGATATTATGTAGACATCATTTATATTACCAATGAAGGTCAGTGGAAGAAAGTTGAGAATATTACCGATGAGATCAAGGATGTTGAAGCATTGCGTATCGATCAAGTAGAGGCTGGAGATATTTCAGTTTTGCTGTCACAAAGTGGTTTAGGAGCGCGCTACGATGCAGTGTTTCCGTTATTGCATGGGCCTAATGGAGAAGATGGCACGATTCAAGGTCTATTTGAAGTGTTGGATATCCCATACGTTGGGAATGGTGTGTTAGCGGCATCAAGTTCTATGGATAAACTCGTCATGAAACAATTATTTGCATACAGAGGCTTACCGCAATTACCGTATGTAAGCTTTTTAAGAAGTGAGTATGATAAGTATCGTAAAAACATTATCAAACTTGTAAATGATAAATTAGAGTTTCCAGTTTTCGTAAAACCAGCCAACTTAGGTTCAAGTGTAGGGATTAGTAAATGTGACAATGAAGCAGAGCTCATTCAAGGCATTGAAGAAGCATTTCAATTTGACCGTAAGCTCGTCATTGAACAAGGCATTGAAGCTCGAGAAATCGAAGTGGCCGTGTTAGGCAATGATTACCCAGAAACAACATGGCCGGGAGAAGTCGTTAAAGACGTCGCGTTTTATGATTATAAATCGAAATATAAAGACGGCAAAGTGCAACTTGCTATTCCCGCTGATCTTGATCAAGACGTTCAAATGACATTGCGTAACATGGCAGTAGAAGCATTTAAAGCAACGGACTGTTCTGGATTATTGCGTGCAGACTTTTTTGTAACAAATGATAATCAAATCTTCATTAATGAAACAAATGCGATGCCTGGATTTACAGCGTATAGCATGTATCCTAAGTTATGGGAAAATATGGGTGTTTCTTATTCGGAATTGATTACAAAATTGATTGATCTCGCAAAAGCGCGCTATGAAGATAAGCAAAAAAATAAACACCGACTTGATTAGGAGTTTTGACTATGATAAAAATAACGCTTAAACAATTAACAGAATGGATAGCGTGTGACATAGATCCTCAGTATTTAGATGTTGAAATTCATGGTGTAACGATTGATTCACGGAAAATTCAACCGGGACAATTGTTTATTCCGTTCAAAGGCGAAAACGTCGATGGTCATCAATATTGTGCGCAAGCGTTAAAGGATGGGGCAAATGCCACTTTCTTTCAACAGGATGCTGCTACAACGCCTCCCGAATCAGGTCCTGTGATTTATGTGAAAGATACATTGGTTGCCCTTCAACAGTTAGCTCAGGCGTATTTACAATATGTGGCACCAACTGTGATTGCTGTGACAGGTTCTAACGGTAAAACAACAACTAAAGATATGTTAGAAAATGTGTTATCTGCACAATATCGTGTTCAAAAGACACAAGGAAATTATAACAATGAAATCGGGATGCCACTGACGATTTTAGAACTTGATGTGAATACGGAAGTTTCAATTTTAGAAATGGGAATGTCGGGATTTCATGAAATTGAGTTGCTCACAAATATTGCACGACCAGATTTTGCAATTATTACAAATATTGGTGAATCACACATGCAAGATTTGGGATCAAGAGCAGGCATTGCACAAGCAAAATTTGAAATTGTGTCTGGTTTAAAAGACACAGGCTATTTGATTTATGATGGTGATGAACCTTTATTACAACCGCATGTTGCCACATTGGATACGACACATGTAATCAGTGTTGGCTTAGGCGCTGCAAATGACATGCAATGTAAAATGATTGCGCATGATGAAACAGGGATGACGTTTACAATCAATGATGAAGCCACTTATACCCTGCCTATTTTAGGTGAACATAATATACGTAATGCCACAATTGCGATCACTGTGGCACAATTGTTAGGACTCGATCAGGCGATAATCCAACAACAATTGTCACAACTCCAATTGACAGCCATGCGTATGCAAAAATTCACAACAGCCAATGGGGCGATAGTGATTAATGATGCGTATAACGCAAGTCCTACAAGTATGAAAGCAGCGATTGATACGCTTGAATTAATGCCTGGTGATAAAATCTTGGTACTCGGTGATGTCTTGGAATTAGGTGAACATTCTGAGCAACTCCATACAAGTATCGGTGCATATCTTGAAGGCAAAACAATTGACCAATTGTACACTTATGGAGATAATGCGAAAGCAATCCATGATAAAGGGAAGCGCTTTGTTCGTGAAGCCATTCATTTTGATACGAAACCGGACATGATTCGTCACCTCACATCTGTCGTAAAGGCAAATCATGCGGTGTTGGTTAAAGCATCTAGAGGGATGCGTCTAGAAGAAGTTGTTGATGCACTCGTACAATCGGAAGTATAGCGATATAAAATTAAGACGTTTCATCAATGATAAAAAGCCGAGATTCCTCGGCTTTTTATCATGTTTACTTTTAAGTCATGTCGTCTACGAAACACATTCAATTTTGCAAAACGAAAATATTTCATATTGTCAATTTTTTTATTTTTATATTTTTTTATTTTTTCATTAGTTGGCGTTGAGATATGTAAGATGAATCGGTATATCGTACGTTATCAGTACACTGGCTGTCGACAAAACATTCAAAGAAATATGTAACAAAATGATTTAAACTCATGGGAAATCTAAAAGTATTTGAATCATAATGAAATTTCGTTTATTGCGGTATTGTGACGAAAATGGTAATATGTAGAAGTTAGATTAAACTTATTTGACAAAAATATATAAGAATGATGATTCAAAAAAGGAGAATTACTTTGCAAAAATTTACAGATTTAGGCGTTTCAGAACGTACAGCTGAAACCCTAGAGGCAATGGGATTTGCGGAACCGACACCGATTCAAAAAGACAGTATCCCATCAGCACTCGAAAATAAAGATATACTTGGTCAAGCGCAGACCGGCACAGGAAAAACAGGTGCATTCGGCATTCCATTGATTGAAAAAGTCGTTGGACAAGAAGGCGTACGTGCGTTAATTTTAGCACCTACACGTGAATTAGCGATGCAGGTCGCTGAACAATTGAGAGAATTTAGTCGTGGTCAAAAAGTACAAGTGGTGACAGTATTTGGTGGGATGCCTATCGATCGTCAAATCAAATCATTAAAACGCGGTCCCCAAATTGTCGTAGGTACACCGGGACGTGTGATTGATCACCTTAATCGCCGAACATTAAAAACACATGACATCGAAACGCTTATTTTAGATGAAGCGGATGAAATGATGAACATGGGCTTTATTGATGATATGCGTTATATTATGGACAAACTCCCATCTGAAAATCGTCAAACGATGCTGTTTTCAGCAACGATGCCGAAAGCGATTCAAGAATTAGTACAAAAATTTATGAAGTCGCCTAGAATTATTAAAACGATGAATAATGAAATTTCAGATCCTCAAATTGACGAATATTATACGATTGTCAAAGAACTTGAGAAATTTGATACATTTACAAACTTCTTAGATGTACATCAACCAGAATTAGCCATTGTCTTTGGACGAACAAAACGTCGTGTCGACGAGTTGACAAGTGCACTATTGTCAAAAGGATATAAGGCAGAAGGTCTACATGGTGATATTACACAAGCAAAACGTTTAGAAGTATTGAAAAAATTTAAAAATGATCAAATCGACATTTTAGTTGCGACTGATGTTGCAGCGCGTGGTCTGGATATTTCTGGTGTGAGCCACGTTTATAACTTTGATATCCCACAAGATACGGAAAGTTATACGCACCGTATTGGTCGTACAGGTCGTGCAGGTAAACATGGTATCGCAGTGACATTTGTGAATCCAATAGAGATGGATTACATTCGTCAAATCGAACAAACCAACCGTCGTCAAATGCGTGCATTAAGACCACCGCATCGTAAAGAAGTATTAAAAGCGCGTGAAGAGGATATTAAGAGTAAAGTACAAAACTGGATGGATGCCGCTAAAGAGCCACGCGTTGAAAACATTGCTAAACAACTTTTAGAAACTTATGATGAGACAGAACTTGTGACAGCGTTATTACAAGAGTTGGTAGAATCAAATGACGAAGTGGAAGTACAATTAACATTTGAAAAACCGTTATCACGCAAAACAAGTCGTTCTCCAAAAGGAAACCGTAAAGGTGGCGGCAATAAGCGTCATTCAAAACCGGCACGTAATCATAAGCCTACTGGGAACAAAAAAGGAAACTTCAAACATAAAAGAGAAACGAAAGTGAAAAAGGGCCGTACTTTTGCGGATCATCAAAAGTAAGCCACATTTCATCGAATAAAGCAGTATCTTTAGGCTCTTTGTCAACGTCGGTTGGTGAAGAAATATCGTACTAAGTGGCAATTTTTTGTTGCTTAGTACGTTTTTTATATTCACTTACGTATAACCTTGAAATAATTAAAATCCTATTTCTAAAGTTATAAAAATTTCTATAACCATAAGAGACACGCTTAATAAGCTTTATTTTATTGTTAATACCTTCAATTGGACCATTGGTCAAATGAGGATTTTGAATCGTATTTGAAATATAAGGTATATATTTTATGAGTGTGTTAATAACACGTTTGAGTCCATTTGAAATATTTAAACTCTTCGAACGTTGTAATGCTTCCTCTAATTGTTCAATGTTATTTGATCTTAGGGTTTCTAGAATATGATGTCCTGCTTCATACGTTAATTGGAATTCTTCATCAAAAGTTAACAAGAATTGTACTAAACTATACTGACTATGCCATGTATTAAAAAGTCTGAACGAGTGATAATGGACTCTGTCTAATTCAATTGGAGATTTTAATAAAAGCTTCCAATACCGTTTTAATTTATTGTACTTGGGTTTTTCTTTAGTCTTAAAACTATTCATTGTTTTAACGCGACTGTGATTGATTTCACGGTTAACCGCTTGAACAATATGAAAACGGTCTAAGATAATATCTGCATTGGGAAATAATGATTGAATTAGCGACATGTATGGTGGATACATATCAATAGAAACACTTTTAACTCCTTCACGCTGCTTTCTTGAGAATCTTAAAAAGTATTCTTCCAACTTGAACTTACGTCGATCTGGCAAGATATCAATAATATCATGCGTGATACTATCACAGTATATAAAGCTCATAGAGCTGTCGACATCATTAGTTGACTTAAATTCATCAAAGGATAAATGTTGGGGCAATATATCACTAGGTTGTGTTTTTACTGCTTCCCCTAGGTCTTTCAAATACCGATGAACAGTTGAAGGTGAAACTAAAACACTATTCGCTATATCTTTTTCAGATATGACAGTGGCGAGCTTTCTCGTCACCATTAGTTTTACGTCATTAGAAATTGTACAACGCGGTTCTATATATGGTGTTTTAGCCGTAAAAGTTTGACCACAAGCTTTACAATAGAAGCGTTGCTTTTTTAACACAAGATAACTAGGCCTTTCAAGAATAAGCCCCATATACACTCTTGTACTGCGAAAGCCATTTTTAATAACTGTGTGTTGCTCATTCTTGATACCACAACACTCACAACCTTTAGGTTGATAAGTTAAAACCCCTTTATAAAACAATGATTGAACGTTCTTGAAGGTTTGAATACCTAAACATTCAGTGATTTTTAAATTTGATACTTTTATTCCAATCATTTCTGATATATCATTATACATAGGCACGAATATCTCTCCTTAATTTGTTGGTTTTGTCACTTACAATTATAGAGATATTTGTGCTATTTTTGTATTTAAAACAAAAATAACGGCCAGTGAAAAACTCACCAACCGTTAAAAGTATAGAACCTATCTTTATTAATATGAACCAATCATAAAAGCTAATTTCTATTTAATTGAATAGAGATTAGCTTTTTTCAATTTGTGTGCAGTGATAGATTCGCCATTAAACATGCTTTAATCGCACTTCAGTGTACAACTGAATACGGCTGTGAGATGCCGATTCAAGGGCTGAATTTATGGTATAATATTGCTAAATATACGAAGGGGTGATTGCTCACAATGCATAGTACGTTTCAACGAAGTCCAAAAGCAACATATGCATATTTAAAACAAGTGTACTTCCTAAAGTTGTTGTTCATTTTAGCTGTGCTCTCCGTTTTTACCATTGTGTGGCTCTATTTCGAATGGCCGATGTATGGCGTTTATTTTATGATCGGGATTGCGGTGATTGTGGTGCTTTACTGCTTTATTCATCCGATGCTCATTTATCATTTCTATCATTATTGTGTGACAACACATGTGATAGAAATTAAAAAGAATTGGTGGTTTAACAAACATGACGTGATTAAAATTGAACGGATTCAATATGTAGAACGTAAAACTGGGCTTTTGATGAGACGACATCGGCTGAGTCGATTGATTTGTTTTACAGCAGGACATAATATCGCATTTCCAGTCCTTTTTGAAGAAGAAGTACAATACATTGAAAGTCATTGTCTTGAACAGATTAAAGGCGGTGATAGTGATGTATGAGCCACAAAGGTTACATCCAATTTCTTACGTATTAAGTATTGTTGATACAATCAAAAGGAACTTTTTCTTTATTATCATATTTGTCTTTTTTCAATGGGATTCATTTGATTATACAAAGCCTTCAAATTTGATTTGGCCAGGATTTTTAACAATCGCTTTTGTCGTAGGTTTTGTTAATCGGACAATTGAAATTTATCGCACACGCTATTGGATAGAAAATGAGTATTTTGTGGTCACATCGGGGTTGTTTAATTTAGAGCGTAAAGAACTCAATATTCAACGTATTCAGTCTATGGATACGTTACAACCTATCGTTCATCTCCTTGTTGGTGGCGTTAGACTTGTTATTAAAACGCCGAGTGATGGTGTGACATTAGATATGGTGACGAAAAAACAAAGTCAATGGATTCAACAGGAGATAGAAAAGGCAAAAGTGATGCAGGCAGCAACGGATGCAATTGATGTTGGTGATCAACTGAATGAAGCGGCGTCTCATACGCATCAGGAGGTTGGCAATTCTGCACCGAAAGAAGTGATTTATCGAATGTCTATGAAACACCTGTTATTAATGGGGATGACGAGCGGCGCTTTATTTATTGTATTAGGTTCTTTCTGGTCATTATTAGGATCTTTTGCAGAATGGATTCCGTGGAATAAAATGTTTTCTCAGGTTGAAGGTTGGATTAAAGATGTCACTGTTTTAGTAGCTGTCATATTCGTCTTGGTACTGTTTATTTCCTATATTGTGGGAATCTGTATGACGATATTAAGATATTATGGCTTTACATTAACCCGAAATGGTGATTTTTTAAATGTTCGTTACGGTTTGTTCAAAGTGACAAACTTAACAGTACCTCTTCATAAATTACAGGCGATTGAAGAAAAGAAGTCCTTTTTTAGGCATTGGTTAGGCTATACGTCTTATCGGTTTGTAATCACAAGTGATATGGATGTGGATTTTGCAGATGACTTTGCGACGGGTAAAATTAACGTTTTGCCATTTGTTCAGCGGCGTCAAGGTCAAGAGATGATCAAGACGTTGGTGTCATTCAATACGTTGTCGACAACGGATATAGGACTTCCGTGGCGTGGGTTTCAGCGGCGCTTTTGGTTAATCGGTTTATTGTTGTTGGCTGTGGGTGGCGTGAGTCATTATTATGTTAGTAAATGGGTCTGGATTCCGATTGGGGTGGTATTGATATATCTTATTGTTCATAGTTTCATTGCAACACGATGGTCCGGGCGTACGTTTACGGACGAGGAAGCCGCCATACGTGTCGTGTCGCTATTTGGTTTTAAAACAATGACGTTTAAAAGAGATAAAATACTAGGATTTCAACAACGCGCACACCCATTGATGCGACGTGGCAACCTTTCTCATTTTCATTTTACAATTGCAAGAGGTAGCATATACGAAAACATAGGGATGCGGTTTGAAGATCATTCAAAAGTTGAAAATTATAAAAAATGGTATATAGAAGGAGGCGGACGATGAATAGGATGAGTTCAAAAGGTATTAAGGTGATGCGTGTCGCAGCGAGTCTAGTGATGTTCGCTTGCTGTCTATGTACCCTCATCATGGTGATTTTAGGTTATTTTTTTGATTGGCATGTATGGATGATAACGTTGATGATTGTATTTGGATTGGTCGCACTCGTTCAAGGGGTTTTATTTGTTTGGCTCAGACCTGTTTATTTATATCGAACTTTTCGTTATCGATGTGAGCCGCATTTAGTGACGGTAAGAAAAGGTTTTATCTTCATTAAGCAGCAACGCATACCTATGTTTAGAATACAAGGTGTAGATATTAATGAAGGTTGGCTGATGCGAAAATATCAACTGGCTTCATTAAAACTCCTCACTGCTGGAGGGAACACGACAATTACATTGATTGACAAAGCAATGGCGCAAGAAATGATGCGTTTTATTAAACAGCACAACAATTCGCAACCAACGATGGTGGACAAAGAAACATTGACGGAAGACGATAATAATGAGGGACAATTATGATATATGGTATTGGAATAGATTTAGTAGAGATTGATCGCATAACGACTACTGTTGCGCGTCAACCGCGATTTCCACAACGAATTTTATCAGAACAAGAATTTTTGCGATATCAAAATTATAAAACTGTGCAACGTCAAATGGAATTTTTAGCGGGTCGCTTTGCAGTGAAAGAAGCCTTTAGCAAAGCTATGGGGACTGGGATTGGCCAGGAAGTGACATTTCAACAAATCCATTGTGATAACAACGCGTTAGGTCAACCGACCATTTGTTGGGAAGGCTTTAAAGTACACGTTTCAATCACGCATACTGAACATTATGCGGTTGCACAAGTCATATTAGAACAATGAAGTTGCTAAGAGTGAACAAGGAGGAAGACTGTGATGTCAGAAAAATATTATCGCGCTACCGTCATGAGGGTGGACTTAGATGCAATCACACAAAATGTCGAGGCGCTATCGAAATTACAACCGAATAAAATGATGATGCCTGTCGTAAAGGCGAATGCATATGGTTTAGGAAGTGTACATGTGGCACAACACTTGAGTGAACTGGGGATGTCGTTTTTTTGTGTCGCCACTTTAGATGAGGCAATTGAATTGAGAATGCACGGTGTGAAAGAGAAATTATTAGTTTTATCGAGTATTCCACCAGAAGCGATTAATAAAGCAATTCAACATCGATTGGCGATTACTGTGACGTCTAAGGATTGGCTTGAAGCGGCTATAGCCGAAATGGATGATGACAATGAAAAGACACTCTGGTTACATATTAAAATTGACACAGGAATGAATCGTCTTGGTATCAAAGATATTCAAACTTATCATGAAATAATCTCCTTAATTCACGCTCAAAAACATCTTGTATTTGAAGGCGCATTTTCACATTTTCACTCTGCGGATGAAGAGAATGATTCAGCACAACTTCAATATGAACGTTTTGAAGAAATCATAGAAAGCACGACGCATCCAACATATATTCATATACAAAATTCAGCGGGGACGTTAAGGTTTAATCCTTCGTTATGTAATGCATATCGACCGGGCATTGCCGTATACGGATACTATCCATCGGCCTTTATTGAAACGTTAGCAACTGCGAAATTGAAGCCAGCTGTGACCCTTGTGACAGAGGTCATGCAAATCAAGTCATTGGTTAAAGGTGAGTCCATTGGGTATGGTCATACTTATACTGCGACTGAAGATATGACCATTGCATTACTCCCTATTGGTTATGCAGACGGCTATTTACGTGCCATGCAAGGGGCGTCGGTACGTATGGGACGTAATGAATGTGAAATCGTAGGACGCATTAGTATGGACCGAACAGCGATACGTGTATCGAAACATGCGCAGGTGGGTGACGAAGTTGTACTGATCGATCATCAAGGGCATACATCACAATCATTAGAAAGTGTGGCGAGACAACAGCAAACGATTAATTATGAAGTGTTATGTAATATCAGTAGAAGAGTGCCGCGTGTCTATCAAATACAACAAAAAAGTGAAATTTCTAACGAATTATTAAAATAGTATGGAGATTCGACTTTGTTTTTGTTATGATGAACTTAATAAAAATAATCATTGATATGTTGTATTGATATGGAGGTCCTATTTATGCTAGCATTCAATCAAATTAGGTATAAAAATATCGAACAATCATTAAAAGAAGGTTATGTTCAGATGGCAGATGTAAATCTCTCCCTAGCGACTGAAGCATACTCAGTTGAATGTGAAGCTTGCGATTGTAATGAATCACACTTGATATCTGACTATAAGGAAGACTAGATGAAGCGCGGAGATGTTTATTTAGCAGATTTATCACCAGTTCAAGGGTCCGAACAAGGGGGAGTAAGACCCGTAGTCATTATTCAAAATGATACTGGAAATAAATATAGTCCCACAGTGATTGTTGCCGCGATTACCGGACGGATTAATAAGGCAAAAATACCAACGCATGTCGAAATTGAAAAAAATAAATATAAGCTCGATAAAGATTCTGTTATATTACTTGAACAAATTCGGACAGTCGATAAAAAAAGGCTGAAAGAAAAGTTGACTTTTTTGTCTGATAAGAAGATGAAAGAAGTAAACAATGCAATTGGTATTAGTTTAGGACTGCACATGAATCATCATAAATAGGCTTTAGGATATGCTCCTAAAGCCTTTTATAGTTTTAAGTGGAAGGGGAACATTGAATGGCAAATCAGAATGAATCGCAATACTTTCAACTTGTTGATCAATTTTTAAGTAGTGAAAGTAAATCAAACGTTTTAAATCAGGCGCATTCTTTTTCTGAAAAATTATCTGATGATGCTTTAATACCAGAAGATTTTGTTGCGATACATAAAACCTATGTAGAAAGCCGTGATCTTTCACATACTGATATGATTGCATGTTTAGATGTTTTAAAAGCAGTCATTGGTAGTTTTGGATATGATTATGCGGATTATAAAGCATTAGTCAATCGAATGGAAAGACACGATAAGGAATTAGACGTGGCCTCACGATTACAACAAACGATGTTGAAAACAGATATACCTCAATTTGACAGTATTCAAATCGGTGTGATTTCTGTTGCTGCACGTCATGTCAGTGGAGATTATTTTAACTTAATCGATCATAAAGATGGAACGATGAGCTTTGCAGTAGCAGACGTCATTGGTAAAGGGATTCCAGCAGCCTTAGCGATGAGTATGATAAAGTTTGGAATGGATTCTTATGGTCATTCCCAATTGCCTAACGATGGTTTGAAACGATTGAATCGCGTTGTAGAAAAAAATATTAATCAAAATATGTTCGTAACGATGTTTTATGGACTTTATGAAGATATCAATCATATCCTTTACTGTAGTTCAGCTGGCCATGAACCTGGATATGTTTTTCGAGCGGCGTCCAATACGTTCGAGGAGATTGCTGTTCGTGGCCGTGTGTTAGGAGTCAGTCCTCATGTTAAGTATCAACAACAAGAATTGGCGATTAATATTGACGATATGATTATCGTTTTTACTGATGGCGTGACTGAAATCAGACAAGAAAATGGCGAATTTATTGATACACGTTATTTACTTGATTTCATACTTCAATATAAGCAGTTACATCCACAAGATATTGTACAACTTTTGTACGAAGAATTGCTCAGGTTACAAAGAACCGGTAAACGTGACGACTTGACCATTTTAATTATTAAACGTGTACATTAAAGTCAAATATAGAGATTATTTTGGGTTGAAATAGGGTAAAAAAGATAAGTAGAGAATAAAGTAGGAGTGTAATCAATCATGAACCTTAATATAGAAACGCAAGCGCATGAAACATATTATGATGTCGCAGTAGCGGGTGAGTTGGATGTTGCAACTGTTCCAGAGCTTGAAAAAGTATTAGTTCCTATTCGTCAAGCAGGCACACATGATATTTATGTCAATTTAGAAAAATTAACTTATATGGATTCTACAGGATTAGGGCTCTTTGTAGGGACATTAAAAGCATTAAACCAACATGAAAAGTCATTATACATTCTTGGTGTCAATGACCGTATTAAACGTCTTTTTGAAATTACTGGTTTGAACGACTTAATGCATGTCAATGAAGGAACGGAGGTTGAATGAAATTATGATGCAATCGAATGACTTCATTGAGATGCGCGTCCCAGCTTCAGCAGAATATGTGAGTTTAATTCGTTTAACGTTGTCGGGCGTTTTTACACGTGTAGGGGCACATTACGATGATATTGAAGATGCAAAGATTGCCGTAAGTGAAGCGGTCACAAATGCAGTAAAACATGCATATAAAGGAAAAAAAGAAAAAGGCTACATTCATGTTTGTTTTGAAGTTTCATCAAATCGTATTAAAATAGTGGTATCAGATCAAGGTGATAGTTTTAATTATCAGGAGACAAAACAAAATTTAGGACCTTATCAAGACAACGAGAATATTGATTTTTTAAGAGAGGGTGGCCTCGGTTTATTCTTAATAGAATCTTTAATGGATGAAGTGACGGTCGATAAAGAGGCGGGTGTTACAATAAGCATGATTAAGTATATCAAAAAAGAGCAGGTGCGAAATAATGACGAAAGAGTCGAAATCAGCTAGTGCTGTTTCACCTGAGCAAATCAACCAATGGATTCAAGCATATCAAGCAGATCAAAATAACGACGCACAAGAAAAACTTGTTAAACATTACGAGAAATTGATAGAATCCTTAGCTTATAAATACTCAAAAGGTCAATCACATCATGAAGATTTAGTACAGGTTGGTATGGTAGGACTGATTGGTGCAATTAATCGATTTGATATATCATTTGATAGGAAATTCGAAGCGTTTTTAGTCCCGACTGTTATAGGTGAAATCAAGCGATATTTACGGGATAAAACATGGAGTGTCCATGTGCCACGAAGAATTAAAGAAATAGGACCAAGAATTAAAAAAGTAAGTGATGCACTCACCAATGAATTAGAACGATCACCGACAATTAGTGAAATTGCGCAACGTTTGGAAGTGACAGACGAAGAAGTATTAGAAGCTATGGAGATGGGACAAAGTTATAACGCTTTAAGTGTAGATCACTCTATAGAAGCAGATAAAGACGGTTCGACTGTGACGCTTTTAGATATTATGGGTGAGCAGGATGATAATTATGAGTTAACAGAAAAGCGTATGATTTTAGAACGTATCCTTCCGATATTGAGTGATCGTGAACGAGAAATTATACAATGTACGTTTATCGATGGTTTGAGTCAAAAAGAAACAGGCGAACGAATTGGTTTAAGTCAAATGCATGTTTCAAGATTACAAAGAACAGCGATAAAAAAATTACAAGAAGCTGCGAAAAAATAAGTATAAAAGATTGGCTCTTTGTCAACGTCGGTTGGTGAAGAAATATCGTACTAAGTGGCAATTTTTTGTTGCTTAGTACGTTTTTTATATTCACTTACGTATAACCTTGAAATAATTAAAATCCTATTTCTAAAGTTATAAAAATTTCTATAACCATAAGAGACACGCTTAATAAGCTTTATTTTATTGTTAATACCTTCAATTGGACCATTGGTCAAATGAGGATTTTGAATCGTATTTGAAATATAAGGTATATATTTTATGAGTGTGTTAATAACACGTTTGAGTCCATTTGAAATATTTAAACTCTTCGAACGTTGTAATGCTTCCTCTAATTGTTCAATGTTATTTGATCTTAGGGTTTCTAGAATATGATGTCCTGCTTCATACGTTAATTGGAATTCTTCATCAAAAGTTAACAAGAATTGTACTAAACTATACTGACTATGCCATGTATTAAAAAGTCTGAACGAGTGATAATGGACTCTGTCTAATTCAATTGGAGATTTTAATAAAAGCTTCCAATACCGTTTTAATTTATTGTACTTGGGTTTTTCTTTAGTCTTAAAACTATTCATTGTTTTAACGCGACTGTGATTGATTTCACGGTTAACCGCTTGAACAATATGAAAACGGTCTAAGATAATATCTGCATTGGGAAATAATGATTGAATTAGCGACATGTATGGTGGATACATATCAATAGAAACACTTTTAACTCCTTCACGCTGCTTTCTTGAGAATCTTAAAAAGTATTCTTCCAACTTGAACTTACGTCGATCTGGCAAGATATCAATAATATCATGCGTGATACTATCACAGTATATAAAGCTCATAGAGCTGTCGACATCATTAGTTGACTTAAATTCATCAAAGGATAAATGTTGGGGCAATATATCACTAGGTTGTGTTTTTACTGCTTCCCCTAGGTCCTTCAAATATCTATGAACAGTTGAAGGTGAAACTAAAACACTATTCGCTATATCTTTTTCAGATATGACAGTGGCGAGCTTTCTCGTCACCATTAGTTTTACGTCATTAGAAATTGTACAACGCGGTTCTATATATGGTGTTTTAGCCGTAAAAGTTTGACCACAAGCTTTACAATAGAAGCGTTGCTTTTTTAAAACAAGATAACTAGGTCTTTCAAGAATAAGCCCCATATACACTCTTGTACTGCGAAAGCCATTTTTAATAACTGTGTGTTGCTCATTCTTGATACCACAACACTCACAACCTTTAGGTTGATAAGTTAAAACCCCTTTATAAAACAATGATTGAACGTTCTTGAAGGTTTGAATACCTAAACATTCAGTGATTTTTAAATTTGATACTTTTATTCCAATCATTTCTGATATATCATTATACATAGGCACGAATATCTCTCCTTAATTTGTTGGTTTTGTCACTTACAATTATAGAGATATTTGTGCTATTTTTGTATTTAAAACAAAAATAACGGCCAGTGAAAAACTCACCAACCGTTAAAAGTATAGAACCAAAAGATTGGGATGCTTCGGTCATCTCAGTCTTTTTTACGTGTCGACGTATTTTTGGAATTTTGTGTATAGGTCGCAATATTTCATGTAACAGAGCCGATAGATTTTAGACATATGAAAGGTGTCAGTGTATATTGAAAAGGAGACGTATCATGTGACAACTATGTTTATACGGTATTTAAAAGTATGAGAAAGCGGTGAAGATTTTGACAAACGATTTAGTGCAAGCAATACATAAGCAACATCATTATTCCGTTCAACATATTGAGGCGGTATTGAAATTATTGGAAGAGAAAAATACAGTCCCATTTATTGCACGTTATCGTAAAGAGGTAACCGGTGGATTAAATGAAGTAGAGATAAAACAAATTGCAGATGCTTATCACTATATGGAACAACTTCAAAAACGAAAAGATGAGGTGTTGCATCAGATTGACCAACAAGGGTTATTAACAGCTGAACTAAAAAAGGACATTTTGAGTCAAACTAAATTACAACGTGTGGAAGATTTATATCGCCCATACAAGCAGAAGAAAAAAACACGGGCAACCGAAGCAAAGCGAAAAGGGTTAGAACCATTAGCAGAATGGATTTATCAACAGCAACCCAATCAAAACCATGAAGATAAAGCAGCCACGTTTTTGAATGAATCAGTGGAGACAATATCAGATGCGATTCAAGGCGCACAAGACATTATTGCAGAAAAAATTGCCGATCATCCCCAGTACCGCCAGCTCGTATTAAAAATGGTGATGAAAGAAGGGCTGTTTGTCACTCAGAAAAAGAAAAATGCTGAAGATGAGAAAGCGGTTTTTGAAATGTATTATAATTATCAAGAGCCGATTCATCATATTGCGCATCATCGTATATTGGCGATGAATCGTGGTGAAAAAGAAAAAGTTTTACAAATAAAAATTGAGATGGATAAAACGGCATTAACACAGCCGATTAAAAAACAGGAATTACAAGGCCAACATGTACTTTCAAAAATAGTAGAACAAGCTATTGATGATGCGATGAAGCGACTTATTTTCCCTTCAATAGAAAGAGAAATACGAGCTGACTTAACAGAACGTGCCGAATCACAAGCCATCACTGTATTTAGCGAGAATTTAAAAAATTTACTTTTACAACCCCCATTAAAAGGGAAGCAAATTTTAAGTATTGATCCAGCGTTTAGAACTGGTTGTAAATTAGCAGTCATCAACCCGTACGGTACTTTTGTTGCCAAGTCAGTCATGTATCCTCATCCACCGATGAGCAAAGTAGCTGAGGCAGAACAATTGTTTTTGAAAATGGTGAAAACATATCAAATTAATCTTGTGGCCATTGGAAATGGAACAGCGAGTCGAGAAACAGAGCATTTTGTGGCACGCATGATTCAAACCCATCATCTGGACTTGCAATATTTGATTGTTAATGAAGCGGGTGCATCAGTCTATTCGGCATCAGACATTGCACGTTCTGAATTCCCAGATTTTCAAGTTGAAGAACGCAGTGCCGTATCTATTGGGCGACGTGTGCAAGATCCTCTAAGTGAATTGGTTAAAATTGAACCGAAGTCGATTGGGGTGGGACAATATCAACATGATGTGAATCAAAAAGCATTAAGCGATGCATTGAATTTTGTCGTTGAAACAGCGGTTAACCAAGTAGGAGTGGACGTCAATACTGCATCAAGCACATTGTTACAACATGTGGCAGGCTTAACACGTCAAATTGCAGATAATATTGTCAAGTATCGAGAAGCAAACGGTGTAATCCGTCATCATCGTCAATTAAGTGAAGTGAAACGACTAGGGGCGAAAACATTTGAACAAAGTATTGGTTTCCTACGTATTACTCAAGGAGAAGAGCCGCTTGATAATACGGCCATTCACCCTGAAAGTTATTCAGTCACGTACGAATTATTAAATCAACTGGGATTTGGCATTTCAGATATCGGGACTGCTCAACTTGCAACCACTTTATCCAAATTAGATTTAAAACAATACGCGGCAAAGCTCGCTGTAGGTATACCGACATTAGAGGATATTGTAAAGTCTTTAATTGCACCCAATCGTGATCCTCGCGATGATTATGAAACGCCACAATTGAAATCAGATGTCATTTCTATTGAGGACTTATCAGTAGGTATGAAATTGAATGGAACGGTCAGAAACGTTGTTGATTTTGGTGCGTTTATTGATATCGGCATTAAACAAGATGGGCTTGTACATATCTCTAAACTCGCCAAAAAATTTGTGAAACACCCAATGGATATTGTTAATGTGGGTGACATCGTGGAAGTATGGATTGAAAATATTGACGATGTGAAAGGAAAAGTCGCTTTAACAATGATAGATCCTCATGAATGATCAAATGTTACAGCAATTAACAGAAGAAATCGCCATAGCATCTTTTGGACAGCCGTTCAGACATCAAGCGTATTTTAATAAGCGTTTACGCACAACAGGTGGAAGATATTTGTTGCAATCACATGATATTGAAATCAATCCAAAGCAATTTGAACATTTTGGTGAGAAAGCGTTGATAGAGATTATTAAACACGAATTATGTCATTATTTTCTACATTTAAGCGGTAAAGGGTATCAACATAAAGATAGAGATTTTAAATTGTTATCCGAAAAAGTTCAAGCCCCTCGCTATTGTCAACCGATAGAAAAGTATGAGCAAAGAGCAAAATATGAATATGTTTGCCAATCCTGTGGCACATGTTATAGACGAATTAAACGCGTGAACGTCACACAAATGCGTTGCGGTCGATGTAGAGGGAAAATCGAACTGAAAAATCACAACGTAGACTGAAAATAATTTTGAATCAACAGATGATAAAATGGTATTACAACGATGAAAATCTGTATCAAAGGCGTCCAACTTTGCATTTGAGACGTCAAGTTAAGATGTGAATATAGGGATGAAGTATTCATCTTGTCCATGGAAAAGTTGAGATTTTGTCTCAGCTTTTTCTATGGGGGAGTGAAACACGGCACTTTACATTGGAACAAGAACATAATTAAAAGTGCGTTTAATTTGAGGAAGAAAGTTGCTTTAGACGGGTAAGTATTCGAGTTGAATATCGATTCACGTCATTTAGGTTGATCATGCAATCTTATGTCTGTACATATCAAAGCATCGGATAACTTCATCGAGGCGTATACAGACTTAGTGTTCTAAATCTATGAAAAAATGTCTTGAATGCAAAGAAACATGAGTGAATGGATTTGATTGAAAGACGTCATCATGATGTGAGCGTCAATGATAATTTGCGTCATTAATTTGTGCATTATAAAATGAGTCGTTTTGGAGTGTGCAAGAATGAATAAAAATATTGACAAGTTATATGAGACTAGATATAATAACAAAGTCGTCAAAACTTCGATTGCTTAGAAGTGATAAGATTTGACATTTAAAACGTTAGGGTGTATTCTAGAATACGTTCTGAAAATAAGAGTATTAAGTACTGGTTACAAACATTAAATTTATATTAAAAAAGTGTTGACAGTTTTAATCGCCTATAATATAATAAATATCGTTCTGAAAATACTTATGATTTATCCGAGCGGTCGTGGCGGAATGGCAGACGCGCTAGGTTGAGGGCCTAGTGGGAGAAATCCCGTGGAGGTTCAAATCCTCTCGGCCGCATCAACCATATATAATAAGAAAGAGAACGCTATCATACGCGGGTGTAGTTTAATGGCAAAACCTCAGCCTTCCAAGCTGATGTTGTGGGTTCGATTCCCATCACCCGCTCCATTAAATCCTGAAATAAATGTGAACATTGAAAACTGAATGACAATATGTCAACGTTAATTCCGATAATTTTGAGTACTTCAACAGTACTTTCGAGAGTGATTGACTTAAACAATCAATGAGCTATATCAAGCTTACTTCTTTTATGGAGAGTTTGATCCTGGCTCAGGATGAACGCTGGCGGCGTGCCTAATACATGCAAGTCGAGCGAACAGATGAGGAGCTTGCTCCTTTGACGTTAGCGGCGGACGGGTGAGTAACACGTGGGTAACCTACCTATAAGACTGGAATAACTCCGGGAAACCGGGGCTAATGCCGGATAATATGTTGAACCGCATGGTTCAACAGTGAAAGACGGTTCTGCTGTCACTTATAGATGGACCCGCGCCGTATTAGCTAGTTGGTGAGGTAACGGCTCACCAAGGCGACGATACGTAGCCGACCTGAGAGGGTGATCGGCCACACTGGAACTGAGACACGGTCCAGACTCCTACGGGAGGCAGCAGTAGGGAATCTTCCGCAATGGGCGAAAGCCTGACGGAGCAACGCCGCGTGAGTGATGAAGGTCTTCGGATCGTAAAGCTCTGTTGTTAGGGAAGAACACATGTGTAAGTCACTATGCACATCTTGACGGTACCTAACCAGAAAGCCACGGCTAACTACGTGCCAGCAGCCGCGGTAATACGTAGGTGGCAAGCGTTATCCGGAATTATTGGGCGTAAAGCGCGCGTAGGCGGTTTTTTAAGTCTGATGTGAAAGCCCACGGCTCAACCGTGGAGGGTCATTGGAAACTGGAAAACTTGAGTGCAGAAGAGGAAAGTGGAATTCCATGTGTAGCGGTGAAATGCGCAGAGATATGGAGGAACACCAGTGGCGAAGGCGGCTTTCTGGTCTGCAACTGACGCTGATGTGCGAAAGCGTGGGGATCAAACAGGATTAGATACCCTGGTAGTCCACGCCGTAAACGATGAGTGCTAAGTGTTAGGGGGTTTCCGCCCCTTAGTGCTGCAGCTAACGCATTAAGCACTCCGCCTGGGGAGTACGGTCGCAAGACTGAAACTCAAAGGAATTGACGGGGACCCGCACAAGCGGTGGAGCATGTGGTTTAATTCGAAGCAACGCGAAGAACCTTACCAAATCTTGACATCCTTTGACCGCTCTAGAGATAGAGTTTTCCTCTTCGGAGGACAAAGTGACAGGTGGTGCATGGTTGTCGTCAGCTCGTGTCGTGAGATGTTGGGTTAAGTCCCGCAACGAGCGCAACCCTTGAACTTAGTTGCCATCATTCAGTTGGGCACTCTAAGTTGACTGCCGGTGACAAACCGGAGGAAGGTGGGGATGACGTCAAATCATCATGCCCCTTATGATTTGGGCTACACACGTGCTACAATGGACAATACAAAGGGCAGCGAAACCGCGAGGTCAAGCAAATCCCATAAAGTTGTTCTCAGTTCGGATTGTAGTCTGCAACTCGACTACATGAAGCTGGAATCGCTAGTAATCGTAGATCAGCATGCTACGGTGAATACGTTCCCGGGTCTTGTACACACCGCCCGTCACACCACGAGAGTTTGTAACACCCGAAGCCGGTGGAGTAACCATTTTGGAGCTAGCCGTCGAAGGTGGGACAAATGATTGGGGTGAAGTCGTAACAAGGTAGCCGTATCGGAAGGTGCGGCTGGATCACCTCCTTTCTAAGGATAATTACGGAATATCACCAATAGGTGATAGCGGATTAACGTGACATATTGTATTCAGTTTTGAATGCTCATCCATTTGAGGATTCAGAATGATTTGTACATTGAAAACTAGATAAGTAAGTATTGATTTTACCAAGCAAAACCGAGTGACAAGCGTTTAAAAGCTTGAAACAAAAAATGAATCGCTAGTCGTTGAAAAACGACTCACATAATTAATAACAGATTAAGTTATTAAGGGCGCACGGTGGATGCCTTGGCACTAGAAGCCGATGAAGGACGTTACTAACGACGATATGCTTTGGGGAGCTGTAAGTAAGCGTTGATCCAGAGATTTCCGAATGGGGAAACCCAGCACGAGTTATGTCGTGTTATCTGCATGTGAATACATAGCATGCAAGAAGGCAGACCCGGAGAACTGAAACATCTTAGTACCCGGAGGAAGAGAAAGAAAAATCGATTCCCTGAGTAGCGGCGAGCGAAACGGGAAGAGCCCAAACCAACAAGCTTGCTTGTTGGGGTTGTAGGACACTCTATACGGAGTTACAAAAGAATTTGTTAGACGAATAACCTGGAAAGGTTAATCAGAGAAGGTAATAATCCTGTAGTCGAAAACAAATTCTCTCTTGAGTGGATCCTGAGTACGACGGAGCACGTGAAATTCCGTCGGAATCTGGGAGGACCATCTCCTAAGGCTAAATACTCTCTAGTGACCGATAGTGAACCAGTACCGTGAGGGAAAGGTGAAAAGTACCCCGGAAGGGGAGTGAAAGAGAACTTGAAACCGTGTGCTTACAAGTAGTCAGAGCCCGTTAATGGGTGATGGCGTGCCTTTTGTAGAATGAACCGGCGAGTTACGATCTGATGCAAGGTTAAGCAGAAAATGTGGAGCCGTAGCGAAAGCGAGTCTGAATAGGGCGAATGAGTATTTGGTCGTAGACCCGAAACCAGGTGATCTACCCTTGGTCAGGTTGAAGTTCAGGTAACACTGAATGGAGGACCGAACCGACTTACGTTGAAAAGTGAGCGGATGAACTGAGGGTAGCGGAGAAATTCCAATCGAACTTGGAGATAGCTGGTTCTCTCCGAAATAGCTTTAGGGCTAGCCTCAAGTGATGATTATTGGAGGTAGAGCACTGTTTGGACGAGGGGCCCCTCTCGGGTTACCGAATTCAGACAAACTCCGAATGCCAAATAATTTAACTTGGGAGTCAGAACGTGGGTGATAAGGTCCATGTTCGAAAGGGAAACAGCCCAGACCACCAGCTAAGGTCCCAAAATATATGTTAAGTGGAAAAGGATGTGGCGTTGCCCAGACAACTAGGATGTTGGCTTAGAAGCAGCCATCATTTAAAGAGTGCGTAATAGCTCACTAGTCGAGTGACACTGCGCCGAAAATGTACCGGGGCTAAACATATTACCGAAGCTGTGGATTGTCCTTTGGACAATGGTAGGAGAGCGTTCTAAGGGCGTCGAAGCATGATCGCAAGGACATGTGGAGCGCTTAGAAGTGAGAATGCCGGTGTGAGTAGCGAAAGACGGGTGAGAATCCCGTCCACCGATTGACTAAGGTTTCCAGAGGAAGGCTCGTCCGCTCTGGGTTAGTCGGGTCCTAAGCTGAGGCCGAAAGGCGTAGGCGATGGATAACAGGTTGATATTCCTGTACCACCATGATTCGCTTTAAGCGATGGGGGACGCAGTAGGATAGGCGAAGCGTGCTGTTGGAGTGCACGTCTAAGCAGTGAGATTGAGTGTTAGGCAAATCCGGCACTCTTAAGATTGAGCTGTGATGGGGAGAGGAACTTGTTCCTCGAGTCGTTGATTTCACACTGCCAAGAAAAGCCTCTAGCTAGAATCAGGGTGCCCGTACCGCAAACCGACACAGGTAGTCAAGATGAGAATTCTAAGGTGAGCGAGCGAACTCTCGTTAAGGAACTCGGCAAAATGACCCCGTAACTTCGGGAGAAGGGGTGCTCTTTGGGGTTCACGCTCTGAAGAGCCGCAGTGAATAGGCCCAAGCGACTGTTTATCAAAAACACAGGTCTCTGCTAAACCGTAAGGTGACGTATAGGGGCTGACGCCTGCCCGGTGCTGGAAGGTTAAGAGGAGTGGTTAGCATCTGCGAAGCTACGAATCGAAGCCCCAGTAAACGGCGGCCGTAACTATAACGGTCCTAAGGTAGCGAAATTCCTTGTCGGGTAAGTTCCGACCCGCACGAAAGGCGTAACGATTTGGGCACTGTCTCAACGAGAGACTCGGTGAAATCATAGTACCGGTGAAGATGCCGGTTACCCGCGACAGGACGGAAAGACCCCGTGGAGCTTTACTGTAGCCTGATATTGAAATTCGGTACAGTTTGTACAGGATAGGTAGGAGCCTGAGAGACGTGAGCGCTAGCTTACGTGGAGGCGTTGGTGGGATACTACCCTCATTGTATTGGATTTCTAACCCGCAGCACTTATCGTGCTGGGAGACAGTGTCAGGCGGGCAGTTTGACTGGGGCGGTCGCCTCCTAAAGAGTAACGGAGGCGCTCAAAGGTTCCCTCAGAATGGTTGGAAATCATTCATAGAGTGTAAAGGCATAAGGGAGCTTGACTGCGAGACCTACAAGTCGAGCAGGGTCGAAAGACGGACTTAGTGATCCGGTGGTTCCGCATGGAAGGGCCATCGCTCAACGGATAAAAGCTACCCCGGGGATAACAGGCTTATCTCCCCCAAGAGTTCACATCGACGGGGAGGTTTGGCACCTCGATGTCGGCTCATCGCATCCTGGGGCTGTAGTCGGTCCCAAGGGTTGGGCTGTTCGCCCATTAAAGCGGTACGCGAGCTGGGTTCAGAACGTCGTGAGACAGTTCGGTCCCTATCCGTCGTGGGCGTAGGAAATTTGAGAGGCGCTGTCCTTAGTACGAGAGGACCGGGATGGACATACCTCTGGTGTACCAGTTGTCGTGCCAACGGCATCGCTGGGTAGCTATGTATGGACGGGATAAGTGCTGAAAGCATCTAAGCATGAAGCCCCCTCGAGATGAGATTTCCCAACTTCGGTTATAAGATCCCTCAAAGATGATGAGGTGAATAGGTTCGATGTGGAAGCGTAGCGATACGTGGAGCTGACGAATACTAATCGATCGAAGACTTAATCAAAATGATGTTCATTAGGTTTTATTGATAAATACGATACTTACTATCTAGTTTTGAATGTATACACATTCAATATGATGAATCTGGTGCCAATGGCAAAGAGGTCACACCTGTTCCCATGCCGAACACAGAAGTTAAGCTCTTTAGCGCCGATGGTAGTCGGACTTACGTTCCGCGAGAGTAGGACGGTGCCAGGTTATCGAAAGCTCCAAAGTAATGGTTCAGGTTTACTATTACTTTGGAGCTTTTTTTTGATACAAAGCGATCCATAAAATTACATTTCCAGTGGGTACGCCATACTTTGCTACAAAGGGTAAAAAAGTGCTGTGAAGCAATGAATGTCGATTCATTGCTTCACAGCACTTTTAATCATAATATTGAAGTGTTCAATATGGGACATTGTATCCAAGTCCATGTTTCTTTTATATCAACAAGGAATACAGCATTTTATTCTCGTTAATATAGATGTTTTTGGGATCAAACTGATTGACATGTTTAATCAATTGCTTTAAATCGTTTCTATTCTGTAATTGAATGCCGATAATGACTGTACCTGTATTTTGAGAACTCTTTTTTAAATACTCAAATTTCGTGATGTCATCATGTGGACCGAGAACTTCATTTACAAATTGACGTAATGCCCCTGGACGTTGTGGAAAGTTTAGAATAAAATAATGTTTCATTTCTTCATAAAGCAGCGACCGTTCTTCTATTTCTTTCATCCGGTTGATGTCATTATTGCCGCCTGATACAATACAAACAACATTTTTCCCTTTAATTTGATCTTGATATTGCTCTAATGCACTGACACTCAATGCGCCAGCTGGCTCGGCAACAATGGCTTGTTTTGAATACATATCTAAAATGGTTGAACAAACGGCACCTTCATCCACCTGTATATAGTCGTGAAGCATACGCTGACATATGTTGTAAGTCAGTTCACCGACACGTGCAACAGACGCACCGTCGACAAATTTATCAATGTTTTCTAACGTCACAATATGACCGGCTTTAACGGATTGATACATACTGCTAGCGCCCAAAGGTTCTACACCAATCAGTTGAGTGGAAGGGGAGTGCGCTGCGAAATATGTTGCAACACCAGACATGAGACCTCCGCCTCCGATAGCGCCAAATACATAATCAAAAGCGACCTGTTCTGCGTTTGCACTTTCGATAATTTCCTTTGCAAGGGTACCTTGTCCTGCAATGGTATGGACGTTATCAAATGGATCAATAAAAGTCATATTTTGAGCTTCGGTAAATTGAAGTGCAGCTTTGAGGCAGTCATCAAAAGTGTCGCCTTGTAATTGAATATCAACATTATCTCCACCAAAAAACTGAACTTGATTAATTTTTTGTTTAGGCGTCGTCACTGGCATAAAAATAACGGCATGTAAATTGAGATGTTTCGCTGTGAATGCGACACCTTGCGCATGGTTTCCAGCGCTTGCACATGTAATGCCTTTGTTTCTTTTTTCTTCGGATAATACAGCGATGGCATTATAAGCGCCACGTAATTTAAACGAACGCACCCATTGTAAATCTTCTCGTTTTAAATACACGTTACAATCGTATTTCAACGATAAATAATGATCCTTTTCTAATGGTGTTTCTTTTACGAGATGATGGAGACGTAAAAAGGCGTCCTCCACATCTTGCACTTGAACTGGTGTCGTTAAATCAGACATACGTTCCACTCCTTAAATATGTTTAAGTTCATACGCTTTGATTTTCGCTTCATATTTCAATGTAATGGCAATATCATCTAACCCATGAACAAATTTATCTTTCCATGTTTTATCTATTTCAAAGTCATACGTTTTCTCAGGCGTTTGAACCGTTTGTTGTGGTAAATCAATCGTGATTTCATCATAGCGTGCAATTGCTTCACATACTTGACGGTCAAGTTGAATCGGCAACAGTGCATTTTTAGTACAATTCATATAAAAAATATCACTAAAACTTTCAGCAATGATCACTTGAAAACCAAAATCTTTTAATGCCCATGCCGCATGTTCACGACTTGAACCACAACCGAAATTATCTCCTGTAATCAAGATGGATGCCCCTTGATATTGAGGTTGGTTTAACACAAAGTCGGGATTGTCCGAACCATCTTCTAAATAACGCCATTCATCAAATAAAAATGGACCATAACCCGTTTTTGAAATTCGCTTTAAGTGAACTTTTGGAATAATTTGATCCGTATCGATGTTGTCATGAAATAGGGATACCGTCTTTCCCGTATATTGTGTAATAGGTTGGATTTTCATTGTCATTCAACCTCCTTTCTGACATCAATGAAGCGTCCGTGAATTGCGGCAGCCGCTGCCATTGCTGGAGATACGAGGTGGGTTCTTGCGCCTTTCCCTTGGCGACCTTCAAAGTTACGGTTACTTGTTGACGCACAGTGGACACCTGATGGGACTTGGTCAGGATTCATTCCAAGGCACATGCTACATCCCGGTTCACGCCATTCGAAACCTGCCTCTTTAAATATGACATCTAAACCTAATAATTCGGCTTCTTTTTTCACCTGTCGTGAGCCTGGAACGACAATAGCAGTAATCGCTTCATGAACTTGTTGGCCTTTTACAATTTGACTGGCTTCGATTAAATCTGATAGACGCGCATTTGTACAAGAACCTAAAAACACATAACCTAACGGAATATCGGATGCACGTTGTCCAGGTTTTAAATCCATATAACGATACGCACGTTCATCATTTTTATTTTGAATTTCTGGAAATGGTGTATTAAAGCTTACGCCCATCTCAGGACTCGTTCCCCAAGTCACTTGTGGTTCTAAAGTTGTGACATCGAGATGAATCACTTTATCAAAATGTGCATCTGGATCGCTGTATAGTTCACGCCATTGCGCTATTTTCTGTGTGATATCTTGCGCATATGGACGACCTTGAAGGTAACGAAAAGTCGTTTCATCAGGGCGAATTAATCCATATTTGGCACCAGCTTCAATCGCCATATTACAAATCGTCATTCGACCTTCCATTGATAATTGTGCAATCGTTTCGCCTGTGAATTCCAAAGCATAGCCAGTCCCAAAGTCTACTCCATATTGATTGATTAAATAGAGTATAATGTCCTTCGCATAGACCCCTTTAGAAAGCTGTCCGGTCACTTCAATTTTTAAATTTTTTGGTTTTGTTTGCCATAACGTTTGTGTTGCGAAAACATGTTCAACTTCACTTGTCCCAATTCCAAATGCAATGGCTCCGAATGCCCCATGCGTTGCAGTATGAGAATCACCACAGACAATTGTTTTTCCTGGTTGTGTTAACCCCATTTCAGGACCGACCATATGAACGATACCTTGTTCATCTGAGCCCATATCGAAGAGGGTGACATTGAAGTCTTTACAATTTTGTTGTAATGCTTGAATTTGTTTGTTGGCGATGTCGTCTTTAATGTTAAAAATATCAATCGTCGGTACATTATGATCCAACGTTGCAAAAGTGAGGTCAGGTCGTCTCAATGTTCGGTTTTGCATTCGTAATCCTTCAAAAGCTTGAGGTGAAGTGACTTCATGAATGAGATGCAAATCTATATATAATAGCTGAGGCTCACCTTGCTGTCCAGTAAGGGTATGTTGGTTCCATATTTTATCGAATAATGTTTGTCCCATCCGTTATGCCTCCTTAATTAAAGCTTTGAAATGATTAAAAATGTCAAGTGTACGATAATGCCCACCTAAATCTGCTGTTGTGATACCTTTTGCGATTAACGCATCCACTGTTCTTTCAATCACTTGTGCCATCTCTTCTTGATTTGCGGATTCCCGCAGACACATCGCAAGTGATAAAAGCATGCCAAATGGATTCGCCTTATTTTGACCAGCAATATCAGGTGCAGAACCGTGAATGGGCTCATAAAGTTTAGGGCCTTGATCACTAAAACTCGCAGAAGGGGATAGACCGAGCGAACCTGGTAACATGGAAGCTTCATCACTTAAAATGTCGCCGAATAAATTTTCAGTAATAATAACATCAAAATCGGTTGGCCGTTTGATTAAGTGCATACTACATGCGTCAACGAGCAGATGCTCGACTTCTACATCAGGATAATTTTGAGCGACTTCATTAACTGTACGACGCCACAATTGACTACTCGCTAATACGTTTTCTTTGTCGACGGAAGTCACCTTTTTTCGACGTGACTGTGCCAATTTAAATCCGACATGGGCGAGACGCGCAATTTCTTCCTTTGTGTAAGTGAGAGAATCAAGTGCGTCTGTTTCATGACAAAAACGAGGTTCTCCGAAATAAATTCCGCTTGTCAGTTCACGAACAATGACCAAATCTGTATGCTGGACAATCTCCGGCTTCAACGGTGATAAATGTGCCATATCCGCTGTTACACGTGTAGGGCGAATATTCGCGTATAAATTCAGTGATTTCCGTAATTTAAGTAAGCCTTGTTCCGGTCGACATTGTGGATCTTGCCATTGAGGTCCACCAATTGCGCCAAGTAAAATGGCATCTGCGTTTTGACACGCTTTTAATGTTGTATCGGGGAGGGGCTGACCGTAGTGGTCAATTGCACAGCCCCCGATGTCATAACTTTCAACACGATAATCGAACTGAAACTTTTGAGCGAGTTCAGTTAAACAACTTAATGTTCCGGATAATATTTCAGGACCGATACCATCGCCGGGTAAAGCAACAATTTTAAAGCTCATCAGATTCACCGCCTTTACTTTCTTGTTGAACGGCTTTGCCCACCGCTTCCACATAGGCTTTACAAGAAGCATAGAGAATATCATGATCAAATCCGATACCGACATAGGTACGTTGGTTGATTTGCACTTGAACGTGAACTTCTGCTTGTGCGTCAGACCCTTCAGTCACGGCGTCAATGCGATAGTCTAACAGCTCAGTGTCGACTTGGAAAATGCGATCTACTGCGTTATAAATAGCGACGATTGAGCCAGTGCCAATGGAGGAATCTTGGTAGCGATGGCCTGCTTTATCTTTAATGACGACTACCGCACTTTGCAAACCATTCGACACAAATTGAAGTTGTAACGTTTCGAGTTGATAACTCACATGTTTATCGTGTTCCGTACCTTGAATAAGCGCATGAATATCGCGGTCAGTCACTTGCTTCTTCTTATCAGCGATGGCTTTAAATGCTTTGAACAGTACTTTTTGTTCTTCTAAATCAATGTCATAACCCAATTGCTTTAGTTTATCTTGGAAGGCATGTTTTCCAGACAATTTTCCAAGTGGGAGTTCAGTTTTCTTCACACCTACGAGTTGAGGGGTCATGATTTCATAGGTTTCAGGATTTTTCAAAAAGCCATCTTGATGGATGCCAGATTCATGGCTGAAGGCATTTTTCCCTACAATTGCTTTATTGCGCGGCACTCTTAAACCAGCATAACGTGCAATCATATCAGATGTTTGTTTCGTGAGTTCGAGTTGAATTTTAGTTTGAAGCGGATAATGATCTTGGCGAACGTACAAACCGAGTGCGACCTCTTCTAATGCAGTATTGCCTGCACGTTCTCCAATACCATTAACAGTTCCTTCAATGCGAGTGGCACCATTTTCAATCGCAGCCATACTGTTTGCAACTGCTAACCCTAGATCATCATGACAATGTGCACTAAATGTAATCGGAACGTCTGAGTGAATTTCAGTTGTTAAAGTTCTAAAAATGTTGCCATATTCTGATGGATACGTATAGCCCACTGTATCCGGTATATTGATGATCGAAGCGCCGGCATCCACCGCAGCCTGCACACTTTTAATTAAGAAAGGGAGGGGGGTTCTCGTCGCATCTTCAGGTGAAAATTGCACGTTTTGAAACCGTGATTTTGCATAGCGCACGTGTGTTGTAATGGATTCTAGTACTTCCTCTTCTGTCATTTTTAATTTTGACTTTAAATGAATGGGACTTGTCGCAATAAAGACATGAATGGAAGGGGAAACCGCTTCTTTTGTAGCCTCATATACGGCATCAATATCAGACTTTAAACAACGTGCCAAACCTGTGACTGTCGTATGCTTTAACGTCCGTGCAATTGCTTGAACAGAGTCGAAACTACCTTGACTTGAAGCAGGGAATCCTGCTTCAATCACGTCAACGCCCCATTTTTCTAATTGTTTTGCAATTTTTAAGCGTTCTTCAAAAGAAAAGCTAACGCCAGGTGTTTGTTCGCCGTCTCTTAACGTAGTATCAAAAATTTGAATATGACTAGACATTTCATTCACTCCTTAGAAAATTACTTTTGAATGCTTTTTGATTTAATAAATGGCATCATATCACGCAAAGATTTCCCAACTTCTGTGATTTGATGACCTTGTTGTGCTTCACGCATTTCTTTAAATGATTTGAATCCTGCTTCATTGTCTTTAATAAATCGATTGCTGAATGTCCCATCTTGAATATCTTTTAATACGGCTTTCATATTGTTTTTTGTTTCGTCTGTAATTACACGTGGTCCTGAGACATAGTCACCAAATTCAGCTGTATTAGAAATAGAATAACGCATGTTTTCAAGTCCACCTTCATACATAAGGTCTACGATTAACTTCATCTCATGTAAGACTTCAAAATAAGCAATTTCAGGTTGATAGCCTGCTTCTACTAACACCTCAAAGCCACTTTGAATCAGACGAGTGACACCCCCACAAAGGACTGCTTGTTCACCGAATAAATCCGTTTCAGTTTCTTCTTTAAATGAAGTTTCTAATACGCCGGCACGTGTTGCTCCAATCCCTTTTGCATAACTGAGTGCGAGTTGATGTGCGTCACCCGTCGCATCTTGGTATACAGCAAATAAAGCAGGGACAGCTGACCCTTCTACAAACGTCCGTCTAACGAGGTGTCCTGGCCCTTTAGGTGCCACTAAAAATACATCAACATCAGCTGGAGGTTGAATCACATTGAAATGAATGTTGAACCCATGTGCGAATGCGAGTGCATTGCCTGCATCGAGATGTGGTGCAATTTCGTTTTGATAAACCGTACCTTGAATTTCATCAGGTAAGAGAACCATGATGACGTCGGCTTGTTTAACCGCTTCATCCACTGGGAACACATCAAATCCATCTTTTTCAGCTTGATTAAATGAGTTGCCCGGACGGATTCCGATAATCACATCATAGCCGTTGTCTTTTAGGTTTTGTGCGTGTGCATGTCCTTGAGAGCCATAGCCTACGACAGCGACTTTTTTTCCTTCTAATGCATCTTTTTCTACAGATTGGTCATAATAAACTTTTGTCATTTTAAAATTCCTCCAAATTGTTTTTTTGATTATTCAAATAATTGCGGCTGAACCAGTGCGTGAAACTTCTTCGATTTGAAATGATGATAGATCTTCTAAAAGATGATTTAAAGTATATTGTGGACCTGTCGCTTGTAAGTACAAGTATTGCCCATTTTCTTTTAGTACTGAAACCAGCGCATCATAAGGTTGGATTATTTTTTGAAAATCCTCCTGAACAATCGGCTTTTTTAACTTTATGAGTAACAGCTCGCGATTAAAGGTATTGATATTCGTTATATCTTCAACACTTAATGTGTTCACTTGTTTAATCAGTTGTTGCGTAATCGTACGCTTTTTTTCATTGTCTGGCACTTCAGCAACGAAAGTGATTTCAGTAATGCCTTCTTCTAATGTAGGTGAAGCATTTAAACTAATGATATTGATTTGGCGTCTCACAAATAAACTGGTTAAACGATTGAGTGTTCCGGCTTTGTCGAAAACGCGTAACTTGAATGTCCGTCTCATAATAGTCCCTCCATCTCATGATTCGCTTTACCACTAGGTACCATCGGCAATACGGCTTCTACAGGAGATATTCGAATTTCGATGAGGGCAGGACCTTGATGTAGAAAAGCCGCATCGATTTGTGACTCTAACTTTTTAGGATGATCTACTAAAAACCCTTTAACCCCATAAGCTTCACTCATTTTCATAAAATCAGGTTGATCATTAAATACGGAATGTGAGAATCGCTGATTGAAAAACTTGTCTTGCCATTGTTTCACCATGCCTAATGTGCCATTATTGATAAGGACAATTTTGATATTTAAATTGAATTCATTCAGTAATGCCATTTCTTGGTTCGTCATTTGAAAACCACCATCACCTACAAATGCAACGACGGTTGCTTTAGGGTGTGCAAATTGAGCACCGATTGCAGCGGGAATTCCAAATCCCATCGTCCCTAGACCACCACTCGTAATCAACTGACCGTATTTTTCGAAAGGATAAAATTGTGCCACCCACATTTGATGTTGTCCTACATCAGTGGCAATGTATGCTTTTCCATTTGTAATCTCACCGATATATTCAATGGCACGTTGTGGTTTACAAAAAGTTTGTGTGTCATCCTCTACATATTTGAAAGGGTGCTTTTCTTGATAAGCTTTCACAGTTTCGAGCCATTCTAGATGCTTCACTTTAGGTGGATCATATTTTAACAATGCTGTAAGGACATTCTTAACATCGGCGACGATGCCGAGGTCTGTTTTAATAATTTTGTCAATTTCAGATGGGTCAATATCGACATGAACAATGGTTGCATTTGGGGCAAATTCATCAGGATGACTTGCCAGACGATCGTCAAAACGTGAGCCGAAGTTGATTAATAAATCGCATTCAGTTAAAGCCATGTTACTTGCATAAGATCCATGCATTCCTCCCATACCTAAAAATAGGGGATGTCGATATGGAATTGCCCCGAGCCCATGTAACGTTGTGACGACAGGGATTTGATTTTGTTCTACCCATTTGAGCAATAAATCATTAGATTGTGAAAAATGAATCCCTGCGCCTGCTAAAATGACAGGACGTTTTGAAACTTGTAAATAATGATTAAGCTTTTGAACTTCATCAACATCAGGATGTGTATTGATGAAGTAGCCAGGTGTATTGACTGTATTATCTTTCGTTGTATCAGTGGCTAAGACGCCCATATCTTTAGGGAAGTCAATCACGACAGGGCCTTTACGTCCAGAATTAGCGACATGAAACGCTTCTTTTACAATACGTGGAATCTCCTTAATATCATTAATTTGATAATTATGTTTAGTAATGGGTGTGGTCATCGATAAAATGTCAGCCTCTTGAAACGCATCTTTACCGATACCCGGAGTGGCAACTTGACCCGTGATGACAACGAGAGGTAATGAATCGCTATAAGCATCCGCAATGCCTGTTATTGCATTTGTTGCACCTGGACCACTAGTGACAACGACAACACCTGTTTTACCACTGGCACGTGCATAACCTTCTGCAGCATGGGTTGCACCTTGTTCGTGTCGACAAAGAATGTGTTTGATTTGCCCGTTGTAGAATGTGTCATAAAGGGGCAATACTGCGCCACCTGGATAACCGAAAATATAGGTGACATCTTCTTCCAAAAACGCTTCGACTAACAATTCAGCACCTGATTTTAAAAGTTGTGGATCAGGCTGAAGTGATGCGTCAAGCAGTGTCTCTTGTTTCGAGACATCAGTGTGGTTTGTATGCGTCATTTTTAATCCCTCCATTAATTAAAGTAAATCTTCGGGTACTTGCATAACGCCTCCAGTATTTGCACTTGTTACAAGTGCCGTATAGCGTGCTAAATAACCGGATTTCACCTTAGCTTTAAAAGCTTTTTGATGTGCTTGTCGTTCAGAAAGTTCGCTCTCAGAGACATGAAGTGTTAACTCTCGATGGATTAAGTCAATTGTTATGCGGTCACCATCTTCAATTAGGCGAATTGGTCCACCTGCCGCAGCTTCAGGGGAAATGTGCCCCACTGCAATGCCTCTTGTTGCGCCAGAGAATCGTCCATCAGTAATCAATGCAACATCTTTTCCAAGTCCACGTCCGACAATTGAAGAAGTAGGGGCTAACATTTCTGGCATCCCCGGTCCACCTTTTGGTCCTTCATAGCGAATAACAACAACATGTCCCGCGCGTACGGTGTGATTATCAATGGCTGCAACAGCTTCATCATGACTATCAAAACAAATGGCTTTTCCTGTAAATTGTTTGATTTCTGGGTCGACGCCTCCGACTTTGATGACAGCGCCATCAGGTGCGATGTTTCCGTATAGAATAGAGAGACCGCCTTGGTGATCGTATGGATTTTGAAGGCGACGAATCACAGTATCGTTTGTAATTTCTTTACCTTGGTTATTTTCACGAAGGGTTTTTCCAGTTACAGTGATACGATCTGGGTGGAGCACGCCATCTTTTTTCATCAGTTCATTAATAATCGCAGGTACACCGCCAGCTTGATGCACATCCTCCATTGAATAAGAAGAGCTTGGTGCGATTTTTGACAAATATGGTGTTTTTTTAGCAATCTCATTAATACGCGTCAAATCGTAATCAATGCCCGCTTCATTTGCAATGGCTAAAGTATGTAGAACCGTATTCGTTGAGCCACCCATAGCCATATCCAGTGCAAAAGCGTCATCGATTGCTTCTTTTGTAATAATGTCACGCGGTTTTAAATCATTTTTGACATTTTCAACTAACTGTTTTGCTGCAGCGCGAATCATTTCACGACGTTGATCACTGACCGCCAGTGCTGTCCCATTGTATGGAAGTGCTAATCCTAAAACTTCCATTAAACAGTTCATGGAATTAGCAGTAAACATGCCTGAACAAGAGCCACATGTCGGACAAGCATTTTGTTCCATTTCAAGAAATGCTTCTTTTGTGATGGCCCCTTCTTTAAAAGCGCCGACTGCTTCAAACATTGAAGAGAGGGTGAGTGCTTTACCTTGAGAGGATAAACCGGCTTTCATTGGACCACCAGAGCAAAAGATGGCGGGGACATTTGTTCTTACTGCCGCTAACATCATACCGGGTGTAATTTTGTCACAGTTAGGAATGTAAAAGACGCCATCAAACCAGTGCGCATTAATGACTGTCTCAGCCGCATCGGCAATAATCTCACGGCTTGGTAACGAATAACGCATGCCAATGTGTCCCATCGCAATGCCATCATCAACGCCAATCGTATTAAATTCAAAAGGAATTGCACCCGCTTCTCGAATCGCTTCTTTCGCTATATCGCCTAATTCCCGAAGGTGTACATGTCCAGGGACAATATCAATATAGGAATTACAAATGGCTATAAAAGGTTTATTCATATCGGTAGGTGATTGAATTTGTCCGGTTGCATGGAGTAAACTTCTTGCCGGTGCTTGTTGATCTCCTTTTTTAATCATGTCACTTCTCATCTCAAATGCCTCCTCAATTTCAGAAAATAAAAAAGATACGCCCCAAATTGAATTCGGGACGTATCTTTTAAGTCCCATTCAATCAGAAATAGGACTTAAGCTTTTAGTCATGTTGCGACTAAAGCTCCAGTCCTAAGCGTAATAATAAAATGATAATATGATTTTGTTGTTGATGCGTTGCGACTGTATGGGTTTTCATCATTAATACGCTCCTTTTCTTCTTAGAATGGTGAACGGAAGACGAACGAATAGGTATCGCCATGTCTCCAGTTTATCGTTTATCAGTTCATTATAATCCTTAATGTTTGAATTGGAAGAATTATCTAAAAATTACATGACATTAATTTACCTTATAACTGAAAAGAAGTCAACAGAAATTAGTGAGTTTTCTGAAAAAATTTTCGAGTTTGTATATTGAGTTAGAATCATTATACAAATAATAGAAGTATAAGAATGAGTCAAGTCAAATCACTTAAAATTTGTTACAATAGATAAGAAAATCGAGTCAGGAGTGCGAATAGAATGAGAATAAAAAATAAAGCAGCGATGCAAGCATTCGCCAATGTCCTTGCAACGCACCTTACCGCACAAAACGTCATATTGTTAGACGGAGATTTAGGTGCAGGAAAAACGACATTAAGCCAGTTTATCGGTCGAGCGTTAGGCGTAAAGCGTCATATCAGTTCACCGACTTTTAATATTATTAAATCTTATCGCGGCGACACGCTTAAATTTCATCATATGGATTGTTATCGATTAGAACATTCTGATGAGGACTTAGGTTTTGATGAATTTTTTGATGATGATGCTGTCACAGTGATCGAGTGGAGTCAATTTATTCAAGACTATTTACCAGACCAATACTTGAAAATTACAATTCAAGTGATTAATGAAGAAGAAAGAGAACTTGTGCTTGAAGCAAGCGGTTTACATTATGAGAAAATAAAGGAGGTGCTTGACCATGTACAGTTTACTGATTGATAGTGCCAATCAACCATTATCTGTAGCTATCATGAAAGACGGTGAAGTGTTGCTCACTTATACGACAACGATAAAACGCAATCATTCAGTACAACTCATGCCGATGATTGAATGGTTAATGAAACAAGCTCAGCTCAAGCCACAAGACTTGAGCGAGGTCATTGTTGCAGAAGGACCAGGTTCTTATACAGGGCTACGTATTGGTGTGACCACAGCTAAAACATTGGCTTATACATTAGGTATTCGATTGTATGGGGTTTCTTCTCTAAAAGCGCTGGCCGTTCAAATACATTCACCGCACAGTTATATTATTCCGGTGATGGATGCGCGACGAAACCATGTATTTGCAGGTGTTTATCAATGGCAAGCCGATCGACTTGTTAATGTGATGGAGGATCAATATCTATCATTAGAAGCATTGATTGCACAATGGCAGACGGAAGACCATGTCATCTTTGTCGGGCATGATGTGACTCAATTTGAATCAGAACTTGCGTCATTGACATGTGTATCACAGCCACCTCGTGCAGACGTAATGTATCAACTTAAGGGAGAACCACGGGACGTTCATACTTTTATTCCACAATATCTAAAACTATCAGAGGCGGAACAAAATTGGTTAAACCAACAACAATAGACGATCAACTTCGAATTAGACGCATGGTCCTTGAAGATGTCCCGACCGTTTACCAACTTGAACAACAAAGCTTTAGTCAAAGTTCGTGGACGATAGATGCATTTTATTACGAATTAGAACAAAATCATTTTGCACATTATTTTGTACTGGAATTTGAAGCACAGATTATTGGTTATTTAGGAATATGGATTGTTGTCGATCAGGCACAAATCACGACGATTGCTGTCGATGAATCTTACCGTGGCCTTGGATTAGGACAACTATTACTGAAACATGGGCTCAATTTTGCGAAAGCTGTTGCAACAATCATGAGTTTAGAAGTACGGATTGATAATGTCGTGGCACAACATGTCTACCAAAAACTAGGGTTTCAATTTGGTGGCAAAAGAAAAAATTATTATGGTGATGGAGAGGATGCATTAGTCATGTGGGTGAATTTAAATGAATAAGCAAATAACGATTCTCGCGATTGAAACGAGTTGTGACGAGACAAGCGTCAGTGTCATTGAGAATGGAACAAAGATTTTAAGCAATTGTGTATTAAGTCAAATTGAGAGCCATCAACGTTTTGGGGGTGTCGTTCCTGAAGTCGCAAGTCGTCATCATGTCGAAAATATGACAATCATGATTGAGAAAGCTTTGCACGAGTCTCAAAAGAACATGGCTGATATTGATGCGATTGCTGTGACACAAGGCCCTGGACTTATCGGTGCACTTTTAGTCGGTGTCAATGCAGCGAAAGCGTTGGCATTTGCACATGACAAACCTTTAATTCCAGTCCATCATATTGCTGGCCATATTTACGCAAATCAACTGCAGAAGGGCTTTACGTTTCCGCTTATTGCATTAATTGTTTCAGGTGGCCATACGGAACTTGTTTATATGAAAGACCACTTGCAATTTGAAGTAATCGGTGAGACCCTTGACGATGCAGTCGGTGAAGCATACGATAAAGTTGCACGTAAAATTGGTTTACCCTATCCAGGTGGCCCTGCGGTAGATCGACTTGCAGCAGTAGGGGAAGAGACCTATGCGTTTCCACGCGTATGGTTAGAACGGGAACGTTATGATTTTAGTTTCAGCGGATTGAAAAGTGCGGTCATCAATCAATTACATCAGGCTAAACAAAAAGGTGAAACGATTGTCCCAGAAAATGTTGCAACCAGTTTCCAAAATAGTGTGGTCGAAGTCCTCGTTGGAAAAGCAATGCATGCATGTGAGGCGTATCAGGTTAAACAATTAATCGTTGCTGGCGGTGTGGCAAGTAATAAAGGGTTACGACAGGCACTAGAGATAGCAACAGCAGAAAAAGGCATTGAACTTGCCATTCCAGAACCACAACTTTGTACGGATAATGCGGCAATGATTGGTGCGGCTGCCTATGAAATTTATTTAAAAGGAATCCGTGGAGATATGGCAATGAACGGTCTAAGTAGTATGGATATTGAAATGTATAGAGATTGAATAAAATGGTGAGCACATGCGTATCACGTGGCTGTCGATAGAACGGCTTCGAGGCGCATGTGCTTCGTTGTTTTAGCGCTATCTTCAGGCCGAAATGATGATTAAAGTTCAAAAACAGATTTAAACAGGGAACCTATCACCAATCAATTTAAAATGAATGGAATCACTGGGGTTCAATCGCTGTTGTTACAAAGGTTTAATCAGAACGTTTCAAATGTGGAAATAGAAGAGAAGGATAAGTTCAGAAGTAGGGAAAAACCATTGGAAGGGTTAAATGTCAAGAGGGAACATGCGTACTTATGCACAAGTTGTTAAGAAGGTGTGTATAACTTTGATGATTAATGGTGGATAAAGTGTGGCATCATGTGAATAAATCAATGTTAGAACGGGGATATGCTTGTGGATATCGGGGATAACTTTGTGGATAGTTGATATGACTGTATTTGATATGTGGATGATTTGTATATAGATAGTGCATAATAAAAACACTGTAGTAGAAAATTCTACTACAGTTCTTGTGATTTTTCTTCATATAAAGCCAATTCAGATTGTAAATTTTCCCAATTTGCCATGATTTGTTCTAAAGATTGTTCGATAGTTAGGCGTTCTTCAGCAAGCATTTGTGTTTTTTCATAGTCGTGCATGACTTTTTCATCAGTCATTTCATAATCAATTGCTTCCAAACGTGCTTCGAGCTCAGTGATTTTTTGTTCTTCGCTTTCAATTTGTCGTTCAAGTTTTCGTTTTTCACGCTGTAGTTTTTTTTGATCTTGATATAAGTGTTGCGAAGTGGATTGCTCCGATTTATGCGCTACAGATTCATGCTGCTTTTCATATGCAGCGATGGCTTTTTGTTGTTCTAGTTTTTCTAGATAATATTGATAATCGCCGAGGTACAGTTGGCCGCCATGCGCGTTTAAATCAAAAATACGATTTGCTAATTGATTAATAAAGTAACGGTCATGCGACACAAAAATCAATGTCCCTGCAAAGTTTTTAAGCGCTTGTTCTAACATTTCTTTCGAATCGATGTCAAGATGGTTGGTCGGTTCGTCTAAAATTAAAACATTATTACGCTCAAGCATTAATAAGGCGAGTTGCAAACGTGCCTTTTCACCCCCGGAGAGATCGTTAATGATTTTAAGAACATCATTTTGTGTGAAGAGAAAGCGCCCCAGTACACCGCGAATATCTTTTTCAGGCATTTGTGGATATTGGTTCCAAACATAGTCTAAAAGAGATTGATTGGAGCGAAATTCAGCTTGTTTTTGATCATAGTAACCCACTTTTAGATTTGCGCCTTCGACAATTTGACCGGAAAGAGGGCGCAATCGTTGCGCTAATGTTTTAATCAGTGTGGATTTTCCAATACCGTTAGGACCAATCACACCGATATGATCGCCTTTGTTGATCTCAAAATGAATAGGCGCCGTTATGGCAGCATCATAACCAATGACTAAATCTTGAATGCGCATCACGTCGTTTCCAGTATTGCGGTCGAAATCAAATTGAATGTTCGCACTTCTCGCATCGAGCATAGGTTTTTCGATGCGCACCATTCTTTCTAACATTTTACGGCGACTTTTTGCCATGCCACTGGTCGAGGCACGGGTAATATTTTTCTCTACAAACGTTTCAAGTCGTTTGATTTCCCCTTGTTGACGTTCGTATTCACTGAGTCGTTTTTGATAGTATTGATCGCGTAACGTGATGAATTTAGCATAGTTTCCAACATAGTGCTTCACTTCACCGAGTGAAACATCATATATTTGTGTGACAATTTTATCTAAAAAGAAGCGGTCGTGGGAAATGATGACAATGGCCCCTTTAAAATATTTTAAATAGTCTTCAAGCCATTCGGTCGTTGCCATATCTAAATGGTTGGTCGGTTCATCGAGTAAAAGGATATCAGGCTCACTCAACAACATCTGCGCAAGTGCGAGACGTGTTTTCTGACCACCACTGAAATCTTGTATTGGGCGATGATAATCTGTTGTACTAAATCCGAGTCCATTCAGTACGGTTTTTATTTTGCTCTCATATTGGTAGCCGTCTTGTTGTTCAAATTGATTGGATAATTGCTCATATTTTGCGATATGGGCTTGATACGCATCAGATTCATAGTGATCTGCATGTGCTGCAAGCCAATCCGCTTCGTCTTGCATTCGTTGTCCAATTGTTTTTACTTCCTCAAAAGGGCGCGCCATTTCTTCTAAAACGCTATTTTGTGTGTTAAGTGTCATTTGCTGTGTTAGATAACCTATTTTTAGACCTTTTATTTTAGAAATATGGCCAGAGTCATAGGGTTCAACTTCGGCGATAATTTTCATAAGTGTAGATTTTCCAGCCCCGTTTCGACCAACAATGCCGATACGTTCACCCGTTTTTATTTCAAAATGAACCCCTTCAAAAATTGTTTCACCATCAAACGATTTTGTAATCTGACTTAATTGCATTAAAATCATAGGCACACTCCTTTCATCCTATTTATTGTACAATAAACCCCCATGCTATCAAACTGTTAAAGTTTTCATATGTATTAAATTAAGTTATAATAATGAGCATAAAGTGTGAACACCATCACATGTATTAGAAATGATTATCGGAGGACTTCATTATGGGAAAATCAATGAACAAAATTCCTAGAGCAACTTTAAAACGTCTCCCTTTGTACTATCGATTTGTGAACACTTTAAAAGCGAAAGGCGAAGATCGCGTTAATTCAAAGGCAATTAGTGAAGGCTTAAATATAGATTCAGCAACCATTCGCCGAGATTTTTCTTATTTTGGTGAGTTAGGTAAAAAAGGATACGGCTACAATATTGATAGTTTACTAGATTTTTTCAAATCAGAACTCAGTGATTCAGATGTCATTAAAATTGGTGTTGTTGGCGTTGGGCATTTAGGTACGGCCTTAATTTCATATAACTTCTCAATTCATGATGATATGACAATTACAGAGGCATTTGATATTAGCGAAGAGATTATAGGGACGACAGTAGGAGACGTGACGGTCAAATCAATGGATGAAATTAAAGCAACTGTAGCAGCAGGTGATTTAGAAGTCATAATCATTGCTACACCAGAATCTGCAGCCCAAGCCGTCACAGATCAGTTAGTAGAAGCGGGTATCAAAGGCATTCTTAACTTTACACCAAAACGCGTGAACGCCCCGCAAAATGTTCAAGTCCATCAGATAGATTTAGGGGTTGAATTGCAATCATTACTCTTTTTTATGAAGAACTACGGTACCATAAAGTCATAGTAGTCTATATGACGCTCAATCTCATCGTTTGTCTTCATATTTGAATCATGTAATATTTGAGTGAGATGCTTTTTCATCTTATTAAATACATCGATTTAAAGCGCTAATTTCTATCAAATTGGGTAGGAATTAGCTTTTTCTATTGTCAGTGAGATTGGCAAGACGATTGTTGTGAGATGATGACATGTTGAATAAGTTAGGAAAATGAGTGATGCATATAAGTTGGATAAATCTGCAGAACCCTATTTAAATGAAGTCTGTATGGCAAGTCATATGAAATGAATTTGTTGAGAATTTAAGGGTGAATTTATGATAAAATAGCGAGTGAGACTAAAAGAGGAATCTATACATATGAAGTCAGATGATGACGAAGCAAGACATGAAATCAAAAGCGTAATGATCATTTTGAGCCATGTTAAGTGATACATCAGTGATCAAATGACACATGCCGTTGAAATCGATATGAGGCCATGCGTGTGGTTTGATAACGAATGTGATATGTAAGCGGCTTGATGTTGACGCTACTTTTGAAAGTCATTAATGATGTATAGGATGGCCAATACATTAAGGAGGTACAATATGGAGCAATGGAGTAGAGAAAAGCGTTATCGTAAATATGAAGCAGCAAGTGAACAAGAAATACAAATATTAACAGACAAAGTCAATGCATCTCCATTTCGACAAACTTTTCATATTCAGCCACCAACAGGATTATTAAATCATCCCAATGGGCTTATTTTTTTTAACAATCACTATTATATTGCACATCAATGGTTTCCTTTAGGTGCGGTACATGGGTTGAAATATTGGCGATTATTGAAAGGTCAAAATCTCGTGCAACTTGAAGACCAAGGTATCGGATTGCGTCCAGACAATGAATATGATAGCCATGGTGTCAACAGTGGATCGGCATTTGTATTTAATGAAACATGCTATTACATGTATACAGCAATGCATCGTGATTCAGAGTGGCACGGTTATAGGAGTCAAATTGTGGCACGCGTAAATGAGGATGGGTCCGTTCAGAAAATATTACCTCCTGCCATTCCAACACCGCCTTCAGGTTATACACAGCAATTTCGAGATCCTAAAGTATTTGAAAAAGATGGCAAATTATATGCGATGATAGGGGCACAGCGTCATAATCAAACCGGTTGTATCGTATTATACGAGGCTGTTCAACCAGAAGGGCCTTGGCAATTTAAAGGTGAAATTAAAACAAACTTAGATCATTTTGGAGTAGTATGGGCATGTCCCGATTATTTTCAAATACATGGGAAAGATGTTCTCTTATTTTGCCCGAGAGGCGTCACATCAAAAGATGACAGATATCAAAATCAATATCTAAGTGGTTATATCATTGGACATTTAAACTTTGAAACATTAGTGTTTGAGCATGGTCCATTCATTGAATTGGATCAAGGGTTTGATTTTTATGCACCACAAACGATGTGTGATGAAGTGGGACGTCGTGTGATGATGGCGTGGATGGGACTTCCCAATACGAATTATCCTACCGATGATGAGGGATGGGCACATTGTTTAACCTTACCTAGAATCTTAACGATTGAGCATGATCGGCTAAAACAAAAACCACATATGGATTTGAGAAAATTACGTCAAAATGAGGAAGTCGCACTTGGCTATGCAAACAAATTTGTTAAGCAATTACACCCGTATGAAGGGGTACAATACGAACTTGTTGTTGACATTCTTGAAAATGAAGCGTCAGCGTTTGAATTACAATTGCGAGCATCGCGAGAAGAAGCAACGATTATTCGATATGAAACAGGAACGCGAATGCTGTCGCTTGAGCGTTTTGATAGTGGGGCGTTACCTTATCCCGTTGAAGGGACAATGAGGAAAGCACAATTGAACACTGAGCTCACGCGATTACGTATTTTTGTAGACACATCAAGCATTGAGATATTTTGTAACGATGGAGAAAGTGTGTTGTCCGCTAGAATTTTCCCACAGGTCAGCTCAAATAAAATTAAAGTTGTGACGGACTCTGGTCAAATTTATTTAAAAATGACGAAATATGATTTGATACCTGTGAATGAGTAATGAGACGTTAATCACTATCTAGAAAGAGCCTAAAAATGGAATAGGGATGAACGAATGATGTATGATTTGTGTCCCAAGTCAAATACACCCCAAAAGATGGTTTGAATCCAACTTTTGGGGTGTATAACGTGTGCTTGATTTTTAAAGAAATAGGATGAACAGTCAGCTTAAATTTTTTTGATATTTCTTACAGAGACGTAGCAAAACTCATCATTTTTAAAATAGACGATACGTTCTTTTGAGTCTATGCTACTAATATTTCTTCTGTTTAAAACAAAACTGTTGTGACATCTAAAGAAACGATCATCTAACTGTGCAAGCTCTTTAAGATTGCCATAAAACTCGATTTGTCGATTATCCAAATGAGCAATTAAGCGATGAGATTTAGGTGAGGATTCGAAAAACATGACGTCATCATAGCTCACGTAAACAGAGCTGCTCCCACGTTTTAATTCTAACGTCTCAACAGTATGATCTTTAGTCAACAAATCAAGCCGTTTTAAAGCCGTTTCTAGACAGTCAATAATCCGTGTTCTCAGTTCATCTGGATCATCTTTAAAAATAAAATCCATTGCAGCCACTTTGTAAACAAAAGTGAGATAAGTGAGTTCACTATGACTCGTGACAAAGATGATATTTCCAATTGGGTCGTGCTTGCGAATCTCACTACCGAGTTTAATCCCGTTGATGTCTGACTCTAATTGAATATCTAAAAAATAACAACCCACATCAGTCATATTTTTAGACGTTTCCAAAATGGCATACGGATCATCCGTGACGATTTCAATTTCCATAGGTTTTTCTTCAATCATGATGTAATTTTCAATGATAGAGACCATACGCTCACGCTGTTTTGGATCATCTTCACAAATCAAAATTTTCATTATTCACACTCCCTTGTTCCTCATCGTTCATAATTTCCAATTTTTGCACAAAATAATGATTTTCAATCGTCGTATCAAGGAATGCATTTTCAGTTTGATCAATAATTTCTTTCAAAGTGGTTAAACCAATACCCCGATTTTTCCCTTTAGTCGAAAATCCGTCTTGCATTAACGTATGGAGTTTGGGCATGTCTTTCGGTGCTTTGTTCATGATCACAATCAACACGGACGTGTCCGTTTTGATAAATGCGATTTGTATCATTGGATTGTCAATCGCATAAGAAGCTTCAATTGCGTTGTCTAAAATAATACCTAATGCCCGGCTTAAATTAATAGATTCCATATGGATTTCAGTAATTTCATCTGCGACTTCCACACTGATTTCAATATTTTTTTCTTGAGCTTGTAAAATTTTAGTCGTGATTAAACCTTTAATTTCTCGAACTTTTAAGTTTTCAACGCCATTGAGTTTAACCGAGTGTGATTCAAAGTCACTTTTAAGCGGACTAATATGTTCATGATAGTATTTTTTCAATCCTGGTAAGTCATCTTCGCGTAAGTACTCAGACATGGTCAACAGGATGTTAATATAATCATGACGGAATTTCCGCATTTTATTGTTAATCTTCTCTATTTGTAATGTATATTTGTAATAATCTTCTAATTCTTGTTTTTTTCGTCGATAATTCATTTCACGTTCAATCGTTAAAGTGGTTACAATAATCAACAATGCAAAGATTAAAAAGGAAATAAAATAAATAACACCTAAAGTTTTAAACTCATTCATGGTGTCGACGGACTTAGGCATTAAATAGAAAAAGACGTAGACACCCACAGCTAAGGCTAAAATTAAAAGTGTTAAATATAAACGATTTAAATGTAACCATGAGAGTTTGAATTTATTCAGGACGAATACAAGGATAAATGCTAAGAAATAGCAACAAAGCGCAAAGAATAACGTATACAAAACGATAGAGACATAATCATTCACATGAAGATTGATTAAGTATGTATAAACAATCACACCAAAAAAACTACTTATGGTCAAAATAAGTACTGTAATCAATACTGAAATAATCCCAAGCGCCTTCGCACGTTTGTAGTAAAAAACAAAAAAGGCTAGGATGAAATAAAAAAGACTATAGCGTTCAAAAATAAAATATAGAACAAGTCCAGGGATTACAATCCCGACAAGTATCAGGAAGTAATCCCTAGAAGTATATTTGTATTTCTGAATCATGCCTGTAATTGAGGCGAATAGAAAAGTTTGAAACAACACAGTTAATGTAGATAAAACAATTTCCAATTTTTATACACGCTTTCTAAAAATTATTTTATTCTTCTTCTAATAATTCTTCAGGAATTTCAGGTTCATCGAAAAATCCAAAGCTGAAAGGGATTTTCGCAAAGTTACCGATGGATTGGAAAAAATGAACAATAAAGTTAAGAATGCTATCGAAAAATTTCATGTTAAGTTTCCTCCTTAGACTTAAAAATAGGTAATAATGTTAAAGATTGTAATATGGCACCATACAAAATAAATTTGTTATACGGTTCAGAAACGATGAATGATGCGATGATGAGTAGCCCCATTGCAAAACAAGATCGAATTTTTAACCCTTTAATTCTTTTCTTTGCAATCGGTTTCTTCTTAGTCGCTGCGGGAGCATATCTCACAACAAGGAATGATCCCAATATAACCAATAATAACAAATATACAAACGGAATGTCATATCGCACTATTAACCATGGTACAAAAATAAAAAATAAAATGTTTTGAATATGGCAAAGTATTGAATTTTTTGCGTGCGCACCGTTTGAATAAAATCGTAAAACAAGAAAACTTATGTGAACAATTAGCGTGTATAAAAATAAGTGTAAAAGGAGTGCGAGCCCATAAGTAACGACAGCTTTAGAGAAATTAATGACAACTACTTGCATGCCTAAGCGTACTTTTAAAAATTCGATATGACTCAAATTTTGTTTTTGCTGTAGCTTAAGCGCTAATCTTTCGATGCCGTTATCAATGAATTTCATGACCTTCCTCCTTAATAACATTATAAGACACAATGTTTCAATTGATAGAAATTTTGCCTAACTGTTCAATAATTTTGCCTAACTGTTAAAAATAAGAATTATATTTAATACTAACATATTTTTTCCTACAGTTAAGCATAAAAAATGTTAAGTTACGCAATGAATGACACAAATTCAAAGAAACGTGTTCTAATATAGACATAATCACATTAAGTGATTGAGGTGAAGCGGTTTTGTAAAGCGTGTCTACCGCATGATTTACAAAACAAGCTGTATCAAGTTAAATTCAGATATTCTTAGTCATTGTATTCTTCGCTCAGCTTACATGGCTAAGGAAGCAACAATCTATTAAAGTCTTGATTTTATTTATACTTTAAGGAGGTGCGCGAACATGGCTGGAGATATCATTAGCACAATTGTTGATTTCGTTAAGCTTATCGCTGAAACAATCAAAAAGTTTATGAAAAACTAGATTTCACAAGCTTTACTGTTAAAATCTTTTTCCTTACTTAGACTAAAGTAAAATCAGGTTTCTGTATTGAAACCATTACAGCAATATTTAATAATCGGTAAATTCACTAAATTTTTTCATAATTAATAACATCCCCAATTAAATAGAATAACTGTAAATTAAAAACATTCCCTTAATATGAAAAACAGGCGAGTCCCTCCCAAGCTCGTCTGTTTCTTTTTTAATGTATTTTAGTTTTATCATAAATTGGACTGAAGGAAGTTCAACCATTTCCGCTTACAAAATGCCCTCTATTGTAAACAGCATAGCCACTTATCAGATGACAATGTGTTTGACATATAAATTGTGATAGAAAGTATGGCACAATCAATCAAGGTCATTCAGATAATCGCTTTACTTTCTGACCGTAGCGATACACGTCAGGTCGCATATTATCAAAAACAGGAATTGCTAAACGCTGCTCGTCCACTTGTTGAAGGTCGAGTTTAACTGTAATGACCGCTTCATCGGTGGAGGCTTCTGCGATGATTTCCCCATTAGGATCAATCACCATTGAATGACCGGCATAGGTTGTTTTACCATCATTGCCACTTCCATTGACAGCAACAACATACATATCATTTTCAATTGCTCGCGCTTGCAAAAGTTGGCGCCAATGGGACAAACGAACTTGAGGCCATTGGGCAACATAAAACATAATCTTTGCCCCTTGTGCTGCCGGATAGCGACTTAATTCTGGAAAACGTAAATCATAACAAATGATTTGTGAAACGGATGTTCCATCAGACAGCGAGAAAGGGTAAGGCACCGTCTCGCCTTGGGTTAAAAACTCAGGTTCATTTAACATTGGAACGAGGTGTATTTTATCATATTCAAAAATTTTTTCGCCTTGGCGATTCACCGCAAATGCCGTATTATAGATGCCCTCATTCTTTTTATTGGATACAGAACCAGCAATCACATCTACGTGATACTGTTTTGCTAATGTTTTTATAAAAGGATAACTTTGATTTAAATCCGTATCTGCTTTATTTTGCAATGCATCCAGTGCGTAACCGTTATTCCACATTTCAGGAAGAACAACGACATCGGTTTGATTATCTAAGTGATGTTCAAATAATGTTGAAATTTTTTGCATGTTTTGCTGTATATCACCATATGCCACATTAAATTGAAAAAGTTGAATTTGCATCGAATAGCCCCCTTATTGTCTCATTAATTCCAGTTTACTAAATTCTAAAAAGTTTAACAAAAATCCTAATTGAGGTCAACTGTATCAAGGTTAGGGTGGTATTCTGTGTTCGTTTTGTATATACTGGCTGTGATGAATTTTAAAATAACGAGAGGTGGATGGCGTGATAAAAAATAAAAATAGTCATGTGATCAAACGGCTAATGAAAGTGAATGTGTGTACAGTTGGCATGTTATGTGTTCTATCGCCTCTTAATTTTAATACCAGTTTGGCAAAGTCGATAGAAATGAACGCGGAGATGTCAGCCCATTCACTCAATGCGCAACAGAACTTCGAAACTTTTGTGCAAGCATATCCAAACCATACATTAGCAGAGCCACTTTACAATAAGACTTTGGAGTCAGAAGACAGTCATGAGGGGACAGTAGACATAGGCCATCAGCCGATGCCACCATTAAGGCCTCATACGAATTTAATACGGTTTTTAACAAGTGAAAATCAAAATGGAATGTCTCAAATGGGACGTGCTGACGCAAGCCCATCAACATCTAATTCAGAGCGTGATACTGACAATACCAATAAAGGCAAGAAAGATAACAATCCAGCAGAACCCTCTACTGATACAACGACTGACTCGCCGAACCATAAAGAGACGGATGAAGATCAAAAGAAACCTGAAGCGCCTGATCAAACCGATGACGCATCAAAACAACCTTCGCCAGATACACCTCAGACACCATCGAAGGATGATCAACCTTCACCGTCGCCATCACATGAAGAAAAGGATGATGGGGCGTCACACACGACAAATTCAGAAACATCGAATGGACATGCGCAAAAACAAGAAAGTGAAGGCCATGCACATCAACACAATCCAGTGCCGTCTACACCTTCTCCGGCGAAAGTGGAGCCGTCTAGCGGACATCAAGCTGAAACAGGGTATCAACAATATATTAACCGTGTGAACAATAGCTATAAGTACAATCCACTTTTATTAGAAGAGATTTTGCGTTTAAGTCGCACGGGTGTCATCCGAGAAGGCGATGTTCAAAATTTAGGACGTAAAGAAAATTTTGTAAACAATCAATATTTAGATGAATTACAACAAAGTACAGATTATTTTCGGTTTCAATACTTTAATCCCATCACCTCAGAACAATATTATGACCGTTTAGATAAACAAGTTTTAGCCTTGATTACAGGGCGTTTTGGTGCGATGCCAGATTTAAAAGCGAGTAGCCAAACAGACGTGGAAAGTAAAAATCAGCAAGATAAAGTAAAAAAGATTGAACAATATGGAGAAAATATAGATCATCAAAACATGAATCATGATGTGGAAAAAAAGCAGACCCCAATGAGTTATAAGCCAATGATTTATATCGGTTTAGTGATGGTCGGTTTTGTAGGTATGTTAAGCATGATTTTCTGGAAACGTCGAGATCAATCATGGAAATAATTGAAGCATGAAACGCAGAGTCAGAGTATATTAAACGTTTCATCATTTTGACCTTAAAGTTAAACATATCGAGTAAGACAGCGACATCTACAATAGATAGAAATGATGCTGTTCTGAAACATAATAGCGGACTTCATATATCCCCATATAAAAGCGCATGTATTTTAAGCTTTTATATGGGGTGATTATCATTTCATGCACAAGTGAACGATTATATCAGTATAAACCTATCATCGTTAACCGGATGAGGTGATTCCATATCGTGGTCATTTCCTCGCAAAAATGACAAAAACATGCGCATGATTGGCAGCTAGGTTAAAGTAATCAGCAACCGCAGTCGAATAAAAAAACTACGACGATACAATACTGTATGTCGCAGCGCGTGTTTATTCAAATGGGACGAACTAAAATGGGAAAACGGCTTGTAAAGTGTTTACAAACAAATGAATCATTGATGTGTGTTTCACAGCCTCTTCAACTACATTTTGAGGTAACATCAATTGAATAAGTGCGACAATTCCATTTTGAGCCATATGGATGCCCATTGCGACACTGAGTCGTTTCGTATAGACATAAAACCCAGAAAAAATAATGCCCATCACGAAATACGCTAAGAAATGTGAAAAATCCATGTGAGCAACTGCAAAAATAGTAGAACTGATTGTCGTCGCGATTGCAAATTTTATCCCTTTTCGTGCTCGAATCGCTTGATATAATTCACCAAATAAAACTTTTCGAAAAACAAATTCTTCTAATAGTGGTCCAACAATTGCAATTAAAACAATGAACACCGGCATTTGACGTGCAATTTTGATAATGCGTAATGTATTCTCACTTGCAGGACTGGCACCTAAAAAATGAACTGAGAACAAGTTGACAATGATTTGAGATAAAAAAACAATCCCCAATCCAACGAGGATATAAGGTAAAATATAGCGTTTTTTCTCTTTGGTTCCTTGCTCAAAACTGAGTTTATTTTTCACTGAAAATTGCATGATGACAATGATGAATGCAACGATGATAAACGCGATCACTTGTATTGTGATACTTTGTTGTAGCAATGCTTCTTGATTCGTCGTTTGTATCCATCCTATTGCGAGTGCAAAATAAGTTGAAAATTGAGCAAAAATATATAGTAAGACGGTTAATAGTGATACCCAAATTCTATTCATGATTTTCCTCCATTCACAGTTTTATATTTTAACTGAATTTTAGTAGAGAGACAAACCATCAAGCGTTTATGCTTGAAATTTTGACCAAATTTGATTATTATAAAGATAAATTAGCACTCAACAGACTGAAGTGCTAAATCTATGTTTACCACAAGGAGGCACAAAGCTATGCTTAGACCACTAGGAAACCGTGTAGTAATAGAGAAGAAAGAACAAGAACAAACAACAAAAAGCGGTATTGTTTTAACAGATTCAGCTAAAGAGAAATCAAATGAAGGTGAAATTGTTGCAGTTGGACCGGGAAAAATTTTAGACAACGGTGAACGTCTTAAACCAGAATTAAATGTAGGTGACCGTGTTGTATTTCAACAATATGCGGGAACTGAAGTTAAACGTAATGATACGCAATATTTAATTTTAACTGAAGATGAGATTTTAGCTGTTATCGAAAAATAATTCGAAATTGATAATAGATGAAGTATGAAATGACGGAGGTATTAAAATGGCAAAAGAATTAAAGTTTTCAGAAGATGCACGTCAAGCAATGTTACGTGGTGTAGATAAATTAGCGAATGCTGTGAAAGTAACCATTGGTCCAAAAGGGCGCAATGTTGTTCTAGATAAAGAATTTACAGCGCCATTAATTACGAACGATGGTGTAACAATCGCGAAAGAAATTGAACTTGAAGATCCATATGAAAATATGGGCGCAAAACTTGTACAAGAAGTTGCAAATAAAACGAATGAAATTGCAGGGGACGGTACAACAACTGCGACAGTATTGGCACAAGCGATGATTCAAGAAGGACTTAAAAACGTGACAAGCGGTGCAAACCCAGTGGGTATTCGTCAAGGTATCGATAAAGCTGTCGCTGTAGCGATTGAGTCATTACATCAGATTTCTCAAAAAGTAGAAAACAAAGAAGAAATCGAGCAAGTGGGTGCGATTTCTGCAGCGGATGAAGAAGTGGGGCGTTATATTTCTGAAGCTATGGAAAAAGTAGGTAACGACGGGGTCATTTCTATTGAAGAATCGAGCGGCTTTAATACAGAGCTTGAAGTGGTTGAAGGGATGCAATTTGACCGTGGCTATCAATCACCGTATATGGTCACAGACTCTGATAAAATGATTGCAGAATTAGAAAGACCTTATATTTTAATTACGGATAAAAAAATCTCGTCATTCCAAGATATTCTGCCATTATTAGAACAAATTGTGCAGTCAAATCGTCCGATTTTAATTGTTGCTGACGAAGTTGAAGGTGACGCATTAACAAACTTAGTGCTTAACCGCATGCGTGGTACATTTACAGCAGTTGCAGTAAAAGCACCAGGTTTTGGCGATCGTCGTAAAGCGATGTTAGAAGACTTAGCGATTTTAACTGGCGCACAAGTGATTACGGATGACTTAGGACTTGAATTAAAAGAAGCAACGATTGACATGTTAGGAACTGCAAACAAAGTTGAAGTCACAAAAGATCATACGACTGTGGTTGATGGCGATGGTGACTCTGCAAATATTGATGCACGCGTCGGTCAATTAAAAGCACAAATTGAAGAAACGGATTCTGATTTTGACCGTGAAAAACTGCAAGAACGCCTTGCTAAATTAGCAGGAGGTGTTGCAGTCATTAAAGTGGGTGCAGCAACAGAAACAGAATTGAAAGAACGTAAATTACGTATTGAGGATGCATTGAACTCAACACGTGCAGCGGTTGAAGAAGGTATCGTTGCAGGCGGGGGTACAGCATTGATGAATATCTATAAAGATGTTCAAGCAATCGAAGCTGAAGGTGATGTCGCTACGGGTGTGAATATCGTCTTAAAAGCATTACAAGCACCTGTTCGCCAAATTGCGGAAAATGCAGGACTTGAAGGTTCAGTCATTGTTGAAAGAATGAAAAATGCTGAACCAGGTGTCGGTTACAATGCAGCAACAGATGAATGGGTAAATATGTTAGAAGCTGGTATTGTTGACCCAACGAAAGTGACACGTTCAGCTTTACAACATGCGGCAAGTGTGGCTGCAATGTTCCTGACAACTGAAGCTGTAGTGGCAAACATTCCTGAAGAAAAAGGAAATGATATGCCACAAATGGGCGGCATGCCAGGAATGATGTAAAATAGCTTATAAATCTTGATTTTACAGCATTTTGAAATTTGTAATGGCATAATAATGACATAAAAATCCAAGAAAATAAAAATGTCCTTCAATTCAGATGAACTAAACGGACATTTAAAATAATTCTTTTGAGGCGTTTTCCATAAGTTGACCAAACTTTAGGGAAGCGTCATTTTTTGTATGAATTTGTGATTTTAGCGTAGATGTTCATAGTAGTATTAATATCTTTATGGCGTAATCTCTCCTGTATCTCTTTTATGTGTACACCTGTATATCTGAACGAGGGAGTACCAATATTCTTATCAATGTCTGTTTGGCTCATAATTGATTTAATCCATTGTGACAGCCTCTTTGTTAAGAGAGGATAACTGTTATTGTCTATGAATATGAAATTATTATCGACATACAATTCATCTTTCCATTTGTCTTGTATTGTACGTTTTCTTTATAATCTAGTAATAACTTAGTTACATTTGGATCAACAGAAATTGTACCTATTGATGATTTAGTTGTATGTGTGAGTATCTGATACTTCTCTTTGTTGTTATTAGGGTTGTAGTAAGTTTTAGTAATGCTTATTGTACATTCGTCCATATCTAAATCAGACCACTTCAATACTAATAGTTCACCAGCACACATACCTATATATGCTAAAGGCATAAATACTTCAAATCTATTGGCTGGATTGTGTTTATCATTAGCAATTTTCGAAAACGCAATCAATTCATCTTTTTCTAGGAACTTCTGTTTAATATCAATTTGCATTAAATTATATATTTGATATAAAAGTTCGACCTGAATTATTGAGAATAGTAAATGGTAGGCGTATTCTTATAATGGCTATTCTAAGAAGGGGCAAAACACATTTAAACGTATAATACTATCTAGTAGTACTTAGTATATTAAGTTTAATTATGATATAGCATATTTAATTGCTGTATCATTTTTAGGGTCTTTTTCAAGTACTTTATTTGCAACCATTTCAATATTCTCTTTACTGATTATATCAAAATCTGGTTCATCCAGAATCTCTAAAAATTCACTTAATAAACTTTGATCTTTAAATTGTGAAATCTCTAGCGATTGCCAATAATGATAATAAGCTAAAGCATAAGCATTATCCACATAATTAAAATGAAAATGATAGATGCTTGCGACCATTTCATGGTATTCAATCGTGTTAATTTGATTAGCAAGGTTTGATAAATAATATGCTAATTTTTCGTCTGAAATGTCATTTGACATAAAGTATGTTAAAACATTGTCCAATTCTTTGTTTTCTAACATTCTTTGCAATTTAGTTGGTAATAAATTTAATATAATGTTAGTACTTTTCATTTATTTGACCCACCAATTCGATACATATATTTTACCATTTTTTCGTGTATAGGTTACGACTACTGTCCTACCACTCATGGTAAGTGTTTTTTTATATGCAGTTTTCTTATATCTACTCTCATAACATGTGACATTACTTTAGAAACGTCACTCCAATTATTTTTAGTTACTTTGCTCCAATTATGTTTACTAGCAAGAATGTGTTTTCTTTTATTAGCTCCTAAATTGGCTATTGAAGGTAAAACTTTTAGTTTTAATAGCGTTTTGAGTTGTTTTCTTTCCGTATTTTTTTACAGCGTATTTCACACCATATCTAGCTACAGCTGCTAATATTATTAATGGTCATGCAGATGATTTAGCTTCAATTGAGTTGTATTTTATTACTTCATCAGTATCTTTGTCGATAAATGTAGCTTTATATTCTTCATTTTCAAGTTGGTCTATTAAAACATTATACTTCTTATTTATTGATTTACCATTTTCATCAATATAACTACCTTCAACATCCATTGTATCAGTATCCAAATCATATTGAATATTTGCCTTTAAATCAATATCTTCTTTAGCTAATTCAATTACTGGATCTGAATTGCTATTTGTTTTATCTATAATTTCTACTTCATTGGGATTTTGTAAATTATTTTATGTAAATCTTCTTGTGTGATTTCGTTGTTAGATGTTTCACTTGCATTAATGTTTTTTGCTTCAATTATTCCTGTTACAGAAGTAATGGTTAGTATTAAAATTAATATTAGAATAAAGTTTTTTTAAAATGTAATTTTTCATTTGTAATATCCCTTTGAGTTTTTTATTTTGAAATCTTTAAAGTTATTAGAGTAAGACATTAAGGTATATGAATTTAATCTCTTATTTGATTGTTTCATTTGTGGTTAAAGCAGTGGCAAAAGAATTTCCGCTAAATAGTTCTACCTCTCCCTGATTATTAATGGACTCTATATTTTCGCTTAAATTATATATGTCTATTTTTCCCGATGAACTATACTTTGATATTTTTAAATCTTTATCTAAGCCACCGACAGATACAATGTTTGACTTTGTTGCTGGGAAATCACCTTTACCACCTAAATTGTTTCCCGAGGATGCTATGACAATAGTTCCAGATTCAACTAATTCGTCTAATTTCTTAGAAAGTGTACGGTTATAATTAGTAAAGCCAAAACTTATATTTACAATATCTATGTTGTTCTCAATGCACCAATCAATAGCCCTTTCTACATTAGTAATTGTAGTTTCACCGTTATTATTCAATACTTTCAAATGATAGAAATTAGCTTTAGTTCCGTTCTGGGTTACTAAGTTACTGATTGCAGTTCCATGATTATGGTTATCTTTTGAATGCTTCTCAGTAGAAAAGTTTATTGTGGATATATTCTGTTTTATATACTCGGGACTTATGCCACTATCTAGAATTGCAACATTAATCTCTTCATCATTTTGGACAATTATAAAATACAAAGAGATAAAGGTTATTAAAATAAATGCGAAAATCCATTTCTTCAAATTCTCAACTCCTTTCCTACGATTTGTCAATGCTGTGTTAATTAAAATTGACATCATTGACACTATACCGTTCAATTTTCTTTTTTCGAATAAGGTGCTATGATGTATTTGATTATATGGTTTCGTTAGTGTGGTGCTTTCTGATAATCATATAATTTATCATTGACTATTAAATAGTGAATGGTCTTTAATAAGCGATTGATACTCGCTATTGTGGCAGTCTTGTGGGGTTTCCCATTAGGCTGCTCTCTTAATTTATAATAATAATCTGGAATGTCAACAGTTTCCTAGACACTTTTCATGTGTAGATCTTTAAACGCCACTGGTGTTAAATACTGTAATGAAGAATGTGGTCTAAAATTGTTGTACCAATTTACATAATCAAATAATTCTGTCTCTAACTGTTCTAGGTTTTCAAATTTCATCTGTTTTACAAATTCGGTTTTTAGTGCTTTCATCGTTGCTTCTGCAACTGCGTTATCATAAGGACAACCTTTAGTACTTAATGAACGTTCGATTTCAAAAGTCTTTAATACTTCATCTATCAATTTGTTATCAAATTCTTTACCTCTATCTGTATGAAATAGTGCGATTTGTTTTAGGTTATGATTAATTTTACTAATTGCTTTCACCACTAAATTTGCATCCTTATTTTTACCTGCACTGTAACCAACAATTTCTCTATTGAAGAGATCAATAAATAAACATATATAATGCCATCTATCTGCTACTTTTACATAGGTTAAATCACTTACCAATGCATCCATTGGTTGTTCTCTATTAAAAGTGCGATTTAAATGATTTTTAATTAGTTTTTCATTTGTTTCTTTTGGATGATTTTTATATTTAGCTTTCGTATAAACAGAAACTAGATTATATTTTTTCATGATACGACCAATCTTTCGTCTGGATACAGTGAGACCTTTGTCGTTTAATTTATTCTTAATTCGTCTTGTACCAAAGCTTTTTCTATTCGAATTAAACGTATCTATAATAATTTTTTCTAATTCTAAATCATCATCTTTTTGGCTTTGAGTATTTCTTTTTATTGATTCATAGTAAGTGCTTCTTGGTATTTTCAGGACTTTACACATTGCTGATACTGAATATTGATGCGCATTCTTTTGAATGATTTCTATTTTCGTCCCATGATCAGCGCTGCTTGCTTTAAAATATCATTCTCCATTTTTAAATGTTGAACTTCTTTGCGTAATTTAATCAGCTCTTTTTCATCATCTGATAAGTTATCTTGATGATGAAATGAACCGGTGTTTTGATGTTGTTTTATCCATTTTCCTAATGCCGAAGGTGTTAAATCATACTCGCGTACAATTTCATTCCTAGGTTTACCATTTTCATATAATCTAACCATTTGTAACTTAAACTCTGAACTAAATGTTCTTCTTTCTCTTGTCATAATATAATCGCCTACTTTCTTAATTTAACAATATCTATTCTCATAGAATTTGTCCAATTAAGTGTAGACGATTCAATCCACAATATGACTTTGATAATGATTTCTTCCCCTAAGAATATTCATAATGATTAGATACAATAAACGTCTTGCTTTTTTATTTCCTCTTTTGTTAATCGTATCTCGACTCTTTGAAGTTCCTGATTGATAACGTTTAATATCAATGCCTACAAACGCATTCAGTTGTTTATTTCTTTTAAATTCTCTAATATCACCAAGTTCCCCAATAAGCAATGCAGCTGTGAGTTCTCCGATGCCAGGAATTGAAATCATGTTTTCAAACTCAGTTGTATTTTTAGCTAAATCAATCATTTCCTGATCAAATACTTTCTTTTCTTCTATCGCAATAAGCAGTTTGTCACATAAGTATTGGACTTTTCGTACAAGAAAAGAAGATCTGCATGCACTTGGAAAACTATTATGCTTTATCTCAATTAATTTTTTGGCATACTTGTGCGCTTTTTTATTGAAATGCCTTTATCCGTTGAATGAAGTACTTTTTCTACCAATTCATCATGAGTCAAAATACGTACATAATCAGGATGAGGAAATGCTTTAGCTATATTTAATGCGATTTTTGAATATCTGTTAGTAAATAACCTTTCTAACCCTGGAAATGTTTGATGTAGAATTTCGACTAACTCAACTTTGAGACGATTTTGATTCATCTCCATTTCTAAGTGAAAGCGTGCACGTTCTCTCAGTTCAAAGTATACCTCTTTGAACTGACGTTGTACCTTTGAATCTTTCATTCTAAATGCAAGAAGTGCGAGTTTATGTGCGTCTGATTTATCTGTCTTCCATGATCTTAACGAGTTTGTTTTAAATTTGGCTTCTAAGGGGTTCATTTCTAAGTAATCTATTTTGTGAATTTCACAAAAGCGTTTCATGCCTCTTGAATAAACACCAGTTGATTCAAAAAGGATAAATAAAGAATCCAGATTTATTATATAATTTTTAAGATAATGATAGCCATTTTGATTATTTTGAATGACCAACTCTTTAACTAAAACTTCATCCTTATACCGCTATTTACATGCACTTAAATCAATATTATTTGTCTTTTTTGTGAAAAGAAAAATTAGTAACTGTGATGTAGCTCATTAAGTATCTAATTATCTCTCGCAAATTGTTAAAAACAACTAAAAATATTCATATTTTCGTGATGTAAATCACTGAAGTATATTTGAAGCAATGTAATAATGTATCTAGGTGATGAACAATGAAAAGTGGAAAAAAGGTAATTTTGGAAGTTATAACTATTTCATGTACAACTGTCTTTTTGTTTATTTTCTTTGCTATAGTGATTTCAATTTTGCTTGGTCAAAGACTTATGTATCTTTATAGTACTTCCATATCAATGTTATTTGTATTCTTGATATTACCGGCATTGTTATATAGAAAGTTTAATTTACCTATAAAATTTTTTAATAATGTGTTCGACTATAAATATTTAATAAGATTAATTATTTATATTTTGTTGATCATTTTGAATTATCAAAACATAGAATTACTGGTTGCTATGTTAGTGGTGGGTTTGACTGAGGAATTCTTTTACAGAAAGATTATCCTAGGTAGATTATTAGAAACTTTTAATGTGCCTGTTTCATTAATAATTTCTTCGCTTTTGTTCGCAGTTGTTTTACATAATTCAGAAAGTTTTGTTGTAAATATTACATTGCGTATGTTTTTAGGTTTAATATTAGGAGCTATTGCTTACAAAACAAAAGATATAAAAGACACAGTATTTATACATACGATATATGATTTACTAGTTTAAGGAGGAATTTAAAATGAATAAAAATAGAATAGTAGCTATGTATGTGATAATGATTATACTAATTATAATAAATGTTTCCATATTTTCTAGTTTAAATGTTTTTACATATCTGTTGATGTTAGTAATTATACCAATAGTAATTATTATAGTTTTTAATGTTTTAATTTTTAGTTCGAAAAGAATAAATCACATGGCTTTAATTGTAAATACAGTGATTTCAACAGCTTTGTTAAACCTTCCTAGTATTATAAAACATAATGATATAGCCAAAGTGATAGAAAACTCAAAAAATATACTTTCAGCTGATGTAAAGGTTACTAATCAGTCAGACTCACCATTCCAACTATTTTTTTCGTATTTAATTTTATTAGCGATTACTATTGGCATAACTTATTTCGCAATTAACATGCGCACAAAAAAGATAAGAAAGGGCGGGGAGTATCATGACTATTAAGCTAAATAAAAATGTTAAACTTCAAACGGTACATGAAATACCGATGCTTTTCAATTTAAATAATAGTTTAATAATAGGGCTTGATAACGAGGGGTATTCTTTTATAGAAGGAATGCCGTATGAAAAAGATAAGTTAAATGGGTTAAGTGATAATATTAATTTTTTGTTATCGTATATGGAAGGCAATGGTTTTCTTGATGATTATGAGTATGAAAATGATAATTCTATTGGTTCAGCTTATTTACATGTAACAAACAGATGCAATTTAAATTGTGTGGGCTGCTATTCAATGAATGACAGTAGGAATATTGCTAAGGATAAAAGCTTGGATTTCATTAAGAAAGAAATAGACGAATTAGTGAAACTTAATGTGAAAACAATTGTAATATCAGGCGGAGAAACTTTAATTAGAAAAGACATTGTAGATATTTGTAAGTATATAAAAGATAAAGAGGTCAAAGAGTTAATCCTGATTACAAACGGGACAATAGTTAATAATCATGTACTCAAAAATCTTAACAAATATGTTGACGAGATTTCAGTATCTATAGACACTTTTGATAACAAAACAAAAGGGTACATTCGTGACGATGGTATTCATGATAGGATAATTAAGAATATAAATAAATTCATAGACAATGGCTTTAAAGTTAATATACTTCCTACTATACATCAAAAAAATGTAAAGGATATGTATAAATTTAAAGAATTAGCAGACAAACTGGATGTGAGTATATCTTTTAGTATGATAACAACAGATAATACCGATCAATATAGTTCGTTGATTTTTGATAAAGAAGGATTGATTGAATTGTCTAATGGTTTGTCAGAACTTAATGGTACTACTTGCGATGTTAATGCTTATAAGAATTTAGAAGCTAACAGGTCTTGTGGTATCGGGGACGGAGTTATTTCAATTAGCTCAGAAGGAGATATTTATCCTTGTCACATGCTTATGTTGGAAGAGTTATGTTTGGGGAATTTGAGAGATATTTCTTTAGCTGAGGCAATTGAATCTTCTCAAAACTCTTTTTTTAAAAATTATATTGTTGATGATTTAGAAGGTTGTCAAAACTGTAATGTGAGGTATTTATGTGGTGGAGGCTGTAGAGCAAGAGCATACTTACATACAGGTGAAAAAGATGGTAAAGACCCTTATTGTGGTTTTTATTATAGATTTTATAACAACTTAGTTAAGGAGTTAGAAGAAGCATTATAGGAGGTGATACTATGTTATTTTGGACAGACTTATTTACAAATAAAAAAGGTTGTGTGTCTGGTGGTGTCTTAGGAGTTTGTATTTCTGCAGGTAAAAATATTAAATCGTGGAGTATTTAAAAGTTTAAAAGTGAGTGTGCTTTGTGCGCCTCACTTTTTTTAAGAGGTGAAAAAAATGTTGAAAATCACAAATTTGAGTGTTAGTTTTTCAAAAAAAAATATACTTAAAAATATAAATTTAAATGTGAAAAAAGGAGAAATAGTAGGTTTAATAGGGAACAATGGGACAGGAAAAACGACACTGATGAAAGCGATACTTGGCTTAATTAAATATAATGGTGAAATAGAATTCCAAGGAAGTACAACTTTTCAAAAAAATTCGTTTGAAATGCAACGAATTGGAATGTTGTTGCAAGAAGATACCTATTTAAATTTAAATGCACTACAAACTTTAACAATGATAGAAATATTAAATAACATGAGTTTTAAAGAAAACTATGTGAATATTTTAGATGGTTATAGTTTGCCGTATAAAAGAAAAGTTAAAGAGTTTTCTTTTGGAATGAAACAAAGATTAAGATTAGCTATAGTTCTAAATTACCCTTATGACTTACTGATTCTAGATGAACCATACGTAGGTTTAGACCCACTAGGAGTCTTAAAATTACAAGAAAAGCTGCTTGATTTAAAAAATAATGGTGTGTCAGTAATAATTTCAAGTCATCAATTATCAGAAATAGATGGTATGTGTGACAGGTTTGTCTACTTATCAGACGGGAAATTAACTGAAACAGAAAAATTAATTTCTAAAAAAATTATTTTGAACTTCGACTCGTTTGACAACCTAGAGCGAATAAAAAATGTAACAGGAGTTAATATTAATAACAAGGAACTGATATTAAATAATAACACCGAACTGTTGTATGACGTGTTGTCTATGTTTAAAAAAGAAGAAATGAAAAAAATTGAATTAAAAATTAATCAATACATAGAGTAGTAGGAGGTAATTATATGTTAAGGCTTGTACGTTTTGAACTCAAAAAAATGGAGCACAGTTTAACTACCATATTTTTAATTTTAATATTACTTTATCCTGTTGTCTGGGGGGGTCTTATAAAAAGTAATCCTAGTTGGTTACAAATAGGTGGGAAAGTAGGAATTACAACTTTTATTTTGATGATGATTCAACTACTTTTCACTTTCAAATTACACTATATATTTATTTTATTCGTATATTCACAGTTTGCTACTCATATTGTGGGGGGGCAAATCATTTATGAACTTGTACGCTTCCCCAATAGAGTTATAAGTATCACTGTGAAAACGGTTATATTTATAATGGTACCACTATTCTTTGTAATTATATTCAATTTTATATCCTTTTTAACGTACAAGATATTTATTAAAAATAGTGACATTTATTTAACTGATAAATTCAAAAAAGGTGACTTTTCAGAAATAATGATACAATCATTATTTATAATTTTATATTTAATTGTGTTAATGTTGCTCATGGTTTTAATATCATTATTTATAAAATCAATTAGTAGTGTTATAGTTGTTATAGTAATTGATGTAATTATGTCTGTTTCTCTTGGTATAAAGGATTTTAAAAAATTTTTACCTAATTTTGTAGCTCTGAGTGATGATATAAATGAAATAAGTCGTTTTAATTTGTATATGAACGGTGCAATTGTTATAGCAGTTATAGTATTATTATTTTTAATAATAGTATTGCGTTATAAAAAATTAAATGTCTAAGGGGGGGTTAAATGGGTGCTTTACTAGAGTTTATTGTAGATACTGGTGATACATTGAAATTAAACAGATCGCAAGAATTTAAATTTGATAATGATGTGATAATTGCTATAAATGAAGGAGTATTATTCATAAAACATTATTATAATAATGGTGAAGGTAGAATAATAAACGTTTTAAAATCTGGCTCAGTACAGTATATTGAAAGTTCTTATATGTCAATAAGAGCAAAAAGTAAAACGTGTATTAAATTTATCAGTAAAGACTTTTTCAACAAAAGTGCAAGAGATGAGATCAAAAAAGAATTAAGGTTGTTGATTACAATCCTATACTCACGAATGAATATGACGATAAGAGATACGTCGTTTCAAGAGAGAAGTTTAAACTTAATAGCTTGTTTGGTAAAACTTACTAATACATTTGGGGTAGAAAAAGAAAACGGAATATTAATAGATATTGAATTGACACACAAAGAATTAGCAGAACTTTCTATGCTGACTAGAGAAACAGTTAGTAGGAGTATGAAGAAATTGTATAATGACAGATTGCTAAGCTATAAAGGTAAAAAAATATTTATATTGAATTTAGAATGTTTGAGAAGCAAGATGAATTGTGAAAATTGTCCTAGTATGTACTGTGCTTATGGCTAAAAAGCAATGATCTATGGCAAGGAAATGGATACAGTAGAAAGAGATTTCTAGCGCGGTAGCGTATTTTGTTTCGTTTTTGTTCTAGAATTCTATGGGGCTCATATAATTCAACGTTGAATGTACTCTTTTGGAATTGGAAAACTATATTCCATAACAGATATCATTTTTCTGCTTATTATTTCATTACAATAATTTTCTAGTTAATTCTGATAATAAGGAAAGTAGTCACGAATATAAAGTTATTAAGTCATATAAAACAAATGTAAGTAGAGATGATCTTTTCAGGTCGACCAAGTAAAAATTTAATCCGTCCCATAAAGAAGGTAACAAAATGAACCTAGTTCTTTCAAAAATTTTACCACTCAAATAAATATTTATAATAGCGGTTTCTCCAAAGTATTTATTGAAATCATGATACACACAAAACCACTTTCCAATATGTTGTCATGACATTTGGAAAGTGTCTTTTTCACGTATTATGAAAATTAATTTTATTAACGCTGAGGTTTTTCATACCATGATTTTAAAAATGTATATAAGACCTCGGTAAAAAGATCCAAATCTTGAATGCGAATTTTTTCGTTTGTTCCGTGGGCTTCATCGAGTTCACCGGGTCCGTATAAAATGGTTGGGATGCCAAAGTCTGAGGTCCAACCGCCGTCTGTTACGGTTGTACTCATTGTTGATTGAAGGGGTGTCTGGTGTACGTGTTCATGTGCTTCAGCTAACATATGAAATCCAGGATGAGATGTCGGTAAAGTGAAGCTTGGGAAAATTTCACCTTTATCTTCTATCATGGACGTGCCACCCCATTCGAATTGAAGTGGATGTTGACTGAGCCATAAATCACTATCAGCAACTTTATTTAAATATGTTTCAATTTCTTCAATAATGGTGTCGTAATTTTCGTCAGGCAAATAATGCACGGTAATCCATAAGCGACATTGGTCAGCGATAAAAGCAGGATGACGCCCGCCTTCAATTACAGCTGGATTAATCGTATTGGCGCCTGGTGGCATGCCGGGATAAGATTTCGTGACAGCCCAATGCCGTTCGAGCTCTTGTAAGGCTTGTATGATTTTCACCATTTTTTCAATCGCACTCGCACCATGACGACTACCACCTGCATGAATGATGTGACTGCGCGCACCGTCATGAATGGTTTCCTCACTTTGAATCGTAATCCAACCTGTAATGACGCCGCCTTGACCCATCGCAATATTGTCACTCGTATCTAATACAAGTGCTAAATCAGCTTGTGGTGAATGTTCACAAGCGACTTTTGTACCTGCTTCGCCAACTTCTTCGCCGACCACGGATTGTACGATAATATCGCCTTTAGGTTGTTTACCTTCTTGATGCAAGCGTTCCAAATTATAAAAAAGTGCGGACATGCCACCTTTCATATCAGCGACGCCTCTACCAAATAGAAACCCATCTGCTTCAGTCAGTTGAAAGGGATTAAAGCGCCAAAATTGTTCATCCTCGACTTCAGCAACGTCGACATGACCATTGAGTATAAGACGGGGCGCGTCTGGATTTCGTCCTTTTAATGTTGCGACAACAATACTATCGTTTTCATAAAAGGGGAGGGTTTGAACATCAAAATTAATCGCTTGAAGCCACTTTGCAATTTGTTGTTGTAGTTTGAACGTATTACGTGCAGGCGGGCTGACGGTCGGATGTGCGATGAGTGTTTTAAGTATTTCCCAATGACGTGGATTCATTATAATCCCTCCTCTAATTTCAATAAATGCTTTTTGCGGTGAAGGCCACTATTGAAGCCGCCTAATTGGCCGTCTTTTCTTATGACACGATGACATGGGACAATGATAGAGAGTGGATTTTGACCAATAGCAGTAGCGACTGCTCGTACACTTTTAGGGCGTTCAATCATTTGGGCAACTTGACTATAGTGTGCGAGGTACCCATAGGGAAGTAACCGAAGTGCTTGCCACACTTGTTGTTGAAAAGGGGTGCCTACCACATATGAAATAGGTGTTTTAAAATCAAAAGCGTGTCCGTGAAAATAGGCTTCTAGCTCACCTGCAATTTGATCAATAACGGGGTGAGTTGAAATTTGAACGAGATGTGCACGTTGTTGAAAAGAGCGTTCTGTCATTGCGTTACCTTGTGCATCTGTAAACGATAAACCGATCAACGACGTCTCATTCACAACTGCAATCAATGTGCCTAATGGTGATTTAATATATTGATAGTAATAAGTCATAGTGTGTGTCCTCCTAATATGAAGTATGAGATGAAGAGGGACGTGTTTTGCATGGACGTGTCATTAAAAAACGCCCACTTTTTCTCGAATGATAATGAAAAGAGCAGGACAAAAATCTTAATGGTGTTAAAGATTTTATTGTCCCGCCCAAGTCATCGATTGCTAAAAAGCAACTTATGATTGTAATGATTGAATGGATGTCGCAATCGTCTTGAATACGTGTGGTAAGTCTTCTTTTTCGATACAACTAAAAGCGATACGAATATCAGTTTGATTAAGTGCGATGATACCAATTGAATGATGTTCAATCAAATGGAGACGGAGCGTTTCCGCATCTACATCTTTGACTTTAAGTGCCATAAAATAGCCGGAGTTAAAATCATAAGGTTGCCATAATGATTGATAATCTGCATTGTACACGATGGCTTTAGTCACTTCATAGCGTTCGCGTAATGTTTGGATGTTCTGTTTAATTTCGTCTTTAAATGTATGTTGCTGTTGTAATGCATGCTGAACAGCGGATTGGGAAGGTGTTGCGCCACTTGAAATATTACTGCGGATTAATCCTTTCATCTTCGCCTCTAATACATGCTTTGTCGTCTCATTTGATGTACCAAATGTTAAGAAACCAACGCGGAATCCCCAAGCAAAAAATTCTTTAGTTGCCCCATCCAATCGAATAGGGAATACCCGTTCATTGTTCAGTTTTGTAAGTGCTGTGAACATCGATTGCGTATAGACATCTTCATAGAACAAGCCATAATATGCATCATCGACAACTGCGATAACATTAACACCGCGTTGTGCAAGGGTATCAATGGCGTTGACAATCGTTGCAACTTCTTGGTGTGTCGGTGTATAACCTGTTGGATTATTTGGATAGTTTAATATCATGATGACTTTGTCTTCATTAATGTGCTGAACTGCCTCAAGAAGGTGATCTGTTGTGAAATGACCGTTCTCGTCAAAAATGTGGTAAGTTTGTAATTGCGCTTGATGACGGACACCAAATACTAAACGGTAATTGCCCCAATTGTGGGAAGGTAGGAGGACAGTATCACCAGGGTTTACAAACAAATCACCGACTAAAGATAGACCATGTGTCAGTGCATTTGTAACGATAGGTAAACTGATGTCGTTTGCTGATAAGTCAGGGTTTTCTGATAACATTTTTTGTTGCCATAGCGTACGCAATGTTTCGAGACCTTGTGGCGGGGCATATGAGAACACTTCATCTGTTGAGAGTTGATCAAACATTCCGTATAACGTTTCAGTATACATCTTGCCTTTTGAAGTCGTTGCCATACCTACTGTTGCATTGTATTGTGTTGATTTTGCTTCTGCAGATTGTGTCAAGATACCTTTTGGATAATACATGTGTGTTCCAAGGTCGGAAAGCATATCAAGGACGATAGGATTTTCTTCGTGTAACTGTTCATTTAAATTTTGGGCTAAAGGATTCATAGGATTCGACCTCTTTCTAAGTTTTCATCATATCTCTATCATACCGTGAAAAGTTAGAAATTTAAAGAATAGACTAGGATAAAATTCATTTAAAAAAAGTAAAAATAGAACACATGTTCGCTATTTTGTGATAGAATAAATATAGCCACCATCCCCTACATTAATCGGCGTAATGAAAGAAAACGTTTTCTTGAGAGTAGGAGGTGTTTAATCATGACGTGGACAGAATTTTTAATGTTATTAATCAATGGTGGCATTTTAATTGTTTTTAGATGCTGGGTTGAATCAAAATGGAAGCGGCGTGAACGACAAAAAGAAAGACAGACCCATTCAAAGCGTCCTTAAAACGCAGCAAGAAACCCCCAATCTTGCTGGAACAAGTTTGGGGGTGTTTAATCATGCGTGGATATGCCTTTATCCTATCATTTCTATGATTAAGAAGCAAACAATTAAGTGTCGTCAATGATATTTTGTAGATTCAGACGAATGGGTCTGCTGTATCATTGACATTAGAAGCCCAATTTTTTAAAGTTTTATCAGACATCTGAATTGAAAGGGTGATAATATGAAATACGCGACACAGACTTTTGTTATTATTGCGATAGCCAGTTTCGTAGTGGGGGTGGTGTTTCAATATTTAGATGAGGAATCATCAGCAGTTAAACTATTTATAGCGAGTATTCTGTTTATGGTTTGTGCATTTATCAATCGTCAACGGGAACGTAAAAACCAACATAAATAGAACACAATAGTAGAACAAATTGATATGACAAAATTAAAAAATATTAAATGCACATGTTGATGTTTGTAATTGAGTGCTACACTTGTTATGTTTATTGATGTACTGAGTCGTTATGAGAGGGATCATTTTAGAAATGGTTTTCGTGGGAGGTATCTTGTGAATCGGTTCAGGCAGCTTTATTTATGAAATGGAATGTTTGTTGTTATTTGCTTTGAAATAAGGTGATGGCCTTATGGGGAAATCTGCGCAATTTAAGTGTGTCAATTGAATTTGAAACATTAAAAATTGACAGGCCATAGATTCAACGTTGAGATGAATCATGAAATGGAATTTATCATTATTCTTTTAGCATTGTTTAAATCATGTTATGGTTGCTATGAAAACATATAATTGCTCTATTCAAATCATTTTTTAAAAACAGTGTAGGAGGATTCGTGAATGGAATTAAAGCAAATCACCAAACAATACGGCAACAATACTGTCATAGATCGAATCGATTTTTCGTTTAATGAGAGTAAAATTGTTGGACTCATTGGTAAAAATGGTGTGGGTAAAACCACTTTAATGAAAATTATGAACGGAAATATTATTGATTTTTCGGGAGATGTTCAAGTCTCTAAAAATGATCATATTGGTTATTTAATTGAACATCCGAAACTTTATGATAATAAATCAGGCTGGTATAACTTAAAACTTTTCGCACAAGTTTTAGGCCAAGGTTTTGACACGGATTACACGAATCGCATTGTCAAAGCGTTTGGTATGGAAACATATATTAAGAAAAAGGTGAAAAAGTATTCTATGGGGATGAAACAAAAGCTAGCGATTGCGGTTTCACTCATGAATAAGCCTAAGTATTTAATTTTAGACGAACCGACCAATGGGATGGATCCGGATGGGTCGATTGATGTTCTAAAAACGATTGAACGGCTCGTTAACCAATTCGATATGAAAATCTTAATTTCTAGTCACAAATTAGAAGATATCGAATTGATTTGTGATCGGGCAGTATTTTTAAGAGATGGGCATTTTGTACAAGATGTTAACATGACTGAAGGGCAATCCACAGATCAAACGATCATTAAAGTGGAACCGGCACATTTCGAACAGGCATTGTATTATCTCACTGATCATTTTAAAGTGGTACAATCACACAAGGAATCGGGAGAAATCATTTTGAATGGTCAAAATGATTACCGAAAATTCCTTAAAGGGTTGGCACAAAAAGACATTTACCCACTTTATATTGAAACGCGTAAAGTTTCATTGAGAGACACATACTTCAATATTAATCAACGAGGTGAACAATGATGAATATAATGCAATTGTTTAAGTTCGATATTGTCAGTGTTTTAAAGAGTCCTCTTACATATTTAGCAATGATACTTGGCGTCTCGCCAATAGTTGCGATAGTGTTCATTTTAATTGCTAATGATAAAGCTGTGAATGTCAACACGATGTTTAGTGTCGGGAAATGGTTTTTCTCATTGATTGGTTTATTGTTCGTTATTAAGACAATCACGCGTGATACTAGTCAGGGCACGATTCAACTGTTTTTAAATCAAAAACAAAGTCGCATCGGTTACTTTATTGCGAAGACGCTATCCATCATCTTTATTTCAATCTTTACAACGATTATCGTCATCGTCGTGTCTTACCTGATTCAATGGACAACAGAAGGTCCTCATTTAAAACAACACGAATCATGGAAGCTTTTGGTGTTTTACTTGATTTTATTTTTTGTATATGGATTATTACTCTTTTTAATCAATCTTATTGTACAAAAGCCGGCATTAGTTTATACGCTAGGTATTTTATTATTACTGATTCTACCAGTTGTTAAGCCGTTTATACCACTGATTCCTGTCGTTGGGGATAATATTCAAGAGTCATTGAAATACATCCCGTTTAGTTATCTTAGTGAAAAATCATTAGATAATGGCCTTAATTTTTCAAATTGGCAATGGGTGATTAACATTGCGACTATTGTCGTTTTATGGATTGCAAATCTCGTATTGATTGTTAAAAAAGACATTTAAGTTTTGCAATTGCTCAAGGGTGAAGGCCAAAACGACGTATGCCATATATGGCCTTTGAATGCTTAAATGAAAGCGTACCGCAGACGCGTGGAGTGTTGAAATCTTCTCTGGCATCTGCGGTATTTTAGATAGGGTTAGAAAGTGAACTGTGACGTTTTCAGGCGTACCTGCCCATCATGTGTGTTTAATGGGGGATTAAAAAGTTTGAGTCAAAATGCAAAAAAGCGTATGTCTCATGGCTTTGTCAAAAACCAAGACATACGCGTTAGATGATTTATACGAGTCGTGTCACAATGGACTCATAGACTTCAGTCCAAAATGTGGGATCCGTTAAATAGCGGTTCTTAATTTGTTGATGAATTTCATTTTGTTTTTCTTCAAAATGAGGATCTTGTTTATCAGGTAATTCGTTTTTGCGCAACCGTTCAACAAATTTTTGTACTGGCATCGCTCTCGGACCCCAAACGGCTTTTTGTTCGAATTTTTCATTCATAAAAATGTAAATAGGGATGGCACGAGACGTACCATTTGTTAAGTATTGATCGATTAAATCAGTGTTATCATCACGATAAAAAACGCGTACTTCGAGTTGTGCTGCCTCTGCTATATGTTTTAAAATAGGATTGTTCATCATTGCATCACCACACCAGTCTTCTGTGATAACGAGGACATGACGATATCCTTTATTCTTTATTTGTTCAATTCTTATGTCATCAGTGGGCATGGCGAAGCGTGCGTAGATATCGTAAAACTCCTGTTGATTATGTTCCATGTCTGCTATATACTGATTGAAAGATTTAGATTCTGCGTAATATGTTTTTAAATGTGCCATAATTTGACCCTCCTTTATTCATATTATACCAGTACTGTAATTTAATGAAAATTAATAAGATTATGACAAATTAAGATTATGACATTTAGAATACAAATGATCGATAAGTATTTAATTTTACATAGCAAAATTTTATAATCTGGGTATTAGAAGAGAAATGGGGGTCTTACGATGGATAAGATTACATTTTTAAACGAATTAGAATACCAATTACATCGTTTGCCCAATCATATCGTTGATGAAGTCATGAATGAATACGAAAATCATTTTTATGAGGAAGGGTTAAACGGTAAGTCTGATAGAGACATCGTTAAAGCGCTCGACACACCTAAACAAATTGCGAAACAACGCTATGCGAAATATGCTGTAAAAGATGCAGAAAACAAGCCAGATATGGCACATATTGCTCGAGCTGTCTTGGCCACAATTGGGATGAGTGTTGTGACGTTTTCATTTATTCTCATTCCTCTATTTTTTGTAGGTTTATTGATGTTACTTGGCACATTTGTCGCCTTAGGTATGTTACTCTCACCATTACTTTTATTGATAACGAATATCTGGTCAGGTCTATATCCATTTTCATTAAGTAATTATTTATTTAGCTTTGCTTATTTGGGACTGGGTACCATGTTTTTAGTGATTATTATTAAATTGGGGCTAACGATTCGTAAATGGCTGATTAAATATTTGAAGTGGAATGTTAATTTTATTAAAAAAGGAACGTCACATATATGAGAAAGCTATTTATATTTGGACTGAGTTGCTTTGTCATTGCATTTATTCTTGGAACGGTTGTATGGTTTTTGTTCGAGAAAAATCAGCAATCTATTGAACATATTGATAAATCTTTTGATAAAAATGAAGTGACACAGCTCGTCATTAACGTTGATGCAACGAATATTAAGCTCGTTGAAAGTGATCGTTTTCGCATTCGCTATAAAGGAAAACAAAAAATGAAACTCTCTAAGCAAAGTCAGGTATTGACGTTGGCTGAAATGAATCGCTCAAATATTCGAATGCCAAATCTTAATCCGTTCAATAATTTTGAAGGGCAGCTTGAAATCGGTATCCCATCCTCAAACTTAAAAGAGCTGAATGTGACTTCTAGTTTTGGTATGGTCGATATCAAAGGTGTAAAAATTGATAAAGCGACTTTTTGGAACGGTGAATCTGGAGAGATGGACATCGATGAGAGTGAACTGACACATTCTAAAATAAGCGCAAATGAATCACTAATTAATATTCGAAATAGCCGGATTGATCAAAGTGAAGTGAGCCTGGATAGTGGTAAAATTAATGGAGAGAAATCTTCATTAAAAAATAGCTTGTTTAAGCTCAATAAAGGCAGTATTCATTTGTCAGAGATGATGACGAATTGCGATTTTAAAAGTTCAGTTAAAGATGGAGACATTTATCTTGGATATGACCAAGTGCCTCAAAATGTCCTGTTAGCTCTTAATCCTGAGAATGGTCAAGCCGTTATCAACAATCGTCAAATTCATAAAGGGAAGAATGGTACGGGTGAACATAAAGTAGAACTTTATACAACACGAGGCGATATTACAGTGGAATAAGTCATGCAATGACTCGAATATCATGCGGTGCGTCCTTCAAAGAAGCCATGAACAATGGAACCTTTCGAAAGGCGCACCTTTTTTATGGCATGATTGTTTGTAGGTCCGGTCTCATTTCAGTCGTCAGTATTGTTTATTAAAATCGTGATAAGTAACTGGGCACATATATGTCGATTTCTGAAATTGCGACTGGTGCCTTAATAAAGATGATCTCTTTATGCTTGTTCACGACATCTTAACGTTTTCAGTGTGTGGCAAAATGGATGTTTGTATCCAGTTGCCCTTCTATTTGGTGGATGTTCAACGGATGCCCTTGTAACCATTGATTAAAATCTATTTTGACAGGTGATTGATTTTCTCCTAATGCGATCCATGCCCACAATTTTTGAGGTTCGTACATCGATGTATGAATCGTGCCGCTCCAACTTGAAAATAATTTGCTATAAATTTCAAATTCAGGGTGATTGAATCTTTTGAATATGTCAAAGCGGGTCTGATCTGACTGTTCAATTTGAGCGTGTACACGTGCCAAACGCGCTTCAGATTCTTTTGTATAATTGCGATTTTCATGTGTCAAAAGTTTAAAATGATTCGTGCAAGTTTGATCATACCGAATATCAATACTGCGTGGACTTACTTCAACAATAGCGTGTTGTCCTGTTTTATCTTGGACAATATAGCTAAATGAACTTCGATGAGGTAAGTGGCTTAAAAAGTGAATGGCTTCTTGAACATCTTTACAATATTCAAGTACCAGTCGACCAATCATATAGCATACAAATCCGTTAGCCGGCTTTTTACGATGCATAAAATTATAGGCCATGGCTAAGCCATGTTCATTCATACCATCCATACGTCCAGTTGTACGAGACATTGGACCGATTTGTGCATAGCCCCCGTCAGTAGGGTGAAATAATTGGTAACGTGCATCATAGGTTGCAGGATGATAATCATAATTCCTAATTAAATAATCAGGACCGACAAAGACGGAACAGCCACTATCAGGCAACTGCGTAAAACGATAGTGCGCAAAATTTAATATCGCTTGCTTTGTAGGAATTTTCAATACATCTTGAATCCCGATAATCTCGTCCCAAATTCGAGGGGCGAATTGTTGAAAAATGTGATAGGTTGATTCAATATCAATATCGAATCGAGGCACACGTTTTTTCCACTCACGTACTCTATTTTTCAACATCGCTGTTCGTAATAGCCACTCACCTGTCTGAACCCCGTAATCATAATGTGTGCCACGAAAAGTAAGTATATCTGATGACACATGTTGCATAAGCGCATCTTCCTTTCTGAAATATATGTAACATAATTTGTTAAAAGCTTGTAATCGTTCCTTAATGGTATTTACATCATTGCTTTATTATACTAATTTTATCATCTATCAATATAGCGACGATACAAGTCGAAGAGGGGGAATACTATGTGGGAATATTATTTTAGAGCGAAACGTTGGTTTATAAAAAACTATACGTCATAATCGGCAGCAGCAATTTGGAGTTGACGAAGCGGTAGTTCGACGTGGAAAATGGTAAAAAGCGAAAAAGCAGTCATTTACATCGAATCCATGCCGTCATGTGGATGTGTCATGTGGATTACAAATGTAACGAATGACAAGGTTTATTTTTATACGGGTGTAGTGGCTGCTTTTTATTTTGTTTCATGTCTCCGAGATAAGGAGAAAAATGAATGATTTTGTAGGGGTCAATGATTCATTTTAGTCTTTATAAGATATATTGTTGAATATGTAGGATCATCATTTTTGCTTGCCTCATTCAAATTGAAACGGGAGAGGCATGCGCTGCTTTATTGTGCCATCAATTTCCTCTGGGGACAGTGCGCGTTTTGATTGATAAGCGCGTATCTGCCCCATTGAAGAGATAAATGCTGTATTGATATCGAAGCATCCTCCAAATGTGACGACATCGGTTCACTTTAACATGTCGTGTTTAAAAAGCCATAAGGATTAGGCTTGGATTTCTGTTACATTCGTGGTGATATAAATCGTCTTGATTCGCGGGTTGTTGGAATGATTATGTCCAAATGTCATTGCAACCAATGTTTTTCTTGTTTTTTGGTAGTCTGGATTTTCTACAGAATAGACATAAAAAATAATCATTTGACCATCATGGACTTGTGCGCGATGAATCATTTCAAAATTCCATTGGAGGTCATCTGATTCAATAATTTGTGACATCCGACGACGCAACATTTGAATCAACACCGATTTTGTTATGGGTTGTGCTTCTCCTAATTCATTGATGTAGTATGCAGTGACGTGATCGTCAATCATATGTGCAATACTTTCGATATCATTATTTTTCCATGAACTGATTAATGATATATACGGCATGTTCAAAGACCTCTTTCGTAATTCGACATACTGATAATGTAACATATTACCTATCAAAATAGAATGGATTTCTGATTAGTAAAGTCAAGTTTGGGGTATAAATTTAAGGGTCGGTCATTTTATGATATGATGTGATTAATATCTATAAATTTAGAGGTGAAGTATGATGTGTAATTTTATTAAAGGATTATTTAAGTTTTTATTTGTTTCAACGATTATTGTAGTAGGTGCTGTAGGAGTAGGGCTAGCAGTACTCACATACGTCTTCAAAAAAGACTTTGAAGAAATCGAGAATAAAACTAAAGAGATTATTGCAGATATCGAATCCAACCAAGCATAACTGAATCAATCTGACATCTGTCAATGATGAGATAAAGTTTGGCTACTGTTTGTCGTGAGCAGTAATGGATGAAATCTATTTGGAGAGTGGGAGTGAAAATCTACAGGGTTAGATTTTTGCGCTCACTCTTTTATAATGGATTTTTTGATTTAATTACATTGTCTATTTTCAGGTAGGCGCTTTCAATGATATTAAAAAAGAAAGCGAGTGGTCGTCCGTTGTAAGAGAAGGATTCCTTATAATGAGGGTTAAATGGATGTGACATGATTGAGATGACGTTTTTAAGTGCGGTCCTGAGCCATTATTTGGTAAGATAGATGTAAGAAATGGAGGGATGACTTGCCATGGTAAAAGGCTACATTGGATCTTATACAAAATCAGAAGGGAAAGGGATTTATCGTTTCGAGTTAAATGAACAGTCTGGACGTATAGAAACGGTTGAAACGGGTTATGAACTGAATGCATCAACGTATCTCGCACAGTATCAAGATACACTGCTTGCTGTGACGAAAGAAGGAGACAAAGCTGGATTAGCTTCATTTAAAATTGATAAAGAAGGTCAGCTTGAAAAGACAGGTGCATCATTAACATCATTAAAAGGGTCAGGATGCTACGTGGCGATTTCACCGGATGGACAATATGCGTTTGAAGCTGTATATGGGGATGGTGTCGCACGTATTTATGCTTTAGATGCTGAAAACCAACGTATTACACGATTAATCGAAGAAGTGATGCATGACTATCCCCATGGGCCGAATGTTGCGCGACAAGAGAAATCGCACGTGCACTACTTAGATGTGACGCCTGAACAAAAGTATGTCGTTGCTGTTGACTTAGGCGCTGATTTACTAGTGACATATCATTATGGGGATCAAGGGTTAGAAGTCGCTCATCGCACAGCGTTAGAACCTGGTGATGGGCCAAGACATTTGGTCTATCATAAAACGGGCCGCTATGCTTATGTGGTCAATGAACTTTCGAATACGGTTGTAGTGATGACCTATGACGATGGGCGTTTTATCGAACAAGAACGTCATTTAACAATCCCTGAAGATTTTTTACACCCTACGAAATTAGCGGCAGTGAGAATTTCTCATGATCAACGCTTTTTATATGTCAGCAATCGCGGTCATGACAGTATTGCGATTTTTAAATTGTTAGACGACGGCGCACGTTTGGAACTTGTCGATATCGTGGCAAGTGGTGGCGCATTTCCGAGAGATTTCAATATCACAAATGATGATGCTTATTTAGTTGTGGCACATGAAACTGGGGCATCAGAAGTCGTTGTATTTCGCCGAGATGAAGCATCAGGGCAACTGACTTTGATTGATCATCAACAATCTGCACCAGAAGGCGTATGTGTGAAATTTTTGGATGTATCCCATTTGTAAATACAGCATCAAAATAAGACAGTGAAGCATCCGGTTTTCGAATGCCACTGTCTTATTTTTGGTTCTATTGTATAGCTTTCATTACTTTTTCATGAGTTTACGAACGTAACCGAGCTTGCCTTTATATGGCGGAAAGAGCAAACCGGTTTCTAACTTAGTCGTTTTAAAAATATATGGTTTCAGATGTGAAAAAGTGTCGAATGAATATTGGCCATGGTAACGACCGATACCCGAAGCGCCTACACCACCGAAAGGGAGTTTAGGATTCGCGAGTTGTAATAATGTATCATTAATGGCGCCACTACCAAATGATAATTCATTTAATATGCGGTTTGTCACATTTTCATCCTCACTGAATAAGTACAATGATAAAGGTTTAGGTTTTGATTGAACAATGGCAATGGCTTCATCTAAATCTTCATAGGTCAAAATAGGAAGAATTGGACCAAAAATTTCATCCTTCATAATGGGGTCATCAGTTTGAACGTGATCTAGAATAGTCGGTGCAATTTTACGTTCTTCAACAGACGTTTCGCCCCCATATATGATGTTTGATTGTTGGGCTTCAAGTAAATGATTTAACCGTTCAAAATGACGTGTGTTTACAATGCACCCTAAATCTTCACTTTGAATCGGAAAGGGACCGTAAAACTCACGAATTGTCGATTTGAGCACTTTGATAAAATCGTCTTTAACGCTTTTATCGATAAGGATATAATCCGGCGCAACACAAGTTTGCCCTGCATTAATAAATTTGCCAAAGCAGATACGTTCACTCGCTACTTTCAAATTAGCCGTGTGATCAATTATTGTGGGTGATTTTCCACCGAGTTCTAAAGTGACAGGTATGAGTTGTCGTGCAGCGGCTTCATAAACAATTTGACCTACTTTTTCACTTCCTGTAAAAAAGATATGATCAAACGGCAGTTGTAACAGTGATTGAATGGTTTCTGCACCGCCTTGAGCAACAGATACATAGTTTGGATCGAATGCATTTTGAATGATGGTTTCGACGACTGCAGCAACATTGGGTGTTAACTCTGATGGTTTAACAATGGCCGTGTTGCCTGCTGCGATAGCACCAATTAAAGGTTCGAAAACTAACTGTACTGGATAATTAAAAGGTGCGATGATAAGGATTGTACCTAGTGGCTCTTTCACAATAAAACTTTTTGCCGGAAACAGAATGATAGGCGTATCGACAGCTTGCTTTTTCGCCCATTTCGCCATCGATTTACGCGTATGGTGAATGCTTTTTAACGTGTAGCCTATTTCTGTTGCGTATGACTCCACCTCATTTTTGCCTAAATCTTTTTTTAATGCGTCCATCAATGCTTGCTCGTTTGACTTAATTTGCTCAGCTAACTGCTTCAAGGCTTTTTTACGTGCTTTGATGGGGCGTGTCGCATGTGTTTTAAAATAATTTTGTACTGCTTCAAATTGCGTTTGAAATGGGTTCAATCTTTTTGCTCCTTTCGTGTTATCCCATTCGAGATATAGCGATTCAATTAAGAATGCGCTGTAGTTGTAGAGTAACGACTGTTCATTATGATTGTAACACATAAAACCGTACACCCTTGGCGCCATGTCGTTACTTTCATTCTGTTTTTATCGTCTTAACGTTTTATCGCAAAGGCTATGTGAGATTTCATCTTATTAAAAAGAGTCACTTGGTGTATTGGCTTGTTAGTTTTGAATGGTACGAAAGAAACAAAAAGGATTGAAACGTATCGATTTCATACGTTTCAATCCTGCATTCATAGGAGCGCCAATGGGAAATTTCCCGTTGACTCAAGACTCAGCACGATAAGGTGCAAGCGCTGTGTCACGTTCAAATTGGTGTGCAACATAACTGCATGAAGGGATGATTTTTAATTCTTCTGTTTTCGCTTTATCCAATACAGCATTAAATAATTGTTGTGCAACACCGCCACCTCTTAAGGAAGGACTGACATAAGTACTATAGACATCAATAACATGCGTGTCATAATAAGAAAATAAAATCTGAGCATCGGGTTTGTTTTCACTTTCTCCAATATAAAACTTATTATGTCCTGGTTTCACTTGAATTGCCATGCGATCACACCCTTTGGTTAAATTTAGAATTTAAGATAATGCATCTGTAATCGGTGGTACAATTTGCTTTTTACGTGAGACGACACCTGGTAAAAAGGCAGTGTGGTTGTCCAATGTCGTATTGAATGCGGCAGCAACTTTTTCTTGTTCAGCACCAACAACGAGAATTTTTGAATTACTATTGATAATATCTGTTACAACCAATATAAACGTATCATAGTGATTTTCAGCGCTCGCTTTATTCATCGCATTTTCAAGCGCTTCTTGGCGTTCGAATACTTCTTCGATATCGACACTGTTGACTTGAGCAATACGCACAGTATAATTCCCCATACCAAACGATTTTGCATCAGTCGTCAAAAGTTGTTCCTCAGTTTTTTCAGCTGTTGAAGCACCGGCTTTTAACATTTGTAAACCATATTCTTCTAAGTCGACTTGCGCGATGTGAGCCAATTTTTTAGCTGCATCGATATCTTGTTGTGTACAAGTTGGGGATTTGAATAACAAACTGTCTGAAATGATGGCAGAAATCATTAATCCTGCAATTTCAGGACGGATTTCGTATTGGCGTTCATTATACATTTTATATAAAATTGTTGCCGTACAGCCAACAGGTTCAGAGCGATAGTATAACGGCCCCGCTGTTTCAAAGTTTGCAATTCTATGATGATCAATGACATGTCTAATGTGCGCTTTATCGATATTTTGCGCACTTTGTTGAAATTCGTTATGGTCAACTAAAATGACATCTTGTCCTGTTAAGTCATCTGTTAAGAATTCTGGAACATCTACGTTAAAATAGTCTAACGCGAATTGCGTTTCAGGACCTAATTCGCCGATGCGGAATGCTTTAGCTTCTTTATTTCCATGTTGTTGTTCGAAATCTGCCATTATAATTGCTGAAGATATGGCATCTGTATCTGGGTTTTGATGACCAAAAATATATGTTGTCATGATTCAATCTCCTTATTTAAATTCTTATTTTCAATGTTATTTTAGCATGGGATCGGTTGATTATTCTACCTGAGCGCCCAAAGTGTTTTTAAAATGTGATAGTGCCCATTGGTGACCGGTTTCATTAAAAGTGGCAACACCTTTTTCTGGGATGATAAGTCGATAGTTCAAGTTGTATGCGCTGATGGCTGTGTGTAAAACGCAAATATCCGTACATACACCAACAATTTCAAGCGTATCGACATGACGCTCGCGTAACAAACTGTCTAAAGGTGTGCCGTAGAATGAATCGTAACGACGTTTGTCTAAAAAATAGACATGGTCATCGTGTTGTATTGTATCGTATAGCGTTTTGACTTTACCGTACAATGCTCTCCCTTTTGTCCCTTCTATATTATGCGGTGGGAAACTTTGGGTTTCTGGATGATACGGGTCGTTTTCATAATGTAAATCCATCATAAAGAAAATATTATCCTGAGCTTTATGATAAGATTGAATACGATCAACAATAAATGATTCAATGGCTTGACCGGCTTCACCACAAGTCAGTTTACCATCATCGGCAACAAAATCATATGAATAATCAACGACAACTAAAGCTTGATTTGACATTACATTCTCTCCTAAAAGTAGTATAAAGTTTAAACAACAATATAAATAGTATAACTGAATCGAGAAAGGAAGGCACGTATATGAAGATAAATGTTTTGAACTTTGGTGCAGTTGGAGGCAATCGCTGGTTGGATACGATGGGCATTCAGCGTGCGCTCAATCAGGCAAAAAAGCATCCTGTAACCGTCTATATTCCAAGTGGCACATACCATATTGCAAAAGCATTGAAAATATATCAAGGGACAACGTTATTGTTAGCACCAGATGCGGAAATGTTAAGAGTAGGTAAAGATGCTTTGATTAAAAATGGAACGCGAATAAAGCGATACTATGGATACAATGGCAATGGGCATATCAAAATTGAAGGCGGTATTTGGAATATGAACGGTGTGCATTATCCATATAATAATACGGCGATGTGTTTAGGACATGCATGCGAAATTGAAGTGAGTCATTTAACAATTAAAAATGTTGTTGGAGGCCATGGCATTGATGCTTGTGGACTGGATGGTGTTTCCATTCATCATTGTAACTTTTTAGGTTTTTATGATGTTACGGGGAAGCGTGGTTTTTCAGAAGCCATTCAATTAGATTTGTTCGTTGAAGGCGCGTTTCCTAAATTTGGTGTCAATGACGGGACGATATCAAAAAATGTAGTCATTTCACATTGTTATTTTGGAAATTCACATGAAGGGCACATGCATAGTTGGAATCGTGCCATAGGTTCTCACGCCTCTCGATTACATCGCTTCTATGAAAATATAGTGATAGAACATAATATTTTCGAAGAGACTCAAGACTATGCTGTCACGCCGTTAAAAGGTAAAAATATTTTTATTTCTCAAAATTTGTTTTTAAATTGTGCTGGAGGTATTCGTTACTTAGGTGTATATCAAGGAAAAAATATGTATACATTAGAAGGGGATGAATACGGTCAACAAGGAGGAGAAGGGCTTTACATCCTGCATAATGCGTTTGTTCACGTTGACAAAAAAGACGTACTTCATATTCGCAGTCACCAGTGCGCACCACACACGCAAGTTTTCATTATCGGAAATGCATTTGATGGGGGTGCGCAAGTGAGCCAGTTCACCGCTATAAAAGGTTTGACGGTATTGAAAAATGAACATCTACCTGAAATGAAGCAACATCATGTGTCACAATGTATCATGGATGAAGCGCGTTAAAAGTCGATGTGTTTCACGAATGACGGGGGTGTATGTTATTTGTGGAAACGGCCTAAGTGTTTAATCTGAAAATCCAACGTTTCTAAAATCGTTAAAATTTTATTTAATACAGTTGTATCAGGGCATTCAGCTTGGACGAAGAAGCGGTATCTCCCAAGTTGTGTTTTCATAGGTCGAGATTCAATCCACTTTAAATTGACTTGAAATAGTGCGAACGTATTGAGTATGGCAGCAAGCAAGCCAGGCTTATCTTCTGTAGGCGTGATGATTAACAAACACTCTGTACCCGTTTGTTGTGTCACTTGGGAAGCGTGTTTCAAGACGAGAAATCGCGTCATATTGTGTGGATAATCTTCAATATGTGATTTTAATGCAACGTAGCCATACATTTCACCACTGCCAACTGGCGCAATTGCGGCCGAAGTTGCATCGATCTTATTGAGTGAAGCGACTGTACTAGGTGTGTAATCATAAGCAAATTGATAATGATGAATGAACTTTTGTGTTTGACTAATGGCGGGTCCGATAGAATAGACTTTTTGAATATCGTTAATAGATTGATGTGGCAAACCGTATAATGCAAATGCGATATCTAAAACGATTTCCTCTACAACGATAAAAGATTGTTCGACGAGTGCATCGGCAACGATATTAATCGTCCCTTCAATCGAATTTTCAATCGGGACAATCGCGCTTGCTGTGGGCATTTTTTGTAAAGATGACATCACTTCATATAAATTTGTACATTCGGTGAGTTGTTCTTGTTGATTGCGTTGGGATTGTAATTTTAATGCAGCCAAATATGAAAATGTACCTTTAGGTCCGAGGTAAAACAGTGTCATATCATCATTCCTTTCGTATGGATTGACACTATTTTACATGAAGTTAATGAAAAGGGCATCCCGAAGTCGTCTTTTTCTTATAAAAAAAGTTAGGTTCACGCGTGTCATTCGAGTAGCCGTGATGATAGTTAGAAGTTAGTGTTGGTGATAATGGTGGTGCAAGCCACGACCATTTTCCTGTCACTGTCCGTCCTTTACATTGCTCAGCTTGTTCGAATTTTTCAAATTGCTTCGCTGCGGTTAAATGATCGACCATGGAGACGCCTGCCTTTTTAAAAGATTGTAATACGGCATCGTTTATTTCGATTAAGACGCGATCTTTATTAAAGGTTGTGTTGCGTAAGTCGGTATAGCCCATTGCTGTTGCAAATGTTTCTAATAAATTATAACGATACGTATCAGTAAAGTTTCTTACGGCAATTTCATTTACCATGTACCAGCCGTTAAAGGGCGCAGTCGGATAAGTAATTCCGCCGATTTTTAAATCCATATTCGAAATAATAGGGACGGCATACCATTTGATCCCTAATTCAGCAACTTTGGGAAATTTCTCATGTGAAATAGGAACTTCTAAAATCCAGTCTTTAGGGTATTCAAAATATTGAATGGTTTGATGTGGCATTTGATAAATCAGTGGTAAAACATCAAAATTTGTATGTGCCCCGGACCAACCTAAATGGGTAGCAAGGCGGGTGATGTCTTTTTCAGATGGATCCCCTTTGTCCTCATAACCTGCATAACGTATGAGTTGATGATTCCAAATTTGAGGACCGGGTTCACCCGCTTGTGCGTAGATGGTGATGCAAGGCTTAATTCGACCGTGATTTGTGGCTGTTTTAATATGTGTTTCAACCGAAGAAAGAAAAGCTTCCTCCTCAGTGATATGGCGTGCATCAATGACTGTCAAACTTTCCCAAAACAGTCGGCCGATACAACGATTGGAATGACGCCAAGCCACACGTGCGCCATAAGTGAGCTCTTCTGTCGTATGGCGATACGTTCCTGTTGTTGCAATGGCATCTTCAACTTCTTTTAGACGTTGGTCACGTTCAGTTGTTGGTAAATCTAATTCGTCATACATTTGATTAATAAATGCTTGTGCTTTCTTTAGCATATTCCCCACCTCACCGTTATTATAATGAAATTAAGTGGACGATTGAAATATTTATCGTGATTGTCACAATATTGTTTGACTTCATTCACGATTTGGCTACCAGCGTCAATGTCTTTAGAATTTGTAAGCCGTGCTGTGAATAAGCTGAGAAACGTTGGACATTGTGTGATATGATAGCAATAATAAGAAAACTTTAAGGAGTAGTGGGAGAACAATCATGTATCAATATAAAGATGATAGTTTCATGTTGCATAATGACTTATACCAAATTAATATGGCAGAATCATATTGGTTTGATGGTATCCATGAGCGCCAAGCTGTTTTTGATTTATACTTTAGAAATATGCCTTTCGGGAGTGGTTATGCCGTTTTCAATGGGTTACGACGTGTCATTCAGTATGTTCAAAATCTCCATTTCTCTGAGACGGATATTGCTTACCTGAAGTCAGTGGGTTACCAGGATGATTTTTTGGATTATTTAGCAGATTTAAAATTCACGGGGAATATACGGTCGATGCAAGAAGGTGAACTGTGCTTTAACAATGAACCATTGATGCGAATTGAAGCGCCACTCATTCAAGCGCAGTTGATTGAAACAGCACTGTTAAATATTATTAACTTCCAAACTTTAATCGCGACGAAAGCAAGTTTAATTAAACAAGTGGCTGTAGATGATACCCTCATGGAGTTTGGTACCCGTCGCGCACATGAATTCGATGCGGCAGTATGGGGCGCACGTGCAGCAATCATTGGTGGCTTTGATTCTACGAGTAATGTGCGTGCAGGTAAATTGTTCAATATTCCAATATCTGGTACGCATGCGCATGCATTTGTTCAAACTTATGGGGATGAGTACACGGCTTTCAAAAAATATGCTGAACGGCATAAGAATTGTGTGTTTCTCGTCGATACTTTTCATACTTTGAAGTCGGGTGTGCCCAATGCGATTCGTGTGGCGAAAGAATTAGGAGAACGTATTAATTTTATTGGGATTCGTTTGGATTCTGGTGATATTGCTTATTTATCAAAGAAAGCACGGCAAATGTTGGATGAAGCCGGATTTAAAGATGCTAAGATTATTGCTTCCAATGATTTAGATGAACAAACGATTAGCAGTCTAAAAGCACAAGGCGCTGCAGTCGATTCATGGGGGGTAGGGACGAAATTAATTACAGCGTACCAACAACCTGCATTAGGTGCCGTTTATAAACTGGTTGCAGTTGAAAACGACGCAGGTCAACTTGTTGATCGAATTAAATTGTCTAATAATGCAGAAAAAGTAACGACACCAGGTAAAAAGAAAGTTTTCCGTATTATCAACACGAAAACGAATAAAGCAGAAGGGGACTATATTACGTTAGATCATGAAGACCCTAATGAGGCGGCTACACTCAAAATGTTTCATCCTATTCACACTTATAAAATGAAACATATCAAACATTTTAAAGCTGTCGATTTGCATCACGATATTTTCAAAAATGGCGTATTGGTGTATGACTGTCTGAGTGAAATGGAAGCGAAGGATCGTTTGCAACATAATTTGACGTATTTGTGGGAAGAAAATAAACGTTATTTAAATCCTGAAGAATACCCAGTTGATTTAAGTACATTATGTTGGGAAAATAAACAAAAACGTATTTTTGAAGTGGCTGAAAATGTAAAGGAGATGGAAGAATCGTATGACCATGAATCACTTGCAAGCGATGATTGTTGAAGAAATGAAAGTGACACCTGTCATTGATAGTGCAGAAACCGTAAAAGCAATCGAGCATTTTATCGCACAATATATTCGGGCACATGGTTTCATTAAAACGTTAGTGCTCGGTATTTCAGGCGGACAAGATTCAACATTAGCAGGAAAACTTGTTCAACGTGTCGTCGAAGATGTAAGAGCGACATCGAACAGAGAATTGCAGTTTATTGCAGTGAAACTTCCTTATGGTGTTCAAAAAGATGCCGCTGATGTTGAAGATGCTTTAGCGTTTATTCATCCTGACCGAATTATAACGGTCAATATCAAACCGGCAGTCGATCAGAGTATCGAGTCTTTAAAAGAAGCGGGAATTGACCTGACTGACTTTCAAAAAGGGAATGAAAAAGCACGTGAACGCATGAAAGTTCAATATGCGATTGCTGCAAATCAAAATGGTATCGTGGTTGGTACGGATCATTCAGCAGAGAATATCACTGGCTTTTTCACAAAACATGGCGATGGTGCTGCAGATATCGCTCCGTTATTCGGCTTGAACAAGCGTCAAGGCAGACAGTTGTTGAAATATCTGGGGGCCCCTGCACATCTTTATGAAAAAGTGCCGACTGCTGACTTGGAAGATGACAAGCCACAATTACCTGATGAGACTGCGCTTGGCGTAACGTATGAAGCGATTGATCAATATCTTGAAGGTCAAGCGGTGTCTCCAGCTGACGCGCAAACGATTGAACAACATTATTTAAGAAATGCACATAAACGTGAAATGGCCTATACACGCTTCTCTTGGCCGAAAACAGATAACTAATGACAAACTGGAAGGAACTTGATACAATGGGCTAGATTTGATAAAGAAGAGGGGTTGCCTATGAGTATCATCAACAATACGCCTTGGCTCATGCTCGTTGTCATTTTTATCATTAATGTCGCATATGTGACTGCGTTAACGATGCGTGTCATTTTAACTTTAAAAGGATATCGTTATGTTGCAGCAGCTGTGAGCTTTGTAGAGGTGTTGGTTTATGTTATTGGTCTCGGATTAGTCATGTCTAGTTTAGATCAGTTTCAAAATATTATTGCCTATGCGTTCGGTTTCTCTGTCGGAATTATTGTGGGTATGAAGATAGAAGAAAAATTAGCGCTCGGCTACTCAGTCGTCAATGTTACAACTGCAGATTATGAACTGGATTTACCGAGACGCTTACGCGCACTAGGTTACGGTGTGACTCATTTTGGGGCGCACGGACGAGATGGTGATCGTTTGGTCATGCAAATTTTGACGCCACGTCGTTATGAATTAAAGTTAATGGATACCATTAAACAGCTGGATCCTAAAGCGTTTATTATTGCTTATGAACCTCGGAATATACATGGCGGTTTCTGGGTTAAAGGTGTAAGAAGCAAAAAAGTAAAGGCGTACGATACAGATGAAATTTAAAGTTGCACCTGACGAGACGATTCAAGACTGTTTAACAAGAATGAAAGCTGCGGGCTACATGCCTGTCAAACGTTATGAGAAACCGGTTTTTAAAGAAAACGAACACGGTGAAGTTGAAGTATTGTATCAAGAAATTATTTTTACAGGTAAAAAAATAGCTGATACATTTGAATCATAAGGATGACAGTCATTAAGTAGCTTAAATATCATCAAACGAAATAGAAATGAAAAATGATGAACAAGACTGGGACATGTGTGAATGTAACCAGTCTTTTTATTTTAAGGGGAATGTCGGTCGCTTTTTAGTCATACTTTATAGCGAATTGGATTGTGTTTTGCATTTGTGACCGGATTTGAAGATCGGTTTTACATTGGGTTAATGATGGCGCCACGCGTTATAAAGGTCACCGCGCATCATCGTCATGACTATGAAAAAATATGTGAGATCGCGTGCATCATCCAATCAGGCAGAAAGGTAATAAATTCGAACATTTCTATATAATATGCTATAAACATTCGTATTTTAAAGGCGTATTTAATGACTGAAAATAAGTGGTTGCATGCTAATATCTACATAAGACATTAGATAAACAGCGTAATAACAAGGTTTGCTTTAGGAACCGGGATGAGAAAACCTGATGTACGCAATTTTGTGATATTTTCGGAATTCCGAAAGTTGGCACTTGATTACGAACGATAAATTTGATTGAATAAGAATGTACATCATTTATCGTTTTGTTACAATGAAACTAACATTTAGTAGATTGGAGTTTAATAAACATGATTGAACGTTATTCAAGAGAAGAAATGACTCGGATTTGGACGGATCAAAATCGTTATGAAGCTTGGTTAGAAGTTGAAATTCTTGCAAGTGAGGCATGGAGTGAACTCGGTTTTATACCTAAAGAGGATGTAAAAAAAATACGAGAACATGCGCGTGTAGACGTTGCACGTGCGAAAGAAATCGAGCAAGAAACGCGTCATGACGTGGTCGCTTTTACACGTCAAGTTTCAGAAACTTTAGGCGAAGAACGTAAATGGGTGCATTACGGATTAACTTCAACAGATGTAGTCGACACAGCATTAAGTTATCAAATTAAACAAGCGAACGATATTTTAGAACAAGATATTCAACGCTTCATCGATGTTTTAGCAGCTAAAGCGAAGGCATATAAAACCACTTTGATGATGGGTCGTACACATGGCGTGCACGCTGAACCAACGACATTTGGTTTAAAAATGGCTTTATGGTATGCAGAGATGGAACGTAATATGGCACGTTTTAAAAGTGTGAGAAAAGAAATCGAAGTCGGTAAAATGAGTGGCGCAGTGGGGACTTTCGCTAATATTCCTCCAGAAATTGAAGCTTACGTTTGCCAACATCTCGGTATTGGAACAGCGCCTATTTCAACGCAAACGTTACAACGTGATCGCCATGCTTACTACATTGCAACTTTAAGTTTAATCGCAACTTCTCTTGAAAAATTTGCTGTTGAAGTACGCAATTTGCAAAAAACGGAAACACGTGAAGTTGAAGAAGCATTCGCTAAAGGTCAAAAAGGTTCTTCAGCAATGCCTCATAAACGTAATCCAATTGGTTCAGAAAACATTACAGGGATTGCACGTGTCATTCGTGGTTACTTAACGACAGCATATGAAAATGTTGCTTTGTGGCACGAACGGGACATTTCACATTCTTCAGCTGAACGTATCATGTTACCAGATGTAACGATTGCATTAGATTATGCTTTAAACCGATTTACAAACATCATTGATCGCTTGACGGTTTATGAAGAAAATATGACGGAAAACATGAATAAAACGTTTGGACTTATCTATTCTCAACGCGTGTTGTTAGCATTGATTGATAAAGGAATGGTGCGCGAGGAAGCATACGATACCGTGCAACCGAAAGCGATGCAATCATGGGAGACACGAACACCATTTAGAACATTAGTTGAAGCAGATGCCACTATTACGGATAAATTATCTAAAGAAGAACTCGATGCTTGCTTTGATCCTAGACATCATCTCAATCAAGTTGATACAATATTTAAAAGAGTCGGTTTGGAATAATTTCACTACACTTTAATGTATTAATCCGTTAAAATAAAGATAGATTATATAAATAGGGGTTGTTTGCATGCAAATAGAGAAACTACGTGGAAAAGCATTGGATGAATTATTTGATGCTGTATTGACACTAGAAACGCGTGAGGAATGTTATCAATTTTTTGATGACTTGTGTACAGTCAATGAGTTACAGTCTTTATCGCAACGACTTCAAGTAGCTAAAATGATTAAGCAAGGTTTTACCTACGCAACGATTGAAAAAGAGTCGGGTGCTTCTACAGCAACGATTTCTCGAGTAAAACGCTCGTTGCAATGGGGCAATGATGCTTATACGATGATTTTAGACCGGATGAACATCGAAACGAAAAAGTAAGTCATCGGGATGATAGGACGCAGAGGCTTCCTTTAATATTGACTATTGTAGTAGGTCGATATTGAAGGAGGCTTTTCGTATACTCTGGACTTGAGAGATGTATTTTCATAGTGGTGAATGATGCATCGCTTAAAATAAAAAAGCGCTTGAAATTTAACACGAACTTTAGATATCACTATGCAAAAGTGATATAATATAACTTACGAAAATTAAAGGAGTCATCTGATCATGTATGATATCAAAAAATGGCGTCATCTTTTTAAACTTGATCCTGCAAAATCCATTTCAGACGCCGATTTAGAACGAATTTGTATGTCGAATACGGATGCGATTATGATTGGCGGGACGGACAATGTCACTGAAGATAATGTCATCCAGTTAATGAGTCGTGTGCGTCGCTATCCATTACCACTCGTATTAGAAATTTCAAATCTTGAGAGCACAATGCCAGGATTTGATTTTTATTTTGTACCGACAGTGTTAAATAGTACAGACGTGACCTATCATAATGGGCTATTACATCGGGCCTTAAAAGCGTATGGGCATATGATTGATTTTGAGGAAATGATTTTTGAAGGCTATCTCGTGCTCAATCCAGAAAGTAAAGTGAGTCAACATACGCAAGCGATGGCACAACTAGACGAAGACGATGTCGTTGCCTATGCACAAATGGCAGAGTCAATTTATCGTTTGCCTGTACTATACATAGAGTACAGTGGAAAATACGGAAATCCCGAAATCGTGCGTGCGGCAAAAGATGAATTAACACAGACACAATTATTTTATGGTGGCGGTATTCAGCATTTAGATCAAGCGATGGAAATGGCACGAATCGCGGATACGATTATTGTAGGGAATATTATATATGATGACATTAAAGCAGCACTTCAAACGACTAAGATAAAGGAGAGAGCATAATGAATCCACTCGTTAAAAACATGAATAAAGAACAGAGTGAAGCGGTACGTACGACTGAAGGACCGCTTTTAATTATGGCAGGTGCAGGTTCAGGAAAGACCCGAGTTTTGACACATCGCATTGCCTATTTACTAGATGAGAAACAGGTCTCTCCCTATCAAATTTTAGCAATTACTTTTACGAATAAAGCTGCAAAAGAAATGAAAGCACGTGTACAGGCATTGATAGGAGAAGCCGCGGATGTGATTTGGATGTCTACTTTCCATTCCATGTGCGTTAGAATTTTACGCCGTGACGTAGACCGCATCGGAATAGAACGAAACTTTACGATTATCGATCCCACTGATCAAAAATCAGTGCTAAAAGAGGTCTTAAAACAAAATAACATCGACTCAAAAAAATTTGAACCGAGAATGTTTATGGGGGCGATGAGTCAGCTGAAAAATGAGCTCAAAACACCCGAGCAAGCGATGAAAGAAGCGACTGATGCGCATAGTCGGATGGTGGCAACCGTATACGAAGGCTATCAAAAGCAGTTGTTACGCAATCAAGCGCTCGATTTCGACGACCTCATCATGACTACGATTCAATTGTTTAAGCGTGTCCCAGATGTATTATCGTATTATCAAAATAAATTTCAATATATTCATGTTGATGAATATCAAGATACCAATACTGCGCAATACACACTCGTTAACTTATTAGCACAGAAATTTAAAAACCTTTGTGTCGTTGGTGATTCTGATCAATCGATTTATGGTTGGCGTGGGGCGAATATCCAAAACATTTTATCATTTGAAGAAGATTACCCAAATGCACAGACCATCTTCTTAGAACAAAATTACCGTTCAACCAAAACGATTTTAACTGCGGCGAATGAAGTCATTCGACATAACAACGAACGTAAACCAAAAGGGTTATGGACAGCGAACCCCCAAGGTGAAAAAATTCGTTATTACGAAGCGACGAATGAAAAAGATGAAACGGAGTATGTCGTGCGTGAAATTTTTAATCAACTGAAAAAGGGAAAACGTTATAAAGACATTGCAGTACTGTATCGTACAAATGCACAGTCACGTGTATTGGAAGAGACGTTTTTGAAATCCAATATTCCTTACAAAATGTTCGGGGGCCTCAAATTCTATGATCGTAAAGAGATTAAAGACTTATTGAGCTATTTACGTTTAATCGCCAATAGCGCCGATGACATCAGTTTACAACGGATGATTAATGTACCAAAAAGAGGGATTGGGCCATCATCAGTTGAAAAAATTGCAACCTATGCTAGGGAAAACGGATTGTCTATGTTCGATGCATTGGCAGAAGTAGATTTTATCGGTTTATCTAAAAAGGTGACAGAAGCTGCGGCATCATTTTATCATTTGATGTCAAATCTGATGAAAGAACAAGAATTTTTAGAGATATCAGAGTTGGTTGACGAAGTCCTAGAGAAAACGGGGTATCGTCAAATGTTAAACAATGAACAAACATTAGAATCTCGAAGTCGACTAGAAAATATTGACGAGTTTATGTCTGTACCGAAAGATTATGAAGAAAGTACGCCTCTAGAGGAACAATCATTGATTAACTTTTTAACGGACTTATCTCTCGTTGCTGACGTAGATGAAGCGCATTTAGAAAATGGCGTGACATTGATGACGATGCACTCGGCGAAAGGATTAGAGTTTCCAGTTGTGTTTATTATTGGGATGGAAGAGTCTATATTTCCACATATTCGTGCGATTAAAAATGCGTCAGATCATGAAATGGAAGAAGAACGACGGATTAGTTATGTTGCGATTACACGTGCTGAAGAGGTGTTGTATCTTTCTCATGCCACTTCGCGTGTTTTATATGGACGCTCTCAAAGTAACCCACGTTCTCGTTTTATCAATGAGATTCCAGAATCATTGTTGGATGTTTCAGAGCGACAACAAGCGACGACAATAGGTTCAAAGCGTCAACCAGTGAAACGGGGCTACAGTCAACGAACAGTTAAGCATGCCACATCGACGACGGGCACGACGCAATGGAAAGTCGGTGACAAAGTGATTCACAAATCTTGGGGAGAAGGTATGGTATCACATGTAAATGACAAAAAAGGATCCATTGAATTGGATATTATTTTCAAATCAGAAGGTCCGAAACGCTTGCTTGCGCAGTTCGCACCTATTGAAAAAAAGGAGGATTAACCATATGGCATCAATAGAGGAACGTGTTGTAACGTTGCATCAGTTATTACATCAATACAACTATGAATACCATGTCAAAGATCAGCCCAGTGTACCTGATAGTGAATACGACAAGTTACTGCACGAGCTAATTGATATCGAATCGAAACATCCCGAACTGAAAACGCCAGACTCACCGACAGTCCGCGTTGGAGGAGAGGTACAGTCATCATTTGCGAAAGTTGATCATGATACACCGATGTTAAGTCTATCCAATGCATTTAACGAAGCAGATTTAAGAAAATTTGACCAGCGGGTTCGTGACGCGGTAGGTGAAGTGACGTATATGTGTGAGTTGAAAATTGATGGATTAGCGGTCTCACTTAAATACGTAGAAGGGAAGCTCGTTCAAGGGTTAACGCGTGGGAATGGAACGACAGGGGAAGATATTACCGAAAACTTAAAAACAATTTATGCGATTCCTTTAAAACTAAAAAAGAATATCTCTTTTGAAGTTAGAGGAGAAGCGTATATGCCACGCCAATCTTTTATAAAATTGAATGAACAAAAAGAGGCACGTGGGGAACAGCCTTTTGCCAATCCGAGAAATGCAGCAGCGGGCTCGTTGCGTCAGTTGGATGCGAAACTTGCAGCCGCACGTAAACTCGATATCTTTTTATACAGTATCAATGATTTTACCGAATTGGATGCGACAACACAAAGTGAAGCATTGGACGAGCTTGATCTTTTAGGGTTTAAAACGAATCCAGAACGTCAACAAGCAGATACGATAGAAGAAGTCCTTGAGTATATTAAAAAGTGGACGGCACAACGTGAACAACTGGCTTATGATATAGACGGTATCGTGATAAAAGTGAATGATCTCGAGCATCAAGAAGAAATGGGTTATACACAAAAATCTCCGAGATGGGCGATTGCATATAAATTTCCAGCAGAAGAAGTCATCACAAAATTGAAAGATATTGAATTAAGCATTGGTCGTACAGGTGTTGTCACTCCGACTGCGATTTTAGAACCGGTTCGCGTTGCAGGCACGACGGTTTCTCGCGCATCACTTCACAACGAAGATTTAATTCACGACAAGGATATCCGTATCGGGGACAGTGTTGTCATCAAAAAAGCGGGTGATATTATTCCCGAAGTCATTCGTGTTATTTTAGATCGCCGTCCAGAAAATACAGACGTTTATCACATGCCGACACATTGCCCAAGTTGCGGACATGAACTTGTCCGGATCGAAGGCGAGGTCGCATTGCGTTGTATCAATCCAAAATGTCAAGCACAACTCGTTGAAGGCTTGATTCATTTTGTCTCAAGACAAGCGATGAATATTGATGGATTAGGAACAAAAATCATCGAACAACTTTATACCCATGAATGTATTAAAGATGTGGCGGATATCTTTTATTTAACAAAAGATGACTTGCTTCCGTTAGAACGTATGGGAGAAAAGAAGGTCCAAAACCTGTTAGATGCCATTGAAGCGGCTAAAGGCCAATCATTGGAACATTTATTATTTGGATTAGGTATTCGTCATTTAGGGGTAAAAGCGAGTCAAGTTTTAGCTGAAAAATATGAATCCATGGATCGCCTACTGACTGTAACAGAAGCTGAATTAGTGGAGATATATGATGTGGGAGAAAAGCTTGCACAGTCATTAGTCACTTATTTGAAAAATGAGGACATTCGTGCGTTGATTGATAAATTAAAAGCTAAAAATGTTAATATGTATTTCAAAGGACAAAAGTTTTCCCAAGTTGAAGGGCATCCAGAATTTGCTGGTAAAACGATTGTGTTGACCGGAAAACTTCAACAAATGACACGTATAGAAGCAACAAATTGGTTGAAATTGCAAGGCGCGAAAGTAACAAGTAGCGTTACAAAATCAACGGATTTGGTCATTGCCGGAGAAGATGCGGGTTCAAAGTTAACAAAAGCACAATCACTTGGTACAATGATTTGGACGGAACAAGATTTGATTGATAGACAAAATGAAATTAATGCATAAGGGGGCAGGCGATGAAAAAGTCAATCGTATTGCTTTTAAGTTTATCACTTGTGTTAACAGCGTGTGCACCTTCAGATGATGCGAGCAAAGCGTCAAAAGAAAAAACAGCAACTCAACAGGATAAAAATAAAGTAAAAGAAATTGCCACAGATAAAAATGTACAGGGTACGGATTATCGTACGATTCTACCATTTAAAGAGAGTCAGGCGCGTGGTTTGATTCAAGAAAATATGGCCAATAGTTATAACGGTGAAGATTTTGAAGACGGTTTGCTCGATATTAGTAAGGAAGTCTTCCCAACAGATGACTTTCTTTATCAAGATGGTCAGTTTTTAGATAAAGATACAATACGTGCCTATCTCAAACCGAAATACTCGAAAAAAGAACTAGATAAAATGAGTGACAAAGAAAAAGCGGCCAAACATGCGACAGAAAATCTTGGCTTGAACCCTTCTGTGAATGGTGAAAAAGATGAAGAAAAAATCGCCAAAAACACACCTGCCTATCTGTCTAATATTTTAGAACAAGATTTTTATGCAAATGGAGATACGACGGGGAAACAAATAGAAGGGATGACCATTGGTTTAGCGATGAATAGCGTGTATTATTATCAAAAAGAGCAATACGGGGAAACCTATCATGTGAAGTTGAATGAAAAAGAAGTAAAAGAAAAAGGACGCCAAATGGCTGAAGAAATGTTGACACGCTTAAGAGAAAATGATGATTTGAAAGATATTCCTATCACATTTGCGATTTACATTCAGTCTGCTCAAGAAGACATCATTCCAGGATATTTCGATAGTTACGCGACATCAGATGAAAAGGGATCAAAATTATCTGATTGGCATCAATTGAATCAAAAAACAGTGTTATTACCATCGTCAGAAGTAGCAGATTTAAATGAAACGCTGAATGCGAACTTTAAGGATTTTAATAGCGCATTACAATCCTATTTTTCAAACTTTACGCAAGCTGTCGGAAAAGCAAAATTCAAAAATAAAAAAGTAAATGATTTAATCGTGGACGTACCGATTGACTACTATGGCAAGGCCGAACTCATTGGGATTACACAGTACGTCACACAATTGGCTGAAAAAGATTTTAAATCGATAGACCAGTATGAGATTCATATTAAAGACGGCAGTGAATCGAGAGCATTGATTCGAAAAACGAAAGATAATCGATCACCAGACGTTCATATTTATCAAAATTAGTGTGGCTGTTGGAAAAATAGACGATAAAACGAATTAAAAATGCAGAGTTGAGAACATGAGGATGTTCTCAATTCTGCATTTATCATTTAATGGTGTGATTTGGCTGATTTCAATTGTGCGACAACTTTATTGAGATCTTTGTCAACAAAATCACCAGGTTTTTGAGTCATTTTAGAAACAACGACAGTCACGATGAAGCTCATGATAAAGCCAGGTACAATTTCATATAAATTGAAGAAGTCATTCATCTCACCGTATGGATGTGCAAAGATAATCCATAAAATTACCGTCAAGGCACCGGCAACCATACCACTAATTGCGCCTGTACGAGATAACCCTTTCCAATACAATGAAAGAATCACTAAAGGTCCAAAAGATGCACCGAAACCTGCCCAAGCATTACCCACTAGGTTGAGAATGGTATCATTTGGTGTCCACGCAATTGCAATAGCTGCAATGGCAACGATGATAACGGAAATACGGCCAACCATGACGAACTCTTTTTCATGTTGTGCAGTGTTCGCTTGCTTTCCACGGATGAGCTTGTAAAAGTCTTCTGTCAATGAACTTGACGTTACAAGTAATTGTGAAGAAATCGTGCTCATAATCGCTGCTAAAATCGCTGCAAGTAAGAATCCACCAATTAGAGGATGGAAGATTAATTGGCTCATCAGTATGAAGAGTGTTTCTGGATCTTCAATTTGTACGCCTTGTGCAGGAACAAAAGCGATACCAAGCAATCCGATGAGTACGGCACCGATCAATCCGACAGACATCCAAGTAATACCGATACGTCTCGTTAATGGAAATAATTTAACTGAGCGAATAGACATGAAACGCACGAGAATATGAGGTTGTCCAAAATAACCTAATCCCCAAGCGAAAAATGAAATGATGCCGATGATTGTCGTTCCGCGAAACAAATCTAAATTTGTAGGTTTCATTTCAGCAATCGTATGAAATGTGTCGAGCCCGTTTAACTTTAACAATAATACGATAGGTACCATCACCATAGCCACTAACATAATTACCCCTTGAAAAAAGTCAGTGATTGATACTGCAAGATACCCACCAAAAAATGTATAAAGAATAACGATTGCAGCAATTAAAACTAAACCAAAATGATAATCTAAACCAAAAGCGCTATAAAATAATTTACCGCCAGAAACGAGTCCTGCGTGCGTATACAATGTGAAAAATACAACGATAATAAGGCCTGAGATAATTTTAATTAAATTCGTTTGATCGTTGAGTCTGTTTTTAAAGAAATCAGGTAATGTAATGGCATCACCTGCAATTTCAGTATGTGCACGTAATCTTGGTGCAACAACTAAGTAGTTAATGTACGCCCCAAGTGTCAAACCAATTGTGATCCATAATGCAGACAATCCTGTTGAATACACTTCACCTGGTAAGCCCATAATCATCCAACCGCTCATATCAGAAGCGCCGGCAGATAAGGCTGTAACCCAAGGCCCGATACTACGTCCTCCCAACATGTATTCACTAAGATTACTTGTTGCTTGCTTGTAACCATAATAACCAATACCTAGTAAGATAATAAAATAGATGGCAATCATAATATATGTCTGCCAATCGGTATTTACTTGACTAGATAAAGTCGTACCGAATAAAAACATATGAATCTCCCCTTTTCAATTGCATATGCTTATTATACAGAATTGTATACAAAATGAAAGGTATATTTAACAGTTAATGTGTAATATAACTTTCGAAAATGGCATAAAACCGCATAACAACAAGGATTTCAAGGTAAATTAAATATAAATAATTATTCATTTTTCTGTAATAAATATAAAAGCGGAAACGTATCCAATCTTATTTTCATAAGGAAGATGGTGAAAAAAGTAATGTTTTAAGTATATGAATCATACAGACAAATGTAGAATGCGTCGGGTCATATCCAGTTTGAAATAATTTAGATTTTTGTGCTGAAATTTGATACAATTTATAGATAAAAGAGTATTTTTAAGGAGGCTTTATCATCATGGCTGAGATTACTAAAGATCAAGTTGCTCACATTGCGAACCTTGCGCGTTTAAACGTGACGGAACAAGAATCTACAGATATGCAACATACTTTAGCAGGTATTTTAAATTTTTGTCATCAAATTGATTCTGTGGATACAGAACAAGTCAAACCGACAAACCATGTATTAGATTTACAAAATGTATTGCGCGATGATGTGGCTGTCGAAGGATTACCACAAGAGAAAGCGTTGATTAATGCAAAAGAAGTGGAAGCTGGACAATTTAAAGTACCAGCAGTTATGAACAGGGAGGACGCGTAAAGATGAGCATCCGCTACGAATCTATTGAAAATTTACAAAAGATGATTAAGGCGAATCAGATTAAACCTTCAGAAATCGTGAAAGATATTTATGATGCAATTGAAGAAATTGATCCGACAATCCAATCATTTTTAGCTTTAGATAAAGAAAATGCGATAAAAAAAGCTGAAGCCTTAGACGCATTACAGGCAAAAGGTGAAATGAATGGGAAGTTGTTTGGGATTCCTATGGGGATTAAAGATAACATCATCACTGAAGGTTTAGAGACAACATGTGCGAGTAAAATGTTAGAAGGTTTTGTACCTATTTATGAGTCAACGGTCATGAAGAAGCTACATAATGAAAACGGTATTTTGATTGGTAAAGTGAACCTTGATGAATTTGCAATGGGCGGTTCTACTGAAACGTCATATTTCAAAAAAACTGTGAACCCATTTGATCACAAAGCTGTACCGGGTGGATCTTCAGGTGGTTCTGCTGCGGCTGTTGCTGCAGGCTTAGTTCCTTTTGCGTTAGGTACGGACACAGGGGGTTCTATTCGTCAACCAGCGGCATATTGTGGTGTAGTGGGCTTAAAACCGACTTATGGACGTGTTTCAAGATTTGGACTTGTGGCATTTGCATCCTCACTTGATCAAATTGGCCCGATTACCCGCAACGTTAAAGATAACGCGCTCGTTTTAGAAGTGATTGCAGGTGAAGATGAAATGGATGCAACAAGTGCACCAAATGTAGCAGCCGATTTCACAGCAGATATTGGTAAAGATATTCAAGGCATGAAAATCGCACTTCCGAAAGAATATATCGGAGAAGGTGTGGATGAAGAAGTTAAAGCTGCAGTCATCAAAGCGGCTGAAACTTTAAAAGGTCTAGGTGCAATTGTAGAAGAAGTGTCATTACCGAGAACGTCATACGGCATTCCATCTTACTATGTGATTGCATCAGCTGAAGCGTCATCAAACTTAGCACGTTTTGATGGTATTCGTTATGGATATCATTCAAAAGATGCAGAAAGTCTTGAAGAACTTTACAAATTGTCCCGAAGTGAAGGATTCGGACAAGAAGTGAAGCGCCGTATTTTGTTGGGGACGTACGTATTAAGTTCAGGTTATTATGATGCATATTATAAAAAGGCGCAAAAAGTGCGTACTTTAATTAAAAATGACTTTGAAAACGTGTTTGAAAAATACGATGTCATTTTAGGACCGACAACGCCTACAGTCGCGTTCGACTTAGGTGCTGAAATCAATGATCCATTAACAATGTATGCCAATGACTTATTAACGACACCAGTCAACCTCGCTGGTTTACCAGGTATTTCTGTACCATGTGGTTTAGCAGAAAACGGTCGTCCAATTGGTTTGCAATTTATTGGTAAGCCATTTGATGAGAAAACGTTGTATCGCGTTGCACACCAGTACGAAACACAATTTAATTTACACGACCAATATCAAAAATTATAAGGAGTGGCAATCAATGCATTTTGAAACAATCATCGGACTTGAGGTCCACGTTGAGTTGAAAACAGACTCGAAAATGTTTTCAAATGCACCGGTAGCATACGGTGCAGAACCGAATACAAATACAAGCGTCATCGATTTAGCGTATCCGGGTGTATTACCTACTGTGAACCGTCGTGCAGTAGATTGGTCAATGCGTGCGGCAATGGCATTGAACATGGAAATTGCAACGGAATCTAAATTTGATCGAAAAAATTACTTTTATCCTGACAATCCAAAAGCCTATCAAATTTCACAATTGGATCAACCGATTGGTGAAAATGGTTATATCGATATCGAAGTGAACGGTGAAACGAAACGTATCGGCATCACACGTTTACACATGGAAGAAGATGCTGGGAAATCAACACATAAAGATGGTTACTCACTTGTAGATTTAAACCGTCAAGGGACACCATTAATTGAAATCGTCTCTGAACCAGACATTCGCTCACCAGAAGAAGCGTATGCCTATTTAGAAAAATTACGTTCAATCATTCAATATACAGGCGTATCTGACGGTAAAATGGAAGAAGGTTCATTGCGTTGTGATGCGAACGTATCTTTACGTCCATACGGCCAAAAAGAGTTTGGTACGAAAGCGGAACTTAAAAACTTAAACTCATTTAACAACGTGCGTAAAGGTTTAGAATATGAAGTGAAACGCCAAGAAGAAGTCTTATTGAATGGCGGAGAAATTTTACAAGAAACACGTCGTTTCGATGAGTCAACAGGTAAAACGATCTTAATGCGTGTTAAAGAAGCTTCTGATGACTATCGCTATTTCCCTGAACCCGATATCGTTCCTCTATATATTGATGAGGCGTGGAAAGCACGTGTCCGCGAATCTATTCCAGTATTACCGGATGCGCGTAAAGAAAAGTATGTCAAAGAATTTGGTTTACCTGCATACGACGCTCACGTGTTGACATTAACAAAAGAAATGTCTGATTTCTTTGAAGCGGCTGTTGAAGAAGGCGCCGATGTGAAAATGATTTCGAACTGGTTAATGGGTGGCGTAAACGAATATCTCAATAAAAATCAAATTGAGTTACAAGATACAGGCCTTACACCAGCAAACTTAGCAGGTATGATTAAATTAATTGAAGACGGCACTATGAGTAGTAAAATTGCGAAAAAAGTGTTCCCAGAATTAGCACAAAATGGTGGGGACGCGAAGCAAATTATGCAAGATAAAGGTCTTGTTCAAATTTCTGATGAAGGTGCTGTATTAGAATTTGTTCAACAAGCGATTGCCGAAAATCCACAATCTGTTGAGGATTATAAAAATGGTAAAGGCAAAGCGATGGGCTTCTTAGTAGGTCAAATTATGAAATTATCTAAAGGGCAAGCCAATCCGCAATTGGCAAATCAGTTGTTGAAGCAAGAGTTGGATAAGCAATAGGTTGTTTTGAATAGAGGCGAGTGGATGAAATGCAATAGTGATGATTGTATTTCACGCTCGTCTTTTTTTGTGACATTTTGTATTTTTGAGCATGATGAAAGATGGCACATTGATTGTGGCATCTTGCGATTGCAGAACTAGAACTCGCTTTCATCATAAAGTTATTTAATGATTGCCTTTTTTGGGCTTGCTTTCCTAGGGACTTGCCTCAACTAAATTCGGCTTGATTGAAGTGTACACTTGATTGAGGCCGAATTGGATTTTTGGCTGCGTCTTGTTCCCTTAGGAGTCGCGCCCAGTTTGGCAATCATTTGCGTAAATAGGAGTGAAAGGGAGTTTGTTCTAGCAATCTTAGTTGAGATGCTCAAACGATTTGAAATGTCGAATGAAACTGTTACAAAACAGATGAAGCATGTATCAATCATACACTTAAACTTCTTCTGCACGTGTTTTATTTAAGTATCTATTGCTTGATCTTAGGTGAGTGGGAGGATATAAAGAGGTGAACGAGACAGATTGTTGTCGCTATAGATTATATTTACGCTTTTGAAAACGATGTTGACGTTATTTTCTTATCATTTTTAAGAATTTGGTTGTTTTTAGCTTTCATTACATCTTTGTTTACTATAATATAAGTTGTGAGTACTGAAAAATTGAGGGATATAAATGAGAAAACGTGCGAGAATAATCTATAATCCTACATCAGGTAAAGAAGTGTTTAAACGTGCATTACCTGATGTACTAATCAAAATGGAACAAGCTGGTTATGAGACGAGTGCCTATGCGACCCAAAAAGTTGGCGATGCGACAGAAGAGGCGGCGCGTGCGATCGAGGCCCAATACGATTTGTTAATTGTCGCTGGTGGGGATGGTACATTGAACGAAGTCGTGAATGGTATTGCTGAAAAACCGAATCGACCTAAGTTAGGCTTAATTCCTATGGGGACGGTGAATGATTTCGGTCGGGCACTCCATCTTCCAACTGATATTTTTGATGCCGTGGATGTCATTTTAGATGGCAAAACCGTCCAAGTTGATATCGGTAAAATGAATAGCCGTTATTTTATTAATTTGGCTGGCGGTGGTAAAATTACGGAAGTTTCGTATGAAGCACCGAGCAAATTAAAATCGATTGTCGGACCTTTTGCCTACTATATTAAAGGTTTTGAAATGTTGCCACAAATGCATGCGGTCGATGTGAGAATTGAATTTGATTCGCAAGTCTTTGAAGGTGAAATCATGTTGTTCTTACTCGGTTTAACCAATTCAATGGCTGGTTTTGAGAAGTTAGTACCAGATGCGAAATTGGATGACGGGATGTTTACACTGCTAATTGTTGAAAAGGCAAATATTGCAGAATTGGGGCACATTATGACACTTGCCTCACGCGGTGAACATATTAAACATCCGAAAGTACATTATCATAAAGCGCAATCGGTGAATATTTCATCCTTTAGTGATATGCCGTTAAATGTAGATGGCGAATATGGGGGTCAATTGCCAGCGAACTTTTTAAATTTAGTGCGTCATATTGAAGTTTTTTCTCCGGCGCAAGAAGACAATGCGTTATTGATTGATGCGCCTACGCAATCTGAGTAACGATGCAAAGGTGTGCTGAAAATAAATAGGTAGTGTACGCGAAACCGCATGATGTAATGACGTTACTCTCGTGGGAGCGGGACGATGAAATTTGACTCAGATGTTAAGTTTTTGGTCCTGCTCCTTTCCCTTTGAAGTAGATTCTGTTTATAAAAAAGTGAGATGAAATTGATGGTTTTAGTAAAGAAAAATGAAGTGTATGAGGGAAAAGTGGTTGATTTGACACATGAAGGTCATGGTGTGATTAAACAGGATCGCTATCCGATATTTATCCCTCAAACGTTAATTGATGAAGAAGTACAATATAAAGTGATTAAAGTTAAAAAGAATTTCGCGATTGGTAAGCTGATGAGTGTGAAAACGGCGAGCCCAGATCGTGTGACACCGCCATGTGACTATTATCAACAGTGTGGGGGATGCCAACTTCAACATTTGTCCTATCGTGCGCAATTAGAGATGAAACGTAAACAAGTGATTAATTTGTTTCATCATAAAGGAAAAATGACAGAAGTGCCGATTCATGACACGATTGGTATGGATGATCCTTGGCGTTATCGAAATAAGTCCCAAATTCCGGTTGGGACGAATCATAATGGTCAATTACAAATGGGCTTTTATCGTCAACGTAGCCACGATATTATCGATATGGACCATTGTCTCATACAAAATGATGATCAAAACGACATGATGCATGTGATTAAAAGTTTACTAGAAAAATATCACATTCCAGCTTATAACGAACACAAACATCAAGGTCTCGTTCGCCATGTCGTGATTCGTAAAGGATATTATACGAATGAAGTAATGGTCATTTTTGTGCTCAACGGTAAAAAGTTACCGCATCAAAATGACATTGTGACCGCTTTAACGACACAGTTTCCGCAAATTGTGAGTATCAAGTTGAATTTCCAAACGAACAAAACGAATGTCATTATGGGGCATACGTCCAAAACCATTTACGGTAAAGACATTATCGAGGATACGTTAGATGATTTGACTTTCGAAATTGGTGATTTGTCGTTTTATCAAATCAATGTGACACAGACGCAAAAATTGTATCGTCAAGCGTTACAATATGCGAATTTAACGGGCAATGAAGTGGTGTTAGATGCGTATTGTGGCATTGGGACGATCAGTTTATTTATGGCACCGCATGCACAACATGTGTATGGTGTTGAAGTTGTGCCAGAAGCAATAGAAGATGCGAAAAGAAATGCTCATAATAATCATTTGAACAACACTACATTTGTCGCTGGTGCTGCTGAAGACATAATTTTAAAATGGCAACAAGAGGGGATTCAGCCAGATGTGGTAACAGTAGATCCACCACGCAAAGGCTGCGATGCGACATTTATTGAGACGTTGAACGCTTTAGCCCCAAAACGTATCGTCTATGTGTCATGTAATCCAAGTACACAATTGCGCGATATCGAAATGCTGAACGCGCAATATGAATTAAAAGAGATTACACCTGTCGATATGTTCCCGCATACGACACATGTCGAAACAGTAGCATTGTTAGAACGAAAATATTGATATAGGTTAAAGCGTAAAGGGTTCTAGGGACATTTTTTAGAATGTGACTGAGTGCCCTTTTTTGTTTTGGTGATATATATAGAATAGTACGCCGGAATTGATTTGATAAATAAGTTTGTCGTCAATAGACATTTGTAAAATTGTAAAAATATTGAGACACATTAGATATTTTGCGTTTATTAGAATCTTTCTAGAATTAATATTCAGAAAATTTTGAATAAAAAGTTTACTTTCGAACCTATATCTGTTATATTTAGGGTGTAATATTAAGAGGGGGTGCCATTATGGGTGGTATTAATTGTGGGCTTTCCAACAATAGAGTCGTAAAGAATGATATGTATCGCTTAGAATATGCTTCTTATACAAAATATTTGTTTAAATGTTTTGAAAATTTTTATAATGCAAACGCGTGGGTTGAAGAGTTTACCCTTTTAGAAATTGATGATAATGATAAAGCCCTAGTTGCTTATAAAAAAGCATTACTTGCCTTTCAGGAGGCGATTACTAATTTACAGAGTGCTAGAAATTCACTTATCAATAGTTACAATGAAATTGCGCCTTTGTTTAAATTTAGTCAATTAAAAAGTGGTTCAGTAAACCAATATAAAAAGTTTGATCATTCATTTGCGAAGGGGTTATTTGAAAAAGCAGGAGTTGTGACGAACGAGACGAAGGTTTGGGAGACTGTTATTCATTCTATGAAAAATGGAGGAGAAGTAGATTATTTAAATTATCAACAAAATGAGTTGATGGTATTTGAAAATGCTTTGCAAAATCTATTTGAGGAATATCAAAAATTAGAAAAATATATACGACAAGGTGTATCACATGTTGCAATAAGAGATATTGAAGTTGATATTACGCCGTTAACTGCAATGGCCTTGACTAAAATCAGTGAATTGACGAGTTCATTAACATACTTATGTTTAGTTGAATATTCAGCCCATACAAGTGTCACTGGTAAGACGATTGATGTATTGGATTTACTACCAAAGACAAACAAAAATAGTATACAGCATCTAAAAGCAAATTGATTTTTATATACTGTGTCTATACGATGCAGTTTTTTATGTAGGGGGATTAATATGTTAGAGAATGTTTCTGAACATGGGGTTTCAGGATTTTACACATATCACTTTACAGAGGGAAACTCATTTAGACCATGTGCTACAAGAATTATAGAAAAGGAAGCGATAAAAGCTACTAAAGATGAGTTTATGGAGTTAATGCTTATTTCAAGTAAATCTTTCCCATCTGTATTTTTCGGAGGGAAATCCTTAGGTGATTTTAAACTACCCATTCATCTTCATCCGTTTATGTGGCAAAAACGAACTATCCAAGATGTGAATTGGTATAATCGAAAGAATGTTGAGTATGTCCCTTTTTATAACTACAAAGACGGATCTTTGAAGTATATACCGAAAGAATTAAGTGTCTATTATGAAAAAACAAAAGGGATAGGGCTAACTTTTAGTCCTCAAGAGGGTTATTCTTATGCTCGAGATATTGCACTTGCTAAAGTCAAGGCGGCTATGGAATTAATAGAAAAGGATATTGTTACTTTGTGGTGGCATAGAGAAACATCAAGTAGAATTATTATGATTAATGAGAATATTGATGAGGATATAAAAATTATTAGAAATCAATTATTGAATCAAGGTATAGATATCACGCTATTAGATATTGAAAATGATTTAGGTGTTTATGTGGTTGTGTGTATCCTCAAGCAAGATGACTTTCCATCAATTACTTATGGGAGTGCAGCACATTTTGAAATTAAAGGTGCAGTTAAACATGCAATTTTTGAAGCGATTTCATGTATTGTGGGTTTAAGGTATGAGTTCATTCATTTTAAAAAAATCCGTACTAGTTTTAAGTATCCTGATTTTATTAGTGATAGTCCATTGAGTAATTTATCCGAATATAAAGAGATATTGAATTTGAAAACAGCCATTAATAAATATGATATATATTATTCTTGTATTTCTGCTGATAAAGGATACTTAGTGAAAGCGTACTGTTATGAATTACAACCGACCCTGTCTAGTGAAACGGTTCCTTTAACTAAACGATTCTTCAGAGTAAACAAGAAGGAAGTCAGGATTAAAGAAGATTTTCCGTTCATATAGAAGGTGAGTTATGAAAACTAACAGAATTATCGCATCAGATTTTTTAACAACGATGATGTCTTCAGCCTTAACCATTTATATATATTGGTTTGCTTATCAATATTTCTCTAGTCAAATCATCATTTCAATCATCGGTTTTGGACAATTAAGTGGCGTGTTTCTCTCAAGTCTTGGTGGTGGCATCTCAGACAGTATGAACAAGCTATTTTTCATCAAAGCTCTGAACTTCTTTAAAGTCGGATTACTTTTGATGGTGTTGGTATTAGAAAAGGTTGTGAACATGGAAATTTTGTTGCCACTGTTTATGTTTGGTTCAACAGTGATAGGAGGTTTACAGTCACCTACGTTAGAATCATTGGTTCCATTTTTAGCCAGCAGTGATGAGGAGCTTTTTCGTATTAACTCTGTGGTTTCGAGTTCAACACAGGTTGCATCCATTATGGCGATTGTTTTATCTGCAGTTTATATTTCATTTCTCTCTTTTACAATGATTGTTTTTGTGACATTTCTTATCACTGCCATCGCAACAATTTTACTTGTAGGACTGATGGTGGAAACGCCATTGCAGTCTACTTCAGTCCTTAATAATATGAAGCAGGGGGCGAGTTATATCTTTAAAACGCCTTACATTCGTAACCTTATTCCAGTTGCATTGGTTATGAATTTCTCGTTTTGGAGTATCTTTTTGCTCTTACCTAAAATTGCCAATGACAGTTTTTCATTTTTAGAAACCTCTTATAGTGGCATGGAGCTCTCCTTTGCCTTAGGAGGTGTCTTAGGTGGCATCATATTTGCGAAATACTTCTATGATGTTAAAGATAAATATCGTTTATTTAAGAGAACATTGTTTACACAGAGTTACGTCTTGTTGTTATTAGGACTTGTTTTACTTATTCCTAACAGTGCGCTTGCCTATACAGGAATGCTGTTGTGCTGGTTTTTGTATGCTTTGATCAACACGATTTTCTCTATTCTCTATTTTGGAAAGATTCAATTGAAAGTCCCTAGAGATATGATTGGCAGTGTTTTTGGGGCAATTTTAACGCTCTTTTCATTAGTCAATCCCGTGGCAGCCATCATGTCGGGATTTCTCGTTTCGCTTTTCACAATACCTCTGTTAATTATATTGTTGTCTTCACTCATGTTGCTAGCTACCTGGAGTATTCGCTTCCTAGCAGATGTTGAAACGGTATTTGATTAAAGGGGTGAGTGATATGTCTGTATTAACACTTAAAGACATCAGGTGTGAGATAGGTGGAAAATTATTATTTGAAGCGGATGATTTAACGATTGAGGAAGGCGATGTCATTGGCCTCATCGGAAAGAACGGGGCTGGAAAGACGTGTTTGTTAAAAATGTTATCAGGACAGTTAAGCGATTATACTGGCCATATTTCGGGCAATCTTCTGACTTATTTTAGTGAACTCTGTATAACGGAGGATACGACGCAAAGTGGTGGAGAATTAAGTATTTCAAATTTTCTCAACGCATTAAGACAGTCCGTGCCTCTCTATTTGTTGGATGAACCTACAACGTTTTTAGATCAACAGCATATTAAAAAAGTAGTGAGAACGATTAAGCGCTCCCCATCTTCTTTTTGTATAGCGAGCCATGATCGGGCTTTTTTAGATGCAGTTGCAACTAAAATTTGGTTGATAGAGCAAGGAAAAATAACAGAATATCATGGTTCTTTTTCAGATTATATGCGAGAACGTATGATTCAATTATCTCAATATGAACATGACTTGAAACAATATCAGAAGGAAAAGAAGAAAATAAAACAATCACTTCAAATGATGAAAGAAAAGCAAAATCAGAAAAAGGGAAAACCTAAGAAGATGAGTGGCTCAGAATATCGTATTGCTGGTGTCAAAACGAAGATCGGTGTGAAACAAAAGAAACACCAGAAAAGGATTACGCAACAACAAAATAGGTTAGAACAGTTAAAACAACCTGATCGTGTCGAAGATCAATATGATATTTCCTTTTTATCACAACTTCATCGTTTACCAAAAAGAAAAATCATCATTCCTAGTCACGAAGCGAAAATGGGTCATAAAAGCTTGTGGCATACCCCAACTATTCATTTAACTAGTGGTGATAAATTAGGAATTATCGGAAGAAATGGTGTAGGCAAAACCACTTATTTGAATGACTTGGTTTCAGTTTTACCGTCTACATATAAAATTTGTTATTTTCGACAAAATTATTTTCAGTACTTAGACCCAAAGATGACGGTATTTGAAACGATTGTCGAAGCGACGAATGGGCATTTAAGCGAACATCACATTAGAACTTTGTTGGCGTTGTTAGATTTTAAAAGAGACAAGGCATTTCGGTTAGTAGGAGATTTAAGCCAAGGGGAACGTGTGAAAGTTTCATTATTGTCGCTCTTAGTTGCTGAGTCTGATATTTTGATTTTAGATGAAATGACCAACTTTTTAGATATAAAAGCTATCGAAGCAGTAGAAAAGGTGCTTGCTGCATATTCAGGCATACTGATATTTGTGAGTCATGATCAGTATTTTGTGCAACATTTAGCGACTACAATTCTAGATATGGATACCTTTAAGAAATGTAGATTGTTATAGCGTTATGTAAATTTTTATAGACAATATCATTTGATGACAAGGCACTTATACTTATAGGTGTCTTTTTTTGTGATTCGTGAAGCGTAATATGATGTCAAATATATGCAAATCAATATTTATGAATGGTCCTGCGATATATAAGTGATATTTGGAGTTGAAGCAAAAATTAGTATATATCCTCTGTAAGATTGAAATATTTCAAAATCTGATGAAAAGTGCTAAACTAGTAGCTGAAATGTGTCTTCAACGCCTCATGAATATGGAAGTGAAATGTACAAAGTGATCAATGGGATAAATTTAGGGCTCAAGTCGCACAATTTGCTTGCATAGCTAAGGTATAATAAGAATGACCATGAAGCTAAACGATACATCATAAGAGGGTGAATGCGTGTATAAAATCGATCTTTTTCAAAACAAACAAATCATGAAACGATTTTTATTGCTTCAATTTATTGTTGTTCTTGCTTTTATCGTATTAAGCTATAAATGGTCAATGGCGATCATTTCGTTACAAGAACAGCACTTTTTAATGAATATTGTCATAGGCATTTTAGGATTTTTAGTTGTCGTGTTGTGTCATGAAGTGATTAAGATGATATTATTGAAACTCATCTCCGCTCAATCACGGACATATCAAATTAGAAATGGGGTTTTATTAACCTTTTTACCGCACTATTATTTTAATCGAATGACATTTTCAACGACGATGTTAATGCCTATCGCATTGGTAGGGATGCTGATATTCATTGTATTCATCAATGTCCCTTACACATCGATTATTTTTATGTTTGCGATTTATATGGGATATAGCTTATTGTCATTTTACTTAGTGTTTTTAGCGTTAAGAGATAAAAAAGCGCAGTATTTTGAAATGACTGAAGCAGGTTTAGTCGTTTATCGTAAAAAGCCGACGGAACATTCGGCTTAATTCCACAATGAATCTTCCACGTCATGATTTACGTGTGAAGGTTCTTTATTTTTGAAGTATGATGATTGTATAGCACGAAATTTTAAGGAAGGAGGAATCTCGGTGAAAGCGCGACGTATCATACACATTGATATGGATTACTTTTTTGCACAAGTTGAAGTGAGAGATAATCCGAACTTACGGGGTAAACCGGTTATCGTTGGAGGGAAAGCAAGTGGTCGAGGCGTCGTTTCTACTGCGTCATATGAAGCGCGTGCGATGGGGGTACATTCTGCAATGCCAATGGCGCGTGCATACCAATTGTGTCCGGATGGTTACTACATCACCCCGCGCTTTGAAGCATATAAGGCAGCTTCTCAAGATATTATGGACATTTTTAAAAGCTATACTGAGTGGGTAGAACCGCTTTCTTTAGATGAAGCTTACTTAGATATTACTGAACTTGTGCGCCCGGATCTTCCAGCCTCAAAAATTGCACAATATATTCGTCGTGACATATATTTAAAAACACAGCTGACAGCAAGCGCAGGTGTCTCGTATAATAAGTTTTTAGCGAAACTCGCGAGTGGTATGAATAAGCCGAATGGTTTAACGATTATAGATTATCAACATGTTCATGACATCTTAATGGCTCTAGATATCGGAGATTTTCCAGGTGTTGGGAAAGCTTCGAAAGAAAAAATGCATAAAAATGGCATTTACAATGGGCGTGATTTATATGAAAAATCGGAACGAGAATTGGTATATCTATTCGGTAAACGTGGGCACCATTTGTATGAACGGGTAAGGGGGCATGATGATAGAGAAGTAAAGTCAGAAAGGGTTCGTAAAAGTGTTGGGGCAGAACGGACCTTTTCACTTGATACAAATGATGATGAAGAAATACTGCAAAAAATTGAAATGCTGAGTCAGAAAATTGCGCAACGGCTTGAACAATTAAACAAGGCGGGTCGAACGGTTACCGTTAAAATTAAAACAGGACAGTTCGAAAACTTTTCAAAACAACAAAGTTTATTGACCCCCGTCAGAGATGCAGAGGAAATATATCAAATAGCTTTTGATTTGTATTATGAGTTGAAAGAGGCAGAAGTTCCTATACGACTCGTTGGTGTGACAGTGGGGGGCTTACAGGATGCTTTTTTTAGAAATATGACAATATATGATTTTTTATAGTTCGTCTTTATCGGTCAATTGTTTTCCATAAATTTGAAGCACATGGTCCAGACTCGGGTAATGTTTGAGCAGGCGATACGTAATCATTGCACAGGCTTGAGCATCATTTAACGCATCATGATGCCCATGAAAATCAAGTTTGAAATGATCCATCATGTGTTTAAGTCCATGACGCTCTGTCGCAATCGTACGCTTTGCCAATTGATACGAACAAAAGTAAGTCATACGAGGTGTGGCAAGTTGCGCAGCCTGAATACTGGCATGTAGGACGGACATATCAAAGGCAGCGTTATGTGCCACAACGGGAAGTGACCCAATAAATGACATCATATAGGGATAAACGGTTGTAAAATAAGGGGCATCTTGCACATCTGTAGGACGGATGCCATGGATTTCAATATGACGTGGAGAAAAGTAATCGTTCGGATTGACATGTGTATTAAATGTGGCCACGATTTCATGATCAACAACTTTGACCATCCCAATCGAACAAATGCTTGTCCGTTTTGCATTGGCCGTTTCGAAATCCAAGGCAACAAAATGGTTCGCCATCTCTTATCTCACATCCTTTCAAAATGTTAACTCTATACTAGCACAATGACGAAAGACATCACAACAAAGCAAGAAGATGAAAAGTGGAAGCGGGCAATGTGGCCAATTGATTTTGACATAAATCTTGGAAGACAAGTCCTTCTATGAATAATAACTACAAATTATAATGAAAAAGAGTGGAAAATTCCGATGCAATGCACACCGTCGTATTTCCACCCTTAATCTCAAACTAATGAAAAATATTCATTATCCAAATTATGCTTCAACTTGAAATTGACGCACACCCAACTCTTTTTCATAAAGGTAAAGCGCATTTGCGTCGTCACCAATTCGTTTTAAATAATCAATATGTTTTTCGAACATCGATTCTTCTTCGACTTGTTCATCTAAAAACCAATTTAAAAATGAAATTGTGGCGTAATCTTTATGTTCACGTGCAATCTCTGACAAGTCATAGAAGCGGCGTGTCACATCTTGTTCTTGTTTCAAACCATCTTCAAACGTTTCAACAATGCTATTGAAATCAACTTTTGGTGCATCAAGTTGGCTAAATAATGCTTTTTCTCCACGATCATTGATATAATCATATATTTTTTGACCATGAAAACGTTCTTCTTTAGCTTGTTGAAGATAGAAATTCGCAAAGCCCTCGTACGAATTTGAATCACAATAAGCGGCCATCGCCATATAGGCATGTGCGGCAAAGAATTCATGATTCATCTGGCGATTTAATGCCTGTAATAACTTTTCATTTAACATATCAGTCACCCCTCTAAATTGATGGTACAGTATTTATTTTACATAAAAGGCGGGAATATTCAAAGTGAATTCGCGTCAATCGAGTATCAAGTAGCGTTGTTTTATGGGGCATCGTATGGCTTTGAATCAAATTAATCTTTTCATTTGGTAATTTCAGTTGCCATGTTATAATATTGTAGGAAATCGGAGGAGAATGTTGAATATGAGACAATGGACAGCAATTAATTTGGCAAAATTGACTAGAAAAGCAAGTCGTTCAATCGGACGTAAAGGAACAGACTTACCAGGACAAGTCGCGCGAAAAGTGGATCAAAACATATTACGAAAATTGGCGAGTCGTGTAGACGAAGTGGTCTTTGTTAGTGGAACCAATGGTAAGACAACAACTTCCAATTTAATCGGTCATACATTAAAAGCAAATCATATTAATATTATTCACAATAATGAAGGGGCGAATATGGCGGCAGGTATTACGTCTGCATTTATCATTCAATCGACTGCTGATACAAAAATTGCGATTATTGAAATTGATGAAGGTTCAATTCCCCGTGTTTTAAATGAAATCACACCGACAAAAATGGTGTTGACTAACTTTTTTAGAGATCAAATGGACCGTTTTGGTGAAATTGATATAATGGTGAATCGTATCATTTCAGCCATTCAAAATAAAGGCATTCAGTTACTTTTGAATGCGGATGATCCTTTTGTGACACGTTTAAAAGTGGCCAGCGATAACGTTACATATTATGGAATGAAAGCGAATGCTTATGCATTTGAACAGTCAACAATGAATGAAAGTCGTTATTGTCCAAATTGTGGTGCGTTGTTAAATTACACACATATCCACTACAATCAATTGGGGCATTTTACATGTCAGTGCGGATTCAATCGTCAGACGCCACAGTATGAAATCTCATCATTTTCAGTTAATCCGTTTCTCACAATGTGCGTGAATGGGACAACCTTTGATATGAAAATTGCTGGAGATTTTAATGCTTATAATGCACTCGCAGCGTATACGGTATTAAGAGAACTCGGTTTAAATGATGAGGCGATACGTAAAGGCTTTGAAACGTATACTTCAGATAATGGACGTATGCAATATTTTGAAAAAGGACATAAAAAAGCATTGATCAATTTAGCGAAAAACCCTGCTGGGATGAATGCCTCGATTGCAATGGGTGAAAAGCTCACTGAATCAAAAATATATGTGTTTAGTTTGAATGATAATGCAGCAGATGGTAGAGATACGTCATGGATATACGATGCGGACTTTGAAAAATTAAATCAGCAGGAGATTGAAGCCATTATTGTGACAGGTACACGTGCTGAAGAGTTGCAACTCCGCTTAAAACTTGCTGAAGTGTCTGCACCGGTCATCGTCGAGAAAGATATTCACAAGGCGACAGCACGTACAATGGCATATGATAGCTTTACAGTCGCTATTCCTAACTATACCTCTTTAGCACCTATGCTAGAACAATTGAATCGCTCTTTTAAGGAGGCGGAATAAAATGAAAGAATTAACGGTGTATCACTTTATGCCAGATAAATTAAATTTGTATAGTGATATTGGGAACATTATCGCTATGAAATATCGTGCAAAACAACGTGGAATACAGTTACATGTTGTAGATGTTAATGATACAGAAAACGTTGATCTTTCCAAAGCGGATATTTTCTTTATTGGTGGGGGAAGTGACCGTGAACAAAGTTTAGCAACGGAATCGTTGCGGAAGATTAAAACAGAACTTAAAGCAGCGATTGAAGATGGATTGCCAGGATTAACAGTCTGTGGGGGGTATCAGTTTTTAGGTGAAAAGTATGTGACGCCGGATGGACAAGAATTGGAAGGGTTACATATTTTAGATTTTTACACAGAGTCCCGAACTGATCGTTTAACAGGGGATATTGTGATTGAAAGTGACACTTTTGGAACGATTGTCGGTTTCGAAAACCATGGAGGTCGTACATATCATCCTTATGATACATTAGGAAAAGTAACGTACGGATATGGAAATAATGATACAGATCGGCAAGAAGGCTTACATTATAAAAATCTATTAGGAACGTATTTACATGGACCTATCTTACCTAAAAATCATGAAGTGACAGATTATTTGCTTGCAGCAGCTGCAGAGCGCAAAGGCATTCCGTTCGAACCTTTGAATATTGAAAATACTGAAGAAGAACAAGCGAAACGTGTTTTAATTGAACGCGCACGCAAAAATAGTAAAGCATGATATTTAAGAAGGCCTCAATAGAGGATCAGCCGATACACAAGTCTCTTAAAATTTATGTATCTTTAAGTTGAGAATAACAGTTAGTCTGATTGCAAGTCGTGAAAAGCAAAGCATGGGATGTTAAATATGATAATGGTTACACCGTTGCTTTTAGCCAAATTAATCGATGAGAAAATAAGGATAAAATCAGGATGGATAATTATTCCATTGTGGTTTTATCCTCTTTTAATGATTCACCCGATTTTCTCTGATACAAGGAATAATAAAGATTTACGATTTTGAAAGGGTATGACATCATCACTACATTAATATACCAAAGTAATTGGAGGTTTGCAGGGCAATCAGCCACTGTCTTAGAATGTTAAATCATGCTGAAATATGAAAAATAAATTGCGAGACTATAGTGAAATAAATTTTCAAAAGGATACTATAATAACGTGAATATTCAGATTATTTAGAAAAAATAGCTGATACATATGACTTTAAACCCATATATTGTAACAAATATAAGAGAATATCCATGATTAGTAGGTATGAATTACCTTGATTTCTATAAAAATTCAGAAATAATATGCACTTTGAAATCTGTTTCATAATTTAATGTCATTGTAATTAAATAAATTTCAATATATAATTTGAAAAGGCTTACATAATGTTAGAAAGGGGTTTTTCAAATGTTAGAAAAAACGATAGGTTATGGGGTAGTGGGTACAGGATATTTTGGTGCAGAACTTGCCAGAGCAATGCAAGAAAACAAAGGCGCTAAAATTGTATCGGTCTATGATCCAGAAAATGGAGAAACAATTGCTACAGAATTAGGGTGTAAATGCGCAAAGAACTTACAAGAATTAGTTACGGATGAAGCGGTAGATTGTGTGATTGTGGCAACACCTAATCATTTACACAAAGAACCTGTGATTGAAGCAGCCAAAAATAAAAAACATGTTTTTTGTGAGAAGCCAATTGCATTAAATTATCAAGATTGTGTGGATATGGTAACGGCTTGTAAAGAAGCAGGCGTAACATTTATGGCGGGTCATATCATGAACTTTTTCAATGGGGTACATCATGCAAAAGAATTGATTCAAAAAGGTGTGATTGGGGACATCTTGTTTGTAAAATCAACTCGGAATGGTTGGGAAGAGGCACAACCTAGTATTTCTTGGAAGAAAATGAGAGATCAATCAGGGGGGCACTTATATCATCATATTCATGAATTAGATTGTGTTCAGTTCATCATGGGAGGATTACCTGAAAAAGTAACGATGACGGCCTCTGACATTGCACACCAAGGAGAAGCGTTTGGTGACGAAGATGATTTTATTATGATGAATTTAGAATTTTCAGGCAATCGCTATGCACATCTTGAATGGGGTTCAGCTTTTAGATGGGGTGAACACTATGTCCTAATCGAAGGAACTAAAGGTGCCATCATGTTAAATATGTATGATACGGGTGGAACTTTAAGAGTAGATGGAAAAGAAACACATTTCTTAATTCATGAAACACAAGAAGAAGACGATAATCGTACACAAATTTATCATGGTACAGAAATGGATGGGGCTATTCAATACGGTCATCCTGGTAAGCGGACGCCTTTATGGTTAAATACTTTAATTCAAAAAGAAATGAAGTTTTTTAACGAAGTGCTGCATGGTAAAGAGGTATCGGAAGAATATTTGAAACTTTTAGATGGTACGGCAGCAGAGGAAGCGATTGCCACAGCAGATGCGGCAACACTATCCAACGTAGAGGATAGAAAAGTTGCTTTAAGTGAAATTATTGACGCCAAATAGCATCAAAGAGGAATACATTAAAAAGGTGATGTAAGATATGAAACAAAAAGAAGGTGCAGTTTCAAACAGTCAAAATATGACTGCAATCAAAGTGAATGCAAAGCCATTTGGAATGAAAGATAAAATTGGTTATATGTTAGGTGACATTGGTAATGATGCGATTCTCGGCCTTGTGAACAGCTTTTTAATGATTTATTACACTAACGTATTAGGTATTGCAGGAAGTATTGTAGGGATTTTATTTTTAATTTCAAGAATTATTGATGCATTTGCCGATGTATCAGTAGGACGTATGATTGATGTAGCGGAATTAACGCCTGAAGGACGATTTAAACCGTGGATTAGACGTATGAAATATCCGTTTTGTATGATTTCATTATTGCTCTTTTTGCCTTTAGTTCACGATTGGAATGACGGTGCTAAAATTGCATACATTTTTGTCACTTATTTAATTTTTGGTGTAGTATTGTCTGCAATCAATATTCCATACGGTTCAATGGCAGCGGCAATCAGTGACCATCCAGATGATCGTGCAGCATTATCAACATTCAGAAGTGTGGGTGCGGCAATTGGGATGTCTTCAACAGGATTTTTAATTCCTATGTTTATCTACACAACAAATGCACACGGTGAAAAGACCATCTCTGGTATGCGTTTCTTTATTATCGCAATCATCAGTTGTTCGATTGCGTTTATTATATACAATATTATTCATCACATGTTAGTTGAACGTGTACAAATTAAGAAAAAAGAAAAAGTGACAGTGGGTAAACTATTAAAAGGACTATTTACTGACAGAGCGATTTTGATATTAATTATTGTGGACTTCTTTGTTGTATTAACACAAATTTTATACGGTACAACGACAACATATTTATTTAATGATTATTTCCACAATCCAAAAGCGATGTCTATTGCAATGTTATTTAACTGGGGGACTGTAGTCTTGGTAGCAGCACCTACAATCTATTTTGTAAGAAAATTCGGTAAAAAAGAAGTAACAATGGTTGCTCTGCCATTCTCATCAATTATGTTTTTTCTACTATTTTTCTTGCATACAACCAATGCATGGGTATATGTCACATTAATGTTTTTCGCAACAATTGGCTATTCAGTGTTTAACGTTATCGTATGGGCTTTAATCACAGATGTTATTGACGCACACCAATATAACACTGGATTACGTGAAGATGGTACAGTTTACGGTTTAAACTCTTTTGCAAGAAAAGTTGCTCAAGCATTTTCAGGAGGGATCGGAGGATTTATGCTTGCATTAATTGGCTACCAATCCTCTACAACTGGAGGTATACTTCAATCTGCAGCGGTTCAAGAGAGAATTTATATGATTTCTAACCTTTTACCGGCAGTATTATTCTTAGTAGCAGCATTGATATTAATCTTTGGTTACCCAATGAATAAAAAGACAACGGATAGAATTGCAAGAGAATTGAGAGAAGAACGTGAAAGGTTACAGGTTAATGCATGATGAAAAGGACTTTCAATGTTGTCCTCATACTTTTGCTTGCTGTGATGTTATCATTACTTTCGAATCAAAATGTGAAAGCTGCTAACACTGCGGTTGGAGACCAAGCCATTTTCAAATCAGGTGATGCTACAAATGCAAACTACTTTAGAATTCCAGTATTGTATACTTTAGATAATGGTAAGTTAATTGCAAGTGCTGATGCGCGATACGGTGGAACGCATGATGCAAAAAGTAAAATTAACATTGCCACTTCTATTAGTGAAGATGGAAATACATGGTCAACGCCTACTTTCGCATTACAATTTCATGACTACGACAATCAATTAATTGATTGGCCCAGAGATAATATTGGCAAAAATAAGCAAATCCAAGGCAGTGCTTCGTTTATTGATTCAGCAATTTTACAAGATAAAGTTACGCACAAAATATTTTTAATGGCTGATACGATGCCGGCTGGTGTAGGGAACAATAATGCGCTAAAAAATGATTCAGGATTCAAGCAAATAAATGGAAAATATTATTTGAAATTAAGATTAAACAATGAAAGAGATTACAACTATTCAATTAGAGAAGATGGTTTGATTTTTGATGATAAAAAACAGACTGCAACGGAATATAAAGTTGATCAAGATTATCATTTGCTTAAAAATAATGAATATTTGTACGTATCGCAGTATAGTGTAAAGTTTAACGGCACACAGCTACAAGAGTATCATAAAAATAAAAAAGTTAAGATGAATATTTTTTATAAAGATGCGCTCTTTAAAGTGACGCCTACAAACTACTTATCGTATACAACAAGTATGGACGGACAACATTGGGAGCATCCGACAATTTTACCACCACTTTTAGGTTTGAATCACAATGCGACATATTTAAGCCCAGGACAAGGTCTAGCCACATCAAATGGACGGCTCATCTTTTCCTCTTATATGAATCAAGGGCTCATCTTTATTTATAGTGATGATCATGGGCTGACGTGGCATTCCAAAAAAGCAACTTTGCCATTTGCGAATGCAACAGCTGAAGCACAAATGATTGAACTACAACCCAATGTAATAAGGGTCTTTTTAAGGACAACGACAGGTAAAATAGGCTACATGACGAGTTTAGATAATGGTAATACATGGGATAAAATTCAATATTTAAGTCAGATGAACCAAACAAGATATGGGACTCAGATTTCTGTAATCAAGTATTCGCAAAAGGTAGATGGAAAGGATATCATTATTCTAAGTACGCCAAACTCAATCAAAGGCCGTAATAATGGTCAAATTTGGATAGGTTGGGTTGATCATGAAACACTTGATATGAAATGGATTCATCATCATCAAGTGAATGGTGAAAATGTAGGCTATTCCTATTCAGCATTAACAGAGACGCCAAATCATAAGGTTGCATTATTATATGAAAAATATGATTCTTGGTCTCGGAATCAATTACATTTAAAAAATACGATGAAATATCGTGTATATGAAATTAATGATTTATTGTCATATTGAAGTCATTATTTTATAAAAATACGATGATGTAGGAAATCAGTATTTGAGAAGTGCTGATTTCCCTACATTTTTTATATATTATTGAATAATATAATAAAGTGAGGGATGTGACTTGAAGGAGTATCCTGATTGATGAAAAAAGAGCAAACCCTGATGGTCTTATGCGCATCAGGGTACTTATTTTACTTTATATCTTAAAAGTAAGATACGATAAATCAATAAAATTTCATAGATGGTATGCATTTTAACTTGATGATTATCGAACTCGTTTAATCCTTTAACTGAACTTTTTAATATTGATGCGGCTTGTTGATCGGGGATGAAGGTACCACAATTAATAATTTGATCAATTCTTTGTGATATCGAAATCATCGCAATTTTTTCTTCGTCATTAAAGAGCATCATGGCATCATTAGGAAGATAAATAATATTCGATAAATGTGTAATCATGAGTCGATTTTCATGAGCATGGTTGGTAAGTTTTCTTAGTCGCAACCATGCTTCTGATTGACTGCGATTTTTATGATAATTCAATTCATCTTTTTGATAGCCGATTAATGCTTCTATTTTTGTATTGAGTACGTGAAGTTTTTCCACTGCTTGATCACTTTTTTTCGAATGGAAGAGTCCTACGACTAACTCTTTCATACGCAAATCAAACAAATGATAGATTTCTTTTTCAGTTTTTGCGATAAGTAGATCGATTTGGTCATAATATTTCGGGGGTAATATAATAAAATTCACTAGGCCTGCTGTCCCCAAACCGATAAAAGCAGTGAGCAAACGTGAAAAGAAATTGAATACATAATGATCATGAATATCTGGAATCATGGCGAGTGCAGTTAAGGTTGCAACATTAATCCCTACATGTAAATTAAAGCGAATGCAGAGATAAATGGTGAGGGTTGCTGTCAAACCATATGTGAGTGCGGATTGGTCGCCTAAAAAATAAGTACATACAACGGCTATAAATGCCCCCATGACTGTAGCAGGCAGTCGCTTATATCCTTTACGAATGGAAGCTTTAATCGTCGGTTCAATTGTGACAACAGCGGATAAAATTGCGAAAATAGGATTAAGATTCAGTGATAGACAAAATAAAGCGGTCAAGAAAGTTGCAAGACCTGTTTTCAAAGTGCGGGCGCCGACTAAATTTTTATACCATTTCTCCTTCATAGTTCATAACTCCTATTTCATACTTCATGATTAGTATATCAAAATTTTTTTGTTATAATAAGGCTATACAAAATTTTAAAAGGAACGGGATAACAATGATAGTAAAAACAGAAGAAGAGTTACAAGCATTAAAAGAAATAGGTGCGATTTGTGCAGAAATACGTGATACAATGCGTGCTGCCACTCAACCTGGGGTGACAACGAAAGAATTAGATCAAATCGCCAAAGAAATGTTTGAAAAATCAGGGGCTATTTCTGCACCGATTCATGATGAAAATTTTCCTGGTCAAACGTGTATCAGTGTCAATGAAGAGGTTGCGCATGGCATCCCAAGTCAACGTGTTATACGTGAAGGAGATCTCGTGAACATTGACGTATCAGCACTTAAAAATGGCTACTATGCGGATACAGGGATTTCATTTGTCGTGGGTCAAACGGATGATCCGATGAAACAAAAAGTGTGTGATATTGCTGAGGAAGCGTTTGAAGCAGCGATGAAAAAAGTCAAACCGGGCACTAAATTAAGTCAAATCGGTAAAGCTGTTCATGCCGTTGCACGTAAAAATGACTTAAAAGTGATTAAAAATTTAACAGGACATGGCGTAGGGCAGTCATTACACGAAGCGCCTAAGCATATATTGAATTATTTTGATCCTCACGAAAAAACTTTGTTGAAAGAAGGGATGGTTTTAGCAGTTGAACCGTTTATTTCATCTAATGCAAGTTACGTTATCGAGGGGAAAAATGAATGGGCTTTTGAAACGAAGGATAAAAGCTATGTCGCTCAAATTGAACATACAGTTGTTGTGACGAAAGATGGCCCAATTTTAACAACCAAATTAGACGAGTGTGAAGGATAGAAGTTCGGACTTAAGTCTGAACAGCAAATGGTTCTGTAGCCTATTAAAATGGTTATAGAACCATTTTATAATAGTTGTAACATAGAGGTGATTCTGCAATGTTACAATTAATAAAAAAAGATCTTGAAACGTTTTTTCGTAACGTCTATCGTCAATGGTTAAGTCAATATTTAAATCACTTGGACATTCAAATTCGAAACATTGATTGTGCGATGACTTATATTCAACGTAAAAAATCTCAAATGAGAATGATGATTGACAGACGAACGATTGAACTGGAAAATAAATATATCGACTTAATGAATGATTACCATATTTCAAGTGCGAAAAATATTGAAAGTGGTGACATCAATTCGATAAAAAACGATTTGAATGAAATTGAAACAACGTATGCACAGTTAGAACATTACTTCCTTAAACTCAGTCAGGACAAAGGTAATATGAAAAAGGAATGTGATTTTGTTCAATCATTAATGTATGCATACTAGAAAGGTGGAAATATGACACAAAAATATATTTCGACTGAACTACTGATTATTTTTACTGCGCTGATGATTATTGCAAATCTGTATTATATCTTTTTTGAAAAGATAGGTTTTTTATTTGTATTGTTATTAGGCAGTATTTTAATGTATGTCGGTTATATTTATTTTCATAAAGTGCGTGGCTTGTTATGTTTTTGGATTGGCGCATTAATGATCTTATTCACATTATTATCAAATAAGTATACGCTGATGATTTTATTTATTTTTATGATTATCGTCGCATTTCGGTATATTAAGTATAAAAGACGTCCACTTGAAATTGTATCAATTGATGAAGATGTGCATACGCCCTCATTTATTAAACAAAAATGGTTTGGTGAACAAAAAACACCCGTGTATGTTTATAAATGGGAAGATTTACAAATTCAACACGGCATTGGGGATATCGTCGTTGATATGACGAAAGCTGCAAATTTAAAAATGCAAAACCATATCGTCATAAGACATATTGTAGGCAAGGTTCAAGTCATCGTTCCCCTTAATTATAATGTGAATTTAAATGTAGCCGCTTTTTATGGGAATGTGTCACTCGATCAGCAACATTTTAAAATTGAAAATAATAACATCCAAAAACAATCTCAGCATAAACCTGATAATTATACAGTGAATTTATTCATTTCAACATTTATTGGAGATGTTGAGGTGATTTATCGATGAATCATTACGTCCGAGCCATTGGATCGATGTTAATACTCGTTTACAGTATGTTAACGACGTTCTTTTTTATTGATAAAGTTTTTACTAACATTATTTATTTCCAGGGGATGTTTTATACACAAATTTTAGGGATACCGGTTTTCATATTTTTAAACTTAGTCGTTATCTTTTTGTGTATTATCGTTGGGAGTGTGCTTGCTTATAAAATTAATCAACAAAACGATTGGCTCAAACAACAAATTGAGCGCGCATTTGAAGGTGAGACGGTAGGGATTAATGACCAACAAATTGAACTCTATAATGAAACCATTGAACTTTATCAAGCATTGGTTCCTCTTAATCAGTCCCTTCATAAAATGCGAATTAAAACTCAAAATTTAACGAATGAATCATATAATTTAAATGATTTGAAGGTGAAAAAAATAATTGAAGATGAGCGACAAAGGCTCGCACGTGAATTGCATGACAGTGTCTCTCAACAGCTTTTTGCAGCTAGTATGATGTTGTCTGCGATTAAAGAAACGGAATTAGCGCCACCCCTTGATCAACAAATTCCAACACTTGAGAAAATGATTCAAGATTCACAGTTGGAGATGCGTGCGTTGTTGCTTCATTTGAGACCGATTGGATTAAAAAATAAATCACTCGGTGAGGGGATTAAATCGCTTGTGACAGATTTACAGCGGAAAGTTCCGATGAAAGTCGTTCAAGAAATTGATGAAATTGAAGTGCCAAAAGGGATTGAAGATCATTTGTTTAGAATTACACAAGAAGCGATTTCCAATACATTACGCCATGCGAAAGGGACTCAAGTGACGGTTGAATTATTAAAACTTAAAGATCATTTGTTGCTCCGTATTCAAGATGATGGGATTGGATTTAATGTGAATGATCAATTGGAACAAAGTTATGGTTTAAAAAATATGCAAGAGCGTGCCATTGAAATTGGAGCGACATTGCATATTGTGTCATTGCCCGATGCAGGAACAAGAATTGAAGTCAAAGCACCACTTGAAAAGGAGGCTAAACATGACAGTTAAAGTATTATTTGTAGATGATCATGAAATGGTTCGTATTGGTATTTCAAGTTATTTATCAACACAACCGGATATTGAAGTTGTAGGGGAAGGGGCTTCAGGTAAAGAAGCGATTGAAAAAGCTCATGCGCTTAAGCCGGATTTGATTTTAATGGACTTGTTGATGACCGATATGGACGGTGTAGAAGCAACAGCACAAATTAAGAAAGACTTACCTCAAATTAAGGTCGTTATGCTGACAAGTTACATCGAGGACAAGGAAGTTTATCGTGCGCTTGATGCTGGGGTAGATAGCTATATATTAAAAACGACGAGTGCAAATGATATCGCGGAAGCAGTCCGCAAAACCAATGCAGGGGAGTCCGTATTTGAAGCTGAAGTTTTAGTTAAAATGCGCAATCGTATGAAGCAACGTGCAGAATTATATGAGCTGTTAACAGAGCGGGAAATGGAAATATTATTATTGATTGCAAAAGGGTATTCAAATCAAGAGATTGCAAGCGCCTCCCACATTACCATTAAAACTGTAAAAACACATGTGAGTAATATATTGAGTAAGCTCGAAGTTCAAGATAGAACGCAGGCTGTTATTTATGCATTTCAACATGGCTTAATAGAGTAAGTGAATCCTATAAGAGAGGGGGATTGAAAAGGACGTTAAGATGCGCTAATTTAATAATAAAATCAGACGTCATCATCAATCGGACTGATGGAAAGGACAATCATCTGTGATATGCGCCCGTCAAAGTTTTCAATTTTAAATTGGTTACTTTGACGGGCGCATATCATAAATTTATGTGATTCGTCCGATTTTTTATTTTATCAACGCAATGGTGGAAAGCGTGTTGTTCATCTTTAACTCAGTTATTCATTGTTTTGATGTGCATGGGCATAGCCATCGTGAACGAGTTCCAATTCACCTGTATGTGGATCAATCACTAAACCGTGTACAGGGACTTGATTGTCAAAAAGTGGATGAGCATAAATCATAGCAATGTTTTGTTTGACATTGTCATATACATTGTCAAATCCTTTTAAAAAGTTGGACACGTCGATTCCAGAATGTTCAAGTATGTCAAAAACATGTGGCTGAACACCGCGCTGTTGCATCGTTGCTACCACCTGTTCAACATTAATTTGGCCCATGCCACAATCTTTGTGTCCCATGATAATGATTTCTTCTGCACCTAACGCATAGATACCTACGAGTAAACTCCTCATTGTTGATCCATATGGATGACTGATTGTTGCACCAGCATTTTTGACGACTTTTAAATCCCCATTATTAAAGCCAAGCGCTTTTGTGGATAAGTCCTGTAAACGCGTATCCATGCACGTTAAGAGTACTGCTTTTTTTGAAGGTGTTTTACTTGTCGCATAGGCTTCATAAGCTTTCTCAGCAACAAATTTTTTATTGAATTGTAATATGTGTTCTAATAAAGTCATACGACTTCCTCCCAATCATGTACAAACCTTATTGTTCATCTGTTGTTTTAATATGTTTTGACCGACCCGGGTTTGTTCGTTCGGCTTTTTCAGGTGATTGATATTGTGGCGCTCGGTCATCTGATGGCGCTGTTTCATCTTTTGATGACTGAGATGCTTGTTGTGTGCTAGACTGATGATCCGTTTGTTCAGTTGATGATTCATCTGTTTCCCCATAATTGTTATACGCTGGGACGAGATCTTCCTCGCCTTTAAATTCAAGTTCGTCATAAACTTGTTCCTCTGGTGTTTTTCCTTTAACCACTTTACGTTGGTGGACAATGGCATTGATTTCAGCCCCAATAATTAAAATAAAGCCTGTGATATACAGCCACAACATGAGGACGATAATGCCACCAATGCTTCCATACGTTTTAGAATAGTTCGCAAAATTTGACACGTAATAACCAAATGCCAATGAACCTAAAATCCAAACGACAGTGGCGAATATTGCGCCTGGGAATACCGATTTAAATTTAATTTTAACGTTTGGTGCAAACGTGTACATGATGATAAAGACGATGAAGACAGCAAGTATTGGTAAAGCCGTTCGTAATACGCTAAACACCCACCGGACTTGTTCATCTAAGCCTAACGGTCCAAATAATAAATTACCGATTTGTTGGCCAAAGGTAAATAATACGAGGGTTAAAGGCAAAGTGATGCCAATTAATAGCGTAAAAACGACAGCTAATAGTTTTGAAACGAAAAAGTTACGGCTATCCTCGATATCGTAAGCGACATTAAAAGCGTTCATGAGCGCTGTCATACCATTAGATGCCGTCCACAATGCTAAAATCAACCCGATAGATAAGAGACCGCCATTGGCATTTCCCATGACATCATCGATAATACCAGTAATGATCGAAGCGGTATCAGCAGGGGCATTGTTGGAAATTTGCGCTGTGATGACATCCCGGTCGATGTTGAAGTATGGGACGAGCGACAAAATAAAAATCAGCATCGGGAAAAGGGACAGCATAAAATAGTATGCCAGCTGTGCCGCCAAGCCTGAAGCATCATCCTTACCGATTCGATAAATTAAATAATTAAAGAAATTTGGACGATCTGTATATTTCACAGGTTTATTAATACGTGATACAAAGAAAGTTTGATTTTCTTTTGGCGCTTCTTTTGACTGAAAAGGCTGAGGTTTAACAAAATGGCGTTTTGCTTCTATCTCACCGTTCCCATCACCTTTTCGATCGGGTGCAGGCGCCGATTCTTTTGTATTTTGCTGGGCGTCATCATTTGGATTTTTGGTTTTAGAAGAATCAACCCCAGGCGCTTTTGGCGCTTCTTTTTTAGACATAATAAATCTCCTTCGCAATAAAATTAAAAAGGGCAATTCCGTGGCATCATAAGTATGCATTGAAATTGCCCTGATCAAGTTAGACGAATATCAAGCATATGAACGACATGGCGACCGACTACAATTTAAGTATTGCATCGATTTGAAATTGCATTCGCTGTCCATACCTTGCTGTTGCGACTTGTCATTCGTTTTAGGTGTCGTTATTTTCGAACATTATAATCCGATTTTTTTATTGTTTTTACGTGCCATTAATGTGTCTTTTGCATTTAATAAAGAACGTTCTAATTCTGGATTATTACGGCGGATTTCATCAATCGTATTTTTCCAGTACATGATTTCATCTTTGATTTGATTGAATTTAGAAGGTTGACTAGAACGTTCTCCCGTTTTGATTTGATGAAGTGTTGTTTGAACTGAACGGCGCGTATTTTTATCGATAAGCGCAATGGCACCACCCACTGTTGCACCAAGTAAAATTCCAGGAATTAATTTGTTTTGCATAATGATGTTACCCCTTTCGTGTCTCTTTCAAAATAAAGTTGATTAAATTGTCTATAGAAGATTGTATCATGTCAAATACCTCTTCAAAATTGTCTGTATAATATGGGTCGGGCACATCTGTTTCTGCCCTATCACTGAATTCCAACAGCTTAAATAGTTGTCCCTTAAGGTGAGGATGGATCTGTTTGATATTTGTGATGTTACTTTGATCCATTGCAATGACAAAATCAAAATGATCTTTGTCTGTCAATAATTCACTCTTCATCTCATCAAAAGGAATGTGATGTGCCTTCAGGATTTTTTGTGTGCCTTCATGAGGGGGTTCACCGAGGTTCCAGCGTCCTGTCCCTCTAGAGTATACTTCAATATCATCAATATTGCGATCCTTTAGGCGTTGACGCATTATCGCTTCAGCCATTGGGGAGCGACAGATATTGCCTAAACAGACAAAAGCAACTGTAGTCATGTCATTAACCTCCATATTGTAATCTATATGCCCATTTTATCTTTTTTTAAACGCATTCGAAAGAGATTATGACAAAAATTTTTCAAATATTCAACACTTTGATAAAATATGGAGGATGAAAGGATGGTATTCATGTCAAAATCAATAGAAGAAATGATTATTGAAATTCGTGACCGTTTGAATTTAGTGAATCCTGGCTTAATTGACCCAGATCATTATGAAGAAAAACACCGCGAAGATATTGAAGAAATACATGCATTTGTCACATCTAAGCGTGACTTTACACCAAGTGAAATGACAGGGATTACTGAAGCCCTTGGTCAAGCAAAAAAGTAATTTGAATGGGAGGCATTTTAAATGACATTAACGCAACGATTACAACAATATGCGACACTACTCGTTCGTTTTGGTATGAATGTTCAGAAAGGACAACCTGTTTTTATCCGCGCGTCAGTTGAGACGATAGAATTCACAAGAATGATTGTCAAGGAAGCATATGAAGCGGGGGCTTCTGATGTGAGAGTAGACTATAGCGACCCAATATTACAACGACTCGCCTATGAATATGAGCCGGTATCTTATTTTGAGCATGATCTTAAACCGTACGACGTTGAAGAACGCATGGACTATGTGCATCGTGGAGCGTGTCAATTGGCTTTGGTGTCAGCAGACCCGCATTTGTTAAACGATATTGCACCTGAAAAGATTAAAACGGCACAACTTCAATACGCTCAAGCGTTTAAACCATATATGATGGCAGCGCAAAAGAACAGTTTTCCGTGGCTGGTAGCAGCATATCCGACTCCAGCTTGGGCGCAGCGCGTTTATCCAGATTTGAATGAAGAAGAAGCGATGAGTCGATTTTTGGAAGATATTTTAAGCATTGTGAGAGTAGACGGGAACGATCCAATTAAAAATTGGGAGCAACATGTTCAAAATTTAAAAGTTCGTGCTAAACAGTTAAATGATAAGGCATACAAAGCGCTTCACTTTGTTTCAGAAGGAACAGATTTGCATATCGGACTACCTGAAGGGCATATTTGGGAAGAGCCTGCAAGTTACACTGAAAATGGGCAAGTCTTTGTCGCGAATATTCCAACAGAGGAAGTTTTTACTGCTCCGGACTGCCGACATGTGAACGGTTATGTAACGAATACACGCCCATTAAGTTATAACGGCGCAATTATTGACGGATTCAAATTGACATTTGAAGAAGGCAAAGTCGTTGCATTTGAAGCTGAAAAAGGTGAAACTGTATTAGCAGACTTGTTGAACACAGACGAAGGTGCGCGTCGTTTAGGTGAAGTCGCTTTAGTCCCTGTAGATTCTCCGATTTCAAATAAAAACATGATATTCTACAATACTTTGTTTGATGAAAATGCATCATGTCATATTGCTTTAGGTGCGGCATATGCCTTTAACCTTCAAAACGGTACGACAATGACATCTGAAGAACTACAGGCACACGGCTTGAATGATTCATTGACGCATGTTGACTTTATGATTGGCAGTCGTGATCTCAATATTTACGGTATTAAAGTGGATGGAACCGAAGAGCAAGTCTTTAAAAACGGAAATTGGTTGGATTGATAAAAAGGTGGTTTCAAATTGAAAATAAATCAAAAAGCAATGCAAGATTCTAAAGTTTTCAAATCTAGACAAGTCTTTCCTCAAGATACGAATCATTTGGGGACGTTATTTGGCGGTACAATGATGGCCAATATAGATGAAATTGCGGCGATATGTGCCAAAAAACATGCCAATCAAACGGTGGTTACAGCCTCAACGGATTCGGTTGACTTTTTAAAACCCATTCGCAAGGGCGATATTTTAACGTATATTGCAATGGTGTCGTATGCAGGGAATTCATCTATGGAAATTTGTGTTCAAATTTTGATTGAGGATATTCCAAACAATAGACAAGTGTTAGCAGCCCTGAGCTTTTTAACTTTTGTCGCTATAGATGAACAGGGGAAACCGACACAAATTCCGGCTGTTTATCCAGAGTCGGAAGCAGAAAAATGGTTTCATCAGACAGCTGAAGCACGTGTCGCGCGTCGAAAAGCACGTCGAAAAGAAAGTAAAGAGACGTTACAATTTATTTCTGAATTGGAATACAAGCAATAAAACACACTCGAATGAGAGGCGTTACACGTCAGTTGAGATGTGTAATGAGACGAATGAAAAAGGCTTGATAAAGCTCTTGCATCAATAGAAAACGTAAGAACGCCATTGACGATGATGGATGGCTAATGCGTTTCAGTCTGTTTGAACATAGATGAAACGACTGATTTGATTACAAATGATCTTTCAAGGCACGCTCCTTTTTACAATGGATGAAGTGATGATTCATCTTGTAGTGGGCGTGCTTTTTGCATGGATAAAGTCAACAATCGAGGCATTGATTTCATCTCACAATGGTTGTAAAAAAGAGAAAGAAAACATGGGACGACCCGCTATGGATTTGTCGTCTCATGTTTTTTGAATAGTTAGTATGCGTGTTCTGTGCCATTTGTAACGGTTTTTGTATGATTGAGGTGCATACGTGCTTCTTGTGTTTTGAAATCCACATTTGGATAATACATGTTTTTAACAAGGATATTAGGTCCTAAGCATTTAAAATGAGGACAGTGACAATTGATAGCTGAAGATAACGCACTTTCTAACCATCGTTGAAACACATCGGTCAATCGTGACGTACGAATATTTGCAATGGTGCCCGTTTCATCACCAAAGTCTGTCACAATCACATTTCCAGTAAAGACGTTAACATTGAGTCGACTACGTCCATCTGGATCATTTCGAGTTGTGACATTAGGCGCTTGTTGTAATTTTTGACGTAACTGCGCATCGAATTCGTCTTGTAAACATGGGAAAATAGGAAGTGTACCGAATAACATCCACGTATCTAAATCCCTGAAATCCAGCAATTCTGAAATTGCAGTTTTGATTGTTTTTAAATCCAGTACTTCAAGCTGACTTGCAAAATCAGCTGGATACATCGGATGAATCTCATGACGCCGACATTTCATATCATGAACGACTTCACGATGGATCTTTTTTAAGTGTGGGTACGTCCCGCGATTCAACATCGTCTCTGCTGAAACAAACAACCCTTGTTCGCTTAATGTACGGGCATTTGTTATCATTTGTTCATAAAGTTTTAATTTTGCTTTTAATGGGGGTTGTTGTGCCATCGCGCCGAAACCGACGTCTGTGAATGTTTCAATTGTTCCCCAGTTGTGTGAAATATGAAGTACATCAAGATATTCAGCAATATCTAAATAGCGTTCTAATGGCAAAGTCAAATTAGAATTTAATTGGACATAAATGCCACGTTGTTTAGCATATCGAAGTAACGGTTTGACGACTTCTCGTATGGATTTTTTCGAAAACATAGGTTCACCCCCAGTAATCGAAATCGTCCGTAAAGTTGGAATTTCTTCTAACCGTTGCAAAATTAAAGATATCGGTAATGGTTCGGGGTCTTTCGTTTGTAAAGTATAGCCTACAGCACAATGACTGCAACGCATATTACATAAATGAGTCGTAGTAAACTCTACATTGCTTAGTGTCAATTGACCGTTTTCTATTATGTCGGTATAGGGTTCCCATGGATCATTCATTATGGAAATCGGGTCCTTTTGGGTCGTTAACATTTTTCTAACTCCTCATCTTAAAAGTACATGAGATTTAATTTTTTACATTGAGTCCTATCAAATCCATGTTAATATAACTATGACTATTGCAATTATAAAGGAGAATCATAAAGTATGAAAGAGCCACAAACAATGAATCAAGTGAAAGAAAGACTCACGCAGTTTTTAAATGAAATTGAACATGTAGATCCGAATGATATTGATATTACTGATATTGATGAATGGATTCATTTGTTAGATCAATTAGAAGCGAAAGTGAATCAGTTACGACGTTAATTTTGGTCAACATGTTTGAACTATTTTTAAAAGGGTATCGTATCACTAGACAGACAAAGAAAGGTGATGCAAAATGGCAAAAGTTGCAGTATTATTAGCAAACGAATTTGAGGATATTGAATTTACAAGTCCTAAAGCAGCCCTTGAAGCGGCAGGTCATCAAACTGTGGTTATAGGGAATTCGACAGAGGAAGAAGTTGTCGGCAAACATGGTGAAAAAGTGAGTGTTGATGTATCCATTGCGGACGCTAAGCCAGAAGATTATGATGGTTTACTTTTACCAGGTGGTTTTTCACCCGATTTATTACGTGGTGACGCTGAACAACGATATGGTAAATTCGCGAAATATTTCTTACAAGAAGATTTACCAGCGTTTGCGATTTGTCATGGACCACAAATCTTAATTGATACAGATGAGTTGAAAGGCCGCACTGTGACAGCTGTATTGAATGTACGTAAAGATTTATCTAATGCAGGTGCAAATGTGGTAGATCAATCTGTCGTGGTGGATAAGAATATTGTCACAAGTCGTACACCAGATGACTTAGATGATTTTAATAGAGAAATTGTGAATCAACTTAAATAAATAGAATTGAAAGCGGGCATGGGCTAAGGCACATGTCCGTTTTCAATTTTTATCGTTGTATGTTGTTAATATAAACAATTTATTTAGGACTTTTAATCTTAGCAGTGAAGGGCATGATGAGAGACAGAAAGAAAAATGAGGCGTGTGAAATGATGGGTTGGATTCCACGCGCCTCATTGTTGATGATTATAAGAATCGTTTTACAGCAGTGGAGAGTGAGGGCATCTCTTTAAAGATAAATTTATGATCTTCTGTTAAGCTACGGTAAGCCCATTTTGCATAATTCAGTGCTTGCTCAGGTACAATTTTACCTGGAAGTGGCGCCGCATTTTTATCAACATATACATTGACAATCGTTGGACGATGTTGCTGAACGGCTGTTTGCACAATCCCATCAATATCTTTAGAATCTGTCAAAGTATATCCGATACCGCCACAACTCTCGGCAAATTTAGCAAAGTCAATATCACTAAAATCAATACCATATTCCAATTCACCGGCTTCTTGTTGTTCATACTTAATAAACGATAATTCACTATTGTTTAGTATGAAAAGGACCATTGGCAAGCGATACTGGACAGCTGTCGCAAAGTCTTGCATGACCATTTCGAATGCCCCGTCGCCGATAATGCCGATAACTTGGCGGCCAGGATAAGCGATACGTGATGCGATGGCTGTTGGTAAGGCACATCCCATTGTTCCTAACCAACTTGAGATGATGAAGTCATTTTTAATCCCTAGCTGCAAATAACGTGTTGACCAAACGGTTGAAGTTCCAACATCTGCAGCGATAATCGTATCTTCATGAATAACTTTATTGATGGCATCCATTAAGCGTTCAGGACGAATAGGATTGGCATCATTTTTCAAATCTTCAGCCATCCACTGTTGCCAAGTTTCTTTATGTGCTAACATTTCATCTAAAAAGTCACGTTTTGAAACAGGTTCAATCGCTTCGGTCAACGCTTGTAAGGCAAGTTTGCTATCTCCTACGATAGGGGCATCAATGTTGAAGCGGTGTCCAATCGCTTCTGGTGATGCGTCGATTTGAATGGCAGGGATATCTTTTTTAGGTAGATAATCCACATAAGGATAATTGGTCCCCGCTAAAATAAGTAAATCGGCGTTTTGCATCGCTTGGTAAGAAGGTTTAGAGCCAATTTTACCAATATTACCCAGTTGATTTGGATGGTGATCACCCACAATTGTTTTTGAGGGTAGTGTCACAATGGTTGGGATTTTCCCTTTTTCGATTAATTGACGTACTTCTGTTTTAGCATGAGCGGTCCCTTTTCCTACTAAAATGACGGGTTTTTTACTTTCATTGAACAGTTTTGCTGCTTTTTGAATTTCATGATTTAACGGTTGTTTGATTTCGGGTTGATAAGGCGGTACAGTAGTAGGGAAGTGATCATCGACTTTGGTGTTTAATATATTATTGGGTAAAGTTAAAACCGCAACGCCTTTTTTCTGATAAGCGGTACGAATGGCTTCATCAACAATTTCAAATAGTCGGTCTGCATCATTGTCTTTAAGTTGATAATTGTATACAGCCACATCTTCAAATAATTGAGGTAAATTCACTTCCTGAAATGCTTTTGTTCCAAGTTTGTGACTGTCTGCTTGGCCTGATAAAATCAATTGCGGAACATTGTCCATTTTTGCATCGTACATCCCATTTAACAAGTGAATGGCGCCAGGTCCACCTATGGCGAGTGCAACACCGATTTTCCCTGTTAATTTTGTATAAGCTGCAGCGGCTAGACTTGCCACTTCTTCATGGCGAACATGTATAAATCGAATCTTGTCTTCTACTGCTTTCAAACCATCTACAACGGCATCGATGGAATCACCTGGAATACCGTAGACGTGATCGATCTCCCACGCTTGCAATGCTTTAATTAAAGCCATATTTGCTTTTACTTTTCCCATAATTAAATTGCTCCTTCTATTTCTTTGATTTTCAGTCATATACCCATTTTTTCACGGGTCGTAACATTTTTTCAAAGTTCATGCTCATGCTACAGACTGATTTTTATGAAAACGTATAGCCAATTGAAGTGGGACTTGTTACACTCACATTAACAAGTGATTTGAAATTGAGAAAGTAGGTCATTATGAATGAAAAGGAAAGACCGAATGGTAAAACACGCGAATATACCGCCAAATAATGAACCCTATCATAACACGTATTATCGACCAGTAGGACAACCGCCTAAAAAGCAAAGACCACGTCGGATTTTTAGAACAATCTTGCTGTTGATGGTAATGGTTGTTGCCATATTTATCGGTTTAATGTATGTCATGGCGCAACGTGCAGATGTTAATGATTTGCAAAGCATCGAGAAAAAAGCAAGCTATGTCCCTGTTTCACAAATGCCAGATTATACGAAAGGGGCATTTATTGCTGTGGAAGATCGACGTTTTTATCAGCATTCAGGTGTTGATTATCGTGGGAGTTTACGTGCGATATTTGCTTCTTTGCGGGATAGAGATCGCTTACAAGGGGGCAGTACGATTACGCAGCAACTTGCTAAAAATTATTATTACGACAATCAACAAACCATTACACGTAAGCTAAAAGAAATGTTTGTAGCAAGGCGTATAGAGTCACATTATAATAAAGATCAAATTTTGAGTTATTATATGAATAACATTTACTACGGTGATAACCAATATACGATTGAATCGGCCGCGAATTATTATTTTGGAACGACAGTGAATCAGCAAAATTATGCATTGCCTCATATAACAGTGTTACAAAGTGCTATTTTAGCAAGTAAAGTCAATGCACCTTCCGTTTATCATGTGAATCAAATGTCACCAGCATTTATTAATCGAACGAAAATGACATTAGAAAAAATGAAACAACAAAAATATATCAATGAGCAACAGTATACAGAAGCACTGCAACAGCTTGGTGCTTAGCTTTAAAGTGTGGCATAATAGATTTAACCACAAGTCCAATCCTTTCTTATTTGTTTAAACAAAAGCAATGCGAATGGGATGTATGAAGCGGCTATCATTGTGTGTCAATGACTGTTGACGGTGCAATAAAAGAAGTGGGTAGCGCATAGATATCTAATCAACATGTTAGATCCGTGCACTACTCCTTTTGTTATTTTAGTGGGGGGAGATTCATGCCGAAAATCACAAAAATAGAAGTTCAGAAAAACAACCATGAGCGTTTTAATATCTATGTGGATGACGCATTTGCGTTAGGTATTTCAATGGATACGCTCGTTGCTTTTAATATAAAAAAAGGAGATACTATCGATTCAGGACAGCTTAAGGCACTGGGCGATCGGGAACATGTACAACAAGCAGTGAACCAAGCGATACAATATTTATCCTTCCGCAAAAGGACGCGAAAAGAAATTCATACACATTTATCGCGACAAGGATTTGAAGAGGACATTGTGTCAGTGGCGCTGGCTTATTGTGAACGCCATCGATTCATTGATCATAGAGATTACATGATCAGTTTGAAAAATACGATGTTGCGTACGACTGATAAAGGTCCAGAGCGATTTCGACAAAAGTTAGTACAAGCCGGTGTAGAACCTGCGTTAATTGGCGAGGGTGTTGCATTATATGAAGAAGAACAAGACTTTGACACCATTGTTCAACTTGCGCATAAAATAATGAATCAGAAGCAAGGACCGGCAGCTAAAGTCAAACTTAAAGTTCAACACGCTTTGCAGCAAAAAGGGTATCTACATGATACGATTTTTAAAGTGTTGGATGCACTGGATTTCACCTCAGATCCAGAAATGGTGGATAATTTATTGCAACGAGATTTAGAGAAAGTTTATAATAAATATCAGAAGAAATATGAAGGAAAGCCCTTATACATGAAAACGGTTGAAGCATTATTAAGAAAAGGGTATCAATATGATCATATCCAACGAAAAATGATGGAAAGTGGAATTGACTATGATTGAAAAACGTTTTAGCGAGATGGATAGACAAGAAATATTACAAGTGATTCAAACGAGTAAAGAAAAAATGCGTAAAGCTGAAATGAACGGAATTATGAATGAGTATGATGTTTATGCAAATAAAGTTGTGATCGCAGAAAGTTATTTAATTGATACAAATGAGATTGAAATGGGACAGGTATACAGACTTAAAGATGGCTCCGGTGATGACTTTAAGGTGGAACGTCTCAAAGGCGTGTTTGCTTGGGGATATCGCACCCATAGCACTCAGTCTGAAGAAGGTTTACCCATTTCATTATTACAAATATAGAAGGGATTTTAGCGCATGGGGAGTTCAATTGTCTTGAAGATGATTAATGTCACACATTATTATCGAAATCAAAAAAAGCAAAATGTGCTTAAACCTTTTAGTTATCAACCAGAAGATATTGAATTAAACAATATTTCTTTACATATATACGAAGGTGAAGCGTTAGGTATCATTGGTGAAGCTGAATCCTCAAAATCACTTGTAGGTGAAATATTAGCGGGTACTGTTGAACCGGATAAAGGAAGGATTGCGCGCACCACGTCATTGTTTTATGTCAATATGAACCAAAAAACAGTTGAAGACGTTGCAGTCGTAGATTATGTCAAAGATGTCATTCAATTGTTTCCTTATGATCCACCAGAACATAAAGTGACGCAAATTATAAAATATGCACACTTGGACGATGTACAAACCTCTCGTGTGAAGGATTTAACAGATGCGCAATATGCTCAACTGTTATTTAGTCTTGCGCGGGCATCAGAGGCGAAAATTGTCATCTTGAGTCATATTTTAAGTCGTTTAGATGCGGACTTTTTCGAAAAAGCGAAAGCGATGTATCAAGACTATGTTCAACGTGAATGGTCATGGATTACGATTGACAATGATGTCGATAAAATCAAGGCAGTGAGTAACTATTTGGCTTGGATCTCACATGGACAACTTAGAAAAGAGGGGTCGATTAATCAAGTCCTCCCATACTTCTTATCGCATCAGCGTGATATGGCTTCGTTAAAATCAACTGAAGAAATGCATCATTTTGATGAAGATTGGAAGCGCAACCGTACGCGTGTGCCTGAAATGACTTACAATTTTAGACGTATTGAACGTTATCAGCATGCGCAGCCACCTGTCTTTTTAGCACGTATTTGGACGGGATCCGCCTTGTTTTTTGTTGGTATGTGTATCGCGGGTTTATTCGTATTTAACAATATAGGGAAAGTGGCCAGTGCACCATTAGCCACGCAATCAACGATTTCTAAATCTAATACTGACCCATACACTGAGAAGTTGGCCTATGGTATTGTAAAAGATAAAGAAGTGACGTTAACTGCGATAGAAGGAAATCACGCTGCGATCCAATTACCACGTTATGCAGTGGCTTCTATTTTAGGAGAAAATAAAACGACATATAAAATAGAGGTAGACGATAAAAGTTATCAAGCGGATAAGGATGCATTCGAATATCTTAATCCTGCTGCATTGTATAAAGAAGTAGAACGTAAACAACTTGAACCATTTATGAAAAGTAATTACCTCACTTCTATAGATTATTTCAACAGTGCGCTCCATCACAACCATAAAAAAGTAAATGAAACACTTGTCCCTGAACATGAACAACGATTTGTAGAACCTATTGTAGAACAACCGATAGACATGTTGTTTGATGATCGAAATCGCTTAATCGGCTTTACATTTCCAATTGTGCAACAAGACAAGTTTAAAGATGAATTTAAAATTAAATCCGATCTATGGATTGGGAAAACAGATTCGGGTTATTGGGTGGCTGATCTTAAAAATTCCAAATGGATTTATATAGAATTGTAGGTGATTGCTGTGCTAGAAAAGTTCATTCATTTTTTTCATAATCGTGGAAGTATAATGAGGCATAGCATATATCGCCTCAATATGCATCGCAAATGGACTGCATTAACGTTGGCAGTGGGGATCTTGTTCATAGTACTCACAACGCTAACTTATAAGGTTTTTAAAATTGCTGAAGTGACTCAGGCCACGTTTGATTACCGATTAACAGGATTGTTAATCTTTGCAGTGATCTGGATTGCCATCTATATTCATTATCGTTTTTTTCCAAGAGATTACTATGTGACTCGACATTTTAACAGTAGCCCATTTTTTCATGTTTTGTTATCGAGCGTCATATACACAGGTGTGATTGTTATTATAATGATGGTCATGGCATTATTAAAACCACTTAATACACATACGACTTGGATTGGTGTAGGTTTTTACAGTGTAATGAGTCTATTATTTATTGTTATTTTGTCGAATTTACTCGGACTCATCTACGTATTATATCCTAAGTTGTCACGTATTTTTGCTATCGTCGTGATCATTACATTTTGTTTATTACCTATCCTTTACATTCCAACAAGCAATAATGGTTGGTTGACGCATTTGATGATGCTCAACCCAATGTATTACTTGGTCAATGGAATGCAACAATCAATCATTGTGGGAAGAGAAGCGATGAATCATTTAGGTTATCATTTTTACTTTATTTGTTTCATTGGTTTGATGACTGTGTTTTGTTTTGCATTAAAGGACTATGTATCTCAGCTTAGACCTAACGAGCACCATCAGCCAGACAAAGATGAATCATAATAAAATCAGCGCATGCATTTTGATTCATATGTAGGATATAAAATTGTATCCCCATATAAAAAGCCGAGATGACCTCGGCTTTTTATATGGGGATAGATTGCAGATAAGGTGACGGACATATTTCGAGGGGGATTAATGTGCAAGTAATTTCTTTTTTAATTTCTCTTCACTAAAGACCCAACCAGTATAAGAATGCATCACTTTCATATCTTGATCAAGATGTAAAATAGCAACAAATTGATAATGGCCATTTTTTAAATAACGTAAATCAATAAAACGTAATTCGATGGTTTGGTTATCGACATGAGCAACATGCCAACGATAGATTGATGAAAAGTTTAAAAAAGCTTTTACATTTGGATCGTATTGCGCATATTTCATAATTTCAGAACTAGGAAAAGGTTGGCGTTTGACTTTATCACTAAAGACAATATTACGTCCATAACTACGGCCCACATAATCATGTTCAGCAGTTTGAATGGCGATACGCCACTGCATAAAGCGCATTGTAGGCGCAATGAAAACTTTAATCGGTGTGCCTAAATGCTCAACTTGGTTTAATGCTTGTTTTTTCAGCCAACTGCGCATTCGGAAACGAATGAGATAGTAGCCAATTAAAATTATAACAATCGGGCTAAACGCGGCATAAGGATGTACACCTAACATCCACACGATAATCCCTACTAATAAAATGATGAATATAATGGGATCAAAAGTGTTGATCACACTTAATTGAATCCATTTGTTAGAAATAGGACGTAGGGCTTGTGTACCATAAGAGTTGAATATATCTACAAAAACATGGAGAAAAACAGCCAACTGTGCCCATAGCCAAACGTGTAGTGGATCCACATGTCTAAAAAAGACATAGACCAGTAACGTGATTAACAAAGGCCAAAATAATGTGAAAGGAATCGAATGGGTGATGCCTCGATGGTTGGCGATATATGTTGCATTATCTTTTAATTTTAGTACAGTATCACTATCAGGAATTAGCGAACCACCAATGAGTATTGTTGCTGTTGCCGCAAAGTTTCCACTCATTGTAGGATCTGTTGTTGCAAGGGCAGTCAATCCGACACCAATTGCAATATGTGTTGCAGTATCCATATTGTCTCACTCTTTTCAAAATAACTTAATATTATTATAGTCGATATTTAGATTGTACAAAAATTTTTCAAATGAATAAGGAGCATTTCAATGTTAAATGAAACGACCTTTAAATCGCATTTACTGACATGGTTTGAAGCAGCGCAACGACAAATGCCATGGAGAGAAACTAAAAATCCATACTATATTTGGATTAGTGAAGTGATGTTACAACAAACACAAGTGGATACAGTACGTGATTACTACTTGCGTTTTATAGAAGCTTATCCAACGATTCATGATTTGGCAAAAGCGAAGGAAGAGGAGGTATTAAAATTATGGGAAGGTCTAGGTTACTATAGTCGGGCACGTCATTTCCATACAGCAGCTAAAGAAGTTGTTGCGCAACATCAAGGGAAAATCCCTCAACAATCGGATACTTTTTTAGCATTAAAAGGTGTAGGGCCTTATACACAAGCAGCTGTAATGAGTATCGCCTTTGATTTACCGCTTGCCACAGTTGATGGAAATGTATTTCGTGTTTGGTCAAGATTAAATGATGATACTCGAGATACCGCGTTGCAGTCCACACGTAAAGCATACGAACAAGAATTGGTGCCATACGTCACCGAACAGGCCGGGGACTTTAACCAAGCAATGATGGAATTAGGCGCACTCGTCTGTACACCTAAAGCCCCCTTATGTTTGTTTTGTCCAGTGCAGATACATTGTGAATCATTTCAGCAAGGCACAGTATTAGAACGACCGGTGAAAACTAAAAAGCTCAAAAAGAAAACAGTGGTCTTTGATGTTTACGTCATTCAAAACCATTCAGGAGATTATTTAATAGAGCAACGAACGGTGTCATTATTAAAGGGAATGTGGCAATTCCCTATGTTTGAAAACGAAACCTCATATGAGGATAAATTAAATGTACTTGGTATAAAGCAACTGAACACGATACAAGAAAATGTGGTACAAATGAAGCATCAATTTACCCACCTAACTTGGATTTTAAATGTGCATCTTGCGAAAATTGACCCGTCAGAAGAAGCGGACATTGTTAAAGGAAGACAATGGATGGCAGCGGAGGATAAAACACAGTATTCTTTCCCTGTTTCGATGACGCAAATTTTTAATGCAGTGCGTCAAGCGGATAATTAAGTAACGTGTTAGGAATATGATATAATAACGAAGTGAATTTTTATCAAGGTGGTGTGAGAAGTTGGTCAAATCGTGTATACCGCGAGAGGGTGAAGCAATTAAAATTCAATCTTACAAACACGATGGCAATATCCACCGTGTCTGGTCGGAAACGACAATTTTAAAAGGGACTGCAGATGTCGTCATTGGCGGCAATGATCATACACTTGTGACGGAAAGCGATGGTCGAACTTGGGTTACGCGTGAACCAGCGATTGTTTATTTTCATTCAGAGTACTGGTTTAACGTGATTTGTATGTTTCGTGAAGATGGTGTGTATTATTATTGTAACTTATCATCCCCGTTTGTATGTGATGAAGAAGCATTAAAATATATTGATTATGATTTAGATATTAAAGTTTATCCTAATGGAAAGTATCATTTACTAGATGAAGACGAATATGAACAACATATGAACCAGATGAACTATCCTAAGGACATCGATATGATTTTAAGACGGAATGTTGATATTTTACAGCAGTGGATTGAACAGAAAAAAGGGCCATTTGCACCTGATTTTATTAAAGTTTGGCGTCAACGATTTCAAAAACTTAGTAAAGGATAGCATCGTCTGACATGCATGTGATTGAGCACAATAGATACGGTGGGAATGAAAGGCAAGCATAATGAATATTTGACCGAAATGTCTAAGCGACGTCATACGGGAGTGAGGCAGTCACATGTTCTTACTCCCGTTCAGTTCGTCCTATTTTAGAGTAGTGTTGATCTTTAAGTGGAGCATCAACGTCAAACATTCTAGTGTGAAGAAATAAAAGCAAACGTGTCATGTTTGTGACGAATAGTTGATAGACTGAAACAAGGCATAGACATGCATGACTCGCAATTCAAGTCGATTTGAAGTGCGCTTTGGAAAGCAGATATTTTTGGGGGACGGTTTTTTATGATAAAACGTTATTTAGAGTTTGTGAAGCCATATAAATGGCTGATTTTCGGTACTATAGTTGTTGGAATATTAAAATTTGGTATTCCTTTATTGATTCCGCTATTAATTAAATTTGTGATTGATGATGTTATTAATAATGCCGCATTAACAGTAGATGATAAATTAATGCGATTAGGTATAGCCATGCTAGTTGCTGCATTTATTTTTGTTATCGTTCGGCCGCCCATTGAATTTTTTAGACAGTATATGGCACAGTGGACGAGTAACAAAATTTTGTATGATATCCGAAAAAAATTGTATGATCACTTGCAAGCACTCAGTTCTAAATTTTATGCAAATCATAAATCTGGTGAAGTGATTTCACGTGTGATTAATGATGTTGAACAAACGAAAGACTTTATCATGACTGGATTGATGAATATTTGGTTGGATTGTATTACGATTATCATTGCACTATCGGTCATGTTCGTATTAGATGTTCAACTGACCCTTTCAGCGGTCATCGTATTACCTTTTTATATTTTAACAGTCTATTTTTTCTTTGGTCGATTGCGTGCATTGACACGTCAACGGTCACAAAAACTAGCTGAGGTTCAAGGTTTTTTACATGAACGTGTAAATGGGATGGCTGTTATTAAAAGTTTTGCGATTGAGGATAATGAAGCGAAAAATTTTGATAAACGTAATATCAATTTTTTAAATAGTGCGTTTAAACATACGAGATGGAACGCCTACTCTTTCTCCGCGATTAATACGGTGACAGACATTGGTCCATTAATCGTGATTGGTTATGGAACGTATTTAGCGATAACAGGGTCTGTCACTGTCGGGACTTTGGCGGCATTTGTAAGCTACCTTGAACAACTCTATGGTCCATTGCGTCGATTAGTCTCATCTTTTACGACATTGACACAAAGCTTTGCATCAATGGATCGTGTGTTCCAATTGATTGATGAGCCATATGACATAAAAAATACAACGGGTGCACAGCCTATTCCTATTCAACAAGGACATATTCAAATAAAAAATGTTTCGTTTAAATATCAATCAGATGCACATGACATTTTGAAGCAACTTAATTTAGACATTCATCGTGGTGAAACAGTTGCTTTTGTAGGGATGAGTGGCGGTGGTAAGTCAACGCTTATCAACTTAATTCCTCGTTTTTATGACGTTACAGAGGGTCAAATTTTAATTGATGGACACGACATCAAAGCGTTTGATCTCGGCAGCTTAAGACGTCAGATTGGTATGGTACAGCAGGATAACATTTTATTCTCTGATACAGTACGAGAAAATATTTTATTGGGACGACCGGATGCGACATTTGAAGAAGTCGTTGAAGCGGCTCAGCTAGCGAACGCCCATGAATTCATAATGTCACTGCCGAAAGGTTATGAAACTGAAGTAGGTGAGCGCGGCGTAAAACTTTCAGGAGGCCAAAAACAAAGACTTGCCATAGCGCGAATTTTCTTGAATGACCCGCCGATACTCATTTTGGATGAAGCAACCAGCGCTTTAGATTTAGAAAGTGAAGCCATCATTCAAGATGCATTGGATACATTAAGTCATGATCGGACGACAATTATCGTGGCACACCGACTTTCTACAATTACTCATGCAGATCAAATTGTCGTCATTGAAAATGGACAAATTGTAGAGCAAGGTTCACATGATGTTTTAATGCAACAAAAAGGGGCATATCACCGCTTATATTCTATTCAAAATGTCTAAAGTTATAAGTATGCAATAGTTTGCTGTGGATGAGAAATCTACAAATAACTATTGCTTTTTTTATTGACATGTTTAGGATGGGGTATCCATTTAGAATGATGTTTAGTAATAGTCGTTTCATCTGTGGTAAAATGGTTATTTTGGTCTTTTTTGACAAGACTATTTTAAAATCTTAACCATTTTAAATTATCATTTTTTTACTTAATTTTTCACTGCAAATTCTTGTATAATAAAATAAATGGGAGGGGAAAAGATGACATTCTTAACAGTATTACAACTTATTGTAACCATTTTACTTGTAGGATTTTTAATTTTTGTATTGATTGCAGTGATTGGGTTTTTAATATTTGATAAACGACAGAAACAACATAGTGTGTTACGTAATTATCCAGTGTTGGCCCACGTACGTTACTTTTTGGAACAAATCGGACCAGAATTACGTCAGTACTTATTTCTAAATGATAATGAAGATAAGCCATTTTCACGAATGGAATATCAAAATATTGTTTTAGCAGGTAAGTATAATTCACGAGGGACGAGCTTTGGAACACTAAAGCATTACGATAGTGGTTTTTTTATTAACAACGCGATGTTTCCGACCCAAAAAGATGCATTAATCGTCGACCAGTCTCAATTACTTTCAACGTTTATTTATCATATTAAAAATGAAACGTTAATTAACCGGTTTGAAAAAATTCAAGCTAAAAAGATTAAGCCGTTTTATTTGGCACCTGAACATTATGTGAAAATTGGCCATGATATCCAACATCCATTTTATGTGAAGCGACTTGTTGGCCAATCAGGAATGAGTTATGGGGCCCTTGGTAAAAACGCCATAACGGCCTTATCGAAAGGGTTAGGTAAAGCGAATACGTGGATGAACACAGGAGAAGGGGGATTGTCAGACCATCATCTTGCTGGAGATGTTGATATCATTTTTCAAATTGGACCGGGTCTATTCGGTGTGAGAGATGAAACAGGACAATTCGATACAACGCTGTTTAAAGAACTGGCTGCACGACCTCAAGTCAAAGCGTTTGAAATCAAACTTGCGCAAGGTGCAAAAACGCGTGGCGGTCATATTGAAGGGAAGAAAGTCACAGAAGAAATTGCAAAAATTCGCCATATTAAACCGTATGAAACTGTCGACTCACCAAATCGCTTCGAAATGATCAGTAATGCTGAAGATTTATTAAAATGGATTGATTCGATGCGAGAAATCAGTCAAAAACCTGTTGGCTTTAAAATGGTTTTAGGTCGTCAAGATGATTTTATACGGCTGCTTGATGCAATGAAATCTTTAAACATCTATCCTGACTTTATTACGATTGATGGTGGAGAAGGAGGAACAGGGGCGACATTCCAAGAATTGCAAGATGGTGTAGGTTTACCTTTATTCACAGCGTTACCGATCATTGATGGTTTGCTTAAAGCGTATGGTTTAAGAGATAGAGTTAAAATTTTCGCTTCTGGCAAATTAGTGACGCCTGATAAAATTGCGATTGCACTCGCATTGGGTGCAGATTTAGTTAATATTGCAAGAGGCATGATGATCAGTGTGGGTTGTATTATGAGTCGTCAATGCCATAAGAACACTTGTCCAGTAGGTGTTGCAACAACTGATCCTAAAAAAGAAGAAGCCCTTGTTGTTGATGAAAAACAATACCGTGTTATGAACTATATCACAAGTTTGCATGAAGGGTTATTTAATATTGCGGCGGCTGTAGGGGTGAAAAGCCCAACAGAAATTGGACCGGAGCATGTCACAATGAAACATAAGGACGGTCAAATTGAATCCATTCATGACTATCAATTAAAATTGATTCAATCGTCTTTAAAGGTGTAAATGATATCGGGTGATAAAAAATGGGAGTGGGGAAACGAATGTCCACTCCCAAAAATTTTGTTTAAGCATGAGTGCTGTACAATCTTAAGTGATTAAATACACGTTCATTTGTTGGCATAGCTGTTGAATCATTAGAATTATAGATCGAAGTCTTCTTCAACAATGTCAATCTCAGGATCATTGGCATGGTATTTGAAGTAACTGACACGGAGGCGATCTAAATGTTCTAAATTGTAGCGATATTCCTCCAAAGCGGAAATAATATGCATAATATTGGCATAAGAAAACCCGTCTGGGTGAGAATCGTTAACCACTTCTTCACGAAATGCAGTAATAATATCTTTTTTCAACGGATGTGGAACAAAGTGTTGGTCATGGGTGACATCAAATTTGGCCTTTTTCGTAATACTGATTAAAATTTGTTCGTGAAATTGTGTCAATTCATCAATTTCTAACTTGATTTGGAAGCGTAACGTTTGATTCAGATGAACTAAGTCGTTTTGATAGCGATTCATTCGTCTGAGCACATCATATGCATCACGAGTCGCAAGTACAATTTCTTTAAATAAAATTTTCTTTCTTGTTTGAGCAAAGATTTGCTTTTTTGTAAAGACACGTTCCTCTTTATAGAATTCGAGAAATTGTTCAAGTTTAACAATCCTTTGGCGTAAATTTTCCAAGTCTTGTTTGACATAATTGAACTCTGTGGCGTCATTGAGTACTAAGTTAAACCATTTAAAAATATCGGTTGAAATATTTAAAGAGTTATAATAAATTTTCGTTTCAAACTTGGGTGGTAAAAAGGTGAGGTTCACGATAAATGAACTGATTACACCAATCATCACAAGAGAAAAACGATAGAAAGCTGACGCATAAAATGAACCATTATGTTGACCCATAATGACCAAGGCTGTCACAGTCGCTAACGTTGCCACGTGTGCGATTTTCATTCTAAAAAGCAGTGCAATTAATAAAATCACAGTGGCGCCCATGATCAGGACGTTATTGCCAAAAACAGTCACCATCGATACTGCAAGGAGGGCGCCTATGATATTGCCTTGGAATTGATCAACAATGGTTTTGAATGTACGATAAACACTTGGTTGCATGGCCACGACTGCCGCAATACCGGCGACAGTCACTGTACCAGCATCATTAGGTAATAGTGAGGCAATAGAAACCGCAAGGACTATGGCAATACCTGTTTTCAAAATTCTAGCTCCCAGTTTCAAAACATCGCGCTCCTTTGATTATAATAAATCCACTGTAGTGAGTAGGTTTATTCAAGTTATACACTGTTGCACATTAAATTTCAATAGAGAACTTTACAATTGACTGAAAGCATAACGGACGGCTTCAATGGTTTTATCAATATCTGCTATCGTATGTTCAGTCGTTAAGAACCATGCTTCATATTTTGAAGGTGCTAAATTGATTCCTTGATGCAGCATAAGCTTGAAAAATTTTGCGAATAATGCGCTGTCAGATGCATCGGCTTGATTATAATGCGTAACTTTTTCATCGGTGAAATAAAGTGTTAAAGCGCCACGAACACGGTTAATCGTAGCTTTAATTTGATATTGTGCGATTGCATCTTGTAAACCAGCTTCTAATCTTGCACCAAGTTGATCCAATTTTTCATATACTCCGGGTTGTTCCAGAACTTCTAGCAGCGCAATACCTGCTTTCATAGATAATGGATTTCCAGCCATTGTTCCGGCTTGATAGGCAGGGCCAAGAGGGGCAACTTGCTCCATAATTTCTTGACGGCCCCCATAGCCTCCAATAGGTAAGCCACCTCCGATGATTTTACCAAAAGCAGTTAAGTCAGGATAAACACCTAATAAATCTTGTGCTGCACCATAATGAAAACGAAAAGCAGTGATGACTTCATCGTATATAACGAGACCTCCGTATTCATGCGTGATGCGATTAACTTCTTCTAAAAACCCAGGTACGGGTTCAACCATTCCGAAATTCCCAACAATGGGTTCAACTAATACAGCCGCAACTTGATCGCCCCAATATGACATAGCCTCTTTAAACGCTTCAATATGATTAAATGGCACAGTAATCACTTCTTGAGCGACACTTTTTGGGACACCCGCAGAGTCAGGTGAACCTAATTGAGAAGGACCACTTCCAGCCGCAACGAGGACTAAGTCAGAATGACCGTGGTAACAGCCGGCAAATTTTATAATTTTATCTCTTTTCGTATAAGCTCTCGCGACACGTATCGTTGTCATGACTGCTTCTGTCCCGGAATTTACAAAACGTATTTTTTCTAACGAAGGAATGGCATGTCTTAATTTGCGGGCAAAATCAATTTCAAGTTCTGTCGGTGTGCCAAATAATACCCCTTGTGCGGCTTGCTCTTGAATCGCTTGTGTAATGTGTGGGTGTGCATGTCCTGTGATAATTGGACCATAAGCTTGTAAATAGTCAATATATTGATTGCCATCGACATCATATAAATAAGCGCCCTTACCAGATTTCATTACGACAGGTGCACCACCTCCCACAGCCTTATATGAACGTGAAGGTGAGTTAACGCCACCTAAAATATATTCATTGGATAGTTTTTGTAATTGTTCGCTTTGACTGAAATTCATAAATCAACAACCTCTTTTAATTTTATATTTTCACATATTATCGTATCATAAAATGAGAAGATAATAGAAAGAAGGTTTTATGATGCTGAAAAAAGGAGACGTCTTTCCAGAATTTAAACTACAAAATCAAAACGGTAGTGAAATTACGAAAGCTTCATTAAAAGGGAAGAAAGCAATTCTTTATTTTTACCCACGTGACAACACGCCGACTTGTACGACTGAAGCGTGTGATTTTAGAGATCACATCAGTTATTTCAATGAACTTAATGTACAAGTTTACGGTATAAGTGCGGATTCTATGCGTAAACATCAAAACTTTATCGAGAAACATCAGCTTAATTTTGATTTACTTGTTGATGAGGATTACGAACTTTCTAAAGCAGTAGGGGTGTATCAACTTAAGAAAAGTTTTGGCAAAGAATCAATGGGGATTGTGCGTACAACTTTTGTCATAGATGAAGAGGGGCAAATTATCGAAGTGATTGAAAAAGTAAAAGTGAAGGAGCAAATGGCACAACTAAAAGAAATTTTGAAAGGATGAGATCAGATGTTAGTAGTAAGCTTAATGCGTTTAGACGAAGAAGAAACACGGTTAAAAGAAGCATTTCCTGAGGTGGATTTTAAGTTTTATAAACATCCGTCTGAATTACCCGTTGATTTACAAGAACAAATGGATGTGGTCATATCGTATCATCCAGAAGTAGATGCGCAATTTATCAAACAATCACCTCGTTTGAAATGGATTGCTTGGTATGCTACAGGAGTCAATAGCTTACCTTTTGAAACTTTAAAAGAGAAGGGGATTCAACTTACTAATGCTGGAGGTGTACACGCACAGCAATTAACTGAGTTTTTGTTTGCTTATATTCTTGATGATTACAAAGCATTGAAAGAAGCTTATGCAGAGCAACAGCAGAAAGTATACAATAACAAGCGAATCACCGCATCTTTAAACGAACAACGTATTTTGTTTTTAGGGACAGGTCGGATTCCACAACGCTCAGCACAAGTCGCACAGACATTTGGCATGAAAACAATTGGGTTAAACACAACAGGTCATCCAGCAGACTATTTTGATGAAACCTATCCATTATCAGAACGTCAGCAACATTTTGCTCAAGCAGATATCGTCGTGAATTTATTACCTGAAACTGAAGAAACGTATCATCTTTTATCTGAAATTGATTTTGAGGCAATGAATGATCATACACTTTTTGTCAATTTAGGAAGAGGGACAATTACACCTGAATCTGTGATTATTGATAGTCTAAAAAGTAAAAAAATTCGCAAAGCGTATTTAGATGTATTTGAAAAAGAACCATTAGACGAACAATCGGAACTTTACACTTTGGACAATGTTTATATGACGCCACATATTTCAGGAAATCGTTCAGACAACAAAAAAAGAGCGACTGACATATTCTCACGCAATTTAACATCCTTTCTCAAGGATAATAAGCTTGTTGAGAATGTCGTAAATGCGAACAAAGGATACTAACATATGTATTGACAATAATCGTGCTAACCGTATATATTATTAAGTAAGAATTATTATTAATAAGAAAGACGGGTGGAACGAATGACTACTGAATTGGAATCACATGATCATCAATTAAAAGAGTCGATAGCGTCTTTACGTGAAGCGGGCGTTCGTATTACACCTCAACGCCAAGCGATATTAAATTATTTAATCAAGGCAGATACACATCCAACTGCTGATGAAATTTATCAATCATTATCACCTGACTTCCCAAATATTAGCGTTGCAACGATTTATAATAACCTTAAAGTTTTTAAAAAAACGGGTATTGTAAAAGAGTTAACTTATGGAGATGCGTCAAGTCGTTTTGATTTTGAAACACATAATCATTATCATGTGATTTGTGAAAAGTGTGGAAAAATAGTTGATTTTCATTATCCTCTACTACATGAAGTTGAACAACTTGCACAGCATGTCACTGATTTTGATGTCACACATCACAGAATGGAGATTTATGGTGTTTGTCAATCCTGTAAAGAAGCTGAAAAAGAAGCATAAATAAATGGCTCTTTGTCAACGTCGGTTGGTGAAGAAATATCGTACTAAGTGGCAATTTTTTGTTGCTTAGTACGTTTTTTATATTCACTTACGTATAACCTTGAAATAATTAAAATCCTATTTCTAAAGTTATAAAAATTTCTATAACCATAAGAGACACGCTTAATAAGCTTTATTTTATTGTTAATACCTTCAATTGGACCATTGGTCAAATGAGGATTTTGAATCGTATTTGAAATATAAGGTATATATTTTATGAGTGTGTTAACAACACGTTTGAGTCCATTTGAAATATTTAAACTCTTCGAACGTTGTAATGCTTCCTCTAATTGTTCAATGTTATTTGATCTTAGGGTTTCTAGAATATGATGTCCTGCTTCATACGTTAATTGGAATTCTTCATCAAAAGTTAACAAGAATTGTACTAAACTATACTGACTATGCCATGTATTAAAAAGTCTGAACGAGTGATAATGGACTCTGTCTAATTCAATTGGAGATTTTAATAAAAGCTTCCAATACCGTTTTAATTTATTGTACTTGGGTTTTTCTTTAGTCTTAAAACTATTCATTGTTTTAACGCGACTGTGATTGATTTCACGGTTAACCGCTTGAACAATATGAAAACGGTCTAAGATAATATCTGCATTGGGAAATAATGATTGAATTAGCGACATGTATGGTGGATACATATCAATAGAAACACTTTTAACTCCTTCACGCTGCTTTCTTGAGAATCTTAAAAAGTATTCTTCCAACTTGAACTTACGTCGATCTGGCAAGATATCAATAATATCATGCGTGATACTATCACAGTATATAAAGCTCATAGAGCTGTCGACATCATTAGTTGACTTAAATTCATCAAAGGATAAATGTTGGGGCAATATATCACTAGGTTGTGTTTTTACTGCTTCCCCTAGGTCTTTCAAATACCGATGAACAGTTGAAGGTGAAACTAAAACACTATTCGCTATATCTTTTTCAGATATGACAGTGGCGAGCTTTCTCGTCACCATTAGTTTTACGTCATTAGAAATTGTACAACGCGGTTCTATATATGGTGTTTTAGCCGTAAAAGTTTGACCACAAGCTTTACAATAGAAGCGTTGCTTTTTTAACACAAGATAACTAGGCCTTTCAAGAATAAGCCCCATATACACTCTTGTACTGCGAAAGCCATTTTTAATAACTGTGTGTTGCTCATTCTTGATACCACAACACTCACAACCTTTAGGTTGATAAGTTAAAACCCCTTTATAAAACAATGATTGAACGTTCTTGAAGGTTTGAATACCTAAACATTCAGTGATTTTTAAATTTGATACTTTTATTCCAATCATTTCTGATATATCATTATACATAGGCACGAATATCTCTCCTTAATTTGTTGGTTTTGTCACTTACAATTATAGAGATATTTGTGCTATTTTTGTATTTAAAACAAAAATAACGGCCAGTGAAAAACTCACCAACCGTTAAAAGTATAGAACCAAATAAATGGTCCAATCAACATTCTTAAACGAGTTGATTGGGCTCTATTTTTTGATTTATGATTTGCACTATTGAAACAGATAAAAAAACATCTATGAACGCAAAGGAATGATTCATACCGTTAGGAACGAGTAAAACGCATGTTTATGAGAAAAGTAGACGCGAGTCGAAATGCGATTTCTAAAAAATTGGTAAGCATTTAGCGATGTTAATGACAATCACAACAATGAAGTCTGCGCTTTAAAAACGTTTTAAAATCCAAATGAAGTGACGTTCCAAACATTTATTCTTGTAAAAAGATTTAATTACGTGTTAGTTTGCAACAACATAGTAATTTTTATCGTAATTAAAGTGGGGATTTATGTTGACGATGAGGCAACTCCTTGGTAATATAAAAAAGTCGTTTCAAGGAGAACAAATACTAAATTCATTAATTGTTGAAAACGTGTAAATGAATTTTTAAAAGTGTAAAATTAACGCTTGAATGTTTCTTCCTAACGCTTTATGATAATAAATGTTGAATGAAACAACAACTTATCAACAAAGAATTAAAAAAACTTTAAAATAAATGTTGACACAATAATTTGTTTGAAGTATAATTGATTCTTGTAACAGCAAAAAATGAACATTGAAAACTGAATGACAATATGTCAACGTTAATTCCGATAATTTTGAGTACTTCAACAGTACTTTCAAGAATGATTGACTTAAACAATCAACGAGCTATATCAAGCTTACTTCTTTTATGGAGAGTTTGATCCTGGCTCAGGATGAACGCTGGCGGCGTGCCTAATACATGCAAGTCGAGCGAACAGATAAGGAGCTTGCTCCTTTGACGTTAGCGGCGGACGGGTGAGTAACACGTGGGTAACCTACCTATAAGACTGGAATAACTCCGGGAAACCGGGGCTAATGCCGGATAATATGTTGAACCGCATGATTCAACAGTGAAAGACGGTTTTGCTGTCACTTATAGATGGACCCGCGCCGTATTAGCTAGTTGGTGAGGTAACGGCTCACCAAGGCGACGATACGTAGCCGACCTGAGAGGGTGATCGGCCACACTGGAACTGAGACACGGTCCAGACTCCTACGGGAGGCAGCAGTAGGGAATCTTCCGCAATGGGCGAAAGCCTGACGGAGCAACGCCGCGTGAGTGATGAAGGTCTTCGGATCGTAAAGCTCTGTTGTTAGGGAAGAACACATGTGTAAGTCACTATGCACATCTTGACGGTACCTAACCAGAAAGCCACGGCTAACTACGTGCCAGCAGCCGCGGTAATACGTAGGTGGCAAGCGTTATCCGGAATTATTGGGCGTAAAGCGCGCGTAGGCGGTTTTTTAAGTCTGATGTGAAAGCCCACGGCTCAACCGTGGAGGGTCATTGGAAACTGGAAAACTTGAGTGCAGAAGAGGAAAGTGGAATTCCATGTGTAGCGGTGAAATGCGCAGAGATATGGAGGAACACCAGTGGCGAAGGCGGCTTTCTGGTCTGCAACTGACGCTGATGTGCGAAAGCGTGGGGATCAAACAGGATTAGATACCCTGGTAGTCCACGCCGTAAACGATGAGTGCTAAGTGTTAGGGGGTTTCCGCCCCTTAGTGCTGCAGCTAACGCATTAAGCACTCCGCCTGGGGAGTACGGTCGCAAGACTGAAACTCAAAGGAATTGACGGGGACCCGCACAAGCGGTGGAGCATGTGGTTTAATTCGAAGCAACGCGAAGAACCTTACCAAATCTTGACATCCTTTGACCGCTCTAGAGATAGAGTTTTCCTCTTCGGAGGACAAAGTGACAGGTGGTGCATGGTTGTCGTCAGCTCGTGTCGTGAGATGTTGGGTTAAGTCCCGCAACGAGCGCAACCCTTGAACTTAGTTGCCATCATTTAGTTGGGCACTCTAAGTTGACTGCCGGTGACAAACCGGAGGAAGGTGGGGATGACGTCAAATCATCATGCCCCTTATGATTTGGGCTACACACGTGCTACAATGGACAATACAAAGGGCAGCGAAACCGCGAGGTCAAGCAAATCCCATAAAGTTGTTCTCAGTTCGGATTGTAGTCTGCAACTCGACTACATGAAGCTGGAATCGCTAGTAATCGTAGATCAGCATGCTACGGTGAATACGTTCCCGGGTCTTGTACACACCGCCCGTCACACCACGAGAGTTTGTAACACCCGAAGCCGGTGGAGTAACCATTTTGGAGCTAGCCGTCGAAGGTGGGACAAATGATTGGGGTGAAGTCGTAACAAGGTAGCCGTATCGGAAGGTGCGGCTGGATCACCTCCTTTCTAAGGATAATTACGGAATATCACCAATAGGTGATAGCAGATTAACGTGACATATTGTATTCAGTTTTGAATGCTCATGCATTTGAGGATTTAAAATGTAGATGGGCCTATAGCTCAGCCGGTTAGAGCGCACGCCTGATAAGCGTGAGGTCGGTGGTTCGAGTCCACTTAGGCCCACCATTAAATTTAAAATATTGTTTTGGGGGCTTAGCTCAGCTGGGAGAGCGCCTGCTTTGCACGCAGGAGGTCAGCGGTTCGATCCCGCTAGTCTCCACCATTTATATTAATTGTACATTGAAAACTAGATAAGTAAGTATTGATTTTACCAAGCAAAACCGAGTGACAAGCGTTTAAAAGCTTGAAACAAAAAATGAATCGCTAGTCGTTGAAAAACGACTCACATAATTAATAACAGATTAAGTTATTAAGGGCGCACGGTGGATGCCTTGGCACTAGAAGCCGATGAAGGACGTTACTAACGACGATATGCTTTGGGGAGCTGTAAGTAAGCGTTGATCCAGAGATTTCCGAATGGGGAAACCCAACACGAGTTATGTCGTGTTATCTGCATGTGAATACATAGCATGCAAGAAGGCAGACCCGGAGAACTGAAACATCTTAGTACCCGGAGGAAGAGAAAGAAAAATCGATTCCCTGAGTAGCGGCGAGCGAAACGGGAAGAGCCCAAACCAACAAGCTTGCTTGTTGGGGTTGTAGGACACTCTATACGGAGTTACAAAAGAATTTGTTAGACGAATAACCTGGAAAGGTTAATCAGAGAAGGTAATAATCCTGTAGTCGAAAACAAATTCTCTCTTGAGTGGATCCTGAGTACGACGGAGCACGTGAAATTCCGTCGGAATCTGGGAGGACCATCTCCTAAGGCTAAATACTCTCTAGTGACCGATAGTGAACCAGTACCGTGAGGGAAAGGTGAAAAGTACCCCGGAAGGGGAGTGAAAGAGAACTTGAAACCGTGTGCTTACAAGTAGTCAGAGCCCGTTAATGGGTGATGGCGTGCCTTTTGTAGAATGAACCGGCGAGTTACGATCTGATGCAAGGTTAAGCAGAAAATGTGGAGCCGTAGCGAAAGCGAGTCTGAATAGGGCGAATGAGTATTTGGTCGTAGACCCGAAACCAGGTGATCTACCCTTGGTCAGGTTGAAGTTCAGGTAACACTGAATGGAGGACCGAACCGACTTACGTTGAAAAGTGAGCGGATGAACTGAGGGTAGCGGAGAAATTCCAATCGAACTTGGAGATAGCTGGTTCTCTCCGAAATAGCTTTAGGGCTAGCCTCAAGTGATGATTATTGGAGGTAGAGCACTGTTTGGACGAGGGGCCCCTCTCGGGTTACCGAATTCAGACAAACTCCGAATGCCAAATAATTTAACTTGGGAGTCAGAACGTGGGTGATAAGGTCCATGTTCGAAAGGGAAACAGCCCAGACCACCAGCTAAGGTCCCAAAATATATGTTAAGTGGAAAAGGATGTGGCGTTGCCCAGACAACTAGGATGTTGGCTTAGAAGCAGCCATCATTTAAAGAGTGCGTAATAGCTCACTAGTCGAGTGACACTGCGCCGAAAATGTACCGGGGCTAAACATATTACCGAAGCTGTGGATTGTCCTTTGGACAATGGTAGGAGAGCATTCTAAGGGCGTCGAAGCATGATCGCAAGGACATGTGGAGCGCTTAGAAGTGAGAATGCCGGTGTGAGTAGCGAAAGACGGGTGAGAATCCCGTCCACCGATTGACTAAGGTTTCCAGAGGAAGGCTCGTCCGCTCTGGGTTAGTCGGGTCCTAAGCTGAGGCCGAAAGGCGTAGGCGATGGATAACAGGTTGATATTCCTGTACCACCATGATTCGCTTTAAGCGATGGGGGGACGCAGTAGGATAGGCGAAGCGTGCTGTTGGAGTGCACGTCTAAGCAGTGAGATTGAGTGTTAGGCAAATCCGGCACTCTTAAGATTGAGCTGTGATGGGGAGAGGAACTTGTTCCTCGAGTCGTTGATTTCACACTGCCAAGAAAAGCCTCTAGCTAGAATCAGGGTGCCCGTACCGCAAACCGACACAGGTAGTCAAGATGAGAATTCTAAGGTGAGCGAGCGAACTCTCGTTAAGGAACTCGGCAAAATGACCCCGTAACTTCGGGAGAAGGGGTGCTCTTTGGGGTTCACGCTCTGAAGAGCCGCAGTGAATAGGCCCAAGCGACTGTTTATCAAAAACACAGGTCTCTGCTAAACCGTAAGGTGACGTATAGGGGCTGACGCCTGCCCGGTGCTGGAAGGTTAAGAGGAGTGGTTAGCATCTGCGAAGCTACGAATCGAAGCCCCAGTAAACGGCGGCCGTAACTATAACGGTCCTAAGGTAGCGAAATTCCTTGTCGGGTAAGTTCCGACCCGCACGAAAGGCGTAACGATTTGGGCACTGTCTCAACGAGAGACTCGGTGAAATCATAGTACCGGTGAAGATGCCGGTTACCCGCGACAGGACGGAAAGACCCCGTGGAGCTTTACTGTAGCCTGATATTGAAATTCGGTACAGTTTGTACAGGATAGGTAGGAGCCTGAGAGACGTGAGCGCTAGCTTACGTGGAGGCGTTGGTGGGATACTACCCTCATTGTATTGGATTTCTAACCCGCAGCACTTATCGTGCTGGGAGACAGTGTCAGGCGGGCAGTTTGACTGGGGCGGTCGCCTCCTAAAGAGTAACGGAGGCGCTCAAAGGTTCCCTCAGAATGGTTGGAAATCATTCATAGAGTGTAAAGGCATAAGGGAGCTTGACTGCGAGACCTACAAGTCGAGCAGGGTCGAAAGACGGACTTAGTGATCCGGTGGTTCCGCATGGAAGGGCCATCGCTCAACGGATAAAAGCTACCCCGGGGATAACAGGCTTATCTCCCCCAAGAGTTCACATCGACGGGGAGGTTTGGCACCTCGATGTCGGCTCATCGCATCCTGGGGCTGTAGTCGGTCCCAAGGGTTGGGCTGTTCGCCCATTAAAGAGGTACGCGAGCTGGGTTCAGAACGTCGTGAGACAGTTCGGTCCCTATCCGTCGTGGGCGTAGGAAATTTGAGAGGCGCTGTCCTTAGTACGAGAGGACCGGGATGGACATACCTCTGGTGTACCAGTTGTCGTGCCAACGGCATCGCTGGGTAGCTATGTATGGACGGGATAAGTGCTGAAAGCATCTAAGCATGAAGCCCCCCTCGAGATGAGATTTCCCAACTTCGGTTATAAGATCCCTCAAAGATGATGAGGTGAATAGGTTCGATGTGGAAGCGTAGCGATACGTGGAGCTGACGAATACTAATCGATCGAAGACTTAATCAAAATGATGTTCATTAGGTTTTATTGATAAATACGATACTTACTATCTAGTTTTGAATGTATACACATTCAATATGATGAATCTGGTGCCAATGGCAAAGAGGTCACACCTGTTCCCATGCCGAACACAGAAGTTAAGCTCTTTAGCGCCGATGGTAGTCGGACTTACGTTCCGCGAGAGTAGGACGGTGCCAGGTTGATTTTTTATTGGAGAATTAGCTCAGCTGGGAGAGCATCTGCCTTACAAGCAGAGGGTCGGCGGTTCGAACCCGTCATTCTCCACCATTTTAATGATAAGTTTCAATAGCCGGCCTAGCTCAATTGGTAGAGCAACTGACTTGTAATCAGTAGGTTGGGGGTTCAAGTCCTCTGGCCGGCACCATTGATGAGCCATTAGCTCAGTTGGTAGAGCATCTGACTTTTAATCAGAGGGTCAGAGGTTCAAATCCTCTATGGCTCACCATGCGGGTGTGGCGGAATTGGCAGACGCACTAGACTTAGGATCTAGCGCCTTACGGCGTGGGGGTTCGACTCCCTTCACCCGCATTTGCAGAAGTAGTTCAGTGGTAGAATACAACCTTGCCAAGGTTGGGGTCGCGGGTTCGAATCCCGTCTTCTGCTCCATTATTTGCCGGGGTGGCGGAACTGGCAGACGCACAGGACTTAAAATCCTGCGGTGAGAGATCACCGTACCGGTTCGATTCCGGTCCTCGGCACCATTATATGATATGCGCCCGTAGCTCAATTGGATAGAGCGTTTGACTACGGATCAAAAGGTTATGGGTTCGACTCCTATCGGGCGCGCTACACTACCTTACGGGAAGTAGCTCAGCTTGGTAGAGCACTTGGTTTGGGACCAAGGGGTCGCAGGTTCAAATCCTGTCTTCCCGATTACTTTAAAATGATTAACATGGGGGCTTAGCTCAGCTGGGAGAGCGCCTGCTTTGCACGCAGGAGGTCAGCGGTTCGATCCCGCTAGTCTCCACCATTTAATTTAATAACTAAAACTTTATAAGGCGGCGTAGCTCAGCTGGCTAGAGCGTACGGTTCATACCCGTGAGGTCGGGGGTTCGATCCCCTCCGCCGCCACTATTTTAGTTGAAAATATTATTAGGACCTTTAGCTCAGTTGGTTAGAGCTAACGGCTCATAACCGTTCGGTCGCAGGTTCGAGTCCTGCAAGGTCCATATAATTAGGAGGAATACCCAAGTCTGGCTGAAGGGATCGGTCTTGAAAACCGACAGGGGCTTAACGGCTCGCGGGGGTTCGAATCCCTCTTCCTCCGCCATTATTTTCTATTACCGCGGGATGGAGCAGTTCGGTAGCTCGTCGGGCTCATAACCCGAAGGTCGGTGGTTCAAATCCACCTCCCGCAATTTTTATAAGTGGTCCCGTAGTGGAGCGGTTTAACACGCCTGCCTGTCACGCAGGAGATCGCGGGTTCGATTCCCGTCGGGACCGCCATTTTTAAAATGGTTCAGTAGCTCAGTCGGTAGAGCAAAGGACTGAAAATCCTTGTGTCGGCGGTTCGATTCCGTCCTGAACCACTTTTTGTGCCGGCCTAGCTCAATTGGTAGAGCAACTGACTTGTAATCAGTAGGTTGGGGGTTCAAGTCCTCTGGCCGGCACCATGTTTTGGAGGGGTAGCGAAGTGGCTAAACGCGGCGGACTGTAAATCCGCTCCTTCGGGTTCGGCAGTTCGAATCTGCCCCCCTCCACCATATCAATAGGGGCATAGTTTAACGGTAGAATAGAGGTCTCCAAAACCTTTGATGTGGGTTCGATTCCTACTGCCCCTGCCATGGCGGTTGTGGCGAAGTGGTTAACGCATCGGATTGTGGTTCCGACATTCGTGGGTTCGATTCCCATCAACCGCCCTTGTTTAAAATTAATGGGCTATAGCCAAGCGGTAAGGCAACGGACTTTGACTCCGTCACTCGCTGGTTCGAATCCAGCTAGCCCAGTTCCTTTTGGCGGCATAGCCAAGTGGTAAGGCCGAGGTCTGCAAAACCTCTATTCACCGGTTCAAATCCGGTTGCCGCCTCCATTGATATGATTATGCGGGAGTAGTTCAATTTTTAGAACACTTTCCTTCCTGGAAAGGGGTATAGGTGCAAGTCCTATCTTCCGCTCCATTTTTAATAGAACATGTTTATCCTGCGGGAGTAGTTCAATTCTAGAACACTTTCCTTCCCGGAAAGAGGTATAGGTGCAAGTCCTATCTTCCGCTCCATTTTCCAATAAAAGGCTGGATTTTTTTATATCAAGCCGGTGTGGCGGAATTGGCAGACGCGCGGGACTCAAAATCCCGTGTCTTCACAGACGTGTCGGTTCGACCCCGACCACCGGTATAAATGGTTATTATTTACACATCATAACGTACTAGAAACCCTTAAATAACGGGTTTCTTTTATTTTGGCTCTTTGTCAACGTCGGTTGGTGAAGAAATATCGTACTAAGTGGCAATTTTTTGTTGCTTAGTACGTTTTTTATATTCACTTACGTATAACCTTGAAATAATTAAAATCCTATTTCTAAAGTTATAAAAATTTCTATAACCATAAGAGACACGCTTAATAAGCTTTATTTTATTGTTAATACCTTCAATTGGACCATTGGTCAAATGAGGATTTTGAATCGTATTTGAAATATAAGGTATATATTTTATGAGTGTGTTAATAACACGTTTGAGTCCATTTGAAATATTTAAACTCTTCGAACGTTGTAATGCTTCCTCTAATTGTTCAATGTTATTTGATCTTAGGGTTTCTAGAATATGATGTCCTGCTTCATACGTTAATTGGAATTCTTCATCAAAAGTTAACAAGAATTGTACTAAACTATACTGACTATGCCATGTATTAAAAAGTCTGAACGAGTGATAATGGACTCTGTCTAATTCAATTGGAGATTTTAATAAAAGCTTCCAATACCGTTTTAATTTATTGTACTTGGGTTTTTCTTTAGTCTTAAAACTATTCATTGTTTTAACGCGACTGTGATTGATTTCACGGTTAACCGCTTGAACAATATGAAAACGGTCTAAGATAATATCTGCATTGGGAAATAATGATTGAATTAGCGACATGTATGGTGGATACATATCAATAGAAACACTTTTAACTCCTTCACGCTGCTTTCTTGAGAATCTTAAAAAGTATTCTTCCAACTTGAACTTACGTCGATCTGGCAAGATATCAATAATATCATGCGTGATACTATCACAGTATATAAAGCTCATAGAGCTGTCGACATCATTAGTTGACTTAAATTCATCAAAGGATAAATGTTGGGGCAATATATCACTAGGTTGTGTTTTTACTGCTTCCCCTAGGTCTTTCAAATACCGATGAACAGTTGAAGGTGAAACTAAAACACTATTCGCTATATCTTTTTCAGATATGACAGTGGCGAGCTTTCTCGTCACCATTAGTTTTACGTCATTAGAAATTGTACAACGCGGTTCTATATATGGTGTTTTAGCCGTAAAAGTTTGACCACAAGCTTTACAATAGAAGCGTTGCTTTTTTAACACAAGATAACTAGGCCTTTCAAGAATAAGCCCCATATACACTCTTGTACTGCGAAAGCCATTTTTAATAACTGTGTGTTGCTCATTCTTGATACCACAACACTCACAACCTTTAGGTTGATAAGTTAAAACCCCTTTATAAAACAATGATTGAACGTTCTTGAAGGTTTGAATACCTAAACATTCAGTGATTTTTAAATTTGATACTTTTAGATTCAGCTTCTTTTTTAGTTCTGTAACCTGCCTTACGGTATCTTTTAGCATTATAGTGTATATTATATCCCCATTTACCGTCACGTTTATATAATCGCATTCTATCCCTCCTCAAAAAAGTAAAAAATAATAAGTGTACGGTGAGGTACGCAAGTTATTCAGATGAAATGTAATTTCTAATTGCTGGTAATTGATTAATAGAAATATTGGTATTTCTATTAACATGACAAAATAAGATGTCACAAAAATCATCACAGATATTCTTGTCTGCATATACAAACGAGGACACATCAGCGAAAAATAGTTTTTTTAACACATTTAAGTTAATATCTTCTACCAAAATCAAATCTTCGTAATATTCAAGACTTTCAGTATCGATGTAAAAAATTTCTAATAGGCTTCCTTTTATCGACCTATATTTTATGTTGAATTCGAAATGTTCAAGTCCTTGAATAAATTCTAAATATATTGCATAATTTGTAAATTTACGAATCACTGATTTGTCTTTCTTAATTGTTTTGTAATAGTGAGTTAATCTCTGAACAACACTTTTTAAACTATGTGAATCTTGTTTTTTATTTTCGATCAATTTTAAATAAATAAATTCAATTTTATCGTCAATGTTATACTGGTTTTTGACTAATTTATGTGCAACCGACAAGTTTATTATATAAGGTTGATAAAAAAAGTGAAGAACGTAATTTGTATTTTCAATTATCTTTTCACCCGCATGTGTAGCAATGTAAATTTTGGGTAAGTTTACGTCCTCTTCTTTAATATCTTCTTTAATCCGTTTCATTAGTTCAGGTTTATTGCCACTGACTTTAAGCCCGTTATCTTTCAATATAGATTTTAATTCGGGAACTTTTAAATAACTTAAAGAGTGGTTAAAATCAGACTTAATGGATAATACACCATTTTTTAGCAAATTTTCAATGTGAAACATTGTATCAATTTGCTTTTCTATTAATAAATAATGATTTGTTAACTCTTTTCCCACTATTCTCTTATTGTTTAAGTGAAGGATCAAAATATCATAAACATTTAGTTCAGTTTCTTGAGTTGAATCCGATTTTATTTCTACATGTTGGACATGCTCATTTTTGTTTGTGTTTGCTTCTTCAATTAATTCGTCCTCTTTTGTATGTACATCATCGATTTTTAATTCAGTTTTTGGAGTTGTTTTTTCTTTTTGAAGAGGTGTTTTTTGAATTTCATTTGGTTTGATTTCACTAACATTTCCTTTTTTTAATTCATTGTTAGTATAGTCTAGTTCGGATTTAATTCTGTTTAGATCTTTTTCTAAAAAGACGATTTCTTTTTCCTTGGAGTATAATAAATCATCATGTGCTTTTAACATCATTTTATGTTCATTAACTGCTCGAGATAAAACTTCTATAGCAGTCACAGACTCAACATTAGTGAATTTAAATGTTAAATTCTTAGATGAATCATCATAAGTTAAATAAATGTTATTAGTCATAAATGTTTTTTTGGAAGAAACAGAGTTTATATCCGACCATGGAATTACATATATAAAATTCTTTTTTTCACACACGAAAGCTATCTCTTCAAAAGAAGCTATAATTGAACCATTGTATTCTGTTCCTTGGTAATTTGTTGTTCCAGTTGTTTCTATGATGATTCTGCAATTAGGAAATTTATTCAAAAATAAATCTTTATCCCTTTGTTTAGCTTTCATAAACAATCCTCCTACAATATAATTTTTCCTGCTACTTTAACTATGACGCTTGACTAATCTGGTATTTTACTATAAATAATAGGGGTTACTTTATGTTCTCCACTTTTTTGTTCTTCGATCAGCAAATCAATATGGTCTAAATGGACTTGTGTCAAGAAATCGGACACAGTGAATTTATAATTTTACCTCGCTCTGCTCGGTTTCCTGTTCAAAAATAAACTTATTAAAATCATATAAGTTCATTTTTAAACAGGTCATTTTATGAAAACATTTTTTCAAATTCAAGTGGACTTAGATAATTTAGTGTTGAATGAATTCTTTTGGAATTATAGAATGTCACAATATATTCTATAATTCTAAACATTACCTCATTACGCGTTTGAAAATTACAATGATGAATGAGTTCTTTCTTTATTATACTGTGAAATGACTCTATACACGCATTGTCATAACATTTTCCCTTCCGACTCATACTCGTTATTATTTCGTTTTCTCTTAATATATTTTGATATTCTATTGAGGCATATTGACTTCCTCTATCAGAATGGTGTATTAATCCTGCTGTTGGCTGCTGTGCAGTAAATGCTCTTTCTAGTGCTGAAATCACTAAATCTTTCGTCATTCTGTTCGACATTGACCAACCTATTATTCTTCTCGAGAATAAATCCATCACTGTTGCGAGATACAGCCATCCTTCCCGTGTATAAATATAAGTAATATCCGATACCCATACTACACCTGGCTTTTCAACTTTAAATTGTTGGTTTAGTAAATTCGGATATATAGGTAGGTTGTGTTTAGAATCTGTTGTTGCTTTATATTTCTTCTTTGTGATTGATCTGATACCCATTTCTTTCATCAATATGAATCGTCTACACTTAATTGGACAAATTCTATGAGAATAGATATTGTTAAATTAAGAAAGTAGGCGATTATATTATGACAAGAGAAAGAAGAACATTTAGTTCAGAGTTTAAGTTACAAATGGTTAGATTATATGAAAATGGTAAACCTAGGAATGAAATTGTACGCGAGTATGATTTAACACCTTCGGCATTAGGAAAATGGATAAAACAACATCAAAACACCGGTTCATTTCATCATCAAGATAACTTATCAGATGATGAAAAAGAGCTGATTAAATTACGCAAAGAAGTTCAACATTTAAAAATGGAGAATGATATTTTAAAGCAAGCAGCGCTGATCATGGGACGAAAATAGAAATCATTCAAAAGAATGCGCATCAATATTCAGTATCAGCAATGTGTAAAGTCCTGAAAATACCAAGAAGCACTTACTATGAATCAATAAAAAGAAATACTCAAAGCCAAAAAGATGATGATTTAGAATTAGAAAAAATTATTATAGATACGTTTAATTCGAATAGAAAAAGCTTTGGTACAAGACGAATTAAGAATAAATTAAACGACAAAGGTCTCACTGTATCCAGACGAAAGATTGGTCGTATCATGAAAAAATATAATCTAGTTTCTGTTTATACGAAAGCTAAATATAAAAATCATCCAAAAGAAACAAATGAAAAACTAATTAAAAATCATTTAAATCGCACTTTTAATAGAGAACAACCAATGGATGCATTGGTAAGTGATTTAACCTATGTAAAAGTAGCAGATAGATGGCATTATATATGTTTATTTATTGATCTCTTCAATAGAGAAATTGTTGGTTACAGTGCAGGTAAAAATAAGGATGCAAATTTAGTGGTGAAAGCAATTAGTAAAATTAATCATAACCTAAAACAAATCGCACTATTTCATACAGATAGAGGTAAAGAATTTGATAACAAATTGATAGATGAAGTATTAAAGACTTTTGAAATCGAACGTTCATTAAGTACTAAAGGTTGTCCTTATGATAACGCAGTTGCAGAAGCAACGATGAAAGCACTAAAAACCGAATTTGTAAAACAGATGAAATTTGAAAACCTAGAACAGTTAGAGACAGAATTATTTGATTATGTAAATTGGTACAACAATTTTAGACCACATTCTTCATTACAGTATTTAACACCAGTGGCGTTTAAAGATCTACACATGAAAAGTGTCTAGGAAACTGTTGACATTCCAATATTGTTACTGTACGCTGTGAAACCTTTATTCCTTCTTTCATCAGTTCTTTTGTGATTTTTGGACTGCCGTACCTTTTTTGATTTCCAATATAAACTTTATAGATTTCCTTTTTTAATCTATCACGTCTCTTTTGTTGTGATGAAGTTGGACGTTTTTTCCAATCATAATATCCACTTTTTGAAACACCTAATACTTTGCACATCTTAGTCACACGAAATTCGTGTCGGTGTTGATATATAAATTCATAAATTATTTCTGGTCTTTGGCAAAGATGTGCATAGCCTTTTTTAATATTCGATTCTCTTCTTCAAGTTCCTTAAGTCGCTTTTGTAGTTCGACTTCCGTTTGTTTTACTGGTGTTAATTTACCGCTACCAACAAAAGATGCTTCGCCACCTTCACGATACTTACTCAGCCATTTTGTAAGTGTTTGTATCGGTATATCAAGGTCTCTTGAGACCTCAGTCACTTTTCTACCTGATTCAACCAGTTTTATTGCTTCCATCTTAAAGTAATGCTCATATCTTCTCTTAGTCATGACAGACACTCCCGTAAATTAATAATATTATTATAAACTATTTATTATCAATTCGCTGTGTCCGTTAATGAGTCTAACATCAATTATTATAAACTATTTATTATCAATTCGCTGTGTCCGTTAATGAGTCTAACATCAGTTTTTCAATCGCATGGAGTGTGTGATTATCATCTTTTAATGTTGAAAATTAAGCATAGTAAAAAGAAATAAAGCCTTTTTAGTATGCTAAACGCTCATACATGTCCAAAAGCAACTGTTGGTCGTTTCGTAGTTGATTTCTACTAAAGAGTTAATAGATTTAATTTCCGATAACAATGAGGTGAGAATTAAAATGAATGTGATTATAACAATAGTACTTTTTACAATTTCTTCAATTTGTTCAATATATTTAATTAAATCTAAAAACCTGTATATTATCGCTTCAATTGAACCTGAAAAAATTCCAGAACATTTAAAAAATAAAGTTGTGAAGTACTTTATTACTTCGCTTATGTTAACAACCATATTTATCTGTCTAGCAATCAATGTTTTAGAAATAAATTCTACCATAGGAATCATATTTATATTGATAAGTATTTTAATATGTTTGTCATTTTACGGGTATTATATGAAGATAAAAAATGACTCGAAATGATGTTGCTAGATGGACTGAAAAGGGATACCTTTTATTTGGTGGACCCGTCTTGAGGAAACAACTATACGCCCCAATTTTATATTGTAAATGATGTAGCGGCATGAATTGAAATAGCATTAAGGGGAATGAAAATTGAGATCTTGCAAAGCGGGATGTCTATCCTGAAATAATTGTTTAAATCATTAGTATGTTTAATTGTTTTGTTTATTTATGGTAACGCTTCCAACTTTTCGTTAAATTTTACATAGATTTAGTATATAATATTATTAAAATGATAAGTATAGAAAAACATTACAAACAGAATTACTAAAAGATAAAAAATAAGTGCTATAAAATGTGACTTGCTTTTAAACGTTCAAAATCTAGATTTAATGACTGGATGAACTGGAGTGTTCTAGGCTTAAATGATTTGATCAATATTAAAATGCCTCATCATTTTAGAGAATTATAGGTTATCGCCTAGGATTATACGTTATTGATCCTTCATATTATTATAGTTCTCCAGTCACGCATACGTTAGTGGGTCTGATGATGACACTAATTTTGTTTATCATTTTTTATGTGCTCTCATTTAAAGTAATGAAAGTGAAGTAGTGTGTCTTTATATTCTAGAAAGGAGTTTTATTATGGAAATGGTAACTTCAATATTGAGCATCCTACTCGTGTTATTCGCGATTATTACGATTGTTTTGCTACTTAAAGAAGTGATAACCTAAGGGCCTCAAAAAAGAAATTTTAAACCAACATACATTTTTGCTAGATTAACGGTACTTTGTTTGTTGATAATTTTAATACTAACTTATACGTTGATATAACTTAATATTTTTGCTTCTATTAATAAATCGGAGAGGGGTTCATTTCACTTCTCTGATTTTTCTTTTTAAATGCAGAAAAAGGAAACGTATAATGGCTGTCTTGTACGTATTAACAAAGCACTTTTCGTTTAGATGTACGATTACTTGTCGGATCGTAGTACGTTCATTTGATGGCGCGTTAAAAGTTGGAGCAAAAAAGTCATTTATAAAATTGAATAAAAATTTTAATTATTAGTAATAGCATTTAAGGTTTATTTTAAATGATTTAATAGGTCTTTAATTGTATATGCGTATATTTAGTGTATAGTTGTAAGTGTAACAAGCAAGAATAATTTGAAAAGGAGTAATTAAGTATGAATATGAAGAAAGTTATGGTCACAGGTTTAGCATTAGGTATATTAACATCAACAGCATCATTAACTGCGGGGAATAATGCAGATGCAGCATCACAATACCAACATAAAGTACAGTCTAAAACAGTGTCTTATACAACAACAATTGACGGTTCAACATCATATGTTCAATCTTACCTTAAATTATCAACAACGAGCACAAGTAACTTTTATCAGTTAAATGAAAAAGTTAAAACAACTTTAAAACATGAGTACAATGTGACTTCATTACAAATAAAAAAATCAAAAACAACACAATATACAGTGACATGGAAAAACGGTAAGAAACAAACAATCAATTTAAAACAGGGTTCTGTAACACCAACTCAAAAAATTAATGTGAATGACATTAAAAATATAGATATTAAAGTAGAAAATAAAAAGACGAACTACAAAGAGAATTCAGTTCCTTACACAGCTACGATTGATGGTGCGACAGCTTATGTTCAATCTTATCTTAAGTTAACTGAAAAAAATGCGAATAACTTTTATCAATTAAACCAAAATATTAAAGGTGTATTAGAGAAAGAATATAAATTGGGTGCATCACAAATTGAAAAATCTAAAGCTGCGGCTTACACTGTGACATGGAAAAACGGTCACAAACAAACAATTAGTTTAAAACAAGGTGCTGCTTTACCAACACAACTCATTAATATTTTTGATATTAAACGTATTGATATCGATGTAATGAGCAAACAAGAGAAACAAGTTGTAAAATCAGTACCATACACAACGACAATCGATGGTGCGACATCTTTTGTACAATCTTACCTTAAATTATCAAATAGTAATGCCAATAATTTTTATCAATTAAATCAAAACATTAAAGCGGCATTAGAAAATGAATACAAGTTAAGTGCTTCACAAGTTGAAAAATCAAAAACTGCAGAATATACTGTGACATGGAAAAACGGTCATAAACAAACAATCAGCTTAAAACAAGGCGCAATTTTACCAACAAACGTTATTAATGTTCAAGATATTAAAAGCATCGATGTTAACGTAAAAAAAGGTAAAGCGAAATCAGCTGTTAATGCAGTGCCTTATGCGGTGACTTTAAACGGTAACACTGTATTCGTACAATCATACCTTCATTTATCAAACTATAGTGCGAGTAACTTCCACCAATTAAATAACGAGGTTAAGAGTGTATTAAAACATGGGTATCGTGTCACTGATGCACAAATTGATTCAGCAAAAACAGCGCAATATACAGTAACATGGAAAAATGGTCAGAAACAAACTATTAGTTTAAAATCTGATGCCCCATTGACAGCTAATAAAATTGATATTCATCAAATTAAAAGTATCGATATTAACGTGAATGGCGTTAAATAATTATTAAATTCTCACGAAGTACAATAGAATCTCACGCAATGATTGCGTAGAAAAGAACTTGAGTGTGTTAGACGTATGATAGACGTGTAATGACTCAAGTTCTTTTTAATTTTCATTCATATTTGACACTTTAAAGGGATAAAATAAATCTAAAAAAATGACGAGATAGTGTTGTTCCGTTTAATAACTTATATTATGATTAAGCTATTCTAATGAGCGGAGGGTAACTGAGATGGTAACAAACCAAATCAATAAAAAACAATTTTTTAGCGTTATTTTAAACGCAGTTGGGGCAGGTGTCGTTATCGCATTATTGCCCAATGCATTACTTGGTGAATTACTAAAATTCTTTAAAGAAGGACGACCTTTTTTAGAAAGCATGTATCAGTTGGTACTTGTGATTCAATCATTTATGGCATTTATCATCGGGGCACTTGCGGCACATGCATTTAAATTCCCTGGTCCAGGGGTCGCGTTTGTTGGCACATCAGCTATGATTGGTTCTGGTGTGATTCAATTTAAAAATGGCGCATTTATGTTGCATGGTATAGGGGATATTATTAACGTGATTATCGTCGTCATGATTGCGAGCATATTATTCATTTTATTATCTGGAAAATTAGGATCGCTAGAAATCATCATTTTGCCTGCAGTCATTCCAGTCATCTCAGGTATGCTGGGACTGTTTACATTACCATACGTAAGCCAAGTCACGCAATCACTTGGAAAACTCATTCATACATTTACAGAACTTAATCCATTAGTGATGAGTATTTTAATTGCTATTACATATGCATTACTTATGGTCACACCGATTTCGGTTGTTGCGATCGCCACTGCTATTTCTTTAAGTGGACTTGGAAGCGGTGCAGCAAATATGGGGGTTGTTGCAGCGTGTGTCACATTTTTAATGGGATCATGGAAAGTCAACGGACTTGGCGTGAACATCGTATTGCTCGTCGGTGCCGCTAAAATGATGATTCCTGTTTATTTAAAAAACCCTATCATTATGATTCCTTTAACAATTAATGGTATTGTCTCTGGACTCATTGCATATACAATAGGAATACAGGGGACACCGATGTCTGCTGGTTTTGGTTACTCTGGATTTGTAGGACCTATTAATGCTTTTAATCGTATGGAAGGTAACCCAACGATCAATATTTTATTATTGATATTAGGTTACTTTATCATTCCGTTTGTCATTGGATGGGTGGTCCATCAGTTCAGCAAAAAATTATTGCCACGTTATAGCAATGATATTTTCCGTTTCGAGATTCCTAAAGAATAAAGCGGATTGATGACTATCTTCAAAATAAACGATTTTCTAGCTGTATGGCTAAACACCAAATGAGACATTGTTTGGTGTTTTTTTAAATATTTATAAAAGGCATGATACATCCTAAAAATAAAACTAGAAGAATTTCTGAATAATGTATTGCATAAATTTGCATATATATGTATAATAATCAATAATATTGAAAGGGGGTACTGTAATGAAGCATTTGAGGAAAGGTTTATCTATGCTTTTTATTGTATTGTTATTATTTACAGGTTTACCGATGACAAAAAAAGCAGAAGCAGCAAGTAAGGATCAATGGGAGGTTATTAAAGAACGGGGTGAATTAAAGGTCGGATTATCTGCTGATTATGCACCAATGGAATTTGAACATACTGTGAATGGGGAACGTGAGTATGCAGGAATTGATATCGAAATCGCTAAAAAAATTGCGAAAGATAACGGTGTCAAATTAAAAATAGTCAATATGTCTTTTGACAGTTTATTAGGGGCGTTAAAAACTGGGAAAATTGACATTATTATCTCAGGAATGACACCAACAGATGAGCGTAAAAAAGAGGTAGACTTTTCGGATAACTATATGACTGTGGGTCAAACAGCTGTTGTTCGTAAAAAAGATAAAGATAAATACAAAACGCTTAAAGATTTAGCGAACCATCGTATCGGTGTACAAAAACAAACGACACAAGAAGAATTAGCAAAAAAGGAAATTGAAGGTGCGGACATTCAATCATTAACACGTTTACCTGAAGTGATTTTGGCACTTAAAAGTAACAAGGTCGACGCTATCGTGATGGACAGTGCTGTGGGTAAAGCGTACTTAGCTCAAAACGAAGATTTAACGTTTTCAGATGCGACATTTGCTGATTCGGATAAACCTACTGCCATTGCGGTTCCAAAAGATTCACCGGAATTGTTATCACGTATTAATAAAACAATTGCTGAAGTCAATGATAAAAATCTAATTAAAGACTATGAAAAGATTGCTTATGATGCAATGAACGATGATGGCAACTTCTTCACTAAATATGGAACGTTCTTTATTACTGGATTGAAAAGTACAATTCTCATTTCAATTATTGGCGTTGTTTTAGGCGCAGTTTTAGGGGCAATGATTGCATTAATGAAAATTAGTAAGATACTACCTCTTAAATGGTTAGCATCAGCGTATATTGAGTTTTTAAGAGGAACGCCATTACTTGTACAAGTATTCTTAGTATTTTTTGGGACAACGGCAGTTTTAGGACTGGATATTTCAGCTTTCATTTGTGGTGCGATTGCTTTAGTGATTAACAGTTCAGCGTATATTGCAGAGATCATACGTGCAGGGATTAATGCGGTGGATAAAGGTCAAATGGAAGCCGCACGTAGTTTAGGTTTGGGTTATGGCCAAACAATGAAATCAGTCATTATGCCACAAGCGATTAAAAATATTTTACCGGCTTTAGGGAATGAATTTGTAACTGTAATCAAAGAATCGTCTATTGTTTCAGTTATAGGTGTGAGTGAAATTATGTTTAATGCTCAAGTTGTTCAAGGTGTTTCGTTTGATCCATTTACACCTTTACTAATTGCAGCAGTGCTTTACTTTATTTTAACTTTCACACTTTCACGTCTAATGAGCTTTATTGAAGGGAGAATGAGAGTCAGTGATTAAAATTAAAAAATTAAACAAATCGTTCGGATCAACTAAAGTTTTAACAGGTATTGATATGAAAATCGCTAAAGGTGAAGTTGTAGCCATTATTGGTCCGTCTGGTAGTGGTAAAAGTACTTTATTACGGTGCATGAATTTGTTAGAAGTGCCAACTTCTGGACAGGTGATTTTCGAAGGACGTGACTTAACAAGTAAGGGGACAAAAGTGGATGAGTTGCGTCAAAAAATGGGAATGGTTTTTCAAAACTTTAATTTATTCCCGCACAAAAAAGTGATTGATAATATTATGCTGGCACCCCAATTATTGAAAAAAGGGGATGCACAACAACTAAAAACGCGTGCGCTAGATTTATTAGATAAGGTAGGGTTAAAGGAAAAAGCAGAGGCTTACCCGAACCAATTATCAGGGGGACAAAAACAAAGGGTTGCGATTGCTCGTGCATTAGCAATGAATCCAGATGTATTATTATTTGATGAACCTACATCAGCTCTGGATCCTGAAGTTGTAGGAGAAGTTTTAACAGTAATGAAATCTTTAGCAAAAGAAGGTATGACAATGGTTGTCGTAACACATGAAATGGATTTCGCAAAAAATGTGAGTGATCGTGTCATTTTCATGGCAGATGGGGTAGTCGTTGAAGATGGGACACCACATGAAATTTTTGAAAATCCACAACATCAACGTACACAAAACTTTTTAAAACGTGTGCTTAACAATGTCTAATTCGTTAAAGGTTTAAATGAATCAATGACGTTTCAATCTGATTGAACCAAGGTTGAAACGTCATTTTTTGTATGCATTTTAGTTAAAATAAAATAAAAAAGTCTTCTATTGTTTAGCGCTCCGCAATGTAGGTAAATATGTTAAAATAAAATGGCGATTTTAATGAGGTGACAAGATGGATGTATTGGAATTAAAACAAGAGATCATAGATTATGCACAGACCATCGGCATCAATAGTATCGGCTTTACAACGGCAGATCCATTTGATGAACTTAAACAAAAATTAGTCGATTATCATGCGAAGGGATATGCTTCAGGATTTGAACATGATGACATCGCTTTACGTACTGAACCAAAGTTGTCGCTACCGACAGCACGTTCAATTATTGCCATTGCAGTTGGTTATCCTAATAAGATGAAAGGCGCGCCAAAAAGTGTTCGAGGAGATCGACGTGGCATTTTTGCACGTGCATCATGGGGACAGGATTATCATGTCATGATGAGACGACGGTTAAATGATCTTGCGCGTTTTATTCAAAGTAAGGTTCCTGATGTGGAGTGCCTATCCATGGTAGACACTGGTGTATTGTCCGATAGAGCCGTAGCTGAACGCGCAGGTTTAGGATTTGTAGGAAGAAATGGATTTGTCATTAACCCTGATTTAGGGACGTGGACCTATTTGGGTGAAATGTTAGTCAGCATTCCATTTCCACCTGACGACCCGTTACTCGACAGTTGTGGTGATTGCACGATTTGTGTAGATCGTTGTCCAACGAGTGCGCTTGTAGGGGATGGGCAACTGAACAGCCAAAAATGCATTAGTTTTTTGACGCAAACAAAAGGTTATTTAGCTGATGAATATCGTTATAAAATTGGGAATCGATTATACGGTTGTGATACGTGTCAACAAGTCTGTCCTAAAAATCGCGGCATTAACACTGAACAAGAGGATATTCATCTAGAACCTGACATTTTAAAACCACGACTTGTCCCTTTATTGACAATGAATAATAAAACATTTAAAAATACGTTTGGTCATCTTGCGGGTGCGTGGAGAGGTAAAAAGCCTATTCAAAGAAATGCAATCATTGCTTTAGCGCATTTCAAAGAAGAATCTGCAATCCCTACGTTGAAAGAGGTTGCTGAAACGGACGCGAGACCGATGATTAGAGCCACTGCGTTTTGGGCGATTGGACAAATTCTAGGTGATGCTGCAAAAGATTATATTATGTCACATTATGAGAACGAACTTGAAGAAGTACAAATAGAAATGATTAAAGGTTTAGAAACAAGGAGAGAAGAATAATGGCAATTCATGTTGTTTTATATCAGCCAGAAATACCGGCAAATACTGGGAATATTGCACGTACGTGTGCTGCGACAGATACGCATTTACATTTGATTCGACCGCTTGGCTTTAGTACGGATGATAAAATGTTACGACGTGCAGGTTTAGATTATTGGAAATATGTTTCAATTACATATTATGACAATATCGAAGCGTTTTTTGAACAAACTGAGGGAGAATATTTTCTGTTAACAAAGTTTGGATCCAAAAATCATACTTCCCAAGACTTTTCTGATTTAAATAAAGATTATTATTTTATTTTTGGAAAGGAAACGACGGGGCTGCCTGCTTGGGTGAAAGAAAAATACGATAATACTGCTTTACGTATCCCAATGAATGAAAATGTTCGTGCATTAAATCTATCGAATACAGCAGCAATACTTGTCTATGAAGCATTAAGACAACAAGGTTATCCACATTTACAATAATGTACTTCAACCGTTGCATAAGATGTATGTTTGAAGGATAATAGAACTAGCATCATTAAATGTGAACGATTATAAAAGACACGGACGTACATGTTTCAATGTATGTTCAAAACGGGTATATCAATATTATTATAATTGACGAGTAGGACAATAGAGGAGTGTACGATAATGGCAATGAATTTTAAAGTGTTTAAAAATCCAGAAACAGCAGCCGTTTTCACAGCGGATATTTTGAGAAAACAATTGAGCAGTAATCCGACATCTATTGTTGGAATTCACTTAAATGAAGAAGATGCACCGGTGTTAGATGCGCTTAAAAAAGATGTGGATCGCCATGGTGTTGATTTTAGCCAGATTCATATTTTGGATTACGATCAACAAGTGTCGTATTATCGCGCATTAGGTGTCCCTGAAAAACAAATTCATAATGTCACTGAAAATGATGATAAAATTGATGTGTTTATTGCGCATCATGCAAAAACTAAAGATAATAAAGGTAAACTAACGTTACAAGTCGCGACAATTAATGGAGAAGGTGAATTTGGACTTCCAGTGAATGATAGTCTTTTACCGGCTCGCGAAATCATTGTTGTGCTGACAGGTGCAGCAAAAGCAGAGTTAGTGAAACGTTTGTACGAAGAAAATGGGAATACAAGTTATATTCCATCTGCATTAAAAACGCATCGAATGGTAACCATCGTCTTGGATGAAGCGGCAGCACAAGGATTACCAGAAGATGTGCGTCATTACTTTACGTCATTGTACGCATAAAAAGAGGTGAGTTTACAGATGCAAGATGAACTAAAACAATCTGACAATACTATGGTTGACGGGTTTGAGGATGTCGTTGAACTTGGCAAAGAGATGGAACAAATTTCCGAACAAAATGACGACAGAGCATCGAATCAGTCACAGGATAAAACGGCTCATTCTAGTCAAACATCTCAATCGTAACAAAAGAATCGTATCAGTATGACGCAACAATCTCGTCACAAGCGGGAAGGTTGCGTCTTCTTTTTAAAATCCGTAAGTCTCTTCAGACCTACGGATTTTCGCCATGAAATGAGCATCTTGCTAGCAAGTTAAGCAAATAATAATTTTAAATGAGCGCTTAGACACTTACTTTTCAACTTTGCAGCAGAACTTACTATCTTCTGTTTTTTTGTCTTTTAATTTTAGTTGCAGACCATCACTTAAATTGTTTGTCCATATAAAATCCGAGAATAATCCCTAGTGGTACACCCAAAAAAGGTGTGATAAATATACTTAAAACAAAAGATGACACAATTGCCCTATAATTACGTTAGTGTTAATTGTTAATTCTGGAATTCTTGAAATAATTTCTTTAATCTTCATAAGTAACTCCTTTATTTTTAGTATGATTTTCAGTTTGTTATATATACCGAAAATAAGGATATACAAATAATTCTGCCTATGTAATGTATATAAGCCCAGTATACCTAAATTTTCTTGTCATACCTACTTATTATTTTTAGGACGTCTTCTTTAGAGAAACACGCTACACTTTAAAAATCAATAAAGTCGCTGATGTAACGTACCATTGGTGCAATCATTATAATGCAAGATTAAAGGGGCGACTTTAAAATAATTGTGAGTCGGCATTTAATATAGGAATCAGGACGCGATGAATAAGTAAAATTTCGTTCGTTTTCGATATGTTAAATGTGATAAAATGAAGGCGTGTTTAGAAAATAATGAAAGGTGACACGCATGAAATTATATGATAAATGGATAATGTTGATGATCATCTCAACGATAGTCAATTTAATCGCCATAAAAACGTTCCCGCTTGCTTTAGGGAGTTTGTATTTACCAGTGTTGTTTAAAGTCGTCCAATTGCAACTCAATTTATCTCGTGGATTAGGGGAGAATGCAGAAGCACATGTACATACATTTGTGAAAACAAATCAAAAAGGTGTCATTATCAGTATGATCTGTTGTATGGCCATAACAGTCGCTTTAACGAATTATTTAGCTGATTTTTATCGTCAGTTAGACGGCATATGGGGGGTTCTGATTCAATTCAGTCCATTTACGATGAGCTTAGGGTTCATTTTGTATGTATTAACAGCAATCGCGGTGATGCAGGCTGTGAAGCAAAAATTTATTGTATCTGCATCAGAAGAACAACCTAATATCAAATAAAGTCTAGGTCTATAGTGCTCAACTTCGAAGCATTGTAGACCGTTTTATTATTTTTATGCATTTGTTGGAAATGGATAGCGCTTATGCTATCTCTAATGGTGTGTCCATGAATAGACACGAGAATAACCGTCAACGTCCAAGGCTGTATGAATGGCTCTCTTCATCACTGAATGAATGAGGGCAATGGTCAAATTGGATTAACAATGTTGCATTAAAAACGCCTTGTGTAAACGACTGCACGTTGAATGCTGATTTCGATTAATGCTATAATTTAAGTGATAAAACTATTCTAAAAGGGGCGCGAAAGAGATGTCAGTAAGAATTGAACATGATACATTTGGTGAAATAGAAGTACCCGCAGATAAATACTGGGGAGCACAAACACAACGAAGCAAGCAAAATTTCCCAGTGGGCAAAGAAAAAATGCCGATTGAAGTTGTCTATGGTTTTGCTCAGCTTAAACGTGCAGCAGCATTAGCCAACCATGAGTTAGGTCAATTAAGTACTGCTAAGAAAGATGCGATTGTCTATGCATGTGACCGGATTTTATCAGGAGAATTAAATGAACATTTTCCACTTGTCATATGGCAAACAGGCAGTGGTACACAAAGCAATATGAATGTAAATGAAGTTGTTAGTTTTGTAGCAAATGAATATTTACAATCAAAAGGTCACGATGAAACCGTTCATCCAAACGATGATGTGAATAAATCACAAAGTTCAAATGATACATTTCCAACAGCAATGCATGTCGCACTATATAATGAGGTTGAAAAACGATTAGAACCAGCATTGAAAGGCTTACGTGATACGTTTTATAAAAAGGAGAACGAATTTAAAGACATTATTAAAATAGGCCGTACACACCTTCAAGATGCGACACCTATCACATTAGGACAAGAAATCAGTGGTTGGCGCTATATGCTAGATGTGTGTCACAAATTACTTACAGAATCGAAACGACACATTTTAAATCTTGCAATCGGTGGAACTGCAGTAGGGACAGGAATCAATGCGCATCCAGAATTCGGCACAAAAGTTGCAGGTTATATTGCTGAGAATACAGGATATCCATTTGTATCCTCTGAAAATAAGTTTCATGCATTAACGGCACATGATGAAGTTGTACAATTACACGGCTCATTAAAAGCATTGGCTGCAGATTTAATGAAAATTGCTAATGATATTCGATGGCTTGCTTCAGGACCACGTGCTGGACTCGCTGAAATTTCAATTCCAGAAAATGAACCAGGGTCTTCGATTATGCCTGGTAAAGTGAATCCGACACAGTGTGAAATGTTAACAATGGTTGCTGTTCAGGTCATGGGTAACGATACGGTTGTAGGCATTTCAAGCTCACAAGGTAATTTCGAATTAAATGTTTTCAAACCGGTTATTTTGCATAATACGTTACAATCTATTTATTTACTCGCAGATGGAATGGAAACGTTTAATAAAAACTGTGCTGTTGGCATCGAACCTATTCCAACGCATATCGATCAATATCTCAATCGTTCGCTCATGCTTGTTACCGCATTGAATCCACATATTGGTTATGAAAAAGCGGCAGCCATCGCCAAAAAAGCACATAAAGAAGGATTGACACTTAAGGAAGCAGCAATTCAATCAGGTTTTGTAACAGAAGCACAGTTTGACGCATGGATTAAGCCAGAAAATATGGTACATCCGAAATAAAATGGGGGATATTTTTCAAAGATGGAACGTAACGGTTTAATAGACATTGGTTCAAATACCATTCGCTTAGTTATTTTTGAATATCATTCACGTACCGGTTTAAATGAAATACAAAATATTAAAACCCCGGCAAGATTAAGCCAGTATTTAAATCATGACCGGATGATGACACAAGAGGGGATACATGTTCTGAAGACCGCATTAAGCAGTTTTAAAAAAGTGGCCGCAGCATTTGAGGTTCATCACTTATATCCCATTGCGACGGCAGCGATACGTCAGTCCACTAATCAGGAACAAATACTTCGAGAAATCAAAAAAGAGCTCGATCTTGACATTATGATTATTCCTGAAGAAGACGAGGCGTTCTACGGGGCATATGCGGTCACTCACACAACGCGTATTGAAAATGCCGTCACAGTGGATATTGGGGGCGGATCGACAGAACTGACACGTTTTAAAAATAAAAAAATTGAAGAAGCTATCAGTTTTCCATTTGGTGTTGTGACATTATCGCGCATGTTTTTTGAGAATAAAGAACATAATGATAAAGAAGCATTGAAAAAAATGGAAAAGTTTCTTAAAAATGAATTTAGCAAAGTACCATGGATTCAACAGCAACAAATTAATCTTGTTGGGATTGGGGGTTCTGCACGAAACTGTGCACGAATCCATCAATCTGCACATCAATATCCCATCGCAGGTATCGATGGGTATACGATGACCGAAAATGACTTGAAAGAAGTTTTGCAGCTACTTAAAAAGTCCACACGAGACGCATTAACAACGCTGGATGGTTTGAGTCGTGACCGTGCAGATATCATCTTACCGGCAGTGACAGTTTTTAATGTTTTGTTTGAAATGATTGAGGCGAAAGCGTTTGTATTTTCAAGAAAAGGGATTCGTGAAGGATTCATTATGAACCAAATTGCCAAAAAATATCCGTCAGAATTTAATAAAGCCCATGTTTTAAAAGATGCGTTGCGTCATCTTGCGAATGAATACAAAATTGATGGAACAGGTGCTAAACAACGTGTGAAATTAGCAGAATCTTTGTTAAAGCAACTAAAAAAAGAAAAAAAGCTGAACATTGATCCGCATCTTAAAGAAATCTTTCTTGAAGCAGCGTACCTCTATTATTTAGGCAAGTTTATAGATACGGATTCCAGTTCTCAACATACGTATTATATTATTGCCAATTCTAGCATCAATGGTTTGACACATAAAGACCGCGTGCGACTTGCTTTGCTCGCGAGTTTTAAAAATAAAACATTACTAAAGCTTTATAGTGATGAAACAAATTGGTTTACTGAAGCTGAACTTTCGGATATTCAATCGCTCGGTGGCATTATTAAGTTTGTTAATGCATTAAATGTTTCGAATACAAACAGTGTCAGTAAAGTGACATTACGACCCAATCAAACGACGTATGACTTACTCGTTAACTTTGAAGGCGAACCGATTGCTGAATCTTATCAATCCAATCGTCAAAAGAAACATATTGAAAAAATCCTTAAAACCAAAATAAATATCGTATTTACAAAATCTTAAATTTTAACCCTTTCTTTTTATGTTACGCTATGACATGTGTTAAGTTTTGTAGAATATTAATGGGGTGACGATCAAAGTGTCTATTGATAAAGCAAGTATGGACCTCAACCAACCAGAACACTATAATAATCGTGAAGTCAGTTGGTTGGATTTCAATTATAGAGTTTTGCAAGAAGCCTGTGACGAACAAAACCCACTGCTCGAACAACTTAAATTTTTAGCTATTGGCAGTTCTAATTTAGATGAATTTTTTATGGTACGTGTCGCTGGTTTAAAAGATCAAATGAAGATGGGATTTGATAAACCAGAGAATAAAACACAATTGACCCCTGAACAACAATTGAAAGCGATTGAAAAGAAAAATAGAGAAAATGTTGCGTTTCAATATCGTCGTTTTAATGAATTGGTCGAAATGTTGAGAACTTACGAAGTGTACTTGTGTAAACCTGAAGCGTTAAACGACCCCTTGTTACAACAGCTGGAAAATATTTTTCTGAGTGAGATTTTACCTACTTTAACGCCATTAGGGATTGATGCCTATCGACCATTTCCAAAACTGAATAATAAAACTTTGAACATATTTGTGGATATCGACACGGGGGATGAGATCAATTCCGCAATCGTTCAAATTCCAACGTTACTTAAACGTTTTACAACTATTAATGAAGGCAATCGACAATATATCATTTTAATAGAAGACATCATTTCTTTTTTCATGGGCTATCTGTTTAAAGGGTATGAAGTACTTCATACTTATACATTTAGAATTACTAGGAATGCTGATTTAACAATCCATGAAGACGGTGCAGAAGATTTATTAATCGAAATAGAACGTTTTCTAAAGGAGCGTAAAAGTGGTGTCGCGGTGAGATTGGAAATTGATCTTCAAAATCATCACAATATCAATTTGGATTGGCTGATTGAAACGTTAGAGTTAGAACCACAAGATGTCTATGATATCGAAGGGCCATTAGATTTAACGATGCTATTCGAATTAGTGAATCATTTGTCTCATAAGTTAAAACAACTGACATATGAACGTTATACGCCTCAAATTCCACAATCTTTAGGTAATGAAAACATTTATGAGTTAGCATTAAAGAGAGACATCTTCTTCCACCACCCATATGAATCATTTGACCCAATTGTTGATTTTATAAAAGAAGCAGCTGAAGACCCAGACACACTGGCAATTAAACAAACCTTATATCGCGTGAGTAGCGATTCTCCTATTATTGAAGCGTTAAAAAACGCGGCAGAAAATGGTAAACAGGTGACGGTTCTTGTTGAACTAAAAGCGCGTTTTGATGAAGAAAACAATGTGCAATGGGCAAAAATGTTAGAAGAAGCGGGCTGTCATGTGATGTATGGAATGACACATCTTAAAACGCACAGTAAAATCACGCTCGTCATCAAGCGCGTGAAAGGTAAACTCACACCCTTTGTCCATTTAGGAACAGGAAATTATAATGATAAAACAGCTAAACTTTATACGGATATGGGGATTATAACGACGGATAGACAAATTGGTGAAGATGCAATGAACTTTTTTAATTATTTAAGTGGTTATTCCATGAAACCGGATTATCAAAAACTCATTGTTGCACCTTATGAAATACGCGATTTATTTATTGAACGTATTGATGAGGAAATAGAGAGCCATCGACAATACGGTAATGGAAAAATGATGATGAAAATGAATTCATTGACAGATAAAGCATTAATTAAAAAGTTATACGAAGCGTCTCAAGCAGGTGTGGAAATCAAATTGATTATTCGCGGTATATGTTGCTTGAAACCAGGTATTCCTGGAATAAGCGATCACATTGAAGTGGTGAGTATAGTCGGACGTTTGTTAGAACATTCGCGCATTTACTATTTTTACAATAATGGCGAAGCAAAAATTTATTTATCATCTGCAGATATGATGACTCGAAATATGATTAAACGCGTGGAAATTTTGTTTCCTATTTTAGACGAACACATCGCTAAGCGTTTAGTTGACTTTATGCACCTACAACTTTCTGATAATCAAAAAGGACGTTACCAAGATGCGACAGGGGTTTATCACTATATTAAAAATGATTTAGCGCCACTCAATGCACAAGAATATTTAATGCGTGAAGCGGAGACATATGGTAAAGATTTCTCCAAACAAAGTTTGATTGAAGACGGGATGACTATGAACACTAAAAAGAATTGGGTCGCTCGCGTAAAAGGGCATTTAAAGCGAAAATAAAGCGACATTAAATTGTCACGATTATGTCTTGATCCACAAGCATTTCATGATTCTTATATTAATACGACAGTCAATAATAGAGGGCATATCAGTAAGAACAATATGAAGGTATGATGCGCTGAAATCAAAGCAAATCTGAGTAAAACCGTGGCGACCCCAAAAAAACCGAGGCGCCTCGGTTTTTTATGAGGTACGACCAATGTAGACCATGGATTCGGCAGGATTCGACCTGATTAACAACCAATCTATGGCAAGATAATCTTTATGAATCGAGATCATCAATTGTGACAGAAATCGGTTGTTGGGTGAACGGATGAATCAGGTCGATTTGATAACTTTCAAGTTGTAACTGTCGCAATTTTGAATCACTATATAATGGGTCACCAATGACAGGATAACCGATTTCGGCCAAGTGCACACGAATTTGATGTGTTCGTCCTGTATCCAATTTTAATAAGACTTCACATACACCTTCCTTTACCATTTGAGAAGAAAGGATATGCGTGACCGCGCGTTGTCCCGTTGGTGAAACACGGCGTTTATTTGGGTGGAATTTGTCTTTGCCAATCGGTAAGTCTATCGTTTGAGGCTTAATTGGCAATAAGCTTCTCACTTGTGCTTTATAAATACGATGAATATCATTATTTTCTAACATACGATCAAGAATCTTTTTAACGATAGGGTGCTTCGCTACAATCAGCAAGCCAACAGTTTCTTGATCAAGGCGATGAATGGGTTCCACGTAAGGACAATTTAAAGTATAGATGACGTGATTCATCAATGTATTGCTTTCCTTTAAATCATTTGGATGCGTTTTAACCCCTTTTGGTTTGTAAACAATAGCGAAATAATCATCTTCATAAGCAATCTGCGCATAACGGAAGCTCGGTATATATTGACTTTTTACATCTTCGTCAGGAAGTGAGACTTCATCTCCCGTGAAGACCGTCGTGTGTAAATTTGCAGGCGCACCGTTCACCGTAATGGCTTTAGACATATTCAACATGTGCAGCTCTTTTTTGGGTAAATGTAAGGTTTTACAAATCTCTCTAATGGATTGGTTATTAAATGTATCGGCAACTTTAAATTTCATAAAATCCTCCTTAAGTGCTTTAATCATAACATAGAATCAACATGTATTGATGGTTTTATTTGGACGAGTTACGTGTATAATAAAGTTAAAATGATTGAACTCATATTGATGAGTTGAGAAAATTTAAGGGTGGAGTGAGCGTATGGAAAAACCAACGCGATTAGCATTACTTAAAGAAATTGCTGAATTCTTGAATGAAGAAACGGAATTACAGTCCATGCTTGATGGCGCGCTAAATTTTTTAATAAAAGGGAGCGATTTTACCACAGGTTGGATCTTTTTTATTGATGAAGAAGGACAGCATACGCTTGAATCCCATCACGCCTTACCAAGTGCATTGACCAATCGAAATTGTCATTATATGAATAATGGACGCTGTTGGTGTGTTCAATCTTATCACCGGCACAAACTGACTAAAGCCTCGAATATTATTAACTGTTCTCGCATTAACTTAGCAAGTCGAGAATTCGTTACAGAGACTGATGATATTACGCATCATGCAACGGTTCCTTTACGTTCGGGAAATGAACAATTTGGCTTACTCAACGTTGCGACGCCATTTACGACACATTATAGTGATGAAGATCTTGAATTGTTAGAATCCGTAGCATTTCAAATTGGTTCCGCCATAAAACGCATTGACCTGAATCAACAAGAAAAAGAAGCCGCACGAATCAATGAGCGGAATCGGTTAGCACGTGATTTGCATGATTCGGTGAACCAGATGTTATTTTCCTTAAAACTGACTGCACATGCGGCAGGGCAAATCACACAAGAGGAGACATCAAAACGAGCCTTTGCTCAAATTGAGGAGACCAGTCAAAATGCGGTAAACGAAATGCGTGCGTTAATTTGGCAATTAAAACCAGTCGGCCTAGAAAAAGGACTTGTTCATGCACTCAAAAATTATGCAAAACTGATTGATATTGAAATTGATATCACGATACATGGATTGATTGATTTAGAGAACACGATTGAAACACATCTTTATCGAGTGATACAAGAAGCAATGAACAACACTAAAAAGCATGCTCAAACGCATCGAATGATGGTCACACTCAATCAAACGGAGAGTCATTTAATTGTGAACTTAATTGATGAGGGGATCGGCTTTGATGTGACAACGATTCATCAGGATGATCGCCATGGATTATCGAATATGCGACAGCGGATTAAAGTGTTAAAAGGGACAATGGATATGAATAGTGAACAAGGGACCCAAATTCATATTTGCATCCCATTACAACAGCCTAGGGGGGACAGACGTGACTCAAATCGCACTCGTAGATGACCATTTTATTGTGAGACAAGGGTTAGAATTTTTGTTGTCAACACAACCCAACATTGAAGTTGTAGGAAGTTATGGAAATGGCCAGGCACTATTAGATGACTTAGCCATTGCGACCATTGAGCCTGAATTGATTTTGGTCGATCTTGTCATGCCAGAAATGAATGGAATTACATTAATTGAAAAGATAAAAGCACAGCACAAAAAAATTAAAGTATTAGTCTTAACCAGCTATGTAGATGAAGAGCATGTGATGTCAGCCATGCAATCTGGTGCGGATGGCTATGAGATGAAAGATGTCGATCCTGAAGCGTTAATGCGCTCAATAGAACAAGTTTTACGCGGTGAAAAAGTGATTCATAAAGATGCACAACATGTGATGGAGACAGTCATTACGAAACCACATATGTTAAATAAGTTATCCAAGCGAGAAACGGAAGTATTAAAGGAAATGGCGAAAGGAAAGACAAACAAAGAAATCGCTGATACGCTTTATGTATCCGAGAAAACAATTAAAACCCATGTCAGTCATATCTTTACTAAATTAGGTGTGACAGATCGGACTCAAGCGGCGATTTACGCAATGGAAAATCATCTGATTTAGGATTAAAACTTAAAAATCATACGCAACCGACACGTAAATGACAACGTGTGCCGTTGCGTATGATTTTTTCGATTCTAGATGAAGTGACGAAATCAAGCTGCAAAATAAGGTTCAATATGTACAATCGTTTCCACTTCACCTAATCGTGATTGTAGTCGTGATTCGATATAATCGGAAATTGCATGGCTTTCAATAACATTCAAAGTCGGCTCAACTGCAATTGTCACATCTATAAATGAAATCACACCGTGGCTTCGTGCTTTAATATCACGGATTTCTTTAATGCCTGGAACAGATGCAATAATGTCTCGAATTTGATCTAGCTCATCCTCATCATAGCCATCCGTTAAAGTAATGGCTGTTTCTTTGAAAATATCAATACTTGCTTTCATAATCAGTATACCAATAACGATAGCCGCAATTGTATCCAGCATTGGGACCCCCATATAAACTCCTAATATCCCAATAACAGTTCCGATTGACACGAGTGCATCGGAAAGATTATCGTAACTCGCAGCCTTTAATGCACTACTATTCACTTTTTTTGCAAGATTTCGATTATATACAAAAACAATAAACATAATGACACTTGAAAGTATACCGACAATGACTGCTGAAGGATTCGGCTGTAGAAATTGACCTTGATAGAAGTGTTGGACTCCTGTAACAATCACTTGAATACTCACGGCAAACATGATGAATGAAGCAATGAGAGAAGCAATGAATTCTGAACGGTAGTGGCCATAAGGATGATTTTTATCAACAGGCTTCATTGAGATTTGAAGTGCAACCAAGATTGCCACAGAACTAATAACGTCTGTCGCATTGTTAATACCGTCTGCAATTAAACCTTGACTGCTCGCAAACCAACCGTAAACAATTTTTAGTAAAGTCAAAAAGGTATACGTTAAGATGCTCAATGTTGCCCCTTTTTTTGCTTGGGAGATTTTATTTTCTAATTGCAACGATAACACCTCTTTTTTTAATGACATTCGGAGCCAGTTGAATGTGATGAAGCGGCAATGCCATAATTACCCACTGGCATGAACGGTTTCGACTTGCCATCATAAAATAATAACGTATTCATATAAAATAGTTTTCAGTCTCTAGTTTTGATGTGAGGAAAGTTGTCGAATGATACGCTACAGTCGCTTTCTTACTTAACGTTACTATTATCCTATGAACGTTTATAGAAATCTAGTGTTTAAATTGATATTTTCGTATTATTAATTTTCAGATAATAATAGTGATGATATGCGTTTTATTTTATAGTGATTAACGTTAGCTTCAAACATGAAAAAGGAGGGTGAACCGTAATGGTCCAACCCCCAAAATATATCATCTATGCGCTATGTTATTTTGTGACGTGCATTTGCCCTTTAAGTTTCTTACCTTCATGTTCTGACAAGATTAAAGCACATGCGGCATCACCTGTAATATTCACTGCAGTACGTGTCATATCAAGTAATCGGTCAATTCCGAGTATAATACCAATCGCAGCAGGATTAAGACCGACTGCTGTTAATACCATGGCTAACATAATCAAACCGACTCCCGGAACACCGGCTGTACCTACTGATGCAATGACTGCAACTGCAACGACTGTGATCAGTTGTAAGAGTGTTAAATCTGCACCCATTAATTGGGCAATGAAAATTGTTGCGACACCTTGCATAATTGCTGTACCGTCCATATTGATCGTTGCACCAAGTGGTTGCACAAAAGAAGCAATTTCAGGCTTAACCCCCATTTTTTTCGTACATTCCATAGAAACAGGTAAGGCAGCATTCGAACTAGATCCACCAAAACCAACCGTAATCGCAGGGAAAAAGTTTTTGAAAAATTCAATAGGACTACGTTTAGCTAAGAATTTTACTGCGCCACCATAGACGACAAAGAAATGGATGAGTAAAGCGGCAAGGACGACAATAAAGTATAATCCTAATTGTCGAATTGCACTAAATCCTGCACCAGTAAACGCGTGTGCAACGAGTCCAAATGTTCCAATCGGTGCAAAAATGTTCATAATCATTGAAATAATATACATCAGTACTTCATTAAATTGATCAAAAAATTGATGCACTATACGGCCTTTTTCGCCAACCATCATAATCCCAATACCAATAAAAATTGCGAAAGTAATGATTTGAAGCATATTTCCGCCACTCATTGCTTCGATAGGGTTTTTCGGGAAGAAATTGATCACCGTTTGATCAAAAGTCTGATTGACTGGTGAGTTGTTCGTTGCTTTCTGACTGTCTAGTTTCTTTTGATAGGCAGTGACTTCTTCGCTTTTCAATAAATCAGAATGGCCTGCACCAGGTTTAACAATGAGTGCTAAACACATTGCGAGTGTAATGGCAATAGCTGTCGTACTTAAAAAGAAGACAATCGTTTTTAAACCAATGCCGCCTAACAGTTTAGGATCACCGACACCAATGACACCAAGTACGATAGATACAAAAACAACAGGAACAACTAACATAAAAATAAGATTTAAAAAGACTTGCCCTATAACATTGAAAATATATTGATCTGTAAAGCTCACAAATTTTGCACCTTCATAAAAATTAAAAATTGAACCTATACTAATACCTAAAATAAGTGCAATGATAATTTTAATCGTAAGCCCTTTAAACTTCATTCACAACATCCCCTTTATATCATTTACAATATTATAATCTGTAAAATCACTATATGGCAATATTAATTTCAATCAAAAAATCGTCAAATGATATGATAGATAGAAATTCATCGGTCTTCTCAATGCTTGTTTATTAAAAAATGTACCTCGTAACTTGAATTTATTCAGAAAATTAAACGATCAATATAAAAGGGGGATTAGAAGTTACTCATCCCGAAAGAAAAGAGTTACGTAACGCATCACTATGAGAAATTTTGGGGCCTTTCTTAAGGGGAACAAATTTTAGCGTGAAAGCGGTTTTTAGAAATTTCACTGTTTCTCAATGAATGAAATGCGTCATCGCCAGTGCGATTCACGTCTCTCTCTATCTGAAAATGACTAGGCAGTATGAGTATGTTATGACAATAGTATCGCACCATAGCGATCAAATGTTGAACTTTAATTTGATATTTTTGACAGCAAAAGTTTTCTTTAAAACGGTCTAAGTAATTGCTATGAGGATGAGGAATTTATGGTATAATATAATTCTTAAAAACATATTGATGATATTAGGGTGGATTGATGATCGTCATCAATCTGTGCATGGTTTATAAAAATGTAATAAAAATACATAAATCGTTTTTAATATAGCATAGTTATGGAGAGAATGTGTTGTAACGATTGTAAATGATGCAAGATTCAACCTGTGAGATGGAAATTGACACCTCATTGTTCATTCATTACAAAGTCTGGAATATAAAGAGTCGCGCTGCAATTCATTCGATAAAAATAGGACGATTTTCAGTATAATTTAGTATAGTTCTAGTTTTGTATTGTTTTTTAAAATGACACTTTTCATTTCTCGTATTTTGTATTAATATGTAATTTGTGTTTCAAGAATTGTGTAGAATTGCAATGCTTGTGTGCGGATAAATTTTTATTTAAGAAAGGTAGTAATATTCAATGGATAGACAAAGTTTTACAGATTTAATTCAAAGTAAGTTTAAGATGGTTCGTATTGAGGCAGGTTACACACAGGATACAATGGCCCAAACAATTGGACTATCTAAAAAAACATTAGTTCAAATCGAAAAAGAGCGTGTATTGCCGAATTGGACAACATGTGTGTCAATTTGTGCTTTGTTTAGAGATTCCGAAGTCCTAAACAGTACATTTGGATGCGACCCACTTGAAATTGTTCAAACAATATCAAGAAATCAAGCAGCATATCCTAAGTATTCAACAGTCAGTGATATTTATTGGGAAACGGTTGATGCAAAAGGAGACTACATTTTACAGTCTAACAAAGTCAGCCAACTTTATCGCATTCTTGATATGGACAAACAGCCTATCTTTGCAACACCAAAACTAAGAGAAGCTGAAACCTATTTTCAACGTAACGTTAAAGAAGAGCTTATTCGTGCATAATTAAAAATAAATGAATGAAATGGAGCATCGACAAAAATCTTGTTGCATGCTCTTTTTTCATCAGTTGTATTATCATAAAGATGTTTAACGAGGACGTAATTCGGTCATACTATACTGTTACAAAGCGGAGAGGGAGAATGATGCGCCGCTCCAGCCTATATTTTAAGGAGGAAAGCCTATGCAAGCGACACTTGTCGTATTGTTTATGATCGTCATTGGTGCGGTGATTGGGGGCGTTACGAATATGATTGCCGTCAAAATGTTATTTCACCCCTTTAAGCCGTATTATATTTTTGGCAAACGTGTGCCATTTACCCCTGGACTGATACCGAAACGTAGAGGGGAAATTGCTGAGAAGATTGGACAAGTCGTTGAAGACCATTTATTAACGGAGGCTTTGATCAGGGAAAAAATAACAACGCCCGAAATAAGAATGACGGTTCAACGTGCATTGAGCGAACAAGTTGAGCGGTTATCAAAAGATCACGTCACAATTCAGTCGCTTTTACAACAATTTGAGATTGATGTTGTCAAAGAAGGTGAAACATGGTTAACACGAATGACGCAACAGCAATTACGCCAAAAATATGAAAGCCATCAAAATGAAACGATGACCGAACTCTTGCCATCACAGCTATTAACGCAACTTGATCAAAAAGTTGAAGTGTTGGATGTGTTCATTATGACTAAAGCTAAAGATTACTTAAGTTCAGCTAAAGGATATGACGATATTTTAGAAATGTTAGAGACGTTTTTTCTGGAAAAAGGTAAAATGATCTCGATGTTACAAATGTTTATGACAAAGGAAGCCATTGCTGAACGGATACAAAAAGAATTGATACGTCTTACATCGCATTCTAAAGCGCAAAATATTTTGTCTGCACAAATACAGGCAGAATATGAAAAGTTAAAAACAAGAACGCTTCAAGAATGGGTGACACCTGAACAATGGGCGACACTCGAAGTTCAATTCACCGAACAAATTGTACAGCAAATGGATATAAAGCGACATGCCCACACGCCACTCAATACCCTCGTTCCTCAATTATTTGAGATGTTAAAGCATAGGGGGATTACACAGTTGACGGATTTGATTTTAGACACATTAGCACGTCGTTTATCGACGATTTTGAAACAAGTCAATATTCGAGGGTTGATTGAAGAACAGATTAACCGATTTGAGCTGGATTATATTGAGCAATTGATATTCGAAATTGCGAATAAAGAACTGAAACTGATTATGTTATTAGGGTTCATTTTAGGAGGAGTGATTGGATTTTTCCAAGGGCTCATAGCAATTTTTGTATAACGCTTTAAAATATGGTATCGTAAGCAAGGAAAGAGATTGGAAGCGCGCGTCCAATCTTAATAAACAACTCAAGGAGAGATTTAAATGGCTGTAAATTTATATGATTACGCAAACAAATTGGAGCAAGCATTACGTGAAAGTGACGAGTATCAAGCAATTAAAACGGCTTATGCGAAAGTAGAAGCTGACGAAAACTCAAAAAAATTATTTGATACGTTCCGTGAAACACAAATGAACTTCCAACAAAAGCAAATGCAAGGTGAGGAAATTAGTGAAGACGATTTGAAAAAAGCGCAAGAACAAGCGCAACAAATCGAAAAAGATAGCAATATTTCTGAATTGATGAATGCAGAACAAAGAATGAGTCAAGTGTTCCAAGAAATCAATCAAATTATTGTAAAACCATTAGATGAAATTTATGCTGGCTAATTAACATGATATGCATCAATGAACGAGACGATTGAGGAGTCCTATCTTCAATCGTTTTTTTATAAAAAAAGCAACCGTACATAGAATCCTCAAATGATCTCCTCCTTATATAAGTAAAATATGATAAAATAAATAGTAAACATGTCAAATATAGATGAAATTTGATGATAAAAGGAGAATGCGTGAATGGTTAAGTTTTTGCATTGTGCAGATTTACATCTCGATAGTCCATTTGCCTCTAAGCGTTATTTAAATCCCGTCATTTTAAAGGATGTTGAGAATAGTGCTTATGAAAGCTTTAAAAATATAATCGATCTTGCATTAAGAGAAGAAGTTGATTTTATGCTGATCAGTGGTGATTTATTTGATCAACATAATCGAACGTTGAAAGCTGAAGTGTTTTTGAAATTACAGTTTGAACGCTTGCAAAAGGAACAAATTTTTGTCTACATAGTCCACGGAAACCATGACCCTTTATCAGATGAAATAAAAACAAAATGGCCAGAAAATGTGACCGTTTTTTCAAATCGTGTTGAAACGTATCAAGCGATTACAAAAACAGGGGAAACGGTGCATATTCACGGTTTTAGCTACGAAAATAGAGAAAGTTACGAAAACAAAATTGATGCCTATCCGACAAATGAAGATCGGAATGTTGTACATATCGGTATGTTGCATGGGACATATAGTAAATCCACGACGTCAGATCGCTATACGGAGTTTCGCATAGAGGATTTGAATGCAAAACTATATCATTATTGGGCGTTAGGTCATATTCACTTGAGACAACAATTAAGTGATTTACCTGAAATCCATTATCCTGGTAATATTCAAGGACGTCATTTCAAAGAACAAGGAGAAAAAGGATGTCTCATCGTTGAAGGCGATCACGTGGGACTTAAGACGCGATTTGTTCCAACACAATTTATTCGCTTTGAAACAGCGACAATTGAAACAGATGATGTCAGTCAACAGGGATTATATGAAAAAATTCAAGCCTTTAAAGAAAGTGTCCGCCCTCAAGGACGTGCTTTTTATCGATTAAAACTCCATGTTCATGGGGATGAAACGATTTCAAAACAAGTATTAGAGCAACTTAAAGTATTGACTTCGGAATATGAAGAGAATGAGCGCCATTTTATATTGATTGACGAATGGGAAATTCGTTATTTGGATATGCGTCAAAAGTCAATCATTCAGGAATTCTCTCCAGAGTTATTAGCGCAAGATGATGTGTATGAGCGTGCAGTGAAGGATTTATACCTTAATCCAAAAGCCTCAAAATATTTAGATCCTTATTTTGAACATGATAGAAAAGCATTAATCGCACGTGCAGAGGCCATGATAGAAGCTGAATTGAAAGGGGATCATTAACCCATGAAAATTAAATCTGTTGAAATATATGGTTATGGCCAGTTTGTCCAACGTCAAGTTGCATTTGATTCACGATTTACCGAGATATATGGAGAAAATGAAGCGGGGAAGTCGACGTTACAAGCGTTTATCCATTCGATTTTATTTGGTTTTCCTACAAAAAAAGAAAATGAACCGCGTTTAGAACCGCGCATGGGTAATCATTATGGTGGGCGTGTGACGCTTATTTTCGATGATGGCATGGAAGTCGATGTTGAACGTGTTAAAGGTAGTGCTCAAGGTGATGTCAAGGTGATGTTGCCGAACGGTACGATTAAAGATGAAAAATGGTTAAATGAACAGTTGAATTATATAGATAAAAAGACATATCAAGCGATTTTTTCATTCAGTGTATTAGGACTTCAAGATATACACAAACATATGAGTGAGGCACAATTACAAAACTTTTTGATGCAAGCAGGTGCGCTAGGGTCAACCGAGTTTATTGGCATGCGTGAATTAATTCATCAGAAGAAGCAAGAACTTTATAAAAAATCAGGTCAAAATCCAGAGATTAATCAAAAAATAGAAGAGATTAGAAGCTTAGCGTACCAAATTAGAGAAGAAGCTACGAAATTGGAGACCTATCAACAATTAACAGAAGATCATGACAAAGCTTCAAGACGTCTAGCCACTCTGAAGACGAATTTAAGTCAACTTACTGCTTTATTTGAAGAGAAGCAAAAAGAAGTTGCATTGATTGATCAAGTGCAAGAATGGAAAAGTTTAGAAGCGGATTTAAATATAGAACCGTTAGAATTTCCTGAACAAGGTATCGATCGTTATGAAGCAGCAAAGATTCAAGTTGAACACCTCGAACGTGACTTGGGGTTACGTCTTGAAAAGAAAAATCAATTAGAACATGAGGCGGAAAAACTTTTTGTACCGGATCAAACGCTATATCAAAGTTTTGAATCTGTTTCTAAGCAAGAGGATATGATCAAGCAACAAGAGATGGACTTGAAGCAAATTGAAAGAGAAGCAAGTCATCATCAAATGGAAATTGAAGGCCTCAAATCCAACATTGGTTGGGAAGACATTGATGAAACGGTTGATTCAAGTGAAATTCAAAAGAGTTACGCCAGTGAAACTTTAAAACAAAAGCAAGCGCATATGCATTCATTAGAACAATTGAAAAAACAACAAGATGATTATCAGATTGAAAATGTAACATATGAAGAAGAATTACAACAATTAAATCTTCAATTAGTGGATGATGAAAGTTTTGAAAAGAAAAAAGTTTATGATCAAAAACTGCTTGAATTAAAGGAAAAACGGCATGTGTTTGATAAAATGAAAGCCACTTTCGAAAAAGAAGCGCATCAAAAACAGCAACAGCAACAACGTGTTCGAGTAGCGTCACTGATATTAACATTGGTGACAGGGGCATTTGCGGTATGGATGTTCGTTTCACAAATGATGCTTCCAGGGATTATTTTAACAGTGATTGCGGCTATCTTTTTCATTGCCATGTTCTTATTGCGTTCAAAACCAATGGGCTATGACGAACAATTTTCTGAAGAATTGGTGCAACTAGAGCAAAAAGTACAGGCGTTAGAAGAGGCATATGATTTAGATTTTGATTTAGCAGCGCAATATCAGTTACGTGATCAAATCGCACAACGTCAACAAAATTTGGCGATTTTAAAGACAAAGTCACTGCATACGGCGAAACAATATGACGATGTACAAGAGGCTTTAACATCCGTGACGACTCAATTGCAAAAGTTAAAATCAGCACTACACCTTTCCAAGAATTTATCCGATGATTTACTTGTAGACGCGATTCAAACGATTCAAAAAATCAAAGATCATCAACAATACTTCACTCAATTGCAAGAAACGCAAAATTCAATTGAGAAAAAGTTGGATGATTTTTACACACAAGCACTTGAAAAACTTGCGAGTGCATTATCGCAATTTAGTATTGAGACGTTGTTTCATGATGTAAGAGAATGGTTAAAAGCCGCGAATCAAGGGATGACACGTTATGAACATAATCGCGAGCAACTGAGCTTAATAGAAAATGAAATTAAACATTTGAAACATCGCTTGAGCGAAAATAAACAAGTGATTCAGACATTGTTTAGTGCTATAGGAGCACTGGATGAGGAAAGTTATTACAAACACCATGAACGTTATCAATGGTACCATCAGCGATTAGCACGTTTTCATGATTTAACACATTTTCTCGAAAATCAAAATTATGGATATGAGAAAAGTTCTAAGCTAAGTGAAAAAACATCAGCACAACTTGAAGCTGAATATCAAAAATTGTCTGAGCAAATCGATAATTATAATGCGCGTTATCTCACTGTTCAAAGTGAAGTGAGTGATTTATTAGCAAAAATGAACCACTTAGAAACGGATGATACATTGAGACATCTACGTCATCAATATCAAATATTACGCAATCAATTAAATGATAAGGCTGAAGATTGGGCTGCGCTCAGTTATTTAGAGGCTTTAGTTGATGAACATATCAAACAAATTAAGGGCAAGCGATTGCCACAAGTTGTAAATATTGCGACAGATATTTATAATGATTTAACGAGCGGAGAATATGTGCAAGTGACATACGCAAATGAGCAAGTGATGGTACGTCATCAAAGCGGTCAAATGTATCATCCTGTGGAATTAAGTCAATCAACAAAAGAATTGCTCTATATTGCGCTTCGTTTAAGTTTGATTCAAACATTAAAACCCTATTATTCATTGCCTATTATTATTGATGATGCATTTGTTCATTTTGATGCTGAACGTAGAATGAAAATGATGAAATATTTGAGATCGATGTCTGATAAATTTCAAATTCTTTATTTTACATGTTCACGTGATACGAATATTCCTGCGAAACAGCTCGTCACGTTAAATAAGATAGAAAAATAGAATAGGAAGGCGTTAAATCATGAGAAATATAGAACAACTACAGCCTGGAGATGCTGTGGATCATTTTTTCCTAGTGCACCGAGCAACACAAGGTGTAACAGCACAAGGTAAAGATTATATGACACTTCACTTACAAGATAAAAGTGGAGAAATTGAAGCGAAAGTTTGGACGATTACTAAAGAAGGAATGAGTCTATTAAAGCCAGAACGTATTATTCATGTTAAAGGTGATGTGATTAATTATCGTGGTCGAAAACAAATGAAAGTCAATCAATTTCGACTTGCAACTGATGAAGATGGAATGCGTACGCAAGACTTTATTGATGGCGCACCAATGACACCAGAAGAAATCAAAGATGCCATGCAAGAATATATCTTTGAAATTGAAAACGCACCGCTACAACGTGTTACACGTTATTTATTGAACAAATACGAATCGCGTTACTTTGTTTATCCAGCAGCAAGTTCGCATCATCACAATTTTGTAAGTGGCTTAAGTTATCATGTTTTGACAATGTTAGAAATTGCACGTCAATTGTGTATCATATATCCAGAACTCAATAAAAGCTTATTGTTCAGTGGCATCATATTGCACGATATCGGTAAGGTGAGAGAGTTATCAGGCCCAATTGCGACGTCATATACACTCGAAGGGAATTTATTAGGTCATATTTCGATTGCGAGTGATGAAGTGGCTGAAGCGGCACGTGAATTGGATGTAGATGGAGAAGAAATCATTTTACTTCGCCATATGATTTTGTCTCATCACGGTAAGCTTGAATACGGCTCACCAAAACTGCCTTATGTCAAAGAAGCAGAAATTTTAAAGTATATTGATAATATTGATGCACGCATGCATATGTTTGAAAAAGCATTCAAGAAAATTAACAAAGGACAATTTACAGAACGAATTCTTGGTTTAGAAGGTAGACAATTCTATAAGCCTGAGAAGTTGGATTAATGTTGATTACAGAAAAGCGAATGATTATCACATAAAACAAACCCAGAGTTGGACATGAGTAGAGATGTCTGAACTCTGGGTTAAAAGTTGTAGGCACGATTCAATTTGGACTACACAATAGACGAAGATGGTGTGCCTGCGACAAATATCAATGCTTTAAAATCAAAAAAAGCGCTGATACTTTGAAAAATAAATCAAAGCACCAGCCATTGTTTAAAGGCATACTACATACCTAATTGACCACCCTCTGCACCTTGTTGAGAGGCTTGTTTTTTCAACGCTTCTGGGTTTAAAATATTATCTTCAATCGCTTTTTTAATATCGCGATCTTTGTAATCTACATTGTATTCTTTTAACAAATCTTTGTATGCATCAGTTAAAAGTTTAGGGTCTTTTTGTAATTTATTTTGAATCAGTTTTTCTTTTAATTTTGATTTTTCTTTATCGAAATCTGTAGGCTCATCTGCGCGGATGATATGGTAACCATATTCAGTTTTGACAACGTTTGAAATTTCGCCATCTTTTAATTTAAATAAGGCGTCTTCGAATGGTTTAACCATTTGGCCTTTCACCACATATCCTAAACTACCATTTTTATCTTTTGTTGAATCCATAGACTCTTCTTTTGCTAACTTGTCAAAGTCTTTAGGATTTTTATCGAGTTTTTCTTTGATTTCATCAATTTTTTTCTTTGCATCTTTATCAGATAAACCTTCTTTATCGTCTTTATCTTGTTTCACTTTAATTAAGATATGCGATGCTTTTTTCGTTTCATCTTTAATTTCTTTGTCTGAAATTTTAACTTTATCATTCAGTAATTCTTTTTGATAAGCAATCATTTTACGTTGTTCTTTATAACTGTCTAATGTAATGCCTTGTTGCTTGAGTAGTTCTTCAAATTGTTTTTTGCCACCGTATTTTTCAATTTCTTCATCGGTTTCTTTATCAATTTGTTTATTATCTACCTTATCACCGTATTTTTTTACTAGAATTTTATTTAATAAAACTTTAAAAGATTGACTTGCAACTTGATCATTTCCAATTTCTTTCAATACATCTTCAACTTTAACGTCGCCCGCTTTCGAAGAGATTAACGTTTGGTCTTTTGAAGTAGGGGCATCATTACCACATGCTCCGAGTAAAACTGCGCTTGCTGTAATTGGAATAAATAATTTTTGTATGCCTTTCTTCATCTTTTGAGCTCCTTTTTATATCATTCATACCATTTAATATACCATAATGTGCGCAAGCAACCAAAGCAGAAGGTGAAAAATACGACTAAATGATGAGAATACAGATGGAAGTCAAAAAAAGTAGGGGAGAAGGCGTTAAAAAACGTCCTCTCCCCTATATTCAACTTAAAATCTATCATTTAAGACACGGATTGCATACGAAATTAATCCTTGTCGTTTTAAAAATAGGACACGCATATCACGATTGCACATTATGATGCGTGGGAATTGTGTTCTAAAAGTACAAAGCCATTTTGATGTTCCTCTACAAAATGCCCCTGACAAGCAAAAAGAATGACTTTTAAATAAAGGATGTCCATCACAGAATAACCTGCATTTAATGCTAATAAAAACATGAAATAATGGCCATATTCTGGAAATGCGCGTGCTATGAGAATACAGAGCAGTGTAATCACCACAAACGGCATGATTAGACAAATACAAAAGTAGTACTTACGAATAGGTCGATCCAAATAAATATTGTAAAACGGAAACCAGGAAAGACGTACTAATTTGTATACTCTTAAATGTTTCAAGTATGGGAAGACCGTAATAATATGAATGAGTTTATGTACGGGGTAGATAAATAACATTAAGACAATAAACAATAAAAAATTTTGATCCGTAAATGGAATGTTTGAATAGTAATGAAAAATCTCAAAACTAACAAAAAATGTAATTATAACCGTTACAAAACTTATAAAAGCGATACGGGCTAAACCAAATCTTGAATGTATATCAATAGACCGCAGACAGTTTAACATTCAAAAGCTCCTTTGCTATCAGTGATAAACGTATTATCTATCTGAAATTAATGTTCGTCAAGTAAATTTTTGCGAAGACTTTCTTGACATGAATTCACATCATTAATAAAGTCTTTACCTTGCAGTTTAGAGACGAGGTAATGTGCGTCACTAAAACTAGGAAGATGGAACATTTCTCTTTGAAACTCTTTTGACGCATTATAAATATTGTTATTTGATTCTTCGTAATGGTCAAAAATTTCGAGTACTAACTGCTTTCCCTTATCAGTTAACGTAATATACGTGTTTCTTTTGTCATGTTTATCTTTCTCGAGTTTTAACAATTCTTGTTGCTCTAAACGTTTAGCAAAATTAAATGCTGTTGATACGTGCATCACGCCATATTTTGAAATATCGGATATCGTTGCACGTTCAAAGGCATAAAGTGTAAGGAGAATGAGATGTTCATTCATCGTGATGTCTGATCTTTTCAACCAACCTTGCCAGTCACTTTCCGCATTTTTCCATATGACTTTTGATAACATGGCAATTTTATGTGTATAAAGCATTCCCTCAATTTGCGCTCGCTTTGTGTTCATACATACCACTCCTTTCTTAGACTATAAAAAAGCATGATACTGTATTGTACCATGCTTACTCGTATTATATCGGATTATGTTCAATCAAACACTAAAAAATTAGTTTTTTGATGGAAAATTTGAAATTTCTTCGCCACGATTTTGTAAATTTTCGATATGTGATTGAATACGTTTAATATTTGGATCGATATCGGCTTTGAATTCACCAATCATCGTTTTCACTTCATCACCAATAGATCCAGCAAAACGTTGGCCGTCGTTTTTAATTTGTGCGACGTATTGTTTGATGTCACCAATACTATTTTTCATCGTATCGATTTCATGTTCTAATTCGCTTTTAGGTCTTTCAGCTTTAGGGTTTGCGATGCGCGTTTGTCCATCTTTTACGATGAGTGCGACGCCTAATCCTGTCGCGACGCCAGCAATCACACCTAATGTCATTCGAACAATTTTCATGATTTTCCTCCTTGAATCGTTTTCTATTACATATACCCTGATTCGAGTACATTATTCAGTTCAAATCAGAATTCTCTTATTTGATATGCGCCGCGATTTGTGCTGCAATCTTGGCTTTTTCCTCATCATTGATACGTGACTCATTTGTCTCCCAATGATAGCCAAATCCATCGATGTCATTTTCGTAACGTGGAATCAAATGGAAATGAATGTGGAACACAGATTGTGAGGCATATGTTCCGTTGTTTTGAATAATGTTTAAACCATCTGGATGAAATGTATCTTTTATTGCATTGGCAACAATGGGCAATGCTTCTCCGATATGTTTCATTGTCTCAGCATCCGTCTCATATATATTAGGAGAAGGTTTTTTAGGAATTAACAGTGTATGACCTTTAGAAACTTGAGAAATGTCTAGAAAAGCATAGACATAATCATTTTCATATACTTTAAAACTTGGAATATCACCGTCAATAATCTTTGAGAATATCGTTTGTGTCATATGGATTCCCTCATTTCTTCATTTAGTTTTATTATAGCACGTACATTCGGCGATGTAACGATTTTATCGCATGTGTATTAAATAGCATTATGAACGCTATTTTTGGTACAATGACTGTTATGGAGGTGCAAGTTAATGACTGTGCATATAAAAAATTTAACAGGTGGTTACGGTAAAAAACCTGTCATTAAAAATATAAATTTTGAACTGTATGATGGTGAGATTGTCGGACTTATCGGATTGAATGGTGCAGGTAAGAGTACAACGATTAAGCATATGTTAGGTTTACTTACACCTACTGAAGGTGAAATGACAATCTCTAATATTAATATTAAAGAAGATATTGATGGATATCGCCAACGATTGTCTTATATTCCAGAGGCGCCAGTGATTTATGACGCCTTGACATTGAAAGAACACATTGAAATGACGGCAATGGCGTATGGAATTGATTATGATACCGCAATGAAGCGAGCGACGCCGCTGTTAAAAACATTCCGTTTAGAAGATCAATTGCAAATTTTTCCGAGCCATTTTTCAAAAGGGATGAAACAAAAAGTCATGATTATTTGTGCCTTTATTGTGGAACCGGATTTGTATATTATTGATGAACCATTTTTAGGTCTCGATCCTATCGGTATTCAGTCTATGTTAGATTTGATGGCGTCTAAAAAAGAAGAGGGGCGTACGGTATTAATGAGTACCCACATTCTGGCCACTGCTGAACGCTATTGTGACCGTTTTATTATACTCGATCATGGAGAAATTGTAGCGATGGGAGATTTGAACGCATTACGTGAACAAACAGGGATGACTAATGCAACCTTAGATGACATATACATTCATGTGACTAAAGGAGCGCATTCCATATGAAAACAGCGCAACAACTTTTTCACGAGCGTTTAAGCGCACATCGAAAGGAAAAAAATTATTATAATAAATTTATTTTTAACGGACATTTTTCAGTGTTTCTCGTTGTTCTAATAGGTGCTTTTATACTTGGATATGGCCAATGGCTACAACATATGCCTTCAAATATCAATTATGCATTGTGCGTGTCTGTTGTCCTTTCAATGACATCGATTTTCCCTTTAAAAACGTTATTGCAGGATGCCGATCGATTATTCCTTTTACCTTTTGAAAAGAAAATGGCTGCATACATTCAAAAAAGTGTTATCCACAGTTATTTTTCGAGAATGCCGCTACAGATTTTGATGTTAATTATTTTTTATCCGTTATGGCATACCGCCTACCCAGAACATATGAAAGATTTTATGATTGTCGTTATTTTAGCGCTGATTTTTCCTTTCTTAAGCTTGCTACTGAAATGGGAATGGTATCGTTATGGACTAGAAAATTGGTCGATTTGGCTCTTATTATTTGTACTTCACTTATGTGGGTATTACGTCATTTTAGCGGCATCGGATGTATCGGCATTTGTCGCCGTATTCGCTCTTGTTTTGTTATGGCTTTTATTGAAACGCTTGAATAGGACTCAATTATTTCCTTGGGTATTCATGATTGCACAGGCACAACAACAGCAAATGAACTATTATAAATTTGTGAACATGTTTACAGATGTAAAAGGATTACAGGAACAAGCAGTACGTCGTCGATATTTAGATTTTCTGTTAAAAACCCCTCGACCTTTTGATCAAACAAAATTGTATCCATTCTTATTTAAAAGAAACTTTTTAAGAGGGAAAGACGCCCTGAATATGACCATACGACTGATTGTGATTATCGCGGGATTGATGATTTGGCTACACCACCCTGTCGTCAATGTGATTATGGGAAGTTTAGCAATGTATCTCATCGTATTACAAATGTCGCAGTTTTACACACAAGAAGCCTATAGTTTATGGCCACAAGTTTGGCCGGTTTCTGAGGAATATGTGATAGAAGGCTATCGTAAGTTTTTACAGCAAATGGTATACATCATTGGTACGCTTCTTAGCATCGTCTATATCATTTTACATTCAAACTATTTTTATGCAGTTGTTTTATTTTTCGTCATCGGTTTTTACACCACGCGATCGACAATTAAAAAATTGAAATATCAAGAGCATTTATTAAAAGATTAAATTAATATTAAGAAGCACAAAAAATGGACTGAGTATATATCGTATCAGTCCGTTTTTGTGCTTTTAGTTTTCATCTTCTGAAATTGGATAAAAATATTGTTCTAAGTAAGAGGCATGTGCACTTGAAGCACCTGCGAGAGATCGTACAGCTTCTTTAGAAAAATGCTCACGAAATGATGAGGATTTTTTGAAATCTTCGTAAGCTTTTCGTGATGAGAATCCGAAAAAGACCTTGTAAATATTACTTTGAACAGGTTTTAATAAACGATAACTGTTAAATCCATCCGTTTCTTCTAACCGAGGAAAATAACTTTCAAGTTTCTTTTCTAATTGATATTTATGATCTTCAGTTGTTGGAATAGAGATTAATGCGTGGAAGTCTTCACTATTGATAGAACCTAAACGTGTTAAAACTCGAAACGTTTTAGGTTGTTGGAAGATGGTCTCGCTGTCTGTTTCCTCAATCATGACAGACTGTTCATTCCCAGAAAAAATGAATAGATCACGAGTTGGATGGTTAAGTTGGATTTGGTGTAAATATCCGTACGTCCCATATGTGATATAAAATTTCATGGTGTTCTCCTCCTTATTTCATTTATTATAAGTTTTTCTACCGGAAATAACCACTATAAAATCCTTAAAAATGTAAGAAAAATATGGCGTTAAATTTTAAGAAATTCTTTTAAGAGGAATGTGAATCAAAGTTTAGTTTTTTTCATTCATTGAATTGAATGTCCATCGTATCATATCAGAAATAATGATACAAACCACGATATATATAGGTGATAACTGATATCATTTTTTACATTTAAAATTTTTATGACATTTGAGCCGGAACATGCAGGAATGGGAAGGCGATGTGATATATTAGTGAAGAATGACAATATTCAAGGAGGAATATATGAGTACGACAATAAATGATACGATTTTGCGTGCAATTCGAGGAGACGCGGTTTCTCATACGCCAGTTTGGTTTATGAGGCAAGCCGGGCGCTCTCAGCCAGAATATCGTGAATTAAAAGAGAAATATTCGCTTTTCGAAATTACACATCAACCGGAATTATGTGCGTATGTCACTGCGCTACCTGTAGAGCAATACGCAACAGATGCAGCAGTTTTATATAAAGATATCATGACCCCTTTAAAATCTATTGGTGTCGATGTGGATATTAAATCAGGCGTGGGTCCTGTTATCGCGAATCCAATTCGAAAAATGTCCGATGTAGAAGCATTGGGTCAAATTGATCCGAAACGTGATGTACCTTATGTTTTGGATACGATTCAACTGTTGACGCAAGAAAAATTAAATGTTCCGTTGATTGGTTTTACAGGGGCACCGTTCACACTTGCAAGTTATATGATTGAAGGTGGACCGTCAAAAAATTATAACCATACGAAAGCTTTAATGTATAGTGACGAGGCGACGTGGTTTAAATTGATGGACGTTCTGACTGCAATGTCTATTGATTATGTTGGCGCGCAGGTTCAAGCAGGCGCACAATTAATCCAGGTGTTCGATTCATGGGTAGGGGCATTGAATCGGGCAGATTATGACTATTTTATCAAACCATGTATGGAGAGATTAATTAAGGGTATCAAATCCTTTGATGTACCTGTAATTATGTTTGGGGTTGGGGCGAGCCACTTAATAGAATCTTGGAATCAATTGCCGATTGATGTTTTAGGATTAGATTGGCGAACTTCTATTAATGAGGCACGTGCAAAAGGTGTAACCAAAGGGCTACAAGGTAATTTGGATCCAAGTCTTTTGTTAGCACCGTGGGAAGTGATTGAAGCGCGATTAAAGCCTATTTTGGATCAAGGAATGCAGCATGGGCGTCATATTTTTAATTTAGGGCATGGTGTTTTTCCTGAAGTGAAACCTGAAACATTAAAACGCGTATCACAATTTGTACATGAATATACAAAACGCTAATTAAGAAGAATCGAGTATATAAAGGACGGGTTATAAGATGAAAAAACAAATAGGATTATTGGTGATGGCATACGGTACACCTTACAAAAAGGAAGATATTGAACCGTATTATACTGATATAAGACATGGTAGAAAGCCATCAGAAGAAGAGTTGAATGATTTAATTTCACGCTATGAAGCAATTGGGGGACTGTCACCTTTAGCTGGGACGACTGAACGTCAAGCAGAAGCCATTGCAAGCGCATTAAATGAAGTATATGATGATGTAGAATTTAAGTTGTATATTGGTTTAAAACACATTCACCCTTTTATTGAAGATACAGTGACTCAAATGAATGAGGACGGCATTAAGGAAGCAGTAACAGTTGTGTTAGCACCTCATTTTTCTAATTTTTCAATTGGATCATACAATCGTCGTGCTCAAGAAAAAGCAGCGGAATTTGGAATTCAATTGCATCATGTTGAACATTACTATCAACAACCACAATTTATCGATTATTGGACAAAGAGAGTCAATGAAACGTTAGAAAACATTCCGAAAGATGCGCATGAGCAAACGGTACTTGTTGTTTCAGCGCACAGTTTGCCTGAGAAAATGATTAAAGAGAGTCATGACCCTTATCCAGAAGAATTAGAAGATACAGCACGCTTAATTAAAGCCCAATCATTAATTGAACATGTTGCAGTCGGTTGGCAATCAGAAGGCAATACGGGCACGCCATGGTTAGGGCCAGATGTACAAGACTTAACGCGTGAACTTGCGAAAGAAAAAGGATATCAACACTTTATTTACACACCTGTCGGCTTCGTAGCAGAACATTTGGAAGTCCTGTATGATAACGATTATGAATGTAAAGTTGTATGTAATGAAATAGGTGCAATGTACCACCGTCCACCGATGCCTGATACGCATCCTTTATTTATTGGTGCAATTGTCAATGAGATTATGAATATCTTTCCGAAAGCGTGAGACAAATGACAAAAATTGCAATTATTGGTGCAGGCATAACAGGTCTTGCTAGCGCCTATTTTATAAAAAAAACAAACCCCGACATCGAAGTGACCATCTATGAAGCGACTGCACGTCCAGGAGGTAAAATAAAAACGATTCAACGAGAGGGTTATACCGTTGAACTTGGACCCGAATCGTATTTAGGCCGCAAAACGATAATGACAGAAGTTGCGAAAGATATCGGGATAAAAGATGAAGACATCGTAACAAATCAAACGGGACAATCATACATTTTTGCCAATCATACGTTGTATCCCATTCCAGGTGGTGCCATATTAGGCATACCAACTGATACGAAACCATTTATGACTACAAAATTAATTTCATTTAAAGGGAAATTGCGTGCGCTTAGAGATTTAACGTTAAAGCCGATAACAATGACGAATGATGACATGGCTGTCGGTGAGTTTTTCAGAAAGCGCCTAGGCGATGAAGTGCTTGAAAACTTAATTGAACCTTTATTAAGTGGTATTTATGGGACGGATATTGATGAGCTGAGTTTGATGAGTACGTTTCCGAATTTTAAGACATTGGAAGAAGAACATGGCAGTATCATTAAAGGAATGCAACATGTAAAAAAATTAAGAGCACAACAAACACAACATCAGCAACAAGGTGCTCAAGGTCAATTCAAACAGTTTAGAAATGGATTAAACAGTTTTATTGATCAGTTAGAATCCTGGTTGAAAGCACAGCATGTTGTTTTTCAATATGAAAAGCCTGTATCTGAATTAGTAGGAACACAAAAAGGGTATCACGTCGTATGTGATGATACGACACGTACGTTTTATGATGGCGTTATTGTTGCGACACCACATCAAGTGTTTAGAGAATGGTTCAAAGGAGATCCGATGTTCGACTATTTTCATCAACTTGAAGCTTCATCAGTGGCCACTATTGTTTTTGCATTTGATGAGAAGGACATTGAAAACACGTATAATGGCACTGGATTTGTGATAGCAAGAACAAGCGGAACATCTATCACTGCATGTACGTGGACGACGAAAAAATGGCCACATACAACACCTGAAGGTAAAGTTTTAATACGTGCGTATATAGGAAAACAAGGTGACAATATTGTAAATGAAAAAACGGATGAAGCACTTATCAACATTGCCAAAAAAGAATTGCAACTTATGATGACTTTCCATGGTGAGCCTGAATGGACGATTGTGAATAAAATGCCACATGCGAGTCCACAGTATCATGTAGGGCATATTGCTCAAATAAAAGAAATTCAACAGCACATTATTGATCATTATCCGCATTTACAAATTACTGGTGCACCATTTGAAGCGGTAGGGTTACCGGATTGTATCAGTCAAGCGCAGAACGCTGTAAAACAATTACTTAAACGGTTAACTTAAATGTAATCATAAAAAGCTGCCGATGGGGAAACATCGCAGCTTTTTTAATATTTACTTTTAATAACAATACGATATGTGAAAATATACAATCTGAATAGATGTATCAATGTTAAAACGTATAGCCTGCGTTTAAAAAAGTTTGAGCATTCGTTGTTCGCCTTTTCGACAGTATCAATTAAATGATTTTGGAATATCAGTTGAAAAGAGTTGACGAAGTAATAGGGACAGTTGAATGATGGCTTGACGAAGTAGTGACCTATTAATTTGCCTTTTATAAAATGTTTATTTTTAAATTTATTTTACTTAAGTATGGTATGATAGAATTAATGATGATATGGGGAAAAGGAGGGGGATGTAGGATGACAAAATTATATATTGTACATGGTTTTCAAGCGGACGCGAACAGTCATTGGTTCCCATGGTTAAAACGGACACTTGAGCTTGAAGGTCATGATGTAGACGTACTTAATTTACCGCATCCGAATCAGCCAAATATCAATGAATGGCTTGATTATATGCGAGAATCCGTTCATAAAGTAGATGATAATACCATTTTTGTCGCACATAGTCTAGGTGTGATTACGACTTTGAAATATTTAAACGATTTAGATGTGAACAAAGTAGGAGGATTAGCCATAGTCTCTGGTTTTAAAGATAAACTTGAAGGTTTGGATATTTTAGATGAATTTGTTGAACAATCTATTGATTATGAAAAACTAAAATCCAAAATCATTAAAAAATTTGGTATTGCTTCAAAAACAGACGAGATTGTCCCATACACATTGACTGCTGAATTATGCGATGCTCTAGATGCGAAGTTCTACTTACAAAATGAAGGTGGCCATTTTTGTAAGGAAGAAGGCTATGACTCTTTTATGTTTTTAAAAAATAAAATATTAAAGTATTTTGATTAATTTATGACAAATTCATAAATAAGAGGGTCTTGGCTTGATATTTTAGGTTAACCTAAATATAATATGGATGTAGAGTACAATTCTACATATGAGTTTGTATTCTCCTAATCATGTTTAAGATTCCATTTACTCTCAAGGTACTCCTTTCACCTTGAGAGTCTTTTTTTGCTGCATATGGATTAGAATCATAACTTAAAAGTTGATCGGTAAAAGTAAATGATGCTTTGATATGGTAGGGGAATAGTATGCATTTTACTACGAAGATTCATTAGTCGTATGTCATCTTTATTGACAATGAATTAAATTCGATTATATCCTTATCGAACGATATCGAGCAACACCGAATATTCCCTATAAAGTGCAGGCAATTTACATTAATGGAAAGCATTGTTTTCTATCCTGAGTGACTCTTTAATCGTGCATTTATAAGAAAATCACTGCGATTTAATTACAAAAAGCTACTTTATACGTTATAGACTAAGTTGTATGAGCAGGGTTTGAATATAGATAATTATTGAAATTGCTATTATTGTCGTAATAGGGAGATGTTAAAAATAGCGCCGCTTTTAAACTAACACAATGCTTTGATACCTTCTTAATTGTATTCGTATTGTCTGAAATGAACGTATTAAAAATAAATAATTAAGTAATTAATAAAAAATTAAGCATTGTTAACTATTGTTGCAATACAAAAACGTCTATATAAAAGAGATTTTCACAATATTGATTAATAGATCGTAAATAATCCTATTTACATATAACACGATCTATTAACTGGATGATTAATTTTTAATAATTTGTTTATTTTATTATTTCTAATTTTATTGTATGATTTTTTCATATGACGTGATTGAAGGAGAAATAAAATGAATATCAAAAAATTTATTGTAACAAGCAGTTTAGCAACAATTATGGCTACATCATTCGTAAGTACACTTCCAACTCAAAAAGTAGAAGCAGCAACGTATTCAGATGCGAATACATATTATAATGCGAAGTTAAAAGAAGAACTTCAATTATTAGTGAATGACCTAAATAGTTTTGAATTAGCAACAGGAAGTCTAGAATTATATTATAAGAGAACAATTAAAAAGGCAGGCTATAAAGCTAAAGTTGCATTAAGAAGCAACAATTACACTTTAATGTCAGAAGCAAAATATGAGTTAGAAGCACTTTATGAAGATATAAAAATAGCACAAATCCCAAATTACTAAACATTTGGAGATTATTCTTGCTTAGATGTTTGATACCTTCGATCATCTCATAAGTGATTATGTTGAATAAATGATGTTTTGTAAGGTAAATGTATAATAACATAGTTAAAATGTATTCGGATAAGCGATAGAAGGTGTCTACTAATGATAGATTCTTCCATCGCTTTTTTATTTATTTTAGAATTGGGAGAAAACAATTTATCTCGCTACAGTAATTTAAAAATGGTGTTTATTACGAATTATGTGTAGTGAAGGGTTGATGTATAAAGGTGTTATTTATCATAATATTGTATGTGATAGGTTTAGTAATAGGAGTTATGTATGTTATTAAAAGCGATATTTTTTACATAGTAAATAATGGAATAGGGGAACCATAATTTTTAACAAGTCATTCAGACACTTTAGGTATTTTTTTACTTCAAAGTAACTAATTTACACTTATTTTTATTTGGAAGTTATTGACCTTTTCTTTTGTTAAATATATACTGAAAAAGTCATTTGAAGATTTAATGTTTTGGCTCCTTGGTCAAGCGGTTAAGACACCGCCCTTTCACGGCGGTAACACGGGTTCGAGTCCCGTAGGAGTCACTTAGAATTTTTAATTCATAACATTTATTTTAATAATTTTAAAAAATTGTTGACATTAGATTGATAAATTGTTATGATGGTTAAGTAAGTGATTTACAAATAATATTATCGCGGGATGGAGCAGTTCGGTAGCTCGTCGGGCTCATAACCCGAAGGTCGGTGGTTCAAATCCGCCTCCCGCAATTTTTATAAGTGGTCCCGTAGTGGAGCGGTTTAACACGCCTGCCTGTCACGCAGGAGATCGCGGGTTCGATTCCCGTCGGGACCGCCATTCTTAAAATGGTTCAGTAGCTCAGTCGGTAGAGCAAAGGACTGAAAATCCTTGTGTCGGCGGTTCGATTCCGTCCTGAACCACTTCTTAAATCACGGCGGTTGTGGCGAAGTGGTTAACGCATCGGATTGTGGTTCCGACATTCGTGGGTTCGATTCCCATCAACCGCCTATATCGTTTGTTTTGCGGGTGTAGTTTAGTGGTAAAACCTCAGCCTTCCAAGCTGATGTTGTGGGTTCGATTCCCATCACCCGCTCCATTTTTATTCCACAGTAGCTCAGTGGTAGAGCTATCGGCTGTTAACCGATCGGTCGTAGGTTCGAGTCCTACCTGTGGAGCCATGGCCCCTTGGTCAAGCGGTTAAGACACCGCCCTTTCACGGCGGTAACACGGGTTCGAGTCCCGTAGGGGTCATATAATCAGAAGTGAAATATCGCTTCTGATTTTTTAATTTTATATTTTGGAGAGTTGTCCGAGTTGGCCGAAGGAGCACGCCTGGAAAGTGTGTAGGCGCCAAAAGCGTCTCGAGGGTTCGAATCCCTTGCTCTCCGTAAGGTTCAATTAAGTTCATGCTACACTACTATTTATTTTTAGGTGTGTAGAATGAACTTTTTTAGGTTCTATACTTTTAAGGTTCTATACTTTTAACGGTTGGTGAGTTGATCACTGGCCGTTATTTTTGTTTTAAATACAAAAAATAGCACAAATATCTCTATAATTGTAAGTGATGAAACCAACAAATTAAGGAGAGATATTCGTGCCTATGTATAATGATATATCAGAAATGATTGGAATAAAAGTATCAAATTTAAAAATCACTGAATGTTTAGGTATTCAAACCTTCAAGAACGTTCAATCATTGTTTTATAAAGGGGTTTTAACTTATCAACCTAAAGGTTGTGAGTGTTGTGGTATCAAGAATGAGCAACACACAGTTATTAAAAATGGCTTTCGCAGTACAAGAGTGTATATGGGGCTTATTCTTGAAAGGCCTAGTTATCTTGTGTTAAAAAAGCAACGCTTCTATTGTAAAGCTTGTGGTCAAACTTTTACGGCTAAAACACCATATATAGAACCGCGTTGTACAATTTCTAATGACGTAAAACTAATGGTGACGAGAAAGCTTGCCACTGTCATATCTGAAAAAGATATAGCGAATAGTGTTTTAGTTTCACCTTCAACTGTTCATCGGTATTTGAAAGACCTAGGGGAAGCAGTAAAAACACAACCTAGTGATATATTGCCCCAACATTTATCCTTTGATGAATTTAAGTCAACTAATGATGTCGACAGCTCTATGAGCTTTATATACTGTGATAGTATCACGCATGATATTATTGATATCTTACCAGATCGACGTAAGTTCAAGTTGGAAGAATACTTTTTAAGATTCTCAAGAAAGCAGCGTGAAGGAGTTAAAAGTGTTTCTATTGATATGTATCCACCATACATGTCGCTAATTCAATCATTATTATTTCCCAATGCAGATATTATCTTAGACCGTTTTCATATTGTTCAAGCGGTTAACCGTGAAATCAATCACAGTCGCGTTAAAACAATGAATAGTTTTAAGACTAGAGAAAAACCCAAGTACAATAAATTAAAACGGTATTAGAAGCTTTTATTAAAATCTCCAATTGAATTAGACAGAGTCCATTATCACTCGTTCAGACTTTTTAATACATGGCATAGTCAGTATAGCTTAGTACGATTCTTGTTAACTTTTGATGAAGAATTCCAGTTAACGTATGAAGCGACATCATATTCTAGAAACTCTAAGATCAAATAACATTGAACAATTAGAGGAAGCGTTACAACGTTCGAAGAGTTTAAATATTTCAAATGGACTCAAACGTGTTATTAACACACTCATAAAATATATACCTTATATTTCAAATACGATTCAAAATCCTCATTTGACCAATGGTCCAATTGAAGGTATTAACAATAAAAAAAAGCTTATTAAGCGTGTCTCTTATGGTTATAGAAATTTTTATAACTTTAGAAATAGGATTTTAATTATTTCGAGGTTATACGTGAGTGAATATAAAAAACGTACTAAGCAACAAAAAATTGCCACTTAGTACGATATTTCTTCACCAACCGACGTTGACAAAGAGCCAACTTTTTCGGCTCACTTACGGAGAGCAAGGGATTCGAACCCTCGAGACGCTTTTGGCGCCTACGCACTTTTCAGGCGAGTAAATTTACACTAAATTTCTAATAACTTTTTATGCTATTTTACACACTATTTAATTTTTATGTTAACAAAGTGTCGATGATTTTACAATCACAATTTTTTCAACTCATAATAAAACGTACTCTTTTTGACTCCTGTTGTCTTCAATATATCCCCAACACTTAACCCATTTTCATTTCTTTTTTGATACAACTCAATTGCCTTTTCAATCTCTTTTTTTGTGCTGCTTGGCTTACGACCAAACTTTTTACCATTTGCTTTTGCGCGTTCTCGCCCCTCTGATGTACGCTCGACTATTAAATCACGTTCAAACTGTGCAAATGAACCTAAAATATTGAACAAAAGCGTGTTAAGTGAATTGTTGCTATCCGCTTCAAACGTCATATTTTCCTTTAAAAATCTTACTGATACTTCTTTATCATTTAGACTACTAACAATCCTATTTAAATCACTGATTGACCTTGCCAATCTATCAATCTTAGTAACAATAACAATATCACCTGCTCTCACGTGTTCAATCATTGCTTTTAATTCTGTCCTTTGTTTAGTGCTAGTAGCCGTTACCTTCTCTAAAAATATTTTTTCCGCACCATTATTTTTTAATTCTGCTATTTGATTTTCTAAATTTTGACCAACTGTACTCACTCGAGCGTATCCAATAATCACTTAAATCAACTCACCTCTTTAAGTCTAAAATATAATTAATATTTATACTTTTGATTATAAACTAACTTTTAGACTAAAATCAAGTATTAATTTAAGTGATTTAAAGTGATATATTTACCTGTTTAAAATTTAATATATCTAGACAAAATATTGGAGTCACTATAAAATGAAGTTGTGAGAAAGTTAGATAGATGGTGGCTATCTTAGTATAAAGTGAGGTGATGTCTATGAGCGCATCAACAAAATCTTTAGAAAGGAGAAGCCTTAATGATTAGCATTGCAGATGCACTAATGATTATGATAGGGTTCAGTTCATTGACTGTATCCATCATACATTTAGTGCTCTCAATCAATAATAAATCAAAAAAATAACCATCACTAACTTGGGATGGTTTGATGGTTATTTAAAAACTATTAAAAAGGTCCACCGTCTTTTTAACGGTCTCACCAAGGCAATGCACTTCATGTGTGTTGCCTTTTCTATTTATAAATTAACACATGAGCATCATTTTGTCTAATATATAAGATTAATCAATTGCAAACAGCTTACTACAACAAACATTCTGGTGCATTGACATGTACCTTTATATGTAAAAGTAATTTTTGATGCATGAGAATGATAATCTCAGCGTGTTTTTTTCATAAACTGAAATAAAAAAGACTCTACAATACAGAATTAGTATTGTAGAGGAATAATAAGTTGGCATGATTTGTATGAATACATATTTAATTTAACATAATATATAATTTAAAGCAATTAAATTTAACTGTCAGCTAGTCCTTTAAGATGGTGGATGAGCGATTCATCCTCAGCATCTTCATATTCTTTCAATAAATGTGAGTAAATGGTAAGCGTTGTATGTATGTCTGCATGACCAAGCCTTTTAGAAATATATTGTATTGTCATACCTTGTGCCAGCAAGTAGCTACAATGTGTATGTCTTAATGATTTAAGCGTATAATGCTGTAACTTATTTTTGATGCAGAAATTTTTTAGTACATCATTAACTGCTTTATAAGATATAAAATTGACTTTGTTATGGAATATGTAACCATTTTGATTTTTGGGATGCGCTTCAAGTATTTCGGAGATGTACTTCAAGTCATCAAGCGGAACTTTGATTTTACGTTGAGAGTACTTATTCTTTCTATCATCAAGAAAGATGGTATAAATGCTAATTTAAAAATGTACACTCTCGCTTGAATAAGTATGTACAAAAACGACTGTTTTAATCATAATTTGATTGAGGTGAAATTATGAACTATACAGTCAAAATAGATACAGAAATTAAAATCACAAGCCTTTCAGACTTACCAAAGCTGAAAGAAATGATGGAGAGTGCAAAAATGAAAATCAATAAAAGCAAGTTAGCTCGGGATCTTGGTAAAGATAGACGAACAATCGACAAATACTTAAAAGGTTACACACCGTCAAGTTCTCGAAAAAGAACTTCAAAAGTTGATAAATATTACAATGTAATCCAACTACTTTTATCAGAAGAAAGCCCACAAACCTTTTATTATAAAAGAGTATTATGGCAGTATCTCAAAGATAATCATGGCTTAGATTGTTCTCAATCACTTTTTAGAAGTTATATATCGAAGCACAAAACATTTAATGATTATTTTAAAACGGGGGCTAAAATTAAAACGCTTAAAAGCATGGCACGTTACGAAACGGCACCAGGCACTCAAGCACAAGTGGACTGGAAAGAAAACATCAAATTTAGATTGAAAGACGGCAATGTCATTGAAGTTCATATCGCCATGTTAATCCTGTCTTACTCTAGATTTCGAATTTTTAATATTTCAACCACAAAATCACAAGAAATACTGAAGTCTTTTTTAACCCAGTCATTTGAAATGATTGGCGGGGTGCCTAAAGAACTACTCACAGATAATATGAAAGCAGTGATGGATCAGCCCCGTACAAGATTCAGTAAAGGACAAATCAATCGTCGATTCGAACAATTCGCGCATGATATGGGAACAAAAATACGACCGTGTATAGCAGGGAGAGCTATGACAAAGGGTAAAGTGGAAGCTTCTATGAAACTACTTGATGAAATCCATGCCTATCAAGACAAATTTAATTTGTCTGAGCTTCATGCATATATCTCAAAACTGAATCAAAGAGTGAATTATCAACTACATCAGGGTACGGGAAAAATACCGATTATTGAATTAGAAAAAGAAAAGAGCCACTTACTTCCACTTCCTACGGAAAAAGTAAGAGACTCCTATAGAATAATTGGACAACATGTAAAAGTTAACGCTTCCAATATGATTACGTACCAAGGCAATCAATATTCAGTACCATCTGAATATGCCAGAAAGCGCGTGCAATTACAGGTATTCAATCATGAACTACATGTATATTATAACATGAAGCTGATAGCGTGCCACTCTATAAGTAACGCCAAGTTGAATTATAAAGAAGAACATTATATTGAAGCACTACAATTATCATCTCCATATTATCCAGACATTGACGATTTAGCGAAAGAAAATTTAAAAGCCATTGGAGAGATGTATGAATGATGAAAACGAATTCTAACTATAGACAGCTTCTAGATAATTTAGAGTATCTGAAAATGAAACAAATGATATTACATCTGGATGAAGTTGTAGATTTTAATATTAGGAACGATGGTTCTATTATAGATGCTTTGATTAAGCTGACGAACTATGAAGTGGATATAAGAGAAAAAAATATGATTCAATCTATGGTTAAGGTGGAATGTCAACAGTTTCCTAGACACTTTTCATGTGTAGATCTTTAAACGCCACTGGTGTTAAATACTGTAATGAAGAATGTGGTCTAAAATTGTTGTACCAATTTACATAATCAAATAATTCTGTCTCTAACTGTTCTAGGTTTTCAAATTTCATCTGTTTTACAAATTCGGTTTTTAGTGCTTTCATCGTTGCTTCTGCAACTGCGTTATCATAAGGACAACCTTTAGTACTTAATGAACGTTCGATTTCAAAAGTCTTTAATACTTCATCTATCAATTTGTTATCAAATTCTTTACCTCTATCTGTATGAAATAGTGCGATTTGTTTTAGGTTATGATTAATTTTACTAATTGCTTTCACCACTAAATTTGCATCCTTATTTTTACCTGCACTGTAACCAACGATTTCTCTATTGAAGAGATCAATAAATAAACATATATAATGCCATCTATCTGCTACTTTTACATAGGTTAAATCACTTACCAATGCATCCATTGGTTGTTCTCTATTAAAAGTGCGATTTAAATGGTTTTTAATTAGTTTTTCATTTGTTTCTTTTGGATGATTTTTATATTTAGCTTTCGTATAAACAGAAACTAGATTATATTTTTTCATGATACGACCAATCTTTCGTCTGGATACAGTGAGACCTTTGTCGTTTAATTTATTCTTAATTCGTCTTGTACCAAAGCTTTTTCTATTCGAATTAAACGTATCTATAATAATTTTTTCTAATTCTAAATCATCATCTTTTTGGCTTTGAGTATTTCTTTTTATTGATTCATAGTAAGTGCTTCTTGGTATTTTCAGGACTTTACACATTGCTGATACTGAATATTGATGCGCATTCTTTTGAATGATTTCTATTTTCGTCCCATGATCAGCGCTGCTTGCTTTAAAATATCATTCTCCATTTTTAAATGTTGAACTTCTTTGCGTAATTTAATCAGCTCTTTTTCATCATCTGATAAGTTATCTTGATGATTAAATGAACCGGTGTTTTGATGTTGTTTTATCCATTTTCCTAATGCCGAAGGTGTTAAATCATACTCGCGTACAATTTCATTCCTAGGTTTACCATTTTCATATAATCTAACCATTTGTAACTTAAACTCTGAACTAAATGTTCTTCTTTCTCTTGTCATAATATAATCGCCTACTTTCTTAATTTAACAATATCTATTCTCATAGAATTTGTCCAATTAAGTGTAGACGATTCAAGGTGGCGGGGTTTCCATTTCAAAAGGAGCTGAATAGCTTTGATTTTGAGTTTCAACCGAGTATTAACCCACAGCAAATCAAGGATTTTATGTCTTTAAGATTTATTGAAAACAAAGAAAACATCGTTTTTCTAGGTCCTAGTGGGGTGGGTAAAACCCACCTCGCAACCGCCTTAGGCGTAGCTGCTGCTAAAAAAAGAAACAGCACCTACTTTATAAAATGCCAGCAGTTGATTGAGAATTTACGTAAGGCTCACAATGAAGGGAGGCTTGAAACTAGGCTTAAACATTATAGTAAATATAAGCTTTTAATTATTGATGAAATTGGATATTTACCGATTGATGTTGAAGACGCAAAGTTGTTTTTTCAAGTTATTGATCGTCGATATGAAAAGAAAAGCACGATACTTACCACGAATATTAATTTTAAAGCATGGGATGAGGTATTCCAAGATACGAAGATAGCGAACGCAATTTTAGACCGCGTATTGCATCATGCCTCAATCGTATCTATCGTTGGAAAGTCTTATAGACTAAAAAACCATTTCCCTTCAGAAAAAGAATAAAACTGTACATGCTTATTTAAGCAAAATTGTACATATTTATCTTGACGTTTATAAGATGGTACTATTTTCTAAATCAAGATGTTCATATCGTAATTCACGAACCGGTCTAAAGCGTGATCCTGTGATAATGAGGATAAAAATACATAAGTAAGAGAGGTGTTTTTTACCTTTCACATGTTTTAACAATAATTTTAATTCTTCTAAAGTCATAAATTTTTCATCCACAACTTGAGACGCTTTAAATCCTAATGGTTTTGCGTTTTTTGTAGGATTGACTTTAATAAGCCCCTGATCGATTGCAGATTCAAAAGCTTGTCGCAAGCAGTTATTAAGTTTGCTGATATTATGTATCTTAGCGTCACAGTTGAGAAGAATGAATTAATAAATACATCAATAAACCGGTATCTCTTTTGTTTTCTACTAATAATGATAGATAATTGAAAATGTGTGGATTTTATTTAATGGATTTCACCGAATGATTCAAGATTCGATAAGCCTGTACATGACGAGTTGAAATCATGTATAGGCTTATCGTATTTATGACTATTTGTGTAAGAAATACAATCTTACCCAACGTGATAAATGACTGATAGAAGATAAAATAACAGATATAGTGAACTGAGTATAAACCGGATGTTACAATGATTCAAAAAGCGTTTAGAGGGGCTTGACAAATCGATTAGCTGTTGCATATATTTTATATAATTGTATATTTAATGGGTTGAAATGTGTATTATTTATATTTTAAAGAAAATAATCATTACAAACAATGTTTTCTTAGTAATAGTACTATTGATATATGAAATAATTTCAGAAATTTCAAATAAAATATTCAGAAGTTTAGCCAAGGTTGTATCAGCCATAATATTTTGGTGGGTAGCAAAAGGATAGATATTTCATGTGATGTGATAAACAGTAGCATATCATTACATATTTTTGGAGCAGGGATATTGGAGGGAAAAACATGAGTGATGTTAAAAAAAGATTTATGAAAGATCATAAAATTCATACGATACCTAGAAAAGAAAAAGATAAAAAAGCATTAATGGAAATAATTGCTGCTGAATTTGAAAGTGAAAAAAACTATAGTGAAAAGGAGATAAACGCTGTACTGCAATCCTTTTATGACGACTATGTGTTATTAAGGCGCTATTTGGTAGATTACTCCTTATTAACTAGAGATAACGAAGGTAAAGAATATAAAGTATCACGTAATGATGAGGGTATAAAAAACGATGAATAATGCTAAACTAAATCATTTATTTGTGGTCTTTAATACATCAATTTTGTCAGGAATTGCGCTTTTTTCACCCATTATATACATTTTTATAATTAATTTAGGTTATAGCTTTACTGAAGCTGGAATATATTTATCTGTATTTTGGGGTGCTGCAGCAATTTGTGAATTACCGACTGGGATTTTAGCGGATACGATAGGTCAGAAAAAAATCGTGATATACAGTTGTATCTTGAGAGCATGCGGTTTAATTCTGATGGTGATTGATAACTTTTATTTATTGATTCTTTCAGGTGCGATTACAGGCGTTGCTGAAGCGATGTTGTCTGGGAGTTTAGGAAGTTGGTATATGAATCAATTAACGGAGAAAAATAATATAAACTTAGAACGTGTATTTTCTAGCGTAGCATTGTTCGGTTCTTTATTTTCCTTAATCGTGGGGTTCATTAGTGCAGAGTTTTTATTTAAATTGAATGCCACATTACCGGTTATATTAAGTGCGTGTTATTTTTTAGGGTTATCATTTCTAATTTATTTAATCTTGCCAGAAAGTAGAGCGATGACGGAGGTCGAAAATCTAAATAATGGGATTAGGAAAGTGGAAACGTTGTGGTATGACAATTTCAAGCAACTTTTATCGATATTTAAAGGAGATCAATCTTTAATATTAATATTGATCATATTAGTTGTACCTACAATTCTAGATATCGGGCCTTCCAATCAATGGCAGGTGGTATTTAAACATCATATTGCTTATTTATGGATCGGCATTTCAGTCATTGGAATGTTAACTAATTTTTTAATTCCAAAAATCCCTAAAATATTTGAAGGGCTTAAAGAAATAATATTCTATATATGTTTAGACATGATTGTGATATGGATGGTGACTTTTGATCGTTATTCAATTGTTTTCTTTATGATTCATATCGTTCTGTTTACGATTGCGAGTGTTAAATTAAATGTATTTATGCATAGAGATTTAGTAAAAAATAACAGTATAAGGTCTTCATTTGTTTCTTCATTTTATACTATCGAATCCATTATAACGATGGCGTTACTCCCGTTAAATGGGTACATATCTGAACAAAAAAATATATTTTATTCGTGGGATATTTTTATATGTATTTGTCTGGTACTAGTGTTTATCAATGTGTTCGTCATTATATCATATCGTAAATATGCTAAATAGTTTTCATTACGTATTTTGAATGGCATGCTATGCGTATAAAGTTTCAAAAGAATTGAATCAGGTGTCGTTAGCGATGAGTCCAATGATGTACAGGTTTTTTGTACATACATTGGACTTTTTCTTTTATATTAATGCGCATAAACTGTAGTTAAGTAAGCGTTTACATCATTGAAAGGAGTGTATGATTTTTGAAACATATTGATGAAGTTACTAAGGAAAAGTGGTTGATGAACACTTTTCCAGAATGGGGCACTTGGCTTAATGAAGAGATTGAAAACGAAATTGTTGCAGAAAATACTTTTGCAATGTGGTGGTTAGGTTGTACAGGGATTTGGCTCAAGTCACATGAGAATACAAATATTTTATGTGATTTATGGTGTGGCACCGGTAAAAGGACACAGAAGAATTCTAAAATGAAAAAAGGTCATCAAATGCAGCGTATGAGTGGTTGTCAAAATTTACAACCGAATTTGAGGGCACAGCCTTTTGTGATTGATCCTTTTGAAATTAAAAATGTGGATGCGTTAGTGGTGACTCATATTCATTCGGATCATTTAGATATTCATACAGCTGCTGCAATAATGAAAAACAGTGCACCGGATGTGCCTTTTATTGGTCCGCAAGAAGTTGTTAAAATTTGGCAAGATTGGGGCGTACCGAAAGAACGTTGTATCGTTGTAAAACCCGGTGACAAAGTTCAAGTCAAAAGTATTGAAATTCAAGTGCTCGAGGCATTTGATCGAACGGCTTTGGTTACCGCTGATGCATCAGTAACACTTAAAAATCAGTTGCCAGTCGACATGGATGAAATAGCAGTCAATTATTTGTTTAAAACATCTGGGGGTTCACTGTATCACGCTGGAGATTCTCATTATTCCAATCACTTTGCCAAACATGGAAATCAACATGATGTCAATGTGGTGATCGGGGCTTTTGGTGAAAATCCAAGAGGCATTACAGATAAGGTGACATCTGTGGATATGCTTAGAATGGCAGAAAGTTTGAAAGCAGACGTTGTGATACCCGTACATCACGACATCTGGACAAATTTCCAAGCAGATCCTAAAGAATTGTTATTACTATGGGAGTTTAAAAGAAAAGTGTTAAAGTATCAATTTAAACCTTATGTTTGGCAAGTTGGAGGTAAATTTGTATTTCCTAATGATAAAGATGATTTTGAATACCATTATCCACGTGGTTTTGATGATGTTTTCTCTATTGATACGGATTTACCGTTCCCATCATTTTTATAGGCATATTGCATGATAGGAGGGAATGATATGCAAATATTAATGAATGGCTTTACATGGTTTAGTAATAATATATTGTCTAAACCAGAATTTTTCATTGGTATCATTGTATTCATTGGATATGCATTATTAAAAAAGAAATTTTATGAATGCTTTGCAGGATTTATTAAAGCGACTGTAGGTTATATGATTTTAATGGTTGGTGCAGGTGGGTTAGTTGCTACATTTCGACCTATACTTGCAGGTTTAGGTGAGCGCTTTGGTCTTAAAGCGGCAGTGATTGATCCCTATTTTGGATTGAATGCCGTTGATGGTGCGCTCAAATCGATAGGCTTAACGACTTCATACACGATGCTTGCGCTACTCATTGGTTTTATCTTAAACATTGTGGTCGTCTTATTCCGTAAATACACTAAAATTAGAACTTTATTTATTACTGGACATGTGATGGTGCAACAAGCGTCTACTGTGACATGGATTATATTTTTAGCTTTTCCTGAATATCGTAATTTTATCGGTGCGATATTGGTTGGGATTCTTGTAGGATTATACTGGGCTGTTGGTTCAAATTTGACGGTAGGGCCGACGCAACGTTTGACGAATCAATCTGGTTTCGCTATTGGACATCAGCAAATGTTTGCCATTTGGTTAGTTGATAAAATAGCCCCTAAAATTGGTGATAAAAATAAAAATTTAGACAATATTAAACTCCCTAAATGGCTTTCAATTTTTCATGATAATATCGTTGCAACAGGGACGTTGATGCTGTTATTTTTTGGGACAATTTTGTTCATCCTTGGCGAAGATTTTTTACGACATATGGATCCGAAAAAGTTTCCAGAAACAATGTCATTCATCACTTATGTCGTTTCAAGTTCATTATCGTTTGCAGTTTATCTCGCGATTCTGATGATGGGTGTTCGAATGTTTGTGGCAGAATTAACACAATCTTTCCAAGGGATTTCAAGTAAGATTTTACCGGGCTCATTACCTGCAGTCGATTGTGCAGCGTCCTACAATTTCACACCTCAAAATGCCATTTTATTCGGCTTTATATTCGGTTCAATTGGACAATTTTTAACGATTATCGGGTTGTTGGTCTTTCATTCACCAGTGTTAATTATTACCGGCTTTGTACCTGTGTTCTTTGATAATGCGACGATTGCTGTCTATGCGAATAAGGTGGGTGGTACACGTGCAGCAATGATTTGTTCGTTCGTTTCGGGAATCTGTCAAGTTGGTATTGGAGCGATTGCGGTCGTCATTTTCCAACTTTATCAATATGGTGGATGGCACGGAAATATTGATTTTGAATTGATATGGCCTGGCTTTGGTATACTGATGCAACATTTAGGAATGGTGGGTTATATTGCGATCGTTTTCGTACTTTTATTAATACCACAATTACAGTATTTTCGCGCTAAAAACAAAGCGTTATATGATACAGGATTAGAATAATGATAGAAAAGAGGGAAACAATATGTTGAAAATTTTAGCTGCTTGCGGTAACGGTATGGGGAGTTCGATGGTCATCAAAATGAAAATAGAAAAATGTTTAAGAGAGTTAAACGTTACAGATTTTATTGTAGATTATTGTAGTGTTGGAGAAGCTAAGGCACAAGCGAATGGATATGATGTCGTATTTGCTAGCAAACATTTAATTCATGAATTAGAAGGACGTACATCAAGTCAATTGTTAGGGTTAGAGAACTTAATGGATGATCAAGAAATTAAAGCGAATTTACAAACTGTCATTTAAAGGTGATATAAGATGAATACTTTTAAAGAAAGTTTAATATCTGAAAATTCAGTGCTTTTAAATCAACACGCAGAGACATGGGAGGAAGCTGTAAAAAAATCAACGGCACCACTTGTTAAAAGTGGGGCGGTAGATCCTATGTATTCAGATGCGATTATTAAAAGTACAGAACATTATGGACCTTACTATTTGTTGATGGAAGGAATGGCCATGCCGCATGCACGTCCGGAAGATGGCGTGCGTCGAAATGCGTTTTCATTAGTCACATTTGATGAGCCGATTATTTTTTCAGATGGGAAGTCTGCGCAAGTTTTTGTTGTACTTGCAGCCACTTCTGCTGAAATTCATACCACAATGGCGATACCTCAAATCGTTGCTGTTTTTGAAATCGATCATATTATAGAAAAACTCACGTCAGCCACTTCAATCGATGAAGTATTAACGATAATTGATCAGGCTGATATGCGTCAGTATATTTAAATTAGGAGGGTATTTTATGACATTGCCATTATTACAAGTTGCTCTGGACAATCAAAATTTAGCAGATGCCATTACTACGATCCAACAGTTGGGAGATGTCATTGATGTCCTAGAAGTGGGGACTATTTTATGTCTACAAGAAGGGAAATCGGCCATTGAAGTGATGCGTGCACTCTATCCAGAACATTGTATTCTCGCTGATACAAAGTGTGCAGATGCAGGAAGTACGGTTGCACAAAATTGCAAAAATGCAGGTGCCAATTGGATGACTGTCATTTGTTCAGCAACGATTCAAACGATGGTCGCTGCAAAAAATGTGATGGATGATATACAAATCGAACTTTATGGAGATTGGACTTTTGAACAAGCGCAACAATGGTTAGCACATGGAATTCATCAAGTGGTTTATCATCAAAGTCGAGATGCACTATTAGCGGGTGAAACATGGTCGGAGAAAGATTTAAATAAAATACGCCGATTAATTGAGATGGGATTTAAAGTTTCGGTGACAGGGGGTCTCGAACTCGAAACGATTGAAAAGTTCAGAGGTTTACATGTATTTGCTTTTATTGCAGGTAGAAGTTTAAGAGAAGCTGTCTCGCCGCATCAAGCTGCATTAGATTTTAAAGCCGAAATAAAAAGGGTGTTCGGATAAATGATTCATTTAGGAATATATGAAAAAGCGTTACCGTTCGATTTAGACGTTGAAGAACAATTGAAATTAGCGTCAGAATTAGGGTTTCAGTTTTATGAACTTTCCATTGATGAAACGGATGAACGCATTGCACGTTTAGATTGGACAATGCAAAAAATTAAAAAAATAGTCATGGCACAATTAGATACAGGGGTATCGATTCAAAGTATGTGTCTCAGCGCACATAGACGATTTCCATTTGGTTCGGCCGACCCCCATTTAAGAAAACAGGCGATGGATATAATGAGGAAAGCGATTCTTCTGGCACATCGATTAGGAATTAAAGTGATTCAGTTAGCAGGCTATGACGTCTATTATGAGGATAAAACAGAAGATTCTAGGAGACGTTTTATTGAAGGGTTGAGTGAAGCTTTAAAGTTGGCCGCATCAAAGCAAATCATATTGGCTATAGAAATCATGGACGATCCATTTATGTCAAGTTTGACAAAATATAATGTGATAAAAGATGAACTTCGACACCCGCTGCTTAAAGTTTACCCAGATATAGGCAATTTATCGGCTTGGCCAGAAAACAATGTTGAAGATGAATTGAAATGTGGGGCGCACGATATCGTTGCTGTTCATTTAAAGGATACATTGGCTGTGACTGAAACGTTTAAGGGTCAGTTTAAGAATGTGCCTTTTGGTAAGGGGTGTGTTGATTTTATTCATGCATTTCGATGTTTAGAGGCGCTTCAATATCATGGGCCATTTTTAATTGAAATGTGGAGTGAACATGCTGAATCGCCAATAAAAGAAATTAAAGCAGCAAAAAAATTTATTATGGAACAATTGGAAAAGAGTGGTGCTTATCAACATGAATGAAGTGATTTTAAAGCAACATGTTTATGAAGCGAATATGCAATTACCTAAAAATAATTTGGTAAAATTAACCTGGGGCAACGTCAGTGTCATTGATCGTGAGAAAGGTATCATTTGTATAAAACCAAGCGGTGTCCCTTATAAGAAATTAAAGCCAGAAGATATGGTATTAACAGATTTAAATGGCGTTCCTTTTGAAAATCAGTTAAAACCATCTTCAGACCTAGCGACACATGTTTATTTGTATCAGCAATTAGATGAAATTCAAAGTATTGTGCATACGCACTCATTACACGCAGTCGCCTTTGCACAAGCCGGACGTGAAATACCCGCTTATGGTACAACACATGCAGATACATTTTTTGGTGCAATTCCTTGTACACGCGCATTAACAGAAGAAGAAATTAAAACCAATTATGAACTCAATACGGGGAAAGTGATTGTAGAAACGTTAAAAAAGCATCAAATCAATCCACTTGCAATACCCGCAATAAATGTAAAACAGCATGGGCCATTTATTTTTGGACAATCACTAAAACAAGCTGTTGAAAATACAATTATATTAGAAGAAGTGGCTGAAATGGCGATGAAATCAGAATCGTTAAATCGTGATATCTTTGAAATAGATACATTTTTGCTAGAGAAACATTATTATAGAAAACATGGCGCTCATGCTTACTATGGTCAATGAAATTAAAAAGTCTATTCCTTTCCAAAACTAAAGAGTGAATTTAAAGGAAGTGTCATTTCTAATGGTTGATTTCGATAAAAAATTGTTATGTTTTTTGGATTATTTTAAGAAGCGTCAGAAGTTTAAAAGCGTGAGTCAGACTGCAAAGGCGCTAGGGATTTCAAGACGCATGATTTATTATTACATTAATAAATTAAACGATATATTGAAATTATTAGAGATGCCTTCGATTACAAAGGATGAGCAAGGATATTTTGTGATAGCACCGACACAATGTATCGCCATTGAAGCATATTTTCAGGAAAAAAAGAATCAAAGCAACTATATTTTCAAAAAGGAAGAACGGGTTATTTTGATAGCGTCGGCCATACTTTTTCACACAAAAATATTACGAGTCAAAACGTTTGAATTGTATTTTGGTGTGAGTAAAAATACGATCATTAGTGACTTAAATGCAGTGAAGAAATGGTTCGAACGCTATCATATCGTTCTGTTAAATGATAAAAAACAAGGGTACTACGTTGATTCAGCTGTAAAACATCAACGTAACCTTATTTTTGAGATGGTGAAAACGATTGAGGTTGAGGATTATCACGAGTTGTTTGAGAATATTCTTACTTTCAACCAAGATGTGCAGCGTGTGCAGCAATATCAATCATTCGAATTTGAATTTTACCGTGTGTTAGACCAGTATGAATATATTTTACACAAAAAAGTATCACTAGCGAATAAACGCATTCTTTGTCGTTGTTTATTTTTATCATTAATTTTTCATAGTACGCAGCCGATGTTGTTACAAACGATTCAGAGAAAAATGATAGAAGAACGACTCGAATTTTATATTAGTCAGCAATTGGTAAAACAGCTTGTAGATACGGTGCCAGAAATCGTGAATGAGGTTTATTTTATGGCCATCCAACTTTTGTGTATTAGTAAAGATTATGACTTTTATTACGATAGTGACAGTTTTAAAGATTTAATGTGTATTAGTGAAATGTTTATTGAGGAGTTCGAAAGTGCGACAAGTTTGCATTTTAAAAATAAAGCGATGTTTCTTGAATTGATACAGACATTAATGAAAGTGGTCTATTACCGACAATTTTTTGCCTATGCCGACCGATGCCAATTGACGGTGTCGTTGGATCAGGATATGATGGGATGGTTAGATTTGACGCAACACATCATGGAGAATTTATCAAAAACATCACAATTTCAGCAAAAGTTTAACAGAATGTTTAGTCCTTCCGACTTAGTTGAATTTGTATGTGCGATTCAGGCGTTGTATGTCGAACATCAAACGACACCACATCACCTAGATATCGTTATTGTAACGAATATTTCAAAAGTCGAACAGACGATTTTATATACGAAACTTAAAGATTTATTGGCTATTGGACATTTTCATGGTCCTTATTCAGAACGTGAAGCCACGACATTACATCAACAATTCGATTTGTGTATTACGACATCACCCTACTACAACCATCCGCATTGTCAAACGATTCATATACATAAATATTTAACTTTAAAAGATTATGAAAGGTTGTATCAACTTAAGCAATATCGACTGTCATTACATCAACGTAAAGCAGAAATTTTTCAAATTATTGATAATGAACAATTATCAAATGAAGAAAAGTTTAAATTTATTGAAGAACTTTATGGTCCAAAAATGAAGTCACGAAAAAGCTAGGTCATGTCTCGTGTGATACAAAAATATTTTGTGTCATATCATCCCTTTCAATGTAGACATTACGAATGTCTCTTTGAAGGGGATTTCGTATGTCTCCTTGATTTGTGATGGATTCAATTAAAACATCGATGCATCAGGATGGTCATTGTGAGTGGTACGTGGTGAACGTCCTTTGCGATTGGAGTCACATATGATAATCGATTGTTGACAGGTTTTGGAAGAGGGTTGCGTCACATTATTTTGTCTTAAAATCATGCAAGAACGATCGATTCAGTCTATAATAAGTCATAATGAAACTTTGTTATTTCTGGGGGGACAATTATGGAACATTGGCTCATTCAACAAGCCAACCAACATCCAACAAAGATTGCAATACAGACATGTGATGAAAAAGTCACCTTTGAAGACTTGCTACGGCGCGCGCTGGAGATAGGGGCAGCCTTAAAGCAATTGCAACGTTCTCGCATTGGACTCTATGTTAACAATTCTATTGAAGCGGTCGTTCTCATTCATGGGGCCTGGTTATATGGTATTGAAATTGCATTAATTAACAATCGACTTACAGCTTATGAAATAGACGGTCAAATGGCATCCATAGACGTTGATTTAATCATCAGTACGCAACCGCACATAACACTTCAAACTTCGGTACAAGTCATTCAATCAATGGATTTGAAAGTTGCAATTGATGCAGAGTTACCTCAACATACGGGACTAAATGAACAGCATATCGCATCCATTATGTTTACTTCTGGTACGACAGGGCCTCAAAAAGCAGTGCCACAAACTTTTGAAAATCATCGAATGAGTGCGCAGGCTTGTTTGCAAACGCTTGGTTTTTCAACAGAATCGAAATGGTTGACCGTGTTACCTATTTATCATATTTCTGGTTTAAGCATTTTATTAAGAAGTGTGCAGTACGGATTTACTGTATTTTTGCTTGAAAAATTCAATACTTCTAAAGTTGTCGCTTTACTACAAAAAGAAAAGATTACGCATGTTTCTTTAGTGCCGGTGACTTTAATGCGCTTAATGGAACAAGGTTTGGATCAACCGTATCACTTGAAAAGCATATTACTCGGAGGCGCTAAATTGGACGGGCAATTTATCCGTCAAGCGTTAGATCGACAACTTCCTATATACAACTCGTTCGGTATGACTGAGACGTGTTCTCAATTTTTAACGGCAAATCCGAAAATGTTATCTGAAAGTCCGAACACAGTAGGATGTCCAAGCAGAGACATTTCTCTTAAAATTGTAGATGCAGATGAGAATGGCCACGGTGAGCTCTGCATTAAAGGAGGCAATGTCATGCAAGGCTATTTGTATCCACAACAGATGGCAAATACTTTTGATCATGAAGGTTATTTTAAAACTGGGGATATTGCGAGTATTGATGACAAGGGGCGTGTGTATATTCACGATCGACGAAAAGACTTGATTATTAGTGGAGGAGAGAATATTTATCCATATGAGATTGAAACTGTGGCTAAGTCACACCCCAATATCATTGACGCAATGTGTACCGCGGTTAAAGATGTGCAATGGGGACAACGCCCTATTTTATATCTTGTTGCACAACAATGGGTGAATGATATGGAAGCATTTCTTGAAGCACGTTTAGCGAAGTATAAGTTACCGGTACATATTTATTTTGTTGATGCATTACCGTATACAAGTACTGGCAAACTGCAAAGACGACTTTTAAATGAGGGATAAAAATGAGATTAACTGAAATGCATTTTCACATATATCAGCCTTCTTTTGTTCATGCTGTGCACACCCCTTTAGTGCATATGACACATCGACCTACACTTTTTGTTGAGTGGATAGATGACAAAGGCCATTCGTGGTTTGGAGAATGTAATGCTTTCGATTCGCCTTGGTATCATCAAGAAACGATTAAAACCGTTCAATTCGCGTTGATTTCTTGGTTTGATACAGTACGTCATCAATCGATTGAATCATTTGAAGCAGCGCAACACTTTTTAACGTCGCTTGATGAAACGCCGGCTGCACGAGCAACCGCTGTTATGGCTTTTTATCAAATGTTTTTTCAGCTTGAATCCTTTCAAGTGCCAATGACATTAACAATCAATGGTGATTTCTCACAACGTATGATGCGTTTTGATCATGCGGGTCGAATTAAAATGAAATGGTCAGATCGAATCGTCGAACAAGTTAAGCTGATTGCAACGATGTATCCAGACATTCCGATTTCTATCGATGCGAATCAATCGTTGACGGCAGCACATATGCATGATTTAAAGGCTTTGAAATCATATCTTGCATATATAGAGGAACCATTTGAGGTGTTAGATGCCACGTTGCCTTTTGATGAACTCCCAATGATTGCGATTGATGAACATGCGACGTGTATCGAGCGAATTTTATATGATATAGAACATCAACATGTACAAGTCGTTGTTTTAAAACCTTTTCGTCTCGGAGGGATTGATCGTACGCTAGAGATAATGCAGCGATTGCAAAAAGAGCATGTAAAAATTGTTATCGGTGGTATGTATGAATGTGGATTAAGTCGTTATTTTACAGCATGGTTGAGTCAATGGGGAGATTATGCCGGCGATGTATCGCCGGAAGGTTATTATTTTGACCGAGATATATGTGAAAACTCTGGGCGTTTAAAGCACGGACAGCTCTATTTTGAGCCGCCCGTTGTACATCGGTCGTTGTTGCATGAAGAATCAGAATGAGATGATTTTTTTAAGGGAACAGGGTCAAATCCGCCTTTATGGAAGGGGTGACACTTTAAAATGCGTTTCAGCCCCAACCAGCTTCCTTTTATCGCACCGTGAACTTGGATTGCTTCTAATGTATAATTAGAACATGTTGGATAAAAACGACATGAGGGCGGCGTTAAAGGTGAGATACAACGCTGATAAAAACGAACGAGGTATATTAAAATGATTTTCATTATGAATCCTCCTTTAATAAATCATATTGTAACACAGAAAGGGCGTATGGGTGTGAGGTATACGGATGATAATCAGCAACTCGTGACATTAGCTTTTAAAAATGATGCTGATATAAAAGATGGAGGACATGTTCTCGCATTGCCTATTTTCCAACAGCAATGGGTACTTACGTTTCATCAAGAGCGGGGAATAGAATTTCCAGGTGGTAAGCGTGAACAAGGGGAGACAAGTCAAGCGGCAGTAAAGAGGGAACTTTATGAAGAAACCGGCGCAATTGCTGAACATATATATTATATTGCGCAATATGAAGTTCAGAGCGATCAAAAGCATTTTAAAAAAGATGTCTATGCCGTGATGGTCAAAGATATAGAAACACATGCGCATTATTTTGAGACTGCGGGTCCGGTGTTAACCGATTCTTTAAAATCAGTGAGGGAAGAAGATAAGAGCTTCTTGTTAAAAGATCCAGCCATTTTACGGTGTGTAGAAAGGGTGAAGGAACTTGGCTTTTATCAAGAGTAAAAGAATGCCAGCTTTTTTGAAGGGATTTCGTGTTGAAGAATGGACTTATCAAGTGCATGCGCTACATGTCAAAGGCCTGTGTATTCTCCCTGAAGCACCAGTGAAACGAGTGATTATGTATTTACGGGGTGGAAAGGGACAGGTGGGTCGCGTTCGATTTGCACGACTACTCCAATTTATATCACCGCATACTCTTGTATTTGCACCGTATTATCGTGGGAATAATGGGAGTGACGGTCATGATGCATTTGCAGGTGATGATCTTGAGGATGTGATTGTTGCTGCGGAAATGTTGAAAGCACAGTATGCGCATATTCCATTACATTTGATCGGATTTTCACGCGGAGGCATTCAAGGATTGTTGACTTTTCAAACGGTTATGGCGGACAGCTATATCATTTGGGGTGGTGTGTCAGATATACATTTGATGTATGAAGAACGCGTGGATTTACGTGGAATGTTACGTCGAATGATCGGCCACCCCAAAAAAGAAGTTGAAGCTTATGAATCCAGAAATGCGTTAAAAACGATTCACTCTGATGCGCCTCCAATTTTGATTATTCATGGTGGAAAGGATCGACAGGTGGGCATTCATCAAGCTTATTACTTGGAGGAGCACCTGCAACGTGTTGGTGCACGTTACGATACATTTTATCAAATGGATGAAGGACACGTCCCGCGTCCAGATGCATTACGACAAGTATTGGATTATATCCAACACTGGATAGCGCAAGTTGAAGCAAATAAAGGATGATTGAGCAAATCAAATGCATTCAGACTGAGATGTTTTTAATTTGCTAAAGGCGCAATAGCGAGTCGAATGAAAGCTAATTAATCAGTGATATATAGAAGAGAACGGGGTGAAAATCTAAATTAAAATAGATTTTCATCCCGTTCATTTGATTGTCGTCTAATTTTGACTTTTGAAGCCACCAGTGGATTCAAGGTGCTGTGCTTCTGTGCCAAATTTTTTGAAGTTTTCTTTAAAGCGATCGACTAAACTTTGTGCTTGTTGATCATAGGCTGTTTTATCAGACCATGCATTTTTAGGTTGTAAAATGGTTGTCGGTACGCCTTCAATTTCTGTAGGTATCGATAGACCAAAGATGTGATCTTTTTCGAAAGTTACTGATTTTAATGTGCCGTTTATAGCGGCGTTAACCATTTTACGAGTATATTTTAACTTTATACGGTTACCGGTTCCATATTGACCGCCAGTCCAGCCGGTATTTACAAGATAGACATCTACTTCATGTTCATCGATTAAATGGCCTAATAATTTGGCATACACTTCAGCTCTTAATGGGAGAAACGGCGCGCCGAAACAAGTCGAAAATGAAGGCTGAGGTTCTGTTACGCCACGTTCCGTCCCTGCTAATTTAGAGGTGAAGCCACTTAAGAAGTGATACATTGCTTGGTCTTTATTTAATTTAGCAATTGGAGGTAGGACACCAAAAGCATCTGCTGTAAGAAAAATAATCGTATTCGGATGTGATGCTTTGGAAGGCAATACGATATTATCAATATGATCGATAGGGTAGGCCGCACGTGTGTTTTCAGTATAACGATTGTCGTCAAAATCGATATCGCCCTGTGGATTAACAACGACATTTTCTAATACTGTTCCATATCGAATGGCTTTGTAAATCTGAGGTTCCTTATCAGCAGATAGGTGAATGGCCTTTGCGTAACAACCGCCTTCAATGTTAAAGACACCGTTGTCATTCCAACCATGTTCATCATCACCAATCAGTTTGCGATCCGGATCAGCAGAAAGTGTTGTTTTACCTGTTCCTGATAAACCGAAGAAGAGTGCAACATCCCCCTTATCACCAACGTTAGCAGAGCAGTGCATACTTAAAATGTTTCTTTGTGGTAGTAAGTAGTTCATCACAGAGAAAATGGACTTTTTCATTTCTCCAGCATATTCTGTGCCTCCGATAAGGACAACTTTGTGTTTGAATGAAATAATAACAAATGTTTCCGAACGTGTCCCATCGATTTCAGGATCTGCTTTAAAGCGCGGTGCAGAGATGAGGGTGAAATCTGCTTTAATTTTAGACGCTTCTTCCTTTGAACTGGGTTTGATAAATAAATTTTGAACAAATAAATTATGCCATGCATATTCATTGATGACGGATAGTTTAAGTTGTGATTGTTTGTCACTTCCTGCATAGCCGCTAAAGACAAATAATTCATCTTTTTGATTTAAATAATCCATGACTTTATCATACAGCTTTAAAAATTTTTCTTCTGAGATAGGTTGATTAACGCTCCCCCAATCAATATCATCTTTAACTTGTGGATTATCAACAATAAATTTATCTTTAGGGGAGCGTCCCGTATATTCTCCTGTGTTGGCATTGATTGCACCTGACTCTGTTAACACAGCTTCGTTTCTTTTCAGAATTTTATTGTAGAGCTCTGTCGTAGTCAGTTGAAAATGTGAACTCGGTTTATCAATTAATGTGCCAATTGCTTCTTTGTCGAATGACATGGTATCATCCCTCCAAATTAATATTGAAAATGTAAGCCTTTACATTTAAAAAGTATAACATATTCGCTAAATAATCCATACCGAATTTAGAAAAAATAAAGATAAAATAAAGAAAGTAAAGTAATTTTTCACTATAGTAGTGGGCACTTCCAACTGAAACATTTCGTACAGCAAGGAACGCAATGAATTCTAGGATGCATTGATGAAATTGACATCGTAATCAAATTTATGTAATATGAAAACAACGGATTCTCTTATCCTGAGTGGTGGAGGGACATGGACCCAATGAAACCCAGCAACCTCTTTTAACGAAGAAAGGTGCCAAACCGTTTGCAGACATTTCTATGGTCTGAACGATAAGAGCGAATGGACGTTAGAGCCTTCACTCTATTTAATAGTGTCGAAAGGCTCTTTTTTATTGAGCTCAGAGAGAGAATGTTCGTAATATTTGATAAAAAGGAGTATATGATGACTTATAACAGACGTTTATTCACTTCAGAATCAGTTACTGAGGGTCACCCAGACAAAATTGCTGACCAAATTTCTGATGCAATTTTAGATGAAATCTTAAAAGGAGACCCAGATGCACGTGTCGCTTGTGAAACAACAGTGACGACTGGAATGGCATTAATTGCAGGTGAGATTTCAACTTCTACATATGTTGATATCCCGAAAGTCGTAAGAGAAACAGTCAAAGAAATTGGTTACACACGAGCGAAGTATGGTTACGATTATAAGACGATGTCAGTATTAACTGCTATTGATGAACAATCACCAGATATCGCACAAGGGGTAGATCGTGCGCTAGAATACCGCGATGATTCAAATGAAGAGGTACTCAACACAGGTGCAGGCGATCAAGGATTAATGTTTGGATTTGCGACAAATGAAACAGAGGCACTCATGCCATTACCAATTGATTTATCACATAAATTATCTAAACGTTTATCTGAAGTGCGTAAAAATGGCACTTTAGATTATTTAAGACCGGATGGGAAAGTACAAGTAACTGTGGAATATGATGAAAACGATCAACCTAAGCGAATCGATACGATTGTTATTTCTTCTCAACATCATGAAGAAGTTGAACTTGAGAAAATTCAAAATGATATTAAAGCCCATGTTATTTACCCAACGGTTGATGAAAAGCTTTTAGATGAAGATACAAAATTTTTCATTAATCCAACAGGACGTTTCGTAATTGGTGGACCACAAGGAGATGCCGGCTTAACAGGCCGTAAAATCATTGTTGATACGTACGGGGGATATGCACGTCATGGTGGCGGTGCATTTTCTGGTAAAGATCCTACAAAAGTTGACCGTTCGGCTGCATATGCGGCGCGTTATGTTGCCAAAAATATTGTTGCTGCAGATCTTGCTGACAAGTGTGAAGTGCAACTGGCCTATGCAATTGGGGTAGCGCAACCGGTATCGATTGCCATTGATACTTTTGGCACTGGGAAGGTCAAAGAGGAACTTTTGATTGAAGCCGTGAGTAAAAACTTTGATTTACGTCCAGCTGGCATTATTCAAATGTTAGATTTACAAAAACCAATCTATAAACAAACCGCTGCTTACGGTCATTTTGGTCGTACAGACGTGCAGCTCCCTTGGGAACGTGTGGATAAAGTTCAATTATTAAAAGATGCTGTAAATGCTCTGAAATAAATTTCTTGTTGATTAGTATCGCTAATTTTATAGTTATTTAATATAATAGAAATAACTGTAGAAAAGTTATAAAAGGAAGGTATTGCTCATGATACAATTTGGTCCAATGGAAATCGGCCTAATCGCTGCGATTGTTGTTGCAGCATTATTCTTTATTTTGTTCTTAGTGGCATTGAAAAGCAAAAAGAAAACTAAAGAAACATATGCGCATCGCTATCAAGAGAAGCAAGATAAGTTAACGCACGAACACCAGGAAGAACTTGAAAAAGTCCGTATTGACAAGAAAAAAGCAGAAGCACGACATAAAGAAGAATATGAAACAATGATGTCGTCGAAAAACAGAGAAATTGATGCTTTAAAACTTTTTTCAAAAAATCATAGTGAATACGTGACGGACATGCGCTTACTCGGCATTCGGGAACGTTTAGTGAAAGAAAAGAGAATTCGACCAGAAGATATGCACATTATGGCGAATATCTTTTTGCCGACAAATGATTTAGAGCATATTACACGGGTAAGCCATCTTGTTTTGACGCGTACAGGTCTATACCTCATTGACTCAGAGCTGTTAAAAGGGCATGTATATCAAGGAATTAGTCAGCAACAGTTTTCTAAAAATCCTATGATGGAACAAGTGTTTAAAACATTAAATTTAAATCCACAAACACCGCAAACCATTGTTTTAGATCAAAATCGTGAAACTGAAAATGCGTTATCAATTGTGGATTATACTGAACGATTGTCACATATTGAATCATTAGCAGTGAAGTTACAACGCGAACTAGATTTGAAATATACACCAACTGCCATTTTATACTTTAATCCACGTCATGAAGAAGCGATCACCATTTCAAATTATGCATCACAAGGTGCGACTAAAGTTTTGGTTGGTCCGTTGCAGTTAAATGATTTCTTCAATAAGTTTGTCTTTCATGGGCGCATTCAATATGATGTCAATGATTTACAAAATATCATGGACGAAATTGAATCATTTAATTAATCATGAATCACAACGTGTGGGGGACGATATCATTTGAATATCGTTCCCTTTTTTTGATACGTGCTGTAATGAGAATATGATGATTACATCTACCTATCGCTTGTCATAGGTGTTCATAGATTTGATATAGATGGCATACACGCGTTGAATATTGAAGGTTTCCAGTTTCAATTCATTGCACTAAAGCGGGGTTTTCAGATAGGATAAAGTTAGATGAAAAGGAGAGATATGAGATGAATAATGTAACTTTTTATAATGGAAATACGATGCCACAAGTGGGTTTAGGTGTATTCAGAGTTGAGAATAATGATCAAGCGAAGGAAGCTGTAAAGCATGCCATTAAAAGTGGCTACCGAAGTATTGATACAGCAATGATATACCAAAACGAAGAAAAAGTTGGGGAAGGTATTCGTGAAGCAATTGAGGCGTTTGGTTTGTCAAGGGAAGATCTTTTCATTACTTCAAAGCTTTGGCTTGATGACTATGGCCGTGAGAATGTGGCTAAGGCATATCAAGCATCTTTAGATCGTTTAGGTCTTGATTATTTAGATTTATATTTAGTTCATTGGCCGGGTTTGGATGAAGCAGTCATGATTGATACTTGGAGAGGAATGGAAGATTTATACCATGATCAAAAAGTGAAGAATATTGGCGTAAGTAATTTTAATATTGAACATTTAGAGGCATTGTTAGCCCAAACACGCATTAAGCCAGTGATTAATCAAGTTGAATTCCACCCGTATTTAACACAGGCGCGTTTACGTCAATATTTAAAAGTACAACATATACAAATGGAATCATGGTCTCCTTTAATGAACGCACAAATCTTAGAAGATGAAACGGTGAAACAAGTGGCTTCTGAGGTTGGAAAATCACCGGCACAAGTCATCATACGTTGGAATATTCAACATGATGTTGTAACGATTCCTAAGTCTGTAACATCGAGTCGAATTGAAGACAATTTAGCTGTTTTTGATTTTGAATTATCCGATGCACAGATGCAATTGTTAGATCAATTGAATGAGGACCGCCGCATTGGACCAGATCCACTTCAATATAACGGTCATTAATGACACGCACAATGCTTTGCTGTGCAGCATGACGCCATTCATCGTCGTCATATAAGCGGAACTGTATTATAGAAAGTCTAATATAACAAGGGACGACAGTAACGGGTTGAATAAGCTACTGTCGTCCCTTTTTCGATTGTCTTAAAGTTGTGTACCAATCATACACAAAAATAAACAGCCAGGATATTGTAAAACACTATACGTTATAAATGATAACCATTGCTGGTTTCTCAACATATTTAAAAGTTCAAGTGTCAATGTTGAGAAGGTCGTTAAACCTCCAAGTAATCCAGTAATCAGTCCTAATCTCAAGTCGAGTGGAAGGGGTGTAAGATGATCTAGCAAGCCAATGCTGAAGGCGCCTATCCAATTGACAATCAGTGTTGCAATGGGCAATTGAAATCGTGTTGATTTTTGTGTGAGTGTCGTGATGACAGCCCGCGAAACAGCCCCTAAACCGCCACCAAGTGCAATCATTAAAATAATCATTTTGAAGTCCCTCCCATTTTCATCCCGAGATAACAACAAAATAGACCGCCTATGTAGCTCAGTAAACTATATAAGAGCAAGGGCAACCATAGTTTTTGATGGATGAGTGTCACTAATTCTATTTGGAAGGTAGAAAATGTTGTTAAGGCGCCTAATAGACCGGTCGTTAACCCTTGCTTCACTCGAGGGAAGGCGGCCCACTTTCTTCGGAATAAGATGGTCAAATACCCCATAAAGAAGGCACCTACTAAATTTGCAACTAAAGTGCCAATAGGTAAGTGGTACAGTGTAGGAATCGTGCTGAATTGCCATCTAAGCAATGCACCAAACGCGCCACCGAATAAAATGAAAACATATTTCAAAACATCACCATTCTTTATTATTGATCTATTTTAAATAATACCAAACGTATAGAGTGAAGCAATAAGATGGATGATTAATACAACAAGCAAAAGTAATGGTTGTACTTTAGAGGCTTGATGAATCCAACTTCGACGCTCAGGTAAATGTTTGATAGATTTATCAGCAAAACGAATCGCAAAAATTAAAATCAAAAAATTGACCACACTACATACTAAAATTAACTTTGCGATTGAAGTGATATACATATTAAGCATTGGATTTAATGTATTAAAGTAAAGACTGATGAGCATCAACAAAACAGATAAATAAAAGTATTTCTTAGACTTGGACATACGATGCCTCCTTTTCATATCGCTAGTTATCATATCATATTTTTATAATGATTTGTATTGAATGAAAAAGTTTCTAAGCGTAAAAATAGCATGATAAGCCTAAAAAGTGTTATAACTTTAAGTATAATAACAATTCAAGGAGGCACAATGCTATGGCTGATTTAAAAGTACGTGTTTTTGCAGATGGTGCAGATATAGAACAAATGAAGCGTGCATATCAAAATAAAGAAGTAGACGGTTTTACAACAAATCCAAGCTTAATGGCAAAAGCTGGCGTTAAAAATTATATTGAATTTGCAAAAGAAGCTGTAGAAGCGATTCCTGATGCATCCATTTCATTTGAAGTGTTTGGTGATGATATGGAAACCATGGAAAAAGAAGCAGAAGTCATTCAACAATTTGGAGAAAATATCTTTGTTAAAATTCCTATTGTTAATACAAAAGGGGAGTCCATGCTTCCACTGATCGAAAGATTGTCAGCTAAAGGCGTCAAACTGAATGTAACTGCTGTCTATACACTTGAACAAGTGAAAGCCATTACGGAAGCTGTGACGACAGGTGTAGAAACATACGTTTCTGTTTTTGCAGGTCGTATTGCAGACACAGGCGTCGATCCACTGCCACTCATGAAAGCGTCCGTTGAAGTGACACATAGCAAAGCGGGCGTTCAGCTTTTGTGGGCAAGCTGTCGTGAGCTATATAATGTTATTCAAGCAGATGAAATCGGTGCGGATATCATCACATGTCCGGCTGACGTGGTTAAAAAAGTTCCGAATATTGGACGTGACATTGACGAATTGTCTGTAGATACGGTTCAAGGTTTTGCGAAAGACATACAATCATCTGGTTTAAGTATTTTGTAAATTCAATAGTATTGCATTAAAACGCACATATGGGTAGGGAGTGAGTAAGCTGTAACCAGATTGCTTAACCTACGCATATGTGCTTTTAATTTTTATCGTGTTGATTGCAATGTGTGATTTTTTGGGATATTATTTGTGAAGATCGATGACATAAAGGAGTTTACCATGAGAAATGATGTGTTTGAATATAAAGTAAAGAAAGAAATGTGGTATTTAAATGCACGCGAGAAACGGGCGCTTGCGGAATGGATGAAACACCAAACGGTTGAAGCAATACAGCAAGAATATCAATCCCCGCGTAGATTTGTATATGATTACTTGCAACAACATGTTTTCAAAACACGCGTGTTGTCAACAGGGCATCTTGTTACATCTCTCATCGGTTTATTGGTAACGAATATTATCTTGTTAGGCTTATTTATTACGGGTTTATTACTCAGTTTGAGTGCTGTACATTATTTTATCCAGCCACAAGTGCATTTGTCGATAAGTCTAGTCGTTGTTATACTTATCTGCGCCATTCTCTTAATGATCTTGACCATTTATTTAATGAAGCGTAGCAATGCCTTTTTCACAAAGCGCTTGCTCGATTACAAAATGAATCGTGTCCGCTAGTTTATGATGAGTGTTGAGAGCATGTGTGCATCTTTCCATTGACTGACGAATTGATGTAAAGGTATCGGGACTACAAGTGTGGTATTGTTTTTGAAATGAATGCATGTTTCATTTCGTTGAGAGGAAGCCGCCACAACTTGCGCCATATTGATGTAATATTGAATTGGAGCGCGTTGTGACAATAACGGACATAAAATAAGCGTCAAATCCATAAATATAGGGACCATTTTAGAGACATTTAAAAGTGCACGAGCTTGCTTTTTTTGTGTACGTATTTCTTTATGAAATCGGTAGGCAAGATGATTCAAATATTGTTTCAAATTGAGTTGACTTCGTTGATTATAGGTTGAATATTGAATAAAAGTACGGTAATTCAATTGTTGGGCCGTTTTGATAAACAAAATATTTTCGGCGTCGTGTTGAGATAAAGACATCATCTATTCATTCCTTCCTGTACATTTTCATCTGTAAGGGCTTGTCTTAAATAAAGGAGTGTAGTTGATTTATATTTTCGAATTGTCGTTGCAGAGACGCACATGCGTTGTTGAATCTCTTTTTGAAGGTAGCCTTCCATAAAATAATGAAGCCATGTTTGTTGAGCGGGACTTAACTCAAGAATGAGATCATTTAAGATGAAGTGATTGATAACGGGTGTATGATCACTGATTTCATAGATTTCTGAAGTCATGGGTACGAGTGGCACTTGTGATGATTGTTGTCGTAATAAGTCAATTAAGTAAAATTTTAAGCGGTAACTTACAAAGGTTGAAAAAGATTGATTGAATGTCGGTTGGTATTTCATTGAAAGTTCCCACAGCTTAATGGTTAACAGCTGAAAGTATTCTTCATAATTATATGAAATATGGTGCTGATGGAGTAAATAATGGATTAATTTGTAATACTGCTTGTAAAGTGTATCAAATATCATTTCGTTCACGCCTTTCTGTTTGACCGGTCAAATGTGTTATACCATAGCGAAATGATTGTGACATTGTGCTTTTTATGCTATTTTATGTTTAATATCAGGTGTAGATGGTATTTTATCGTTTATTTTTATAGGATAGACAGACTTACGCGTCACATTGGCCGTTTTATATGTCAAATGACTGAATAAGGAGGTTAATATGGATTACGAACATTTAAATTTAGAACATTTCTTTGCGCGCAATGACGATTTAGACATCATTCGAGACCGAGCAGAATTTGTGATGATTAATAATATGACAAAAGAGATGATGTATCGGGATGGCGCGGTAGAAGGGACTATTAATTTAGCGCCATATTATTATAAAAATCGTTCACAAGCAGTCAGTTTTATCATGATGGACTACCAGCGTGACAAATAGTAATGAATTATTTTACATATTCATTACTGTTTTTTTATGAATGTGTAACAAGAATAGATACGCGTTGTACATCAACGTGTAAGGTGGTAAAATTTGAGTTCTAGTAAGTTACAAACAAAACTACAATAAAGAAACATTCTGAAGAGGTGTGTTTATGAGAAAGCACAAGAAAGGCTCAATTCTTGCTGTCATCGCGTCATTCATCATTGCATGTGTTGCAGGTTTTTTCTTTTTTAAAATGATTGAAGACCAAATTTTCTTTAAAAGTGTAAAACAAGTAGAAAATGTTGAGGTTTTAGATGTCACGCTAGATCAAGCGGCAAAAAAACAAATTGATAACTATACAAGCCAACAAGTTTCAAATAAAAATCATACGAATTGGCGTGATGCATCAGATACTGAAATTCGAAATGCGATGGATAGTTCAAAATTTATGGATGACAAACGTCAAAAATACCAATTTTTAAATTTGTCAAAGTATCAAGGTATTGATAAAAACAGAATTAAACGTATGTTAAGAAATCATCCGACTTTATTAGCGCATACTGATGATTTTGTCAATGCAGCTAAAGATAAACAAGTGAATGAAGTATACTTAATTTCTCATGCACTTCTTGAAACAGGATCGGTTGTTTCTGAGTTGTCTAAAGGCGTCGAGATTGATGGTAAAAAGTACTATAACTTTTATGGTGTAGGGGCATTAGATGAAGATCCAATTAAAACTGGTGCTGAATATGCGAAGAAAAAAGGATGGGATACACCAGAAAAAGCGATCAGTGGGGGTGCGGAGTTTATACATGACCACTACTTATCTGGTCCGAACCAAAATACTTTATATAGTATGAGATGGAATCCTAAAAATCCTGGTGAGCATCAGTATGCAACTGACATCAACTGGGCAAAAAGTAATGCGATTATTATGGCTGATTTTTATCAAGATATGAAAACTGAAGGAAAATATTTTAATTGGTTTGTGTATAAGGACGATAAAAAGCATCAAGATGGCCATAATTATTAAAATTTAAACTTAAAAACCTAATAATATGAATCAATTCAATATCGTATAATGGTTATGAAACGGAACACGCCCTTCAAATATTGAAACAATCGTTCGTCGTTTACTGTGATAAGCGACGTCAACATCTATCAAGTACAACTAGCCATGATGACTAAAAATTGAACATCAAACCTTAAAACCAAAATAACACCCTCTAAAGAGGGACGATACAGTCCGCTTTAGAGGGTGAATGTGTGAAGTTTAATGAGAGGAAATGACAATACGCCGCTCAATAGATTCATGATTCTTACGGAAGATCATTATCAAAGCAGCGTTAACAAGCTGTTATTGCGCCTCGTTTTTACGACCTAATACTAAAAATAGAACAACCGTTGCAACAGTAACTTTAACAATGAATTTTAACATATTCATTCACTCCTTATTTACATACTACTATAACATATTCATAAAATGTAGCATGTGCATTTGAGCCCTTTCGACTTTAATTTTTCATCGTAATAAGGTTTGACACCGTTATAAAAATACCAACAACATTTGGTTTGAAGGGTGAAACACGTAAAATCTTTAATTCAGCTCCGATTTATAGGTATAATGTAAGGGTATCAAACAAATGAAAATGAGGATGATGCCAAATGAAAGTAGCCATTATTGGAATGGGAACAGCAGGTGTCAGTGTTTTACGACAGCTTGTTAAATATAAACAATTTAAAAAATTAGAAGTCGATGTGTATGACAATGCGCAGAATATGGGCCAAGGGAAGCCGTTTCAAAATGATAGCGAGAACTTATTGATTAATGTTCCGGTGGATAGATTGTCTTTAAATATTGATGATCTGTTAGAATTCAGATCATGGTACAATGCGCAAGATGAGTTTGATTATGGAGATGTAGAATATTTACCCCGCTTTGTATTCGGGCATTACATGAAACATTTTTTAGCTCAGTTTAATCAGACTTTTGACAACATCAATATCATTAAGCACCAAGTGACACATATGTATATTGAAGAACAAGAAAGTGAAATGATCCCTAAGCGTATTGCTGTATGTACTTCTGATGACCATCATAAGTGTCAAACCTACGATTATGTCTTTTTCACGATAGGAACACTGTCTTATAACGATCCATATGATTTAAAAGGGCAAAAAGGGTATATTCATTCTCCTTATCCAGCAAATCAAACTTTATCTGAAGTCAATGGTAATGATACAATTGCGATTTTAGGGACTGGGCTTGCTAGTTTAGATGTCGTACGATATGCCTTAGCACACCATCAACATAAACCAATCATTTTGGCGAGTCGCACTGGTAAACTGCCGAGTGTACGGGGGGACATGCAAAGTATTACATTTAAATATATAACTGTAGAGAAATTTGATGAGATAAAAGCAGAAAATATGGGTGTCGTCCCTCTTGAAATGGCAGTGAATTTGTTTAAAAAAGAATTTGAGGATCGTGATATTCCATTAGAGAAGCTCCTTAAGCGTCGTAAATATGATTCTATTTATGATTTGAAATATGATTTAAACCATCCTAAAGAGGTCGGGGCATTACAAAGTATGTTTGAGGCTTTAAAAGAGAATATGGATTGGATTTGGAACAGTTTGAGTCGTGATGATCAAGCACATTTTCTGAACAAATATCATCGCTATTTAAAAGAAAACACAAATCCAATGCCGCGTGAGACGGCACAACAATTAATTAAAGAAATCGAAGCAGGTCATCTTCATGTGTTATCAGGATTATCACATGTGCGTCGGTATTACGGGAAATATCGTTTGCGTTTTAAAAATGTCACTGAGGAAATGAAAGTCGATGTTATGATCAACGCGACAGGTCCAAAAAAACATTTGAGTCAATTAGATGAGGACGATGCGTTGCTCATTGATCTTGAGAATCGTCAAATTATACAACCGCATCCACAAGGTGGCATTCAAATTGTTCCGTCGACAAATGAAGTGATTAGCCCTTTATATGGAACGTTGAAAAATATGCGTGCGATGGGTCAAATCACAAACGGAGTTAATTTTGAACGCAATGGTGTGAATATGATTGTACAACAGGCTGTTCGTGCAGTAGAAAACTTGTATGAAACGTATCAGGCTCAAAAAGCATTGGACAAAGAAAAAAGAAAACAACAACAAAAAACCCAACATAAGCAACAAAAAAAGAAAAAAGCCAAAAAGAAACATCATAAGAAATAACCTGACACTGAGTCATTTGGAAATAGCAATTGATGCACAGGAGATAAAAATATTAATTTTTAATAGTATAAATGTTTGTAAAATATTCATAGATAAGATAAGATATACGCATAGTCTTGGCAAGAGACTATGCGTATCTTTTATTCTCAATACAATTTCATATATTCTTTCGGGGCTGGGTGAAAATCCCAACCGGCAGTAAATCATAAGCCTGCGACCTGTATCAAATTTTTGATATGGCTGATCTAGTGAGAATCTAGAGCCGACAGTGAAAGTCTGGATGGGAGGAAGAATAGTAACGGCATTTTTCACATTAATTTTTTAAATATATAATGTGAGTTTATTTGTCGTATCTAAAAAGTTGAATGAAAACAGATTCAATCTGAATTGAAGATTTTTCATACATCCTACCACTCGAAGTCGACAATCGAGTGTTTTTTTATTGAGGTGAAAGTCAATGCAATATTTAGAATATGCCATACAGTTGGCTGAAATGGTCGAAGGACAAACCGGTACGAATCCTGCTGTTGGTGCAGTCATCGTCAAAAATGGACGAATCATAGGTATCGGTGCGCATTTGAAAAAAGGCGAGAAACATGCTGAAGTGCAAGCAATCGATATGGCAGGTGAAAGCCATGTCAAAGGTGCAACAATATACGTTTCCTTAGAGCCATGTTCTCATTATGGCCATACGCCGCCATGTGCGCAAAAGATTATTGATACAGGTATTTCCAAAGTTGTATATGCAGCGAAGGATACAACTTTAAAAGATACAGGACATGCCATGTTGCGAGATCATGGCGTGGAAGTCGACTATCGACCGCATCCTAAAGCAACACAATTATACACGGAGTTTTATCAAAGTAAGCGTGCAAGTTTACCGATTGTGACAGTCAAAGTCAGCGCAAGCATGGATGGTAAACAAGCGACAGATGATTTCAAAAGTCAATGGATTACATCAAAAGCAGTAAAAAAAGATGTTTTTCAATTGAGGCATCGACATGATGCGATTTTGACTGGGAATGGCACCTTAATGCATGATAACCCTAGTTTAACAACACGATGTGAGGATGGTCACCATCCAGCGAAAGTGATTTTATCACGTTCTGGCCGTATCGATTGGCAAGCGCAACTTTTTCATGATCAAACAACACCGATATACGTCTATACTGAAAATGAAACGGTTATTTCACCGTGGGCGCATGTGGTGTTGATTCGAATGAATTCGGTTGAGATTGAAGCCGTGTTAAAAGATTTATATCAAAAAGGTTATGGTCGTGTTCTTGTCGAAGCAGGACCAAACGTAACATCACAATTTTTAGCGTCATATTATGTGACAAACTTCATCCTATATGTAGCCCCGAAATTAATAGGTGGTCAAGGAATTAATCAATTTTTTCATACGGAAAAAGTCACACCCCTTGATCAACTTCCACAATTTGAAATTGTACAAACAGATATACTAGATACCGATTTGAAACTACGATTGAGAAGGAAGTGACATCATGTTCACAGGTATCATAGAAGAAGTGGGTACAATTCAACATATTCAAACGCATCATCCCATTACAGAACTGACAATTCAATGTCAAAAGATAATCAGCGATATGCAGATTGGTGATTCGATTAGTGTGAACGGGACATGTTTAACAGTCACCCGTTTTAATAGCGATAGTTTCACAGTTCAAGTGATTAGAGGTACAGAAAATAAAACGTATTTGGCGCGGTTAAAAGTAAAAGATCACGTCAATTTAGAACGTGCTTTACGTCCAATAGATCGACTAGGGGGACATTTTGTTCAAGGTCATGTAGATGGTCGCGGTGTGATAAAAAATATACAAACCTCACAAAACGAATGGATTTATACGATTTCAGCAGATGAATCGCTCATGGCTCAAATGATTCCTCAAGGTTCAATCGCTGTTGATGGAATTAGTTTGACAATATTTAAGAAATTATCAAACCAATTCGAAATTCACCTTATTCCAGAAACACGAAAAGCAACAACACTGTCTACAAAAAAGCAAGGGGATCAAGTCCATTTGGAGACAGATTTGCTATTTAAATATGTAGCATCATTGACGCAACAAAATTCAAAGCTTTCAGTTCAAGACTTACTGAACGCTGGTTTTTAAAGGAGGGGATTTCGTGAAACGAGATACTATTGAAGCAGCCATTAATGCATTGAAACAAGGAGACATGATTATTGTTGTAGATGATGAAGGACGAGAAAATGAAGGGGACTTAGTTGCTATTACAGAGTGGATGCACGATGACACGTTAAATTTTATGGCACGTTATGGAAGAGGTTTAATCTGTGCCCCCATTACTGAAGACATTGCTAAGCAAGCAGGCCTTGAAAATATGGTGAAGCGAAATAATGATCCACATGAGACGGCTTTTACATATAGCATTGATCACGTTCAGTCAACAACTGGAATTAGTGCAATTGAAAGAACACAAACAGCACGCGCACTGATAGATGATGAAATGACGGCGGATACTTTTTATCAGCCTGGGCATTTATTTCCGCTGATTGCTAAAAGTAACGGTGTACTCGAACGTCGCGGTCATACTGAAGCGACAATAGATTTAGCACTTTTAACGGGTGCACGCCCAGCTGGTGTGATATGCGAAATCATGAACGACGATGGTAGTATGGCTAAAGGTGAACAACTTGAAGCATTCAAAATGGAACACAACCTGAAAATGATTACGATAGATGATCTGGTGGTTTATATTAAAAAGCATCGTCAACTGATTTCAGCAGAAGCAAAAATCACTTTGCCGACTCGTTTTGGCACTTTTGATATGTATGGTTTTACTTCAAAAATCGATCAACAAGAACATTTAGCACTTGTCAAAGGGGATTTTTCAACGACGATGAATGTGCGTGTTCATTCTGCCTGTGCAACTGGAGATATTTTTCATAGTGAGCGATGTGATTGTGGTGCGCAGTTAGAAGCCGCGATGACCTATATCCAACAACATGGGGGAATGATTCTTTATTTACCTCAAGAAGGACGAGGTATCGGTTTAGTAAATAAATTAAAGGCATATGAGTTAATCGAAAAAGGACATGATACGGTTTCGGCAAATGAGGCACTTGGTTTTGAACCGGATTTACGTGAATATGACGTTGCTGCTCAAATTTTAAAACATTTTGGCGTTACATCAGTCCGCTTATTAAGTAATAACCCAGAAAAAATACATGGTTTGACACGGTATGGTATTCAAATCGAAGAAAGAATTCCACTCGTCACAGAATCAAATGAGCACAATCATGATTATATGCAAGTCAAAAAACATCAAATGGGTCATTTAATATAAATCAAGGAGGTATTTTTATGAAATTTGAAGGGCAACTTAACGGCGAAGGATTAAAAATTGGGATTGTAGTGAGTCGGTTTAATGATTTGATTACCGGACGTTTACTTGATGGGGCAATGGATGCATTGAAAAGGCATCAAGTTGCAGAAACAGACATTGACGTTGCACACGTACCAGGCGCATTTGAATTGCCAATGGTAGCAAAGACAATGGCGCAAACACGTCAATATGATGCAATCATTACATTAGGCTGTGTCATTCGTGGGGCAACATCACATTATGATTATGTGTGTAATGAAGCGGCAAAAGGGATTGCTAAAGCGAGTGATGATACTGGAATTCCAGTGATTTTTGGTGTGTTAACAACAGAAAACATTGAACAAGCAATTGAAAGAGCCGGTACAAAAGCAGGGAATAAAGGTGCAGAAGCTGCAATTGGAGCAATCGAAATGGCACGTCTATTAGAACAGTTCAGTAGATAAGTATAGGTGCGGATTGACACTCAGCGTGTGTCCGTAAACATCAAAATGATTATTGTGAAAATGCATTGAACAAAATGGGATGTGCACTTCTAAAAGCAAGAATATAAAAGAGAAGAAGGAGATTTGCGTTGAATATCGCCCTTTATTTTGCTTCTTCAACGGAATTTCTCTTTATCGAGAGGGGGATGATCAATGCCATGGATAAAAATGGGATTTTGTCATCCCTCTCTTGTACTCTAGTTATGATGCATATATTGAAAGCACTGAGACTCAAGGTGATTAACGTTTTTTTAGTCGATTTAATAATGTCACGACACCCGCACTAACAGCGATAAACGTGATCAGTGATTTCGGTTTGACAAATTCTTTTAAAGCAAGCGTAATATTTTGAGGTCTTTCGGCTAAACGACGCATAAAATAACCAAACCAATCGTCACCAAATGGAACATAAATTGTGAAATGATAGCCTTCATTCGCAATAGATTCTGCCAATTCTGATCTAAAACCATAAAGCATTTGAAATTCAAATTGCGATTTATCAATATGATGTTTTTCGGCAAAAGCTTTAACATGATTAATAATCTTGTGGTCATGTGTCGCAATTGAAGTGAAATTTTCAGCAGTGAGTAATCTTTTCTCGATTAATCGTATATAGTTTTCGTCGATTTCCTCTTTAGTTTGATAAGCAATATACGAGGACTCTTTATACGCCCCTTTGACAAGACGTAAACGCAAATCGGGATATTTGTCGATCAAGACGTCTGCTTTAAACAAATACGCTTGAATCACGGTACCTACATTGTTATATTCCGCTTTTAAACGATCGAGTGTTTGAGTAATATCAAACAAACTTTCATATTTTTCAGTGTCGATGTTAATATGCATTTGATTCAATTCATGTGCTTTTGCTACGATTTCGTGAATATTACGATACGCCAACGCACGGTCAAATTCAGAGCCAAGTTGGCTTAATTTCACAGATATATGTGCATTTAAATGATTTTTGTGAATGGCTTCCATTACTTTAAGTATTTTGTCTTTTGCAGCAATGGCATCACGTTCATTGTTGACAAATTCCCCAAGATTATCAACAGTGGCCGCGATATTTTTTTTGTTTAATTTTTTAATTGTTTCAACCACATCATCAATCGTATTGCCTGCGACGACTTTTTTCGCCCCGAGTGAAGGTCCTACTGTTTTCGCTGCTGAATTTAAAAATGCATTATTAGATAATGCCATGAAAAAGTTTTTGACTAAGACCATTCTAAATTCCTCCCAGTTGTTCATGTTTTATCAATAGTGTATCACGAACATATCATAGGGGAAAACGTTTTCACATTAAAAAATATATTTTTATATAGGTAATGTATCATGTTAATTTGAACTAAATGTGAAGATGAATTTATTTATTTTTGAGTATTCGTCGCAATAGGTTCTTGAGCAATAGCAGTCATTAATGGCGCACTGAGTAGAAGTAAAATACATACCATACATTTAATGATAATTTTCATAATATACTCCTTGCTAAATGGTTTTGTTAAGCATAATCTAACATATTGATGTCAAGTTAACATGAAGTCTGTGTGAAGAGTTGCTGAAGTGATGTAAATCGCGCATTATTTGTTAATTTTTTGTAAATTGTTGCGCAGAAATCTTAATAAAATCTTTAAATGATTGGAAATACACGCGTGTTAAAATAAATGTAAATCTATATTAAGGGAGATAAGCAATGTTTAGAGATTTAGCATTCTATATATTTGGGACGTCGTTAGATACGTTTGTCCAGTATTTTGTTTTTGAACTTTTGCTACTCGTTATATTGGGATTGATTGTTGGTGTTGTCACGAAAAAAACATGGCCAGTGGTCGTCTTAATCATAGGATTGAATCTCGTTGATGCTGGAATTGTAGCTCAGTTTAATGCATCTCAAGGCGATGGCACGTTGTTGGGACAGTTAATGGGATTGATTGTTGCCAAATTTTTCCCTACTTTTTATGAGCTATTGTTAACGATTTTAATTTTACGATTCAAATTTGTTCGTAAAACATTTAAACTCGTTTAAGTGAAGCAATGGTCAAAAAGTTGTTTTTAAAGCTATCGGTATAAAAGTACAGTTTTGAAAAAGCAATTAAATATAAAATGATTCAAAGTGCCCCTGTCTATCAACGAGCCTGTCTCGATTGCTAGACAGGGGTAAAATCTTGACGTTAGGAAAAAGAACATCATTTTAAAGTGCACTTAACATCTGCCAAATTAGTCAATTTGACTACGTTCATCGGTGAAAACGATACATCAATGGTGCAAGATTTACGAATGTGCACTTTCATCTCGCTGATTGTCGTTGCAATAAATACCCATCGCATAGATCACAAGGTGTTCAAATGCACATTATTGGCAACGTTAATGTGATGATGGCGATTCATACTTGAGCGATACGACATTTCAAATTTGACGCCATTTTTTTGATGTTTATAGTCGCACTTTTAAGACAACTCACGATATAATGAAAATAAGAATATATAGAATGAGAAAGGATAATGCATGATGTGGAAATGGGAAACTGAGGGTGAAGCGAAAGGTGTTGTCGTCATTGTACACAACATGTTGGAACATACAGGGCGATATGCCTTTGTCATTACACATTTAAAACGTAATGGCTACCACGTTATAATGGGAGACTTGCCAGGTCAAGGTCAGACTTCACGTATGCATAAAGGACAAATTGAGCACTTTGAACTATATCAGGAACGTGTATTGGAGTGGATGGAAATTGCCGAAGCGTACCATTTGCCTACTTTTATCATTGGTGTGGGCTTGGGCGGATTAATCTGTGTTAATTTGTTGGAGAAAGTCAACCTAGACGTTGAAGGGGTCGTCCTTATCTCGCCTCTATTAGCGTTCCAAAAAAATTACAAAACACGCAAACACTTTTTAACTTCAAATGTTGGTGATATTTCAAAAGGCGCGAAATTTGATTTAGGAATTGAACCCGCACATCTGACACGTCATCCTGAAGTGCTTGAAGAAATGGAAAATGATCCAATGATGTTGAAAAAAGTAAGTTATCATTGGTACAAAGAAATCATTCGAACGATGAAAGAAACGGCCGATCACCTTGACCGGTTAACGCCTAAACCGATGTGCATTATGTATGGCACGGAGGATAAGATCACTGATACAACCGTAACACGTGAACTACTTCAAAAATTGCGATTTGAAGAGGTATACTTTAAGGCGTGGCAAGATCTTGAACATGAAATTCATAATGAACCTGAACGTGAAGCGGTAATGCGCTATGTTTTGAGCTTTTTAAATAATAATGTCTTTGCAGCGGGATATGTCATTGATGATGCAAATAGCTTGAGATAGCGAAGTTTTCTACATGCTGCGCACCTCGTTATTGGAAATTTGGGAAATTAAAAATTTATGATTGAAAGACATTTGAAAACATGTTAAATTATAAATGTGAAAAGAATCACAAGCAATTAATTTCTACCAAATACGGCATAGTAGGAGAGTGTTTTTCAATGAAGAATAAAGGCAATAAAGTAGTATTAGTCGGTAATGGCGCAGTTGGAGCAAGCTATGCTTTTACAATGGTTAGCCAAGGTGTAGCGGATGAACTCGTGATTATTGATATCAATAAAGACAAAGTGTTGGGTGATGTTTTAGATTTAAACCACGGCGCACCATACGCAGAATCGCCGGTAAGAGTTTCAGCAGGAGAATACTCAGATTGTAAAGATGCTGATTTAGTTGTGATTTGTGCGGGTGCCCCTCAAAAAGTTGGAGAAACGCGTCTAGATTTAGTAGAAAAGAATGCGAAGATATATCGAGAAATTATCTCATCCATTATGGCGAGCGGCTTTGATGGTATCTTTTTAGTGGCAGCAAATCCTGTAGATATTTTAACGTACGTGACTTTAAAATACTCTGGCTTACCGAAACATAAAGTTATTGGTTCAGGCACAATATTAGATACAGCACGATTTAGACATCTGCTCGGTGAGGCATTTGATGTTGCGCCAAGTAGTGTACATGCGAATATTATCGGAGAACATGGTGATTCTGAAGTTCCGGTTTGGTCGAGCGCGTCAATTGCAGGTGTATCGATTTACGATCAATTGAAAAATGATCCAGAACGTGAGCACCTCATCGAAGAAATTTATGTAAAAACACGTGATGCAGCATATGACATTATTAAAGCTAAAGGTGCAACATATTATGGTATTGCAATGGGGCTTATGCATATATCAAAAGCGATTTTAAAAAATCAAAATGTCGTATTGACTGTTTCGAGTTATTTAGAAGGTGAATACGGACACGAAGGGGTGTATACAGGCGTGCCGACTTTAATCAATGCTGAAGGTGCAACACGTATTATTGAAACGCCTCTAAATGAAGATGAAACAGAAAAATTTAATAAATCAGTGCATATTTTAAAAGAGATGCAAGATTCAATCTCACACTTACTGTAAAAATTTATTTCAGGTAAGTAAATAAGAAAACGGTATATCTGAATCGTGCCACTGTATTAAAAAGCTAGGGATTTGCGTTATGCAACCTAGCTTTTTTGTGGTTTAGTGGGATTGTTTAAATAGAAGCGTTGATCAATCAGGAATTGGATTGTTTAAAACAGTTCGACATTGGTGGATGATTGTTTTAAATATATTGATTATGGTAAACCAATGTGATAAAAGAATGAGTTTTTTAATATGAATAAATGACGAGCATTCAAATTTAAAAACGACAAAATATTACAATTATATTAAATAGGATTGGATTTTGATTTTAAGGGTATCTTTAAAGGATAGGTAGGATAAGAATGGAGGCTAATTATGGCTGAAAATAAAAATTATAATGTGAGTGATATCATATTACTCGATCAATTACAAAAAGAAGTAGAGGCAATTTTTAATGCAATAGAGGACCAATTTCAATTAGGAAAAGAAGAATTTTTAATTTTACTAACGCTTTGGGATAAAGGATCAATGACGCTCAAAGAAATGGATGATTATGTAAAAGTTAAAACGTATAAGCGGACGAGAACATACAATAATTTAGTAGAAAAGAAATGGATTATCAAAGAAAGACCGTCCGATGATGAGCGAACAGTGATTATTCATTTTAACGAGAACAAAGTCAGTGATAAGCAACAGTTAATTAACTTTACATGTATAGAGATTGAGAGCCGAGAAGCACATCTACAAGCGTTATTGAATTCCATTATTCATGGTTGTGACTTGTAGGTCAAGGAAGAACAAATGCGTGATTGTTTAAAGAATGACACCGTCTTAACAGATAAAAATAGAACAGGCATAAATTAAACCAGCGATTCACTGAAAAATGTGTAACGCTGGTTTAACTATTGGGTTTCAATTTATGCACGTTTTTCGATAGCAACAACATAAGGGGGTTGGTTTTGCTGATTGATAAATTCATATTTAATCACATGTCCAAGCTGTTGATCAAAAGTGGACAAATAGTCGATCAGTGCGCGACTTTCTATTGCACCTTCTTCATGTCCAGGGTAAACCACCAGTACAATGATGCCTTCGGGTTGAAGGACCTCAAAAATCCGTTCAATGGCTGTGATAGTGGTGGACGCATGTGTCACAATGCGTTTATTTCCTTTAGGCAAGTAGCCGAGATTAAAAATGGCAGCATGAATCTGATTGCGATGACTTTCTGGGATATGAGCAATGATATCTTCATGACCGACTTGAAAGAGTGTTACATGATCAAATGATTGTACTTTTTCTTGCGTATGAGAAATGGCGTCAGCTTGAATGTCACACCCATAAACATGACCATGTGGGACAAGTTTAGCTAAAAAAAGCGTATCATGTCCATTTCCGCATGTTGCATCGATAACTACACTATCAGCTGCGACGTGGCTACGAATGAGTGATTTGGCAAAGGGTAAGATGCGTGAAACAATCATCGCGTGACCTGCGCTTCGAAATATTGCCCTTGGACGGTACCGCGGCGTGTGAGTTCAGCATCAATTTCATTTAAAATTTCCCATTTGTTAACACTCCACATCGGACCCACCATTAAGTCTATCGGCCCATCACCAGTAATTCGGTGGACAATCATCTCTGGTGGAAGTTGCTCAAGTTGATTGCAAACGAGATTGACATATTGTGCGCGTGTCATAAATTCAAGTTGTCCTTTTTCATATTGTTTCATCATTGGTGTCCCTTTTAATAGGTGAAGTAGATGAATTTTTATGCCTTGAACATCCATACTTGCAACCGCTTGAGCTGTTTCCATCATCATTTGCTCATCTTCACCAGGGAGACCATTGATAATATGTGTACAAACATTGATGTGATGTTGGCGTAATTTAGCGACTCCCTCATAATAACAAGTCATATCATGCGCACGATTGATAAGATCTGAAGTCTTTTGGTGAATGGTCTGCAACCCTAATTCGACCCACAAATAAGTGCGTTGATTTAATTCTGCTAAATACTCTACAACGTCATCAGGTAAGCAATCTGGACGTGTTCCAATTGAGAGACCTACAACACCTGGCTGTTTTAATGCCGCTTCAAATTTTTCGCGCAAGACTGCGACAGGCGCATGTGTATTCGTAAATGCTTGAAAATAAGCAATGTATTGACCTTCTTGCCATTTTTCATGCATTTTTGTTTTTATTTCTTTAAATTGTACATCGATAGAATCTGCACGATTTCCAGCAAAATCGCCGCTCCCAGCTGCCGAACAAAACGTACATCCCCCATGAGCCACAGTACCATCTCTATTTGGACAATCAAACCCGCCATCTAATGCTACTTTGAAAATTTTACGACCAAATTTATTTTTCAGATGATAATTTAACGTGTGATATCGTTTTTCTTCAAAAGCGTATGGAAAATAACACCCCATCACAATCTTCCTTTCAACATTCTTAATTTTAACTGTATTAATCATAGCGTATTATACCGTGTTCTTAAACAGTATTTGAAGATTTTAACATATTTCATCAATATCGTGTTATAGTGTGTCCTAGAGAGAAAAAGGAGAGTGACATCAATGCGTATGCCGAAAGAAATACGGTGGCTAGTCATTGGAATGGCAATCAATATTACAGGTGCAAGCTTTTTATGGCCACTTAACACGATTTATATGAATGAAGTGTTGGGGAAATCATTGAGTACGGCGGGACTCGTTTTAATGGTCAATTCATTTGGTATGATTGCCGGGAATCTATTAGGCGGTTCATTATTCGATAAGCTTGGAGGGTATCGTACCATTCTGTTAGGCACGTTGATCAGCTTATGTGCAACAGTATTATTAAATATCCTCCACGGTTGGCCTTGGTATGCCATTTGGTTAATCGTGTTAGGATTTGGCGGGGGAATGATTGTCCCTGCTATTTATGCTATGGCAGGCGCAGTGTGGCCTCAAGGCGGTAGACAAACGTTCAATGCCATATATTTAGCCCAAAATATCGGAGTTGCAGTTGGAGCCGCTTTAGGTGGTTTTGTCGCAGAACTTAGTTTTAATTATATATTTATGGCTAATTTAGCAATGTATGTCGTTTTTTTCATTATTGCTATATTTCATTTTAACATGGATTATCATGCAACGGTTAAACAACAAGAAGTGCTTGAAAACGTAGGTCGTGTCCAAAACAAAACCCATTTTAATGCATTATTATTACTTTGTGTGATGTTCGCGTTATGTTGGGTTGCGTATGTTCAGTGGCAAACGACAATTGCTTCATTTACACAAAGCATTGGGATTTCGATGAGTCAATATAGTTTGCTTTGGACGGTGAATGGCGTGTTGATTTTAGTTGGACAACCTTTGATTTCTCCAATCATACAGCGCTTTAAAGGACAGCTAAAATTACAACTATATTTTGGACTTGTTGTTTTTATTTTGTCGTTTTTTGTAACGAGTTTTGCAACGTCGTTTTCAATTTTTGTTGTAGGAATGGTCATCATGACATTTGCAGAAATGTTTGTGTGGCCAGCTGTACCTACAATCGCCAATTTGTTAGCGCCTAAAGGAAGAGAAGGTGTTTACCAGGGGATTATCAACTCCGCTTCAACTGTAGGAAAAGCATTTGGACCTTTAGTGGGCGGGATATTAGTAGATTTATATGACATGCAAGTGATGTTTTTATCGATGATAGGGTTGCTTGTTATTGCAATGCTGTTTTTAACAATATACGATAAAAAGCTCGATCCCAAAACCCTGTATCATTAAATCTAATAAATGAGGCTTGCATCTTTGAATTAAATTGCATATTATAGTAAATGATTACGTATGAAACATGAATTCAAACGAAGCTGGAGTAGTAGTTTAGGACGTATTTCTACAGAGAGTTAGTGGTGGTGGAAACTAACGAAAGACACTAAGCGAACTTACCAAATTATGACAAAAATAAATGACATCTCTTACTATTTAGAATGAAGTGCACTTTTTGAGTGAATGAGGGTGGTACCGCGGCAATCGTCGTCCCTAGCCAAATACGAATAGTTAGAGATGTTTTTTTATGAGGTAGGAGGATGAAGTTGTGAATTATAAACATCAAGAAATCGAAAAGAAGTGGCAAACGTATTGGTTAGAAAATAAAACTTTTAAAACAGAGGATCATATTGGCCAAAAGAAATTTTATGCATTAGATATGTTCCCTTATCCCTCTGGTGCAGGGTTGCACGTGGGTCATCCAGAAGGATATACTGCAACGGACATCTTATCTCGTTATAAAAGAATGCAAGGATACAATGTTTTACATCCAATGGGCTGGGATGCCTTTGGTCTTCCAGCCGAGCAATATGCATTGGATACGGGGAACGACCCTGCTGAGTTTACAAAGCGTAATATTCAAACATTTAAGCGTCAAATACAAGAATTAGGTTTTAGTTACGATTGGGATCGCGAGGTCAGTACGACAGATCCAGATTATTATAAATGGACACAATGGATTTTTATCCAACTGTACAAAAAAGGATTAGCCTATATTGACGAAATTCCTGTCAATTGGTGTGAAGCATTAGGCACAGTTTTATCTAATGAAGAAGTCATCGATGGCGTATCAGAACGCGGGGGACATCCTGTTGTGCGCCGGCCTATGAAACAATGGGTACTTAAAATTACTGAATATGCCGATCGTTTGTTGGAAGATTTAGAGACTTTAGATTGGCCTGAATCTATTAAAGATATGCAACGGAATTGGATTGGTCGCTCGGAAGGGGCAAAAGTGACGTTTAACGTTGAAGGAATGGATGCGTCGATTGAAGTTTTTACGACACGTCCAGATACGATATATGGCGCAACTTTCCTCGTCGTCAGTCCTGAGCATGCATTGGTCGATCAATTTGTATCGGCTGAGCAAGCGGATATCGTGAAACAATACCAACAAGAAGCGGCTAAAAAATCAGACTTGGAACGTACAGATTTAGCGAAAGAAAAAACAGGTGTCTTTTCAGGGGCATATGCGATACATCCGTTTTCGGGTGAACAAGTGCCGATTTGGATTGCAGACTATGTGCTTTCTTCATACGGTACAGGTGCTGTTATGGCGGTACCGGGGCATGATGAAAGAGACTATGAATTTGCGAAGACATTCGATCTCCCAGTCGTATCAGTCATCGCTCATGATGATGATACACCTTATTTCACAGGTGATGGTCCACACATTCATTCAGGCGAACTCAATGGACTTCAAAATAAAGAAGCGGTTGTTAAAGCAATCGCGTTATTGGAAGAAAAAGGATTAGGGGAGAAACAAGTCAATTACAAATTACGAGATTGGCTCTTCAGCCGCCAACGTTATTGGGGTGAACCGATTCCTATTATTCATTGGGAAGATGGTTCAATGACGACAGTTCCTGAAAATGAATTGCCGTTATTATTACCTAAAACTGATGAAATCAAACCATCTGGAACTGGAGAATCTCCATTAGCGAACATTGATTCATTTGTCAACGTCGTCGATCCAGAAACCGGGATGAAAGGGCGTAGAGAAACGAATACGATGCCACAATGGGCTGGAAGCTGTTGGTATTATTTACGTTATATTGATCCTAAAAATGATCAAATGTTAGCAGATCCTGAAAAGCTTAAGCATTGGCTGCCCGTTGATCTTTATATCGGTGGCGTTGAACACGCGGTATTACATTTATTATATGCTCGTTTTTGGCATAAGGTCCTCTTTGATTTAGGGATTGTTCCCACACCAGAGCCTTTCCAAAAATTATTTAATCAAGGTATGATTTTAGGTGAAGGTAACGAGAAAATGAGTAAATCCAAAGGTAACGTTGTCAATCCTGATGATATTATTCGTTCTCATGGTGCGGATACATTACGTTTATATGAGATGTTCATGGGACCTTTGGATGCATCAATCGCTTGGAGTGAGAATGGTTTAGATGGTTCACGTCGTTTCTTGGATCGCGTTTGGCGACTATTTGTCAATGAGAACGGTGGTCTCGTGGACAAGGTGGTGGATGTTGACACACCAGCATTACAGACGGTGTATCATCAAACTGTAAAAAAAGTGACAGAGGATTTCGAATCGCTTAATTTTAATACGGCAATTAGTCAATTAATGGTCTTCATTAATGAAAGCTATAAAGCGAATCAAATTTCCAGAGCTTACGCAGAAGGTTTCGTGAAAATGTTGGCACCCATTGCGCCACATCTTGGCGAAGAACTGTGGTCTATTTTGGGTCACGACACAACGATTACATTTGAACCTTGGCCAAGCTTTGATCCAGCGCTATTAGAAGAAGATATTGTGGAAATTGTCATTCAAGTCAATGGTAAGCTTCGTGCCAAAATTGAGATTCCAAAAGAAACGACTCCGGCAGAAATGGAAACCATTGCATTGAAAAATGACAATATAAAATCTGCAATTGAGGGTAAAGAAATTAAGAAAGTGATTGCAGTACCTCAGAAATTAGTGAATATTGTTGCGAAATAAATCATACAGATAAAGGGGAGAGGACAATTGAAAGAGATCAGTGTAGATGAATTGAAGCAACGTGTTTTAAGCTCAGAGCCAACCCATATCATTGATGTACGTGAAGATGATGAAGTGGCGATGGGAATGATTCCTGATGCAGAACATATTCCAATGAATGAAATTCCTCAACGTGTAGATGATTTCAATCCAAACACGACGTATTATATTGTATGTGCAGGTGGAGTGAGAAGCGCTAAGGTCGTGACGTTTTTGAATGAAAATGGGATTGATGCAGTCAATGTAGAAGGTGGCATGCACGCCTGGGGTGACGAAGGTTTGGAATATAAGCGAATCTAGCAATTGAATGTAACGAATGACCCATGAATTTGCGAATATCGTAAACGGTGTCATGATAAGTAAGCCGTATGAAAGATTTGAGTTGATCTTTCATACGGCTTTTTAAGTGCGCCCGGCATGGGTAACAACTTGACGGTGAAAGTCCGTTACAGGCTTGGTAGTAGGAACTGTTAGCGAATGACAAGGGTGTCCATCGTGAGGTGGAATCTGAAGGAAGTCGGACGCAAACACTCGCACTGACGAACAGAAATATCATACTAAGGCGTTATAGAATGGATGAATCTGCTTAACAAGATAAAGTCCAATACTACCCGAGTTCTATAGCGTAAATGATACGGTGGCATGAGTGGAAAGTGGTTACACCTTACCCGGGGAGGTCTCATTAGCGTTTCCATAGAAACGTAGTAACAACGAATGATGAGAAGTCAGCAGAAGTCATAGTAGGGAAAATGTACCGAAGGACCGAACAATATTCAATACAAAGTAAAGATTGGAGGTTACAGATTTACGACGTACAGAATACGGGAAACCGGCAGCTTATGGAAGGATAAGTAGTGGAACGAAAAAGAATACATAAGTGTGTATAGTAAATCTTAGGTGAAATGAAAGAAATGTATCGTAAGTCTCCATCTTTGATGGCGCTTGTTGTAAGACCACACAACATAGAAAAAGCAATCAAGAAGGTTAAGAAGAATAATGGAGCTCCTGGAATTGACGGCATGAAAGTCAGTGAACTGAATGCTCACTTTGCGCAATACTTTTCACAGATAAAACAAAAACTGCTTGATGGGTCATACAAACCCCAAGCAGTCCGAAAAGTTGAGATTCCCAAACCAAATGGGAAAATGCGTGTGCTTGGTATTCCTGTCGCTAGAGACAGAGTGATACAACAAGCGATTAAACAAGTGATTGAACCTGGCATCGACCGAACATTCTCAAATCATAGCCACGGTTTCAGACCTAATCGTAGCACAGGAACAGCACTTAAGCAATGTGCTGCCTACTATGAAGAAGGTTATAAAATAGCCGTAGATTGTGACTTGAAACAGTGCTTTGACATGTTGAATCATGATAAGCTCATGTATTTGTTCGAACGTCATGTTCAAGATAAGTCAATTTCCACATTTATCCGTAGAAGCTTACAAGTCGGTGCCATTGACCTATCTGGCGAAGTCGCAGAAAGAAAGATAGGTGCACCACAAGGGGGCGTTATCTCTCCCTTACTCTGTAACATCTATCTACATGAACTGGATAAAGAACTCGAAAAGCGTGGACATCGTTTCGTACGATATGCAGATGACTTTGTCATCTTTGTACGTACAAAACGTGCAGGTGAACGCGTAATGTCGAGTGTCACGAAATTCATTGAAAAGCAACTGAAGTTGGTTGTCAATGAAGATAAAAGTAAAGTAGGAGCAGTTTCACGTTTAAAGTTCTTGAGTTGTCTAATCACCAAGGTAAATGGGGTTTGTCGTTTCAGACCGACTACGGAAGCAAAAAGAAATTTAATACGCGCCTTAAGGAAAATAACGAAACGAAATAGACCCGGTACTTTTAAAGAAATTATCGCTGAAATTAACCAAGTGACGAGAGGTTGGATCAATGACTTTGGTAGAGGTTTTATCAGAGGATTTATTGAAACCACGCAATCTTGGCTAAACCGCCGACTTAGACAACTCATTCTTAAACGGTGGAAAAGAGTAAGAACGAAATATAAGATGTTGCGCCAATATGGTCTTGACCATAGAAGTGCAATGAAAATCGCACAGTCTCGCAAGAAATATTGGCGGTTATCAAACACGTACGAGGTTCATCGTGCACTTACAACAAAACAACTCTACAAGTGGGGGTTAATACCATTAACCCAGCTTGCAGAGTTGGCTTACGCAAGATATTGAACCGCCGAGTACGGAACCGTACGCTCGGTGGTGTGAGAGGACGAATGGCCAATTAATGGCTATTCTCCTACTCGATTCGTGAAATCAGACTACATCGGTATCTGTAAAATCATTTTCATTATTTGAGCAATAGCCCAGCGTGTGAAATGGTATTTGTTGCGTTGTGTATTTCAACGATTTATTTGATATCCGTGCATAGGCGATTTGTAGTTGCGTGTGGCATTCTACTGTCGACATTATTGTTGTGATTGTGTTGAATTGGACAGACTTGCAGAATATCCTGCAACGTAACCTGTGACGAGTGCACTTGTGATATTATAGCCCCCAGTATAACCATGAATATCTAAAACTTCACCACATAGATAGAGCCCTGGTGTAATTTTCGATGCCATCGTTGTTGGGACGATTTCTTTTATTGACACACCGCCTCCAGTGACAAATGCTTTGTCTAACGGTAGTGTCCCATTCACTTCAAAAGTAAACGTTTTAAATAGATGTGCGAGTTGTGTCAATTGTTGTGTGCTTAAATGGTGATATGTCATTTCTAGAGGTATTGCGGCTTCTTCGATAATAAAGGTTAAATAACGTTCTTCAATCAGCCCTTTTAATGCATTTCTAATGTGCTTATCGGGTTCGGCTTTTAATCGTTGTAAAATTTGATGTTTAAGTGTTTCTTCATTGATTTCAGGAAAGGCATCAATTTGCATTTGAATGTTTTGTCGTTTTTGATTTTTCTGTTCATGGTGAATAAATTGACTGCACCTCAATGCTGCAGGTCCACTAATCCCAAAATGTGTAAAGATTATGTCCATTTGATGTGTGATTCTTTTTTTACCGTTTTTCTTCAATACAGATAAGCCGACATTTTTAAGACTCAATCCTTTGAGACGCTGATTTTTAATAAAAGGCGCCTGTGATGTAATTGGAACCTCTGTCGGGAAGAGTGTCGTGATTTCATGGCCGAATGCTTTGGCAAAACGATAGCCGTCACCTGTTGATCCGGTTTGTGGCACGCTCGCACCACCCGTTGCAATAATGACCGATTTGGCTTGTTCAATATGGCCGTTTTGTAAATGAACCTCAAAATGATGGGATGAGGGTTTGGTTACAGATATCACCGTTTGTTCTTCCTTAACGATGACTTGATTTTGCTTTAATTCGCGAATAAGTACATTGAGGACATCTTGAGATTGATCAGAGACAGGGAACATCCGTCCGTGATCCTCTTCTTTCAATGGTACGCCACGAGATTCAAAAAATTCTATAATGGATTGGTTGTCAAAAATTGTGAATGGGCTATACAAAAATTTACCGTTGCCAGGGATATGTTTAATGATTTCTGCATAAGGTAGATTATTTGTGACGTTACAGCGCCCACCACCGGAAATTTTGAGCTTTCGTCCGAGCCCCTTCTTTTTTTCGAGCAGTAAGACGGATTGTCCATTTTGACTTGCGGAAATAGCGGCCATTAATCCGCTGGGTCCACCACCGATAACAATAGTTTCATACATGATATAAAAACCCCTTAAAATTGATATTTTAATTTTAACATAGGATGAATCAGTGTATAATGACCATATTGTGTTATAATTTAAACTTGAATAAATTTAGAGTAGGTAGGTTGACTATGAGTGAAAATAAGGAATTAGTCAGGGGAACATTTTTGCTAACATTGAGTATTTTAATTACGAAGGTGTTAGGTATTATTTATATTATCCCATTTTATCGGATTATTGGAGGAGCGGGTAATCTTGCACCTTTTAACTATGCGTATGGACCATACAATATTGCCATCGCTGTCGCAACAGCAGGTGTACCACTTGCTGCGTCAAAGTATGTCGCAAAATATAATGCGCTAGGTGCTTATCGAGTGAGTCAGAAGTTATACCAATCCAGTTTTATTGTTATGAGTATCACAGGGATTTTGGGCTTTATTGCACTTTATTTATTATCACCAGCAATTGCTTCGGTGACGATTGCGAATAATACGGATCAAAATGCAGGTTGGACGGTTGACCAAATCACTGCGATTATCCGAACGATTAGTTTTGTAGTCATTTTCATCCCTGTTTTAGCCACGTGGAGAGGTGTGTTTCAAGGTTATAAGTCAATGGGTCCGACTGCATTGTCAGAAGTTACTGAACAAATTGCACGTATTATATTTATTTTGCTAGGCAGCTATCTTGTATTAAATGTATTTAACGGCTCAGTATTATTGGCGAATGGTATTGCGACATTTGGTGCTGCAATTGGTGCGATTGCAGGTATTTTAACGTTATGGTGGTATTGGATAAAACGTCGCAAAGGTATCCATGAAATGGTTGCTTCTGATCACACGGGGATTGATGTGAGTTATTCTAAAATGTATTTAGAAATCATTTCATATAGTATTCCCTTTGTCATTGTAAGTTTGAACTTTCCGCTGTTTATGATTGTGGATCAATTAACACATAATAATGCGTTAGAAATGGCAGGGGTTGGCGCCAATTTACAAGGCATTTATTTTACAATGTTGAACATGACAACGAATAAAATTGTGATGATTCCAACTTCTTTAGCTGCAGGTTTTGCGATTAGCTTAATCCCATTTATTACAAAGACCTATGAAAAAGGGGATTATCAGGAAATGCACCGCCAAATCAGAACATCTTTAGGTGTATTAATGTACATTACAGTGCCTGCGAGTTTAGGGATTATGGCATTGGCAGTTCCTCTATATACCGTTTTTTATGAGTATAGTATGGATGGGAGTCGTTTACTGTTTTACTATGCACCTGTCGCGATTTTAATTTCCTTATTAAGTGTTACGGCTTCTATGCTACAAGGTATTGATAAACAAAAATTAACCGTTTTTATTATTATAGGTTCAGTTGTGCTGAAATTGATTTTGAATATGCCGCTGATTATCGCTTTTGAAACGGCAGGTGCGATTTTAAGTACAGCCATTGCTTTAACATTTGCGATTATTTGCAATCTATTAGTGTTGAAGAAATATGCGTATTTTAAATTCCATACCACTCTATTAGATGTGTGTAAAATATTGTTATATGGTCTGATTATGATGATTATCGTTGAACTCATTTACTTCGGCCTTCAGTTTGTCATTTCACCAGCAAGCCATGTTGGTGCGCTCGTGATTACAGTAATTTGCGCGCTTGTCGGCATGATAATATATGGTGTCATCACTATGAAAACGCGCTTGGCAGATCGATTTTTAGGTGAAATTCCTAATAAAATCAGACGTAAGGTTGGCTTTTTATAATGCGCATTGATAAGTATTTAGCACAAATGGGTCAAGGGACGCGTTCTGAAGTGAAAGTTTCGATAAAAAAGGGTAAAGTGCTGTGTAACGGTCAAATCATCAAATCTCCTAAAGTACAGATTGAACCGGAACATGATGTCATAGAAGTGGATGGGATACACATTCCATACGAGCCTTTTGTTTATATAATGATGAATAAACCTCAAAATGTGGTGTCCGCGACTACAGATGACATCCATACAACAGTAATCGATTTAATTGATGGGTTCGACCATTTAGAATTATTTCCTGTTGGCCGATTAGACAAAGATACTGAGGGATTATTGTTAATCACCAATGATGGTCAATTTAGCCATAATCTGATGAGTCCGCATAAGCATGTATCGAAAAAGTATTGGGTGCAAACACAATTTCATATAAAGCCAAGCGATGTGAGACGTTTTGCTGAAGGAATCACTTTAAAAGAAGGTCAATTGCAACCTGCTCAACTGGAAATATTAGACCTATTGAATACGGCTTATGTCACAATAAAAGAAGGCAAATACCATCAAGTCAAAAGGATGTTTCATGCAGTCGAAAATGAAGTGATTGCATTGAAAAGAGTGGCAATCGGTAATTTAATTTTAGATGAAACGCTGAAGCCCGGGGAATACCGGAAATTGACTGACACGGAATGGCAATTATTACAATCCTAATGATTTTTAATGAGATCTGTTTAAAACGTTTAAATGAATGAAGAAACGGGTAACAGTATATTATTAATAGAAATTAGAGGTGATGATTATGGCAAAATCAGGCAAACTATTTAAAGCGATTCTAGGTATTGGAGGCGCCGTTGCAGCAGTGGTCCTCTCAAATAAGCAAAATCGCGAAAATTTAAAACAAGAGTATCAAAAATACAAAGAAAACCCAGATGACTATAAAAAAAGAGCCCAACAAAAAGCAGCACAAGTTGGTGAAACAGCTGCACAAGAATTTAATAAGGTGAAAGAAGATCCCAAAGCCTATTTAAACGAGGCTAAAGAAGATCCCAAAGCATTTTTTAGTAATAAAAAAGAGCAATTATTGAATGGCGAGCAACGTGATGACGAATTAGAGAAAAGAGAAGCGCAATTTGATGGCGAAGGTGGCGGAAACCCGTCTAACAATTTGCATGTCGAAACGAAAGAAACATTGAAAAATAAATAGAGGATTGTTTTTAATCGAACGAGTGAAATGTATGGCTGTTTTCACTTGTTCGATTTTTAGTATTTATTGGAGTAAAATGAGTAAATAATGGTGCGTGATCGCATATGAAATTCAAGTGACCAAGTGAGCATCAACGTCACATACAGTCTGATTTTTGTCAGAAAAATTAAAAAAATAGATTGTAATATGACTGTTGTTTCTCGCATAATTCATGTAAAATAGAGATACATTTTTAAAAAAGGAAGTTGATCAGCATGTGGAGAGAAAAAGTAAAAGAATATGAAACGCAAATGGTCGAAGATTTAAAGGGACTTTTATCTATTAAATCAGTGCGTGATGATGCAGCAGCTACCGAGGATGCACCTGTCGGACCGGGACCGAAAGCAGCACTTGAATATATGTATCGACTTGCTGAACGAGATGGTTTCAACACGTTTGATACGGATCATATTGCAGGACGCATTGAAATAGGAAAAGGTGAAGCATTGTTTGGTATTCTAGGTCATGTTGATGTCGTACCAGCCGGTGATGGTTGGGATACGGATCCATTCGAACCTGTCGAAACAGATGACCGCATCATTGCACGTGGGACGCTAGATGATAAAGGTCCAACAATTGCGGCATATTATGCAGTGAAAATTCTTAGCGACATGAATGTAGATTGGAAAAAGAGAATACATATTATTATAGGAACTGATGAAGAGTCTGATTGGCAATGTACAAATCGTTATTTCAAAACCGAAGAAATGCCAACGATTGGTATTGCACCAGACGCTGAGTTTCCGTTAATTCATGGTGAAAAAGGAATTACAACATTCAATATCACGCAACAAACATTAACGCTAGATGAAGATGAACCAGAAATTGAGTTAAAACGTTTTAATTCAGGAGAAAGATACAATATGGTTCCAGACGTGGCTGAAGCAGATATTTTAGTGAAGGAAAATATGACGGACACGATTCAACGTTTTGAAGCGTTTTTAAATACGCATGAATTAAATGGGGCGCATGAAGTGGATAGCGGTATTTTAAAATTAACCGTTTATGGTAAAGCCGTACACGGTATGGACCCGTCAATCGGTGTCAACGCAGGTTTGTATTTACTACATTTCTTGAACACTTTAAATCTCAACCAATCTGCGCAATCTTGGACGGCATTTGGTGAAAAGTATTTATTTGAATCTCACTTTGGTGAAAAAATGGGTATGAAGTTTCATTCGGAGGCTATGGGAGATTTAACGACAAATATCGGTATTGTCCGTTATAATGCAGAGCAAGGTGGTCGTTTTGGAATTAACTTACGTTACCCAGAAGGCTTTGATTTTGAAGCTGCGATTGCACAATTCACTACCGAAATTCAAGATCAAGGCTTTGATATTGAGCAATTAAAAGTACAAGCACCGCATTTTGTAGACCCAGAGGATCCGTTTGTCCAAAAACTACTGACAGCTTATCGCAACCAAACGGGTGATATGAGCCCTTCATATACCATTGGTGGTGGAACCTATGCACGTAATTTAGATAAGGGTGTTGCTTTTGGGGCGATGTTTGAGGATTCAGAAGATTTAATGCATCAAAAAAATGAATATATTACGAAAAAACAATTGTTTAATGCAACAAGTATTTACTTAGAGGCGATATATTCAGTTTGTGTGGAGGAGTAAAAAATGACAAAAGTATTGATTAATGAAAGTTTTATCGAGGAGAGCGAAGCAAAAGTCGCATATAATGATCGTGGTTACAATTTTGGCGATGGTATTTATGAATATATCCGGATTTATGACAACAAATTATTTACTGCAAAGGAACATTTTGAGCGCTTACTGAGAAGTGCAAGTGAAATTGGTTTGGATTTGAATCATACAGTTGAATCTTTAACGGCATTAGTCCGTGAACTTGCTGAAATAAACAATGTGACAAATGGGGGCGTTTATATTCAAGTGACACGTGGAACAGCGCCTCGTGATCATGCATTTCCAACGCCAGCTGTTGAACCTGTGCTGACAGGATTTGTCAAATCATACGATCGTCCTTTCAAAGCACTTGAAGAGGGGGTTTCAGTTGTAACGACCGAAGACATTCGTTGGTTGCGTTGTGACATTAAAAGTTTGAACTTGTTGGGCAATGTTCTGGCGAAAGAATATGCTACGAAATATAATGCAACAGAAGCGATACAACATCGGGACGGTATTGTTACAGAGGGTGCCTCTTCAAACGTTTATGCGATAAAAGACCAAGTTGTTTATTCACATCCTGCTAACAATTTGATTTTGAATGGGATTACAAGACAAGTGATTAAATGGGTATGTGAAGATGATCAAATTACATTTAAAGATGAAGCTTTTACTGTAGACTTTTTGAAAGGTGCGGATGAAGTCTTTATTTCTAGTACTTCTGTTGAAGTAATGCCAGTTGTTAAAATTGATGGCGAACCTGTAAAAGATGGACAAGTGGGTCCATTAACGCGTCAGTTGCAAAAAGGATTTGAAAAATATATTCGTTCCCATTCTCATTAGCCTTGTTGTAAAGGGATTTGAGACACTTTTGTATCAACACTGTGGCACGTAAAGGTAAAAAGTCACATTTTGTGTCTCATTTTTGGTTGAAAAAAAACTGTAATAATTATAAAATCTTATATGAGTGAAAAACTTGTTCGTGAATGAAAGATGATTAAAATCGATGATATAAATATGGCTCTTGAATTATTTTCATGAGCCCTTTTCTATTTGAAAGTGAGGTGAACGAGTTGTGGAGCAGTTTTATCAGTTAGGATGGACGCTTGATTCTGCTGGCGGGGCATCAGGTCAAGCTTATATGGCTGAACAAGATGGGCAAAAGCTATTTTTAAAACGGAATACGAATCCTTTTATTGCTGCATTATCAGCAGAAGGTATCGTGCCTAAATTAGTGTGGACCAAACGAATTGAGACAGGTGAAGTCGTCACTGCCCAACATTGGAAAAATGGTCGTGAATTAAAAGCACTAGAAATGGCTCAAGAACGTGTCGCACATCTGCTTAAAAAGATTCACCAGTCAAAGCCGTTACTAACGATGTTGAAGCGAATGGAAATGACGCCTATTACGCCTGAAATCATGTTGCATAAAATCAACGCCTCGTTATCTCGTGAAGTGTTGACGCATCATATTGTAAGGAAAGCTTTAACGTACTTGGAAGATCACATGCCAGAATTTGATTCACGTTTTTATACGGTCGTCCACGGGGATGTGGATCATAATAATTGGTTGTTATCAGATAAAGATGAACTTTTTCTTGTGGATTGGGAAGGGGCCATGATTGCGGATCCAGCAATAGATATTGGTATGCTGCTCTATAACTACGTTCCTGAACAACAATGGTCGAATTGGTTTGAAACATACGGCGTTAAGGAAACGATGAATTTAAAAAGACGTATGAAATGGTATACGGTGATTCAATCTATTGGTATGATTCAATGGAATGAAGAACATAAGCGTTATAAAGACATGAATACATGGCTTAAGTTTTTGAATGCAGTCATGAACAGTAATGTTTTTCTTTAAGGAGTTTAAACAATTATGAGAATGCGAAATAAACCATGGGCGGAGTCTTATTTAGCCGAGCATGACCATTTAGTTGATTTAGATGGTGCCCATGCCTATCAGGTGAAAGCATGGTTTGGAAATGAGCAACCTATCCACATTGAAGTCGGTTCTGGGATGGGGAAGTTCATTACAACGTTGGCACTACAAAATCCAGATATTAATTATGTTGCAATTGAACGTGATAAAAATGTAATGATTCGTGTGTTGGATAAAGTACGAGAGTCAAACTTAACCAACATTAAATTGTTATGCAATGATGCAGTCACACTTACAGACTATTTTTGCGATGGAGAAGTGGCACGAATTTACTTAAACTTTTCTGATCCTTGGCCTAAAAAACGACATGCCAAGCGTCGTTTAACGTACCATACATTTTTGGCACTGTATCAACAAATTTTAGATCCAATGGGTGCCATCCATTTTAAAACAGATAACCGTGGTTTGTTTGCCTATAGCCTTGAGAGTATGTCGCAATATGGGATGTATTTTACAAAAATTAATCTAAATCTCCATGAGGAAGACGATGGCGATAATATTCCCACGGAGTACGAACATAAATTTGCTGAGAAAGGGTCTCGAATTTATCGTATGGAGGCCAGATTTCATTCACAGCATACAAATACAGATCCATCATCCGATTGACGATGATGTTTCAATCAAAAAAGAAGTTAAATGACGTGATGTTGTTTAACTTTTTTTGTGCAAATGTGACACGTGCAACGATACCAATCGATACCTTAAATAGGATACAATCATTTCATACATCATCAGATTGGCGCTTTTTTGTATAATATAAGGGACATGTCATACAATTGGATTTAATCTTTCTATTTCATCAACAATGGAATAGCATAAAAATGAATAGAGGTGTTGGCAATGCAATTAGGTGAATTTAAAATTGATGCCCTGGATGGAGGCTATGTGCAAATGGATGGTGGTGCTATATTTGGCGTGGTCCCTAAGCCATTATGGCAACGACAGTACCCGGTGAATGCGAATAATCAGGTTCCATTAGTGACCCATCCTCTACTTGTTCGATCAAAAGATTGCCATATTCTTATTGATACAGGGATTGGAAATGGAAGATTAACTGATAAGCAATTAAATAATTACGGTGTATATAATGAGTCCAATATTGATGACGCATTAGCACAGTTTAATTTGACACGAGAAGATATTGATTTGGTATTAATGACACATATGCACTTTGACCATGCGACGGGTTTAGTGGATCAGAACGGAGAAGCACAATTTCCTAATGCTTGGCACTATATTCAACAAGATGAGTGGCATGAATTTGTTGCACCGAATTTACGGAGTCGAGCGACGTACTGGCCAACCAATAGAGGTTCTTATGAAGAAAAGTTGATTTTATTTGAGGATGAGATTGAACCCTATCCTGGAATTAAGATGAAACATACCGGTGGGCATAGTTTTGGTCATGTCATCATTGAATTAGAAAGTCAAAATGAAAAAGCCGTACATATGGCAGATATTTTGATTACCGCGGCACATCGTAATCCATTGTGGGTTTCGGCATACGATGATTATCCAATGCAGTCTATTCGAGAAAAAGAGAGACGCCTACGCTATTATGCAGCGCAACAATACTGGTTTTTATTTTATCATGATGTTCAAAATTTAGCGGTAAAGTTAAGTCCCGATTTAAAAACGATAGAACAACAAGTGCCACGTTCTCCTGAATGACACAAATCTAACTGAAAGGGACGAAGCTGAATGCGCTTTCAGCTTCGTCCCTTTGATGAGCAACGTTATATTTCTATAATATCAATGATTTGACCGTTATAGGCATCTGCAATAAATTCATAATTAAATGTTTTTCCTTGTCGCTCAGCACTAATGCCACCTTTATACACTTCATACTCAATACCAAATTTACGGTATGTGGTCGGCTCATACAAAATATATGATCCTGTCACATGTTTGAAATAGCCTTTAACATTCTCGATGACTTTATCCGCTGCAATATATTTTTGTTTGTTCTTATACAGCACATAAAAATAACTTGTTGTTAAAACGGCACCAATTAAAATCGGTATCAATAAAGGCCAGTTTTTTTTCAATCTCATTTTCCACATCTCCTTATTGAAGACTTAATAATAGTTTACCACAATAAAGATGATATACTAAGTAAAGAGATTAAATTTTTGAAGGAGTGTGTGACATGACATCCCAAACAATAGATAAAATAAAAACATTAACAGAATTACACGGGGCTCCTAATTTCGAATACGATGTTCGAGCATATATGAAAAAAATGATGACCCCATACGTTGATGAATTCGTTTTTGATCGTATGGGTGGCATCTATGGTGTGAAAAGAAGCGGAAAACCGAATGCTAAACGTGTTATGGTAGCTGCACATATGGATGAAATTGGATTTATGATTACTGAAGTGACCCCACAAGGCTTTATTAAATTTACCGCTTTGGGGGTGTAGCAAATGATATTTGGCAAGGACACCGTTTAAAAATTTTAACGCAACAAGGTGAAGAAGTTATCGGTGTCGTTGCTAACATCCCCAAACATTTTCGTACGGGGCAGGAGCAAGCGCCACGAATTGAAGATTTATTATTAGATATTGGTGAAGTAGATCGTGATGCTGTGATGCAACGGGGGATTCAAATTGGTGATCCAATCGTCCCTGATACGGAATTATTGCAGCTATCTGAATTTCGTTATGCCTCAAAGGCGTGGGATAATCGTTACGGTTGTGTCATTGCACTTGAATTGTTGGAGCAATTGCAAAACGAAACCCTGGATTTTGATTTATATGTCGGTGCAAATGTTCAAGAAGAAGTAGGATTACGAGGTGCGGAAGCGGCATCGCGTTTAATTGATCCTGATGTTGCGTTTGTCGTTGATTGTTCACCTGCAAATGATATGAAGGGACGACAAGGCCTTTCGGGTGTGTTAGGTGAGGGCGCGTTGCTTCGCATTAAAGATGGGACGATGTTGTTGAAACCGACCTTTAAATCCTATTTAAAAGATATTGCAGAGCGTCATCACATTAAATATCAACATTATATTTCACCAGGTGGAACAGATGGGGGCATGATTCATAAGTCCAATATTGGTGTTCCGACTGCTGTTATTGGTGTATGCGCACGCTATATCCACAGTACAAATGCAGTCTTTGATATTCGTGATTATGAAGCTGCAAAAGATTGGTTATCTACTGCCATTCATGAATTAGATGAACAAATGATTGAAAAGCTACAGTATCAATAGGAGGCGTAAAGATGATTCAGTTAGAAAGTGAGCAACAATTTAATACATTGACTCAGCAACAAACCGTGTTCTTATTTAGTGCGAACTGGTGTGTGGATTGTCGGGTGATTGAACCAGGTTTGCCAGAGTTGGAAGCAAAATACTCAAAATTTAATTTTGTTAAAGTGGATCGTGATGCATTTCTTGATTTAGCCATTGAACATGATATTATGGGCATTCCGAGCTTCCTTGTTTTTCAAAATGGTGAGCAAGTCGGCGCTTATATCGGGAAAGAAAGAAAAACAATTGAACAAATCGATCAATTTTTGAGTCAATTTTAATGATATTTACCCCTTGGGATGTGATTTTCTCTAGTCCTAGGGGTATATTTATTGTAAACTAATGGAAGGTATGAAATTAGGAGTGAGAATATGAATGTCTTCGAAATGAGAGACTTAATTAAATCACGATTAACAGACTTAGATGTGGGTTACCAATTTAATCGAGATGAGGAATCTTTGAGAATTTATCGGCAGGACAATCATAAAGGCATGACGATTAAACTAGCGCCTGTTGTTGCCAAATACAACGAAGGACAGGAAAGTAGAGTCGACGAAATCATCTATTATGTAAGAGAAACCATTCACCAAATGAAAGACGAAGCTTATGAAAGTTTGGATGAAATCCGGATTATGCCTGTGATTCGTGCAACGAGTTTTAATCAAAAATCGGCTGAGGGATTTGAATTGGTTACAGAACCACATACTGCTGAAACGCGTGTATACTATGCACTTGATTTAGGAAAGTCTTATCGTTTAATAGACACATCGTTAATGGCATCGCTCAAACTGACACAACAGCAAATGAAAGAAATGGCGATGTTTAATATTAGAAAACTTGATAATTCATATACAGTTGATGAGGTTAAAGGAAATATTTTTTATTTTATCAATAAAAATGATGGCTATGATGCCAGTCGAATTATGAACGCAAAGCTGCTCAGTGAATTTGAAGCACGCTGTAAAGGTGAAATGCTTGTCGCAGTTCCTCACCAAGATGTATTGCTGATCGCTGATATTCGAAATAAAACGGGATATGATGTAATGGCACATATGACAATGTCATTTTTTGCACAAGGGCTTGTTCCGATTACATCATTGTCTTTTGCGTATGAAGACGGTCATTTTGAACCTATTTTTATTTTAGGGAAAAATAATAAAGCGAAATCACCATCAAACCCGAATGTGGTCCATCATTTAAGGGCAACTAAAGATATAAACGAAGAGAAAGAGGAGTAATGAAAATGAATTTATTTTTTAATCCAACAGGTGTCGGTAATGTTGCATTTTTACAACTTAAACAAGCAGAAGCCCCATTTGATTATGAACGTTATGGGGATGTTGTTGTGATCAAAAGCCAAGGTCAAATCATTGGCTTTAACTTATTTAACGTCACTGATTATTTTAATATTGAAGGGAACGGTCATATAAAGTTAACGGAACCTTTATTATCAAGTATTCAACAGATGATTCATCAAGCAGGTGTAGATTTCCAAATTGAAGCGGATTTATCACCAAAATTTGTAGTTGGATACGTACAATCAAAAGTGAAACATCCAAATGCAGACAAACTCAGTATTGTTCAAGTGGATGTAGGTTCAGAAATATTACAGATTGTTTGTGGTGCACCGAACATCGACCAAGGGCAAAAGGTTGTGGTGGCAAAAGTGGGTGCTGTCATGCCGAGTGGTATGATAATAAAGGATGCAGAACTAAGAGGTGTGGCTTCAAGTGGTATGGTTTGTTCTATGAAGGAGTTGAATTTACCAAATGCCCCTCAAGAGAAAGGCATCATGGTATTGGATGAGGATTATCAAGTCGGTCAACCATTTTTTGACGAATAAAGGAAGGTTGTGAAAGAAATGAACTGGTTTGATCAGTTATTTGGCGAAGATGATAAAGATCAATCGTCACAACGTTCAAAACGTAGAAAAAAGAAACGACATGATCATACAATGGACGATACGGGTTTTGTTCAACAAAGTCCGGATGTTTATCAACGACCTCGTGGGAAATTCCGTTTTCCCATTGATATGCATGATGAAGTGACGACTGAGGATCATCAAGTCAACGCTTCGCATATGGGCAGAACGCATAATAAGATGCAAGATATACGTGCTACTCATGTTGTGGAGCGCCAACAAAGAAGACATCGAGGTGTACAACAAGCACATTATCATGCGAATCAAAGTGGAGAACGTTCTGAAAGTCAGTCATACATAAGTCATGAGGGGACTTCAACGTCAAAACGCCACACACAAGGCAAGCGGCAATGGGAGACGGCGTCACAACCGAATTATCATCAAAAACCATTTAAAGCGAGTGAAGTGCCTTCTGCTATATTTGGGACGCAACCACCGAAGCAGCTCGATTCAAACCGCTTTAATTCGACTCAAGGCGCCCGCAAAACAACAGCACATTCAGTGTCAAATGAAAGTGACGTCCGTTCAAGTGAATCACAAATGGATGCTGTGCCAAAAGATGAGAAGCGAGTAAGTGGTAAATCGAAAAATCCGACACGTCGTCGTAATACCATTAATCTTGAAAACTTTTATGCCTCACAAATTGTTGAAGAAATACGTCGTGAGCGTGAAAAGAAATTAATGAAAAAGAAAAATTTCAAGGAAGCGTTGAAAAAGAAAAGAGAATCACAAGCGTATCAACAGCAACCAGATATTCAAAAAGCAATTGACGATATGTATTCAGCTCAGGCGCGTCAACTGTTGGGAGAGACGTACGCGAAAGACACAAACGATACGATAGAAGACGAGCCGACGACACATGACTCAGAAACACCAGTAGTGTCACAAAGCGATACACAAGAAACAGAGCCAAACTTTGAATACGAAGAAATAGATTTAACACAGGTGGAGATGGCGAACGACGATGATGCGCAAAATCGTACAGCGCAGTCAACGGATGAGGAAGTTACACAACCTGTAGTGCTTCACACGGACCACCCAGCTGATACAGACGACGTTGAATATACTGAACATGATTACAATTCAGAGATGCGTGAGGATCAAGTTGAATCATTGAACGACAATGACACGGCTGTTGATATGGCCCCTTCTGTTGAATCTGAGCGTTTACAAGATGATGAGGAAGTGAATCAAGCTCAACGTGTGGAAATAACGAACGACATGCGGGCAAATCAAGAGGGTAAAGATGAAGAAGCAAACGATTCAGAGGTAGTTGTTGATGCTCGAGATACCTCTGAGCCAACCACACGCCAAACATCTGAAAATGTACCACAGTTGGAGCCAGAATTAAAACCAGTATTAGATAAGAAATCAACAGATAAGCAGTCAACGCTATCAACACAGCAATCGACTCATACAAAGAGAAATGAAGGCTCAAACATCCAACAAACGCCACAACAACGTCAACAGATACCTATTCGTAAAGGGAGTAAGCCTTTCAATGTGGTGATGACACCTTCAGATAAAAAAAGAATGATGGCACGCCAACAGCAGCGTAACAGTGCGAATCAAATGAAAGAGAGAGAAGCACCGAAACATTTCGATACAGTTCAAAATTTAGCTGAGCATACGGCACAACAAGGTCAACCTATTACTGGGGTAGCGACCAAGAGCGAGCCGTTATCAACGAATAAAGAAACGACGATGATTCGTCGCGGACCGAACATCAAACTGCCGAGTATTGATTTGTTAGATGCACCGGAACAACGTGAACAAGATGAGGCTTGGATTGCGAGTAAAAAAGATGAATTGAATAAAGCGTTTTATTATTTTAACGTTCCAGCTGAAGTGGTGAACGTTGTTGAAGGACCGAGTGTAACGCGGTTTGAATTATCGGTGGAACGAGGCGTGAAAGTTTCTCGAATTACTGCATTACAAGATGATATCAAAATGGCATTAGCAGCTAAAGATATTCGTATCGAAGCGCCTATACCTGGAACGAGTTTAGTCGGTATTGAAGTGCCGAATCCAACAACGACAAAAGTGAACATTCGCTCCATCATTGATTCTGTTGCGTTTAAACAAGCTGAGTCAAAACTGACGGTGGCGATGGGTAACCGTATTAATAATGAGCCTTTGTTGATGGATATTGCTAAAACACCTCATGCACTCATCGCTGGGGCGACAGGTTCTGGTAAATCTGTCTCAATTAACAGTATTTTACTGTCATTGTTATACCGTAATCATCCGGAAGAGTTAAGACTATTATTAATCGACCCGAAAATGGTGGAACTTGCGCCTTATAATGGTTTGCCACATCTTGTTGCCCCTGTTATCACGGATGTCAAGGCCGCAACGCAAAGTTTAAAATGGGCTGTGGATGAAATGGAGCGACGATTCAAATTGTTTGCGCATCACCATGTTCGAAATATTTCAGCATTTAATAACAAAGTCAGCTATGATCAACGCATTCCTAAAATCGTTATTGTTATTGATGAGCTCGCAGATTTGATGATGATGGCACCTCAAGATGTTGAACAGTCCATTGCACGTTTAGCTCAAAAGGCACGTGCTTGTGGGATACACATGCTCGTAGCGACGCAACGTCCATCGGTGAATGTCATTACAGGTTTAATTAAAGCAAATATCCCAACACGCATTGCATTTATGGTATCATCTAGTGTGGACTCTAGAACGATATTAGATAGTGGCGGTGCGGAACGTCTTCTTGGATATGGTGACATGCTTTATTTAGGCAGTGGGATGAATAAACCGATTAGAGTACAAGGGACGTTTGTATCGGATGAAGAGATTGATCAAGTTGTTGACTTCATTCGATCTCAACGTGAACCAGAATATTTATTCCAAGAAAAAGAATTATTGGAAAAAACGGAGACACCAGCGAAAGATGAACTGTTTGATGATGTTTGTGCCTTTATGGTGAGGGAGCAAAGTATATCAACATCATTGATTCAGCGTCATTTTCAAATCGGCTATAATCGTGCTGCACGAATCATTGATCAGCTCGAACAGTTAGGGTTTATTTCAGGTGCCAATGGTTCTAAACCGAGAGATGTCTTTCTCAGTGAGTCGGATTTAGATGAGCTTTAGGGAAATAGAGAAAGGAGCGATGAAACATGACACGATACCATTTTGTTGGTATTAAAGGTGCTGGCATGAGCTCATTAGCACAAATTATTTATGATTTAGGTTATGAAGTACAAGGTTCAGATATTGAGCAATATGTTTTTACTGAAATCGCGTTAAAAAATAAAGGGATAACGATTTTGCCATTTAGTGCGAGTAATATTACAGAGGGACTCACGATTATTCAAGGGAATGCCTTTAATGATACGCATGAAGAAATTGCGCGTGCGAAAGAACTCGGTTTGAAAGTGCTGCGTTACCATGACTTTTTAAGTGAAGTCATCAATGCCTATACATCCGTTGCAGTCACTGGTGCACACGGCAAAACATCAACTACGGGTTTACTTTCACATGTTATGAATGGGGATAAAAAAACATCATTTTTAATTGGTGATGGAACAGGGATGGGGCTACCACAAAGTGAGTATTTTGCATTCGAAGCTTGTGAATATCGTCGGCACTTTTTAAGTTATGCACCAGACTATGCCATCATTACGAATATTGATTTTGACCATCCTGACTATTTTAAAGATATTGATGATGTCATTAATGCGTTTCAAGGTATGGCCAGAAACGTAAAAAAAGCGATTATTGCTTGGGGTGATGATCCGTATGTAAGAAATATTGACGTGGATATTCCAGTGTATTACTATGGATTTGACGATTCGATGGACGTCTATGCTCAAAATGTTGAAGTGACCGATAAAGGTACAGCATTTGATGTTTATATTAATGGTGAATTTTATCAACATTTTATTTCTCCCCAATATGGAGATCACAATATTTTAAATGCATTAGCAGTTTTAACTGTGAGCTATTTAGAAAAATTGGATGTTGAAAATATTAAAGAAGCATTAATCACTTTCGGTGGGGTGAAACGTCGATTTAATGAAGAATTTGTGCAAAATCAAGTATTAGTTGACGATTATGCACACCATCCAAGGGAAATTAGTGCTACAATTGAAACAGCTAGAAAAAAATATCCGAATAAAGAAGTTGTCGCGATTTTTCAACCGCATACTTTTTCAAGAACGAAAGCATTTTTACAAGAATTTGCAACGGTGTTAAACCTTGCTGATCAAACGTATCTTTGTGACATATTTGGTTCAATTCGTGAAAATCAAGGTGAACTTACTGTTAAGGATTTACTATCACTCATTGATGGTGCGCATTTGATTGATGAAACAACGGTCGCTCAATTGCAAAAACATGATGATGCTGTCTTGCTATTTATGGGTGCTGGAGATATCCAAAAAATCCTTAAAGCCTATATGGCAGACATCGGTGCAAAAGCACTTTTCTAATGTTTGAGTTCTAACAGGTTGGGTATTTAATTAAAATAAATAGCATATTATTTAAAAGTCAATTAGGAGGCGTTTAGGAATGGAATGGATTTTACCAATCGCGGGGATCATCGCAGCAATTGCTTTTCTTATTTTATGTATTGGAATTGTTGTTGTATTGGTTTCAGTTAAAAAGAACTTGGATCATGTAGCCAAAACACTGGATGGTGTAGAAGGACAGATTCAAGGAATTACGCGTGAATCAACTGACTTGCTACACAAAGCAAATCGATTAACTGAAGATGTACAAGACAAAATTAATCGTTTGAATTCAGTTGTTGATGCGGTAAAAGGCATTGGCGATTCAGTACAAACGTTAAATGGTTCTGTTGATCGAGTGACACACTCAATCACACATAACATTTCGCAAAATGAAGATAAAATCTCTCAAGTTGTTCAATGGTCAAACGTTGCAATGGAAATTGCTGACAAGTGGCAAAACAGACAAAAACGTCGCGGTAGTGCAGCGTACAAAACAAACAATGTGACTGAGGACGTAAAAAAATAATAGCTTAATAACAAGGCATTATTTACGGATAAGTTGGACATTAACATGAGCATAAAGATTTAATCATGTTGCAGTCATTTTTTCTTGAAAGTAGAATGAAATATACAACATTGAATGACATAGATTCAAATCGTCAATAAGTGTTGGTCAGTTTAAATAAGCTTTGAACGAAATGCACTTAAATGAGTATCATACTTGATTTAAGTGCATTTATTATAGGAGGCTATGAAGAACGATGGAAAAATATAATCGAGATTTGTATACAAAAGGATTAGAAAGCTATGAAGTTCCTCAATATGAACCAGGTTATAAACCTTTAGACTTTGTATTCGGATTTGTGGCAGGGGCAATCTTGGGAAGTGCATTAGGATTCATCTTAAAACCGAATATTGCACAATCCAAACGTACGAAAAATCAATTTTATGGACGAGAACACGCTCAGAAATTAAGAGAAGATGCAATTCGTAAAGCGGAAGCATTGAAATCAGAAGCGAGACGCATTAAAGATGAAACAGCTCAAGCATCACCTGTTGACGAAGGAACTGTTTCCGAGCATGCTGCCCAATTACGTGCAATTCGTAGTGAAGTGGACTCAGATCGTCTACAAGCGCCTTCTGTTCCGAATCAGGCGTCAAAAAACGACGAAATCAAGCAAGAACCGAGCGAAAAACAAAAAGAGGCAAATCATATAGATACGGAGCAACAGGGACATCGTCAGGCGGTTTTTGAAAATGGTGTTATCACACATGATATTGAATCACAACAACAGACTGCTCAAAAAAAGACTGAAACGACAACGGTAGACAAACAAAAGTCAGAAGATGTAAAAAAATTGAACAAAAAAGTAGGCAAACATACATTTAACGATTAAGATGCACTGAGAGACGTATGAGTAATGACATTGAGGACTTATGAGGTGACTTCATCTCATAAGTCCCAATTTTTTTGACACTTTTTAAGTACATTTTAATAGTGAACAAATGAGCGGTGTGAATGATAGGAATCTTATATATTTGATTTGAATGATAGACTTACTTGTAATGATTCATCATTTGCCATATATTAACACATATACAGATTCAAATTTGTATGTTGCATACGCGAATGAATCGTGATTTAAATCCACTCGCGCCATATGACTTTTGATGAATCTGTTTCGTCTCGTATCATCAAATAACATTAACTTAAACATATCAATCAAGTTCTGTGTTATTTTAACTCGAAAAGGGTTGAAATAACTAAATTTTACTGTTAGTATACTCAGTATCAACCTTTAAAATTTTATCGCTTTAAAGCGAGTCAGAAATCGCTGGGGGGAAATTAAGATGGTAAGTAATTTAGAATTATACAGAAAACAAATTGAAGATATTAATGATCAAATTTTAGATTTATTATCAAAACGGGGAGAGTTAGCTCAAAAAATCGGTGAGGAAAAACGTAAACAAAGTACGGTGATTTATGACCCTCAACGAGAAAAAGAAATGCTAAACACACTTATCGATAAAAATAAAGGTCCGTTTAATGATAATGTCATCAAACAATTGTTCAAAGAGATTTTCAAAGCATCCACAGACTTACAAAAATCAGATAACGAAAAACATTTATATGTCTCACGTAAATTAAAACCAGAAGATACCATTGTTCAATTTGATAATGGGGGGATCATTGGTGAAGGTCAAAAAACATTTGTCTTCGGCCCATGCTCAGTAGAATCATATGAACAAATCGACGCTGTTGCGCGAGATTTAAAAGCGAAAGGTGAAAAATTCATTCGTGGGGGTGCATTTAAACCACGCACATCGCCTTATGATTTCCAAGGTCTCGGTGGAGAAGGTTTAAAAATATTAAAGCAAATTAAAGATCAATATGATTTGAATGTGGTGAGTGAAATTGTTCATCCAAATGACTTCGAACTGGCTGATCAATATTTAGATGTCTTCCAGATTGGTGCACGTAATATGCAGAACTTTGAATTGCTGAAAGAGGCGGGGCGCACACGTAAACCGATTTTACTAAAACGGGGCCTTTCTGCTACAATTGAAGAATTTGTATATGCAGCAGAATACATTGCTTCTGAAGGGAATCAAAATATCATTTTATGTGAGCGCGGTATTCGGACTTATGAAAAAGCCACACGTAACACACTTGATATTTCCGCAGTCCCTATTTTAAAACAAGGGACGCACTTACCTGTGATGGTCGATGTGACACATAGTACAGGTCGCAAAGATATCATGTTACCAGCGGCGAAAGCGGCATTGGCTGTCGGTGCAGATGGTGTAATGGCAGAAGTGCATCCAGAGCCTGCTGTGGCGTTAAGTGACAGTGGTCAGCAAATGGATTTAAATGAATTTGATACGTTCTATAATGAACTTAAGCCACTTTCAGAAATGTATAACCAAAAACAATTGAAGTAGTACACCGTGACAGTATAAGGATAAATTGTCGTAGCAATACGATTGTTTATCCTTTTTTACACGTTGAATGATAGGAAAATCATGGACGCGCAAGCAGGGATGCACGTATACTCGCGATACATTTGAAGAAGTAGAACTTTGCATTTCATTGAAAAGAAAAACGTGACTCAGCTGGAAAGAAACGATAACAAGATGTCAATCATATGTGATTAACGATAACCAATACATAAAAAAGGCTTAAATGTAAAATGGTAACTTTGTCATTTAGAGTGATATAAATATGACAAATCCATGACAAGAAAGCGTTTTAGATTACTTAACATGTCGAATTATGATACACTTTGAAAATGATATGAAAACTGATAACAATCATAAATAAAGTGTTTTCAAGGAGGAAGAATTATGACTGTAACCATTTATGATGTTGCTCGAGAAGCAAGAGTCTCTATGGCAACGGTATCACGGGTAGTGAATGGGAATCAAAACGTAAAACCTGAAACAAGAGATAAGGTAAATGAGGTCATCAAACGATTGAATTATCGTCCTAATGCAGTAGCTCGTGGTTTAGCAAGTAAAAAAACGACTACAGTAGGTGTAATTATTCCGGATATTTCTAATATTTATTACTCACAATTGGCGCGAGGGTTAGAAGACATCGCAACAATGTATAAATATCAAACAATTATTTCAAATTCTGACGATGATCCTGAGAAAGAAAAAGAGATTTTCAACAATTTATTAAGCAAACAAGTGGATGGGATTATTTTTCTCGGCGGTACATTAACAGATGATATTAAGGCGCAAATCAGCCGCGCATCAGTTCCAGTTGTTGTATCAGGAACGAATGGTAAAGATGATGGTATTGCGTCGGTGAATATCGATTTTGTGCAAGCAAGTAAAGAAGTAACACAACAATTAGTTGAATCAGGCGCAACGAAAATTGCTTTTGTAGGTGGTGGATACTCTAAAAAAGCACAGGAAGATGTATATGAAGGTTTGAAATCCGTGCTCGAGGCGCATCAACTACCTGTAGATGATCATTTGTTATATCTTGGAAATGAAACATATAAAGATGGTTTGCGTTCATTTGAAAAATTAAGTCAATATCAACCGGATGCTGTCCTATCAATCAGTGATGAGCAAGCGATTGGAATCGTCCATGCTGCATTAGACCACGGTTTGAAAATACCGGAAGATATACAAGTCGTAAGTTTTAATAATACACGGTTAGTTGAGATGGTTAGACCACAGTTATCAAGTGTCATTCAACCGTTATATGATATTGGTGCGGTAGGGATGCGTTTATTAACGAAATATATGAATAATGAAGACATCGAAGAACCGAATGTCATACTTCCGTATCAAATTCAATACCGAGGTACAACAAGACCTTCATAATCGAGGCGCAACCAACATGTACGGGTAGCGGTATGATGAATCTCAATGGATGTCCCCCACGTTTGCAGAGCTTTTTGTCAGCGCAAGTGGGGGATTTTTATGTTTTAATTGATTACATTTTAATACGAGTCATATTGATTCGTTTTGCCACGCTGAATTGATTAAAACCAGTTTAATATATTTGACGCGACTTGAAGGTTTTGTTGGCTGATTTCTGATCGCCGTGGAATGACCTGATAATCTTGAAATTGTTCTTCCCAGTATTCGGGAATAGGAACCGGGCTGTACTGTTTCCATTTGTTTAGCCATTTTTCAGGTAAACGACCTGTTAATCGTGGCTGATGTATCAAACTGAAATAAATGTGACTCCATGCTCTGGGAACAACACGCCAAATATTATAGCCGCCCCCGCCTAACATGATGACTTTTCCATTACAATATGTTTCAGCGATATCGGTTATGATATAAGGAATATCGTAAAGCGTATTTAAATTGCAACTCATATGTGTTAAAGGATCTAAGTAGTGTATATCTGAGCCAATCACACTGACAATAAAGTCTGGCTTGAAAGAATCAACGACTTGATAAAGTGTTTTAGTGAATACTTCTATAAAGGAATCATGTTCTGTATAAGGCTCAAGAGGGAGATTAATACAATAGCCAAATCCTTCTTCTGCCCCGCGTTCTGTATAGTGCCCGGATCCGGGGAAAAGAAATTTACCCGTTTCATGGATGGAATAATTCATGACTTGATTAGACGTGTAGAAAGACCATTGGACACCGTCTCCATGATGTGCATCCGTATCAATATATAACACACGTTGATGATATTTTTCGTTGAGATATTTGATATAAATCGCTGCATCGTTATAAACACAAAAACCACTGGCACGTCCTTCATGTGCATGATGGAGACCACCACCTAAATGACAGCCATTGCGGAATTTTCCAGACATGATGGCATCGATTAAATTTAATCCACCTCCAATGATCGTTGCTGTACTTCTGTGTATGCGTGAAAACACGTGGGTGTCCTCATCGCCTAAACCATATTTTTGTTGTTCATCAGGGCGTAAAAGGTTTTTTTCTCCTCTTATAACTGCTTGTATATAATCATATTTATGAATCGTAGCAATCTCGTCTACTGTTGCTTGCCTAGGGACGATAATTTGGTCCTTTGAGAGAAAGCCTGTAGATAACAATAATTCAGTCGTCAATTTTACACGCATTTGATTAAACGGATGCTTATTATGGAACCGATAGCGCAACAATGAATCCGCATAGACATAGCCTGTTTCTCGTTTTAACTGATTTTTCATATGACCTCCCCCCCCTTTAGAAAAAGAAACGATTCATAAATCTTATATTATCAAACGCTTCCATTTGTTCAACTGTGATGTTTTTACCGATACGTGCCATTAAACAATTTGCAGGGTGACTCGTAATTTCTGGATCGTCAGTGGCAAATACTTCTAACCCGCCACTGGCCATCATTCGTTGCATGAGTTTTTTATATTCAAATACATCGAGTTGAGAATTTTTCAAATCCCAATGCCAATAATATTCAGTCGTCATTATAATATAATCCTCTAACTCGGGACTTCTTGTGCTGACTTTGAGCAAAATGCGTCCTAATCCGAGGCCACGGTAAGCTAAACTAATTTCAATTGCCCCTAGTTCTAATAGGTAAGGGAGCTGTCCTTCAGACCATCGCTCAAGTGGGTCAGGGTATAAATATGTGACATAACCAACTATATGCTTCTCTTTTCTAATTATATAAATACGTCCTTCATCCAATGTACTAATTTCTTGTATCGCCTCGAATTGCTCAATAGGGATACGAAATGCGTCAAGACCATCATCAAAAGTCATTTCCTGTAAGTATGTTTTAGAAACAGGTCCCTCAATAACAAATGTTTGCCCGTCCACTGTATAACGTTCCTTTTCATATGTTTTAACGTGTTTCATACCGCCATCCCCTTTCTCATATGATTTCACTATTTTTATTATAATGTATGACTCATGTATTTTCATCTGAATTCTGAATAAGTACAATTTTTTGAAAACAGCATACTGATAAGGTATAATAACATTAGTTTTGAAAGCGATGACAATACAAAGGGGGATTCGTGATGAAAGTCGAAGTTTACAAAGGGGAACAAGGAAACTTTAACCTCAAAGATTATCAAACAACATATGACCAATTCGATTGGAAAGAAGTAGAAAAAGTCTTTTCTTGGTATGAAACTGGCAAAGTCAATATGGCCTATGAATGTATTGATCGCCACGTTAAAGATGGGAAAGCAGACAAAATCGCGTTAAATTATAAAGATCAACAACGTAAAGAAAGTTATACTTTTAAAGAGATGCAGGAAAAATCAAACCAAGCAGCCAATGTACTAAAAGATAAAGCCAACGTACAAAAAGGTGACCGTGTATTTATTTTTATGCCAAGAACACCGGAGCTCTATTTTGCATTATTTGGTGTTTTAAAATTGGGAGGCATCGTTGGTCCATTATTTGAAGCATTTATGGAAAAGGCGGTGAAAGACCGTTTAGAAAATAGTGAAGCCAAAGTCATCATTACAACGAATAGTTTGCTCTCACGGATTCCTCAAGATCAGTTGCCACATTTAGAAACCATTGTCGTAGTGGATGAGACTGTTGAAGATCAGTATGTTGATTTCAATCAAGCGATGCAAACAGCCGATACTGCGTTTGATATTGAATGGCTTGGACGTGAAGACGGCTTAATTCTTCACTATACTTCTGGTTCAACTGGACAACCGAAAGGCGTGTTACATGTACAAGAAGCCATGTTATTACACTATATTTCAGGGCGGTATGTATTAGATTTTCATGAAGATGATGTCTATTGGTGTACTGCGGATCCAGGTTGGGTGACAGGAACGTCCTATGGGATTTTTGCTCCGTGGTTAAACGGGGTCACAAACTGTATCGCAGGCGGCCGATTCTCACCGGAAAACTGGTATGCGATGATCGAAGACTTTAAAGTAACGATTTGGTATACAGCACCAACTGCTTTGAGAATGTTGATGAGTGCAGGCGATGATCTCGTTGAAAAATATGATTTGACTTCATTAAGAAGCATTTTATCCGTAGGTGAACCTTTGAACCCAGAAGTGATTAAATGGGCGAAAAAGGTGTATCATAAACGTGTACTCGATACATGGTGGATGACTGAAACAGGTGGACATATGATCGTCAATTATCCATCTGAAGACATTAAATTAGGATCAATGGGGAAACCACTTCCAGGTATTGAAGCGGCAATTATAGATAATGAAGGTCATCGTTTACCACCGAATCGTATGGGTAACTTAGCGATTAAAAAAGGTTGGCCTTCGATGATGCGTGAAGTATGGAAAAACCCCGAAAAATATGCCTCTTATTTCATCGGTGATTGGTATGTATCAGGAGATTCGGCGTACCAAGATGAAGATGGTTATTTCTGGTTCCAAGGACGTGTCGATGATGTTATTATGACTGCAGGTGAACGTGTGGGTCCATTTGAAGTGGAATCTAAATTAGTAGAACATAAAGCCGTTGCAGAAGCAGGGGTTATTGGTAAGCCAGATCCGGTTCGTGGTGAAATCATTAAAGCGTTTATTGCGTTACGTCAAGGTTATGAGCCGACTGACGCACTTAAAGAAGAGATACGATTATTTGTAAAAGAAGGTCTTGCAGCACATGCGGCACCAAGAGAAATTGAATTTAAAGAGAAATTACCTAAAACACGTTCAGGTAAGATTATGCGTCGCGTGTTAAAAGCTTGGGAGCTTGATTTGCCGACAGGTGATTTAAGCACAATGGAAGATTAATACGGCTGATAGTATACGATTTTAATCTTATCTGTTATCCCGTAACGATGCATTTACGATTGTTAATATCACAAACGAAAGGCTGAGACATTTGATGATACACGACTTTCGAAATTGTTGAAAGGTGTATCGGAGGATTGTCTCGGCCTTTTTTGTTGGATGTATACGATAATTGAGAATCAATACATAGGATAAAATGAAAGGATATAATGATTGAGCATGTTTTGTTCGACAACCTTGCACGAGTTCGTTATCATTAATAATGAGCAACGTGCTTTAACTCTAAATGTATGCGTTTACATCGCATGCGTATTATAAAACGATGAAGGGGTTGAATTTTGTGGGTCATTTAACAGATTTAGAAATTGCAAATCAAGCGACACTCAAACCAATTAAAGAAATTGCAAATAAGGCCGGTATTTCCGAAGATGCTTTAGAACCTTACGGACATTACAAGGCGAAAATTGATATTTCTAAAATTAAAACAAAAAATGGTAAGGGAAAAGTCGTCCTAGTCACTGCAATGAGTCCGACACCAGCTGGAGAAGGTAAATCAACTGTGACTGTGGGATTGGCGGATGCCTTTCAACAAATTAATAAAAATGTCATGGTGGCATTACGAGAACCTGCATTAGGTCCGACATTTGGTATAAAAGGTGGGGCTACGGGTGGCGGCTATGCCCAAGTCTTACCGATGGAGGATATTAATCTCCACTTTAACGGTGATTTCCATGCCATCACGACTGCAAATAATGCATTGTCTGCGTTCATAGACAACCATATTCATCAAGGTAATGCGCTTGGAATTGATCAACGTCGTATCGAATGGAAACGGGTATTAGATATGAACGACCGTGCATTACGTCAAGTTATCGTAGGTCTAGGTGGACCGACGCAAGGCGTGCCTCGAGAAGATGGCTTCAACATCACAGTGGCTTCAGAAATTATGGCTATTTTATGTTTGAGCACAGGCATCAAAGATTTAAAAGAAAGTATTGCGAAAATTACGATTGGTTATACGCGAGAACGTCAACCCGTTACTGTTAAAGACTTAGGCGTACAAGGTGCACTCGCAATGATTTTAAAAGATGCGATTAAACCAAATCTTGTCCAAACGATTGAAGGGACACCTGCACTTGTACATGGGGGACCTTTTGCGAATATTGCACATGGTTGTAATTCAATTATTGCTACAGAAACGGCACGTGATTTAGCCGATATTGTTGTGACAGAGGCAGGCTTTGGTTCTGATTTAGGTGCCGAAAAGTTCATCAATATTAAATCACGTAAAGCAGATTTCGAACCTGATGCCGTTGTGGTTGTAGCGACTATTCGTGCGCTAAAGATGCACGGAGGCGTTTCAAAAGACCATCTTAAAGAGGAAAATGTGGAAGCTTTAAAAAATGGTATAAAAAACTTAGAGCGTCACGTAAAAAATATTCGTAAGTTTGGTGTTGAACCTGTGGTCGCATTAAATGCATTCATCCACGATACAGAGGCTGAATTTGAATTTGTAAAACAGTGGGCAGAGCGCAATAATGTACGGCTATCACTGACTGAAGTTTGGGAAAAAGGTGGAAAAGGCGGAACGGATTTAGCAAAAAAAGTCCTTGAAGTGATCGAAACACCGCATCAATTTAAACGTTTATACGATTTGGAAATGCCACTTGAAGACAAAATCGAAAAAATAGTAAAAGAGATTTATGGTGGAAGCAAAGTCACGTTCACTACGAAAGCACAAAAACAATTAGCACAGTTTAAGGCAAACGGTTGGGATCACTATCCGGTATGTATGGCTAAAACGCAATACTCATTTACAGATGACCAAACGCGTTTAGGCGCACCGTCAGATTTTGAAATTACGATTCGTGAACTTGAAGCGAAAACAGGGGCGGGCTTCATCGTTGCATTAACAGGTGCGATTATGACCATGCCAGGATTACCTAAGCAACCTGCTGCATTAAAAATGGATGTCACTGATGATGGACACGCCATAGGTCTATTCTAGTTTATGTGATATAAAAGAATGACTGATGATTAAAAGTTATCCCATATTTTAGGGGGTTATCATCAATCGGAAGGGTGGAACGAATGCGTCGATTTCACTTTTCCGATTTTTTTATGAAAATTCAAATTTTAAGTTATTTTATATCTTGTATGTTAAAGGGTGCGATCTATAACGTGGTATCATTGCAGTTTATTCCCCATTCACCACGACTATTTTATTTGGATGGATGGTATAAATGTGAATAAATATCCTCATTCAGTGCATTGACATACGCTTGTTGACTAATCTGACCTTCTACACGCATTCGTTTTAGGACATAATGTTGTCGACGAATGGAAATTTGAACATCATCCTTACTTTTAAGTGTGCCATCTTGATTGAATGGCGTATAGACATATGGGCTTTGTAATAGACCAACGAGATACGCGGCTTCTGAAATGTTTAACGATTTGGGTGGTTTCCCAAACAGTCCATAGGAAGCAGAGGCAATACCGGTGATATTTTGACCATTCGTATCTAATCCAAAGGGGACAAGATTCAAATACGTATAGATAATTTCATCTTTTGTCAAAATATGTTCAATTCGAATCGCATACATGATTTCCTTTGCTTTACGATCATATGTGCGTTCTTGTGACAGGATTTGATTCTTTACCAGTTGCTGTGTGATGGTACTGCCACCTGTTGGAAATTGGGTGTCAAAAACATCTTGAAACATAGCTCTTAAAATGGCTTTGGGTAAAACGCCGTTATGGACGTAAAAGTCAGCGTCTTCTGAAGCAACGAGGGCTTTCGTTACATAGGGTGAGACTTCTGCTGGTCCAGCAATAAGGCTCGGTTCTTGCTCATTATAGATTGCAATTAAGTCCGCTTTTTCTGGATGAGCGACTTTCAGTTCAGGGAGGTGTGTGACCTGTTGTGTCAATGTTTCATCATCCAAAGTTTCGGATTTTGAAATAATACTCGCAAAATAGCCTAATAAAAGACCGCATAAAAACATACAGCCAATGAGAACAAAAAGAACAAATGAAGTTAATATTTGTTTAATTCTACGCATATAAAAGTCATAACGTTTAAAAAATGATGTATCATTGTTTTGAGATGATTCTTTCGATTTCATTGACCATAAACCTCCATTATTTAAACACAGTATATCACATTTCAATTTACTGAGTATGTCGGGCAAAAGAATGATTGATTTGACATTAATTTTATAAATCTATATAATGAATAGCAATTACATGATTTATTGAAATTGAGGACAAGTAGTTTGGGTGCAGATTTTAAGAGAGTCAGTGGTCGCTGTGAACTGATAATCGCGTCTTTATGAATACACCTCGTTACCATTTCAACGTTGGCGGTGAACGTATCATCGTAAAAGTCCCAAGTATGGTGGTACCGTGCAAATGATTGCGCCCTTACGTCTCATGATGTAAGTGGTGTTTTTTTATTTTTAGAGGAGGTTAAGTTATGACAAATGCATTATTAGAAGAGTTGAGTTGGAGAGGCCTAATTTATCAACAAACAGATGAAGAAGGAATAGAAGCACTCCTCAATAAAGAGGAAGTGAAAATTTACTGTGGTGCAGATCCTACAGCGGATAGTTTACACATTGGTCACTTGTTACCGTATTTAACATTACGTCGTTTCCAAAATGCGGGTCACCGTCCAATTGTTTTAATCGGTGGCGGCACAGGGATGATTGGGGATCCATCAGGTAAATCGGAAGAACGCGTATTGCAAACGGAATCGCAAATTCAAAAGAACGTGCAAGGGATTCAAAAACAAATGACGCAACTGTTTGATTTTGATGTAGAAAATGGACCGATTTTAGTCAATAACTATGATTGGTTAAGTCAAATTTCATTGATTGAATTTTTACGTGATTACGGTAAGCACGTAGGTGTGAACTATATGTTAGGGAAAGATTCAATACAGTCACGTTTAGCAACAGGTATTTCATATACGGAATTTACGTACACGATTCTTCAAGCGATCGATTTTGGTCATTTAAACCGTGTCCATGACTGTAAAATTCAAATTGGCGGATCGGATCAATGGGGAAATATTACGAGTGGTATTGAGTTAATGCGACGTATGTATGGCGTGACGGATGTTTACGGATTTACGATTCCACTTGTTACGAAAGCAGATGGTAAAAAGTTTGGTAAGTCAGAAACAGGCACAGTATGGCTTGATCCAGAAAAGACGACACCATATGAATTTTATCAATTTTGGATTAATACAAGTGACGATGATGTCATTAAATTCTTGAAATACTTTACATTTTTAAGCAAAGACGAAATTGAGGCATTGGCACAATCCGTTGAAGAAGCGCCTCACTTACGTCAAGCACAACGAACGTTAGCTGAAAATGTGACGCGTTTAATTCACGGCGAAGCGGCTTTAAATGATGCACAACGAATTTCAGAAGCATTATTTAAAGGTGATTTAAAATCATTATCTGCAGATGAGATTAGCGCAAGCTTTAAAGATGTACCACAAGTGACTGTATCGAGTGATATGACAAACTTGGTAGAGCTATTGGTAGAAGCAAAAATATCTCCATCTAAACGACAAGCGAGAGAAGATATTACTAATGGCGCGATTTATATTAATGGTGAACGTCAACAAGATTTAGATTATACACTTGTTGCGGAGGATCGTTACGACAATGCATTTACGATTATTCGTCGTGGTAAGAAAAAGTATTTTATGATTCATTATCGTTAAGCATTTTTTCAGGTTGTCTATTTTACATTTAGGACATGATAGGTAAAAGATGATCTCAATTTTAATATAAATGAAACAACGTACGATAAAGTTTTTCTTGAGAACTTTGAAGTACGTTGTTTTTTTGCATATGATTCAAGCAAGTATATATCGCTGACTTGCATTAAAAAGGGTGAGACCTGAAAAGCATCTCACCTTGTAAATGTACACTGTAATTATTTTGCTGCTTTATTCGCTTCTGTTAAAGTAATTTCAACATTTTTAGTTTTACCATCACGATTAATTTTAAGCTGAATGCGATCGCCAGGTTTTTTATCTTTATAAAGATATGAGCGTAAATCTGTATCATTTTCAACTTTATGTCCGTCAATTTCAACAATAATATCACCTTTTTTGATGTCGATGCCTTGACGTTGAACTTGAGCGACATAAACACCCGAATCTAATTGGCTATTGTTTTTATATTGTGGTGGAATATCAGAAACATTAATCATCCCAATACCGATTGAAGGGCGTTTGACCTCACCGTGTTTTACAAGGGAGTCAATCACAATTTTCACTTCATTACTTGGAATGGCAAAGCCAATACCCTCAACTTGTGGTGCAGCAATCTTCATCGAGTTAATTCCTATTAAGTTACCATCAATATCCACCAATGCACCACCTGAGTTTCCAGGGTTAATCGCAGCGTCTGTTTGTAATACAGTCACCTTGTTGGCACCTGCTGATGTATCGGCTTCAATTGTCCGTTCATTCGCAGAAATAATACCCGAAGTCACCGTATTCGCAAATTCTAAACCGAGTGGATTACCCATCGCAAATACGCTATCACCTGTTTTCACTTTTGATGAGTCGCCAAATGTGATCGCTTTAATATCATCTCTATCTTTAATTTTAAGCACTGCAATGTCTGTCAGTGCATCCGTTCCAACGAGTTTTGCATCAACTTGTTTAGAATTGTGGAGCTGTACTTTAATAGATGAGGCACCTTCAATGACGTGGTTGTTCGTAACGATAAATGCGTCACCATTATTTTTTTGATAAACGACACCAGAACCAACGCCTGTCGGTTGTGCTTTTGTGGATTTACCTTGTAGTAAGTCATCTAGGCTTTGTGCTTGTTGCTCATTGATGACACCAACGATAGCGGGGGCTTGATCGTTAATCATTTCATTGACTGATTTGTATTTTGTACTCTTACCATCGAGCGTGTTACCACCTTTTTGGTTGTGAGCGACGTTGACATCCGAACCGTTGTGGTTACTCCAAGGAAAACCGTTTGAAAAGCTTCCGGCAATGCCGACGACAAGTAGGGCGCCGAGTATGCCTGCAATTAAAGCGACAAGAATGACTTTAAGCCACGGGAACCTTTCCTTTCTCGAAGTGTTCGGGGTTTCACGATAAGTTGAGGAACGTTGTGCGTATCCTCTGTGCTCGTTTGGTTGTTGTTCTGGGTGTTGCTCTTTGGATTGTGGTTCATTTTCATAATCTCGCATAAAATTCCTCCTTCATCAATATTATGATAGGTTTTTAACTTTTTTGCCAGTGGAAGGGTATCCAACTTTAGACGGATTTTAGAGAAAGGTTGTTGAAAAGTCATCGAGATGATAGAATTTAAAGGATTAATCTAACTCAAAGTAGGTGCAGAAATGTTATATCACATATTAGGGACACTGATAAAATTAATTGTGGATAAGGGATTGAAAAATTTAGTTGTGTTGGGACTTGAAAATCAACCTCGTTCCAATCGATATGTTGTGACATGTAATCATGAAAGTTATAACGAAATTCTTTTGTTAGGTGTTTCGTTACTGCCAAATCAAATTCATTACATGGCAAAACAAGAGTTGTTTAAAAATAAGTGGTTCGGAGGATTTTTATCTCGACTTAACGCTTTTCCAGTCAATCGTGAAAATCCAGGGCCGAGTACATTAAAAATTCCAGTCAAGTTGTTAAAAGAAGATAAAATCGTGGGGATTTTTCCATCTGGACACCGCACGAAAGAAGAGGCGCCATTAAAAAGAGGTGCTGCAACCATTGCAATCTTAGCGAAGCAACCGATTTTACCAGCCGCATATGTGGGGCCGACAAAAATACTCGGTTTGTTTACGACTAAAGCGTATATCAAATTCGGTACACCTATCGATACAACTGATATTCCAAGCGGTTTAAGTCGACAAGAAAAAGTTGACTATGTGACAGAACAAATCAGTTCACGTACAAAAGCATTACAAGAAGAACTCAATGCGTACGCGAAACGTCATTAATTCAAATATTGAAACGGAGCAATATAAGTGAAATCGACTTGTATTGCTTTTTCATTATTTCACAAGATGCATTGTACCCAGTGATGAACATGTGACATCTGTGATTCGGGTTTAGGTATTTAATCTGATTCATGGTATAATGATTTTGTCTGAATTTTCTGGAATGGGAGGGTCTGATATGACGAAAGCGATACTTTTTGATGTGGACGGCGTATTTTTAGATGAATCACGTTGTTTTGATGTATCTGCATTAACAGTTTATGAATTACTTTATAGTTCAAGTTATCTTAGTTTAAAAGCAAATGTCGAACTGTCTCAAATGACTGATATACAAATCTCACAAATTAGAGCAGAGTTGTTTAAAAATGATCAGATTTTAAATGAATTAAAATCTATAGGGATTAATTCCAATTGGGATATGTTATTTGTAGTTTTTTCTGTACACTTTATTGAGTGTTTAAAGCAGTTTGATGTGAAAACGCGTGAATTTTGGTTGAATGAATCAACCTTTAATGATGCGACACTGCATCAAATCGGACAGAATTTATCGATGGTTAAATTGAGTGATGAAAAGCCACTGACTTTTATTCAAAATGTAACAGAAGGGCGATCACAAATTTATCAGTCACTGCAACGCTATGCTAAGGAACAACTTGAAATCAATGATGTCGAACTTTTTAACATTAATAGTGCATTGTGGCGGCTGACACAAGAAATTTATCAAGAATGGTATTTAGGTGTGCCGTTATATGAAAAAGTAGAACAAAAGCCAGCTAAAACGGATTATAAAACGGGATACATATATGACGAAATCGCTTTGGCCCCGATTGATGCAACGAAACAATTATTAGACGATTTGAAAGCAGCGGGGTATCGACTAGCGATTGCCACGGGTCGACCGCGTACGGAAACCATTGTTCCATTTGAAACAATGGGGTTATTAGAACATTTTGATTTATCTTCCATTGTCACAGCGAGTGAAGTGCTGGAAGCGGAGTCACGATACCCAGAGTTAAAACCATTAGGTAAACCGAATCCATTTAGTTACATTGCGGCATACAATGGAAATCAAAAGGCAGATTATGATGATTATGCGACGAATCAATCTGCACGGATGAATCCAGAATCAGTCACAATCGTAGGGGATTCGCTTGCAGACTTATTTAGTGCTCAAGTTGTAAATGCACAGTTTATTGGGACTTTAACAGGTTTGAAAGGGAAGAAAGCAGCAGCAGAATTACGTGAGCATGGGGCAGAAATATTGGTTGAAAATGTCTTAGATATTAGAGAGATTTTACTATAGCTAAAATCAGGGTTGGAATCATTTTATCGTGATTCCAACCCTTTAAGTATGATTAGGATATCCGTCGTTGAGATGACGCTTAAATCCTAGGGAAAAGACCCATTGGCATGATCCATTCAAACAATACGGCTTGCTTCAGGATGAATTATTGATTTAACGTCACGGGTATGACTTGCTGGAAACCGTCAATTTCTAATAGTGCTTGACGTACAGCTTCATCAATAGGGTGATCAATTGACAAGATCATCATTGCATCGCCTCCGAGCTGAGAACGACCTAAATGCATGGAAGCGATATTGACGTCATGTTCGCCTAAAATTTGTCCTGTTTTTCCAACAATACCCGGTCGGTCAAAATGATGAATGACCAATTGATAATGTTCAGGTTTAAAATCAACTGGATAATCATTGATACGTACAATACGTGGACCAAAGCCATTCAATACAGTTGCACCAATTTTTACAACATCATTTTTATTAATGAGTTCCAACTCAATATAGTTGCTAAACCCTTTTTTCTTTTTCGTCTTTTCTATCGTGTAATTTACATTTTGTTCGTTGAGTAATACGAGCGCATTAATTAAGTTAACGTGGTCTCCCATATCTTGTTCGAGTACGCCTTTGACTAAATTACGTGTAATTAAACTGGTGTCATCTAATGCAAGATCTCCCGCATAGGTGATTTTAAGTGTACGTGGCGCTTTTGGAAGAAGTTGAATCCCTACACGGCCTGTTATTTTTGCGAGTTCTACATAAGGTTTCAATGCTTCATCAACGTTGAATACACCACTAGGCGCATTGACCGCATGTGTGACATGTTCATTTGTTAATATGTCAATAATTTGTTGTGCGACGGAAACTGCAACTTTTTCTTGCGCTTCAATGGTTGACGCACCTAAATGAGGTGTGACAATAATTTTTGGATGTTGTGTCACAGGTGAACCGATTGCAGGTTCGTTTTCAAAGACATCCAATGCAGCACCCGCAATTTTATTTTGATCTAATGCTTCTATGAGTGCTGATTCATCAATAATCCCTCCTCGAGCAACATTGACAATTTGTAAATTCGGTTTTGCCTGATTAAAAAAGTCTGCATTCACAATCCCTCTTGTCTTATCTGTTAATGGGGTATGTACAGTAACAAAATCAGCCTGTTGTGCAATTTCATCCACAGTAGCCCGAACAAATTCAAGTTCTTTTGCTTTTTCCTCACTTAAATAAGGGTCATATGCAAGGACGCGCATACCAAAGCTTTGTAAGCGCTTAGCCACGCCTGTACCAATCCGTCCAGTACCGATGACACCTAATGTTTTTTGGTAGAGTTCTGTCCCGCGAAATGTTTTACGATCCCATGTGCCATTGCTCAGTGAAGCGTGTGCTTGTGGAATATTACGGGCCATGCTTAAAATCATCGCTACAGAATGCTCCGTTGCAGAAATCGTGTTTCCGTCAGGTGCATTGATGACGATAATTCCTTCTTTTGTGGCCGTCATTGTATCAATATTATCAACGCCAACGCCTGCACGTGCAACAACTTTTAATTTTTTTGCGGCTTTAAGGATATTCGCGGTAACAGTCGTTTGACTGCGTACGATGAGTGCATCATAGTTTTCTATGATTGCAATTAAACCTTCTTCAGTTAGACCTGTTTGGTGGACCACTTCAAAATTTGGGTGGTCATTTAAACTTTTCAATCCATCGACTGAAATTGGATCAGCGACTAAAACTTTATAATGCATGATGTATAACCTCCATAAATGCTTTTGTAGCACGACCAATATAAGAATTTTGACGATGCTGTGTTAAGAGCACTTCAAGCGCTGCGACAAATGGCAATAAATCAAAAGGCGAGAGGAAGCCCATATGACCAACTCGTAAAATATGTCCTTTGAGTTTGCCTTGACCACCAGCGATTGTAATATTAAATTGATTTTTTAATTCATTTTTAATATAAGTCAGCTCGTCTTTATCATTCGGTACAAATGCGGTAACAGTCGGGGATGCATAAGTATCTTCAACTAATAATGCTAAATCTAATTCGCGCAATGCAGCACGTACAGCATCTCTGATGTGATAATGACGTTGAATGACATGATCAAACCCTTCTTCTTCAACCATTTGTGCATACTCGATGACCCCTCTGATGGCAGAAATGTTGGGTGTAAATGGTGTTGAATGGGCAACAAGGGAAGCGTGGTGCTTGACCAAACTTAAATAAAAACGGGGTGTTGTTACGGATTTAAAGCGTTCAAGGGCGCGATCATTGTAAGCAACAAATGCGATACCCGGCGGTAACATCAACGCTTTTTGACTTCCAGAAACAAGGACGTCAATGCCATCCCGCTCAAGATGAACATCGACAGCACCGATACAACTGACCCCATCGACGACGAAGTAAATCTGATTATCCCATTTTTTTAATTGTTGACCGAGTTCTGCCACAGGGTGAAGCACGGCAGTTGATGTTTCACAATACTGGCTGAATACGGCTGTAATAGAAACATCTAATCCTTTAATGAATGCCATCACATCGGATACATCAAATGCTTGTCCCCATTCCACTTCAAAAGTGTGCACATGATTAAAGTAAGTCTCAGCGATTTGTTTAAAGCGTTGACCGAATGCCCCAGACACGATGATGACAATATGATCTTCTGGATTGACGATATTGAGCATACTCGCCTCAAGCGCGCTTGTTCCACTTGAAGTTAAAATCATGACATCATTTTGACTGCCAAACATCGGCTTAAGTGAATGAAAAGCAACTGCTGCTATTTTTTCAAAATCAGATGAACGGTGTCCCATCATGGGCTGATTCATTTGGGCTTGGATACGTAAAGGAATGGGTGTTGGGCCAGGTGTTAATAGTAAAGAATGATGCGTATACATAATGAACCTCCTTCAGTAATATTTTTTCATTTTATCAAATTTTCTGAAATATTAATAGGTAAAAATTGTGAACTTTGTGTTTGCAATGCGATGAAGCAACGTGCCACACCGAATGTAAAATTGATACGGTGTGGTTTGACTTCGATTTTATTCGGCTACAATAAGAGTAGGGTGTATTTCAATATCAACATTCCCACGCAAACTATGAGACACCATACAGTTTTGGTGCGCGATTTGAATCAGCTTCGGAAGGCGTTTTTCTAATTGTGTATATTGCGATGCATTCGCGACGTAGATATGGGGTTGATGTACGATACGTGTCATTGTAAAGCGGTGTTGATCAAATTGTGCGTGACCATAGCTATGCATATGGATTTTTAAAGCGGTGAGGTGTGCACGTTCCAATGTTGCTGCCAATGAAATGGTCATACAACTTGCAGCGGCACTTACAAGTAATTCATCAGGGTTCGTTCCAGTACCACGTCCACCTAAAGAACTCGGGATCGATACTTCTTGATTGATGACATTTCCACGTAATTGGCCGACTTCATTGCGGCCTCCATGCCAGATGACATGAGCCGGGAATTGGTGTTGAAGCAAATCAAATCACTCCTTCAATATTGATGAATTTAGTGTAATCGAAAGTTGAGAGAATAGAAAGGAAGACGCATATGACAAAGTTGATGAGACCAACGAAAGCGTTTCAAATTGTCGCGCATCGTGGCTTTTCACAACAATATCCTGAAAATACAAGAGCGGCTTACATTGCTGCCTTAAGTCAACCTATTGATATGTTAGAGATTGATTTACATATGACAAAAGATCGGTTTCTAGTTGCCATTCATGATGAAACCATTGATCGCACCTCCAATCACGTAGGAGCGGTACGTGATTTTACGTTGGAAGCGTTGCGCACATTTGATTTTGGCAGTTGGAAAGGAGGCGGACAGTCAGAAGGGATAATGACGTTTGATGAAGTTTTGATGTTAGCCAAACAGTATTCAAAAACATTATTAATCGAAATCAAACAGCCACAACAATATCCCGGTATGGAGGAAGCGGTCATTGCTACAATAAAGCAGCATCATTTTCCATTTAATCGTGTCATCATCCAATCGTTTGATCAATTGAGTATTCAAAAATTGCATGAAATGGCGCCTGAAATTCGTTTAGGCGTTTTGCTTAGCCAACGCCACTATCGTTTTAAACAACCTTCTTTTGAACGATTGGCAAGTTTTTCAAATTTTGCGAACCCTAATTATAAACTTGTGAACAAAAAATGGGTGCAACGTGCGCATCAATACCATTTAAAAGTAATCCCTTATACAGTGAATCAAATCAGTGTGGCAAAGCGGTTAATTGCGATGGGGGTAGATGGAATCATTTCAGATGCCCCACAACAATTGTTTGAACTGTAGCGCACGCCCATATCGAAGGTGAGCCTGGAACAGTTGAACTGCGCATATTCCAGGCTCTGATGATAATGGGCGTACGTAATGGAGAGAATAAGTAGAAAATTTGGGTAGAATGATACGTCAATGAGAGTCTGCCATTAATCGGTCATATGCACCGAGAGCAACGGCAAGATCAAAATAGGCCGTTCCAACACATTTGAAGACCGTGATACTATCATCGTGTGAACGTTGAATGGTGCCATTCAGTGACAGATCTTTTAAATCACCGTCGACATCTTCAAATTTAAAGAGCCCTTTTTCATTCGCTTCGATGAATTCACCGGCTTCCTCTTTCACACCTTCAATGTCATCAAAAAAGACTTTATCTGCTTTTGGTAAAATACGGTTATCAAGTTCTTTCATGTCAGGTCGATACGAACCGATACCATTAATGTGAGTGCCAGGTTGAATATTTTGAGCATCAAAGACTGGGTCGGCAGATTGTGTTTGACAGTTGATGATATCTGCTTGTTTTGTGAGTGTGTCAACATCTTCTACTACGGTAATAGATAAATCTGGAAACGCATCTGCAACACGTTTTTTAAATGATTCTGCTTTAGAGGTTGTTCGATTGTATAATAAAACATTTTTAATCGGTCTCACTTCAAGATTGGCAAGCAATTGTTCAAATGCCATGCCACCTGTACCAATCATTCCTAATGTAGACGCATTTTCACGACTTAAATACTGAGTTGCGAGGCCGCTTAATGCGCCCGTACGCAATCGTGTTAAGTAGCTCCCATCTATGCTTGCCACATGTTCACCCGTTTTAAGGTCTGTAATGATAATCGTCGCTTGAGTCGTCGGTCTTTGGTGTTGAGGGTTGTCTGGCGTAATTGAAGTAATTTTAATCATGCCACGTTCCCATTCTGTATGTACGCAAGGCATGTAGAGCATTGATTTAGCACCATCTCCAGTTGGAATGACAATTCTTTGTGCTTGGCTTATCCCATCCATATTTTTAAATAATTGTTCGATATCATGCATGGCATTCGACATTTTATAAGTATTTTTTATTGTTTCTTCATTAAAGACTTTCACGGAATTCGCCTCCTCAATTTTGTGGTACACCACTAGTATAGAGGATAGCGAGAGTGAAGTAAAAACGATCGCTTTTTGTCGAAATTAAAAAAGAGGCAATGTATCGCTCGCATGTTCATCTCTGAAGCATCATTGATTAATGTCATTACATGGGTGGAGGGGACTTAAAGGGGATTGGTTCGTTTCTATGTATAAATATCTGTGCATAAAAAAGGGGCTGGGACATAGGGTTTCAGTTCCTAAGAAAAACACCACAAAAATTTTTTAAAATGATTTTGTGGTGTTTTTCAATCAAATTCTACTTGAAATTAGCACTTATCGTACTAATTTTCTTATGTTTAGTGCCATAAGGGCAATTCCAATTTCACATTCGACTTTAGATTGGGTGCGTACGGATAATCTTTTGAAACCCAAATTAGCCTTCAGATTTCCAAAAGCTGATTCGACATCTATTTTACGTTTTTTGTAGATGCCATTCATTTTAGGATCTGAAAGCAATTGTTTTGTATAGTTTTTTAGAAATTCCCATGTGAAGTTTTTCAGTACTGTTTTATTTGTATTCGGATTTTTAGCTTGTTTCATACATTTGCTTCGCAATGGACAATCGAAACAATCTTCACATCTGTATTCTTTGAAATCTCGACGATAACCGTAATAATCATGTCTAATTCTATATTTTAAGAAATGTAACTCTTTATTATTAGGACACAAGTAATAATCGTCTAATTCATTGTATCGCCAATTTGCAGAGATAAACGGATCATTTTTAAATTTCTTTTTCCCTTCTTTAATGTACATCCCATAAGTGATTAGTGGCGTTTTTTCAAAATCATCCAGTATCATTTTATAATTACTTTCACTACCATAGCCCGCATCAGCTACAATATACTCCGGAATGTCACCATATAATTCTTTCATTTCATTCAAAAACGGCTCCAGCGTTCTCGTATCTCCTGGTTTATTATACACGCCGTAGGCTAGTATAAATTGATTATTTGTTGCTATTTGTAAGTTATAACCTGGTTTTAATTGTCCATTTTTCATGTGGTCATCTTTCATTCTCATAAATGTCGCATCATGATCAGTCTTAGAATAACTTTTTCTGTCGCCATAAATTTCCATTTGTTTGTCATATTTTAATTTACGGTCTTTAAAATCTTGGACGGCTTTCTTACTTTGTCTCACCTTACTTCTTTCTTTTCTAAGGCTTTTTCTTGTTTTTACATCTTGAGTCGTTTCAATTTCAGACGTGAGCGCATCATCTTTAAAACCTAAATGCATCTCTATTTGACTCAGTTCTTCACTTGTTAATTCATGCCCAGATTCACGCTTGATTTCAGGAATAATCTCTTCAGAAACGAGTTGCTCATATAATGCCGTAGATTTTTCAATGACAGACTGACTAAAACGCTTCGTATTAGCTAGCCATTGGAATGTGTACTTATTCGCATTTGCTTCTATTTTTGTGCCATCAATATAAATGACATCCTCTGTAATGAGTTTATCTTCTAATAATTGTGCTCTTAAACCGACAAATAAAATATGTAGAAATTTCATCATATGGGGGTTCACTCTAAAACGATTGATTGTTCTATAAGTTGGCGTTTGGCCTTGCGCAAGCCACATCATTCGGCAACTATCTTTTAAAAGGTGTTCGATTCTTCGGCCTGAAAAAACAGAATGGGTATAACCATACAGTATGATTTTTAACATCATTTTGGGATGGTATGATGAAGGACCTCTTTGGCTATAATATGGATTAAAAGCTTCTTGGGGAATAGATTCTACCAGCTTGTTGATAATGAATACGACATCATTTTCTGGAAAAGACATCTCAGTTTCTATTGGAAGTGTAAGTTGAAACATGTTATAATTTTTGTACATATAAAGCACCCCTGTCTATTATTTTTGTCGTTATTAATAATTATACGGGAAGTGCTTTATTTTTTTAAGTCATATCTAAAAAGAGCTCTGATTAAATGTTTTTTGACATCTAATCAGAGCTTTTTTAACAAACTAGGGGGGATTATGTCCCACCCCCTTTTAACATACGACGATTAACGTGAGTAGTACTCAACGATTAATTGTTCGTTAATTTCAGCTGGTAATTCGCTACGTTCTGGAAGACGAACGAAAGTTCCTGTTAAGTTGTCCGCATCGAATTCTAAGTAATCAGGAACGAAATTGTTGATTTCAACTGATTCTTCGATAATTGCTAATTTTTTCGATTTTTCACGAACAGTGATTACTTGGCCTGGTTTTAATGTATATGATGGAATATCAACACGTTTACCATCAACTTCAATATGACCATGACCTACTAATTGACGTGCTTGACGACGTGTACGAGCTAAACCTAAAGCGTATACGACAGCGTCTAAACGACTTGCAAGTAAAATCATGAAGTTTTCACCATGAATACCACCTTGTTTACCTGCAGCTTGGAACGTGTTACGGAATTGACGTTCAGTCATCCCATATAAGTAACGTAATTTTTGTTTTTCGCGTAATTGTAATCCATACTCAGATAATTTTTTACGTTGAGTTGGACCATGTTGTCCTGGTGCATAAGGACGTTTTTCTAATTCTTTACCTGTACCTGATAATGAAATACCTAAACGACGAGATTTTTTCCAGCTTGAACCTCTGAATCGAGCCATAATGTGACTCCTCCTTTTTCTTTTTTGTTGTTATGAAAAAACAAAAAAGAGTGTTGAATGCTCGATAGGATATAATGTTTTATGTGTCCTCGCCTCATAGCTCCGGTTACACGGCACGTCCGCTTTGGGAACATTATAGCGCCTATCAATATTCAACTGCTATTTTCGTTAATTCACACAAAGATTATTGTAACATTTTATATATAAAAGTCAATCACCATTTTAAAGATGTGATTCTAATACTTTAACCACTTGCTGCAATCCGACTTCATCCGCTTCAGAAAAACGTGACGGGATTGGGGCATCTATATCTAATACACCGATAATCTGATCTTTTTGATATATCGGAATGACGATTTCAGACTGGCTGGCAGCATCACATGCAATATGACCAGGAAAAGCATGAACATCAGCAACACGTTGAATCCGTTTTTCTGACACTGCAGTTCCGCAAACGCCTTTGCCTACTGCAATATGAACACATGCAGGTTTTCCTTGGAATGGTCCGAGGATGAGGGCGCCTTCTTTCATAAGATAAAACCCAACCCAATTGATTTGGTCTAGACTGTCATTCAATAAGGCCGATGTATTGCTTAAATTTGCGATTAAATCCGTCTCGCCATCTAATAAAGCATCTAATTGACGAGACAAGAGTTTATAGTCAATCGTTTCTGGCATATTTTCCACTCACTTTCTAGTCATTTTATTCAATATTATAGCTATCTCTTGAATCCGACGCAATTTTCTGAGATATTTTTTGTAAAATTAAAGAAAACTCCATTTTATTTTAAGATTTTATTTTAATGCACCTTTAAATTACGTTATAATAGTTTTATGTATTTAGGAGGAGACGAGTGGACATGGCATTATATATTATTCTAGCAATTATCATTATTATTTTGATTGCAATCGGTGTTTTATTCTATATGCGATCAAGCAAAAGGTCGATTATTCAAACAGCTGAGGAAAGAAGAGAAAAATTAAATGTATTGTCATATGATGAAAGTTTAGAAAAATTGAAAACGTTACACTTATTAGGTGAAACTAAAAATGAATATGAGGCGTTAAACCAATCGTGGTTGAATGCCGCAAATGATTTTTTACAGCCAGTGGATGAAAAAATTCATGAAGCTGAAATGAATTTGGATAAGTTCAAGTTTTCAATCGCGCAAACAGAAATCGATGATGCACATGCGTTAATGGATCAATATGAAGCTAAACATCAAGAATTAATTGATAAAGCCGATAAAGTGTATCAAACACACGAAGAAAGCGATGAAATTTTTGAAAGATGTAAGGATGAACATCGTAAGTTGAAGCGTGATGTCCTAGCTAACCGTCATCAATATGGAGAAGCGGCGAGTTTATTAGAAAAAGAGATTGAAGATTTTGAGCCCGAATTTGATGTCTATGAAACACTCAAAGAGAATGGGAATTATCAAGAAGCCCATCAGCATGTCCAAGCACTTGATCAAGATATTCGTTATTTGAAAGAAGACATGGGGGAAATTCCTGATTTGATTCGTGAAGCTCAAAAAGAATTGCCCGGACAATTTCAAGATTTGAAATATGGTGTACGTGACTTAAAAGTAGAAGGATATGATTTGGACCACGTCAAACTTGATGGCACTTTACAAGATTTGAAAACGGAGTTAAGTTTTGTTGAGCCGATGATTAGTCGCCTTGAATTGGACGAAGCAAATGATAAACTTGCACAAATCAATGATCGACTTGACGAGATGTATGATTTAATTGAACATGAGGTCAAATCGAAAAATGCAGTAGAAGAATCCAAAGAGCGTATCACTAGTGATTTATTCCATGCAAAAGATATGAATTATACATTGCAAACGGAAATTGAATATGTTCGTGAAAATTATTATATTAATGAAAGTGATGTGCAAAGCGTACGTCAATTCGAAAATGAAATTCAAAATTTAATTTCAGTGTATGATGAGATCTTATCTGAAATGGCTAAGTCTGCTGTAAGATACAGTGAAGTACAAGATAACCTCAAATATATTGAAGACCATGTGAAAGTCATCAATGACAAACAAGAAAAACTACAAAATCATCTTGTATCATTACGTGAAGATGAGGCTGAAGCGGAAGAGCATATTTTACGCGTTCAAAGCAAAAAAGAAGAAATTTACCGACGCTTGCTCGCTTCAAACTTAACAAGTGTCCCAGAACGTTTTATTATTTTAAAAAACGAAATTGATTATGAAGTGCGAGATGTGAACAAGCGTTTTAGTGAACGACCAATTAACGTTCAACAGTTAAAGGACAAAGTCAATAAAGTCGTGCTACAAATGAATAAATTTGAAGATGAAGCGAACGATGTCCTTATTAATGCAGTGTATGCAGAACGACTTATCCAATATGGAAACCGTTACCGAAAAGATAATCATGATTTAGATAAGAGTCTAAATGAAGCAGAACGTTTATTTAAAAACAATCGTTATAAGCGTTCGAGTGAAATTTCAGAGCAAGCACTTGAACAGCTTGAGCCGGGTATTGCACAACATATAGAACGTGAAGTGCTCGAAGAACAAGCATAATTACAACCGGTACGCTAAACGAGATGCGTTGAACCAACCTATTATCATACTTTTAAGTCAATGCTTAAATGTGATGATAATAGGTTTTTTACATTTCTTTTTAAAATGATATATACGATAAGTTAAAAAGTTGACGGATCACATAAAATTTAACAAAATATCGAAATGAAGATACATGAATGTGATGAGTTATAGTACAATGTAAAATGATATTTAAAGAGAGGGAGTCTGCAAATGTTATATTTTGATAACGCAGCAACGACAAAACCCGATGCTTCTGTGTTGTCCAGCTTTATGAAAGTAAATGAAGCATTTTATTATAATCCCAACAGTCCACACGATAAAGGTCAAGAAGTTGCACGATTATTACAAAATGCAAGAACTCAAATTAAAAAGACATTGAAACTCAATGACGAAACGTTGGTTTTTACAAGTGGTGCTACGGAGTCAAACAATCTAGCAATTAAAGGGGCAGCATATCAGAAAAAGCCATTTGGTCGTACCATTATTACTTCTGTCATCGAACACCCTTCTGTATTAGAAGTGATGCGTGAATTAGAACGTGAAGGTTTTATTTTAAAATATGTGCGTGTTACCGATGAGGGACAAGTCGATGTGGCGCACTTAAAAACACTCTTGACGAGCGACGTCATTTTAGTCGCTTGCATGCAAGTCAATAATATTATGGGACAAATACAGCCGATTGAACAAATTGTCGCATGCTTAAAGGATTATCCTAAAATTCATTTGCATGTGGATGCCGTCCAAGCATTAGGGAAATATCCAATCCGAATGCAAGGGATTGATAGCCTGTCATTGAGTGGTCACAAATTTAATGGGCTGAAAGGTCAAGGTTTACTTATTTTGAAAAACGCCCATAGCATTTATCCGACAATTCATGGTGGGGGTCAAGAATTTGGTTTGCGTAGTGGAACAGTCAATGTTGCCAGTGATGTCGCATTAGCGAAAGCCATTCGTCTAGCTGAAGCACACCGTGAAAAATTGATGGTAGAATTAACAGCGTTCACCGATGCATTACGTGAATGGGTGACCCGTTTTCCAGGAGTTGCAGTGAATTCTCCATTGAATGCCTCGCCACACATTATAAACATCGCTTTTCCTGGGGTGCGTGGTGAGGTCCTCGTCAATGCATTTTCAAAACAAGGGGTAATGGTCTCCACAACGAGTGCATGTTCGTCAAAACATGCACATATCAACGAAGTTCTACAAGCGATGAACATCTCAGTCCCTCGAATTTTAGGGAGTATTCGTTTGTCATTTGATTGCAATACAACGATGCAAGAGTTAGAAGATTTTAAAGAAGCATTTCAGCATGTCTATAGAGAAATTGAGGAGTTGTTACAAACATGAAATATGATCATATTTTAGTACGATACGGGGAACTCACTTTAAAAGGCGGGAACCGTAAAACATTTGTGAGTCAATTACGTTCTAATGTGAAACGTGCACTCATGCCATTAAAAGGATATGAAGTTAAAGCAAATCGAGATCGTATGTACATTCAATTAGAGCCTGAAGCTGATATTGAAACAATGATGTCGAGAATTTCAAAGGTGTTTGGTGTGCATTCAATTAGTCCTGTGCTCAAATTAGAAAAGACGATGGATGCGGTCTATGCACATGCGATTCAGTTTGCGAACCAATACGCATCTGGGGATAGCTTTAAAATTGAAGTGAAACGTTCAGATAAAAGCTTTGAATATGAAACTTTTGAAATTCAGCGCATGGTCGGTGGCGCGGTATTAAAAAATAACGACAAGATACATGTCGATGTGCGTCAACCCGACCATGAAATTAAAATCGAAGTCAGACGAGATGCCATTTATATGTATGATCGTGTGATATCAGCAATTGGGGGATTGCCGGTAGGGACAGGAGGAAAGACGCTCTTGATGTTATCGGGGGGAATCGATTCTCCTGTTGCAGGTATGGAAGTCATGCGTCGAGGTGTCACGATTGAGGCGATACACTTTCATAGCCCGCCCTTTACAAGCGAAAAAGCGAAAGAAAAAGTCATTGAACTCACGCGTATCATGGCAGAACGTGTTGGCACAATTCGATTGCACATTGTACCGTTTACCGAAGTTCAAAAACAAGTTCATAAAGTGGTGCATGAACGTTATACAATGACCTCTACACGTCGAATGATGCTGAAAATTGCAGACAAAGTGGTACATCAAATCGGTGCGGATGCGATTGTCAATGGTGAAAATCTTGGGCAAGTCGCAAGTCAAACGTTGAAAAGTATGTATGCGATTAATGCAGTAACGGCAACACCAGTGTTACGTCCATTATTATCACTAGACAAGGAAGAAATTGTTAAGAAAGCAAAAGAAATTGGGACGTTTGAAACATCCATTCAACCGTATGAAGATTGTTGTACGATTTTCACACCTAAAAACCCGGTTACAGAGCCTCAGTTCGACAAAGTCATCCAGTATGAATCCGGATTTGACTTTGAGCCATTGATTGAGGAAGCAGTATCCAATATTGAAACACTTGTTGTCGATAAAAACTATCAGCACCATCGAGATGAAAAAGATCAGTGGGATGATGATCTGTTTTAAGTTGGGGGGAATTATATGTATTTAGAGTGGGATGTGACACTTGTATTCATTGTGATTGGTTTAGGTTTTTTAGCAGCATTTATTGATGCGGTTGTGGGTGGCGGTGGACTTATTTCTATTCCGACTTTATTAGCCATTGGCATGCCTCCGACCATCGCATTGGGGACGAATAAACTGGCGAGTGCATTCGGTTCATTAACGAGTGCACTGCGTTTTATACGTTCACGTAAAGTGAATCTCCCCATCGTTTTGAAGCTTTTTCCACTCTCTTTTATTGCGTCGATTTGTGGCGCGAGTTTGGCCGTGTTTTTACCATCTGAATTTTTAAAGCCGCTGATGATTATCATTTTAACGATGGTCCTTATTTACACATTGTTAAAAAAGGATTGGTCGAGTATTCAAGGAGACTTAAAATTAACCATAATGAAGCTCATAACGTTGATGTGCTTCATTGGTGCAATCGGTTTCTATGATGGTTTTCTTGGCGGTGGGACAGGTTCATTTTTACTTTTTGCGTTTGTGTTGTTTGGGTTTGATTTTTTGAGCGCAGCAGGCAATGCAAAAGTATTGAACTTTGCTTCAAATATAGGCGCGCTCATCTTTTTCATTTATTTCGATCATATTGATTACTTTTATGGTTTAATCATGGCAGCCAGTATGATCGCCGGTTCTTATGCGGGAGCGATGTTTGCGATTAAAAAAGGCGTTGGGTATGTCAAAGCTTTATTTGTCATTGTCACGCTCATCCTCATTTTAAAAAACTGTTGGGATATCATTGCAAAATATATAATCTATTAATACATTGAGGCAATGCATCAAAGTCCAAAAAATGTTGTTTATATTTTCAAAAAACAAGGCATTACATACTAATTTTTTGTTATGATGGTTATGACAAAATTTTGAAAGGAAGTTGATTATGTCCAAAAGAATCGTTGCAATAATAATAGCAGTGGTTATCGTTTTGAGTGGCGTGCTGATGAGTGCGATGACTTCATTGTTTTCCTCGTTCGTGAGTGGTGATGTTCAAGTATCAAAAGAAATCCCTACTGTCGTTGTTGAAGAAGGGGATAAAACAACAAAAATTGCCGAAATTAATGTGAACGGGACAATTGTAGACAGTGGTGAATCAGGGGGTTTATTTGGTGGAAGTGATGGCTATCAACACCGTGAAGCATTGAAACAGCTAGATAATATTAAAAATGATAATGATATCAAAGGGGTATTGCTAACTGTCAACAGCCCGGGCGGCGGTACATATGAAAGTGATGAATTTTATCAAAAAGTCAAAGAAATTAAAAAGTCTGGCAAAGTGATTTATGTTCAAATGGAAAATTTAGCCGCATCGGGTGGATATTATATTTCTGCACCAGCAGATAAAATCTACGCGGGCCCACAATCATTGACAGGTTCTATCGGTGTGATTTCAGAGTCGAAAGATTTTTCGGAGTTATTAAACAAATTAGGAATTAAAACAAATACGATAAAATCTGGTGCGCATAAAGATATTTTGAGCAGTTCTAGACAGATGACAGATGAAGAAAGAGAAATATTACAGTCCATTAATAAAGACAGTTTCGATCAATTTGTGAATGTGGTTAAAGAAGGGCGACATATGTCAGAAGCTAAAGTTAGAGAATTAGCAGATGGTCGTATATATAGTGCACAGCAAGCGAAGAAAAATGGTTTGATTGATGAAATCGGCTATAAAGATAAAACGTTAAAAGATTTGAAAAAAGCGATTAAATCAGAACATCCTCAAATCATTACTTTTGATTCAGAAGGATATGGATGGTCGAATTTGTTCGGAATGACTTCATTTTTTAATGAATTGCGTGCCAATGTGCATAGTGTTAAATCGATTTTGAATAACGAATCACAAACACGACCGATGTACAAATATGAAGGGTAGGTGATGAGCGTGCATAACACAAGTGATTTTAGCAACAATCCTTCTCAACCCCATGTGTCATCGTATCAACACACGACAATGAATCAAACTGAGCAACGTGCTACGCAAACTTTGACTCGTCACCAATATGAATTGGATGCATTTTTTTACGCCGGTTTTGGAAGACGTTTCTTCAGTTATCTCATTGATTTGTTCATACTATGGGGAATCACACAAATCATTTTAAACCCGATCTACGCACTGACAGGCATAAATGAATGGAAGTTATGGATCGAAGCATTTAGCGTCGGTCATGTTGTAGATGCCGTGCTCTACTTTGCTTATTTTGTTTTAATGACACGATACTTTCAACAAACGGTTGGTAAAATGATTTTGGGCATAAAAGTATATACACATACGATACAGAAATTAAATTGGTCAGATGTACTCTATAGAGAATGGATTGGTCGAATTATTTCTAATGTCATTTTTGGTTTACCTTATTTGGCAGTTATTTTCACGCCAAAACATATTGGGGTGCATGATTACTTTGCAAATACTGTCGTTGTAAAAATGAAATATTTGCCATATATTAAAGAAAATGAAGGTGTCTCACGTGAATACAAACCTACAACACGATATAATAGTGGGGAATTATAATTAAGGGAGGCACGAAAGATGGCACAAGTTACATTTAAACAAAAGCCAATTGAATTGTTAGGACAAGAGGTTCACGTCGGTGATCAAGCGCCTGACTTTTCAGTTGTTAATAACCAATTACAGCCCGTATCACTTGCAAACTTTGAAGGTAAGAAAAAATTAATCAATGTCGTACCCTCGCTTGACACAGGGGTTTGTGATCAACAAACACGTAAGTTTAACGAAGAAGCTAATGCAGAAGAAGGTTATGTGTTAACGATTTCAGTAGACTTACCATTTGCGCAACAAAGATGGTGTGCGGCAAGTGGTTTGGATCAAGTCATCACATTGAGCGATTATCAACAGCGTTCATTTGGTGAAAAATATGGCGTTGTGATGGAAGGTTTACAACTTTTAGCACGCTCTGTATTCGTATTAGATGAAAATAACAAAATCGTTTATAAAGAAATTGTACCTGAGGGAACAGATTTCCCTAACTTTGAAGCGGCACTTGAAGCTTATCGTAGCATTTAATCGAAAAATTTCACAGTCATTTGAGTGTGCAAAGGTGTGTGAAGCAAAATGCGCGCTACATTTAAAAATGAAATATCTGACTGTAAAATATTTGCACACTAAAAAGGGAGATTCAGAAGTGATACAATAATGATACACTTCTGGGTGGCTCCCTTATTTTTATGAAAGGACGATGAATCATGACAGAGACCATCTCGATTATGGAGAGATTATTTTATCAATTAGATGAAAGAACGCAAAAGTTAAACGAAGAAAATGGACAAAGCTTTATTGAAAATTTAGGATTAGCCATGGAGCAAATTTATACATCAGAGCGGGATTTCATTGAACAGGCGACATTACAGGATCGAAGAAAAGCATTTCAATTCGCTTATCTGAGTCAGTTACAAAAAGAAGAAGTTCAAGCCAATCACCAAATCACACCAGACTCAATTGGATTAATTTTAGGGTTCCTAGTTTCTCAATTTAAAGCAGGTGATAAGGCGCTTCATATTGCTGATTTAGGGAGTGGAACGGGTCATTTAAGTGCAACTGTTCATGAAATGATGCCTGAATTCACACTTATGCATCATTTAGTAGAGGTGGATCCCGTCCTTTCAAGAGTGAGTGTACATCTTGCTAATTTTTTAGAAATTCCTTTTGATGTGTATCCTCAAGATGCCATTATGCCATTACCATTTGATGGTGCCGATGTCGTTATCGGTGATTTGCCAATTGGTTATTATCCTAACGATGAACGAAGTGAACAGTTACAGTTAGGTTTTGAAGAAGGACACAGTTTTGCGCATTACCTGTTTATCGAGCAAGCTGTCGAGGCGGTTAAGCCATCAGGGTACATTTTCTTAGTTGTGCCAAACCGACTTTTCGAAGGTGAACATGTAAAACAGTTGGAAAATTTTATTGCAACAGAAACAGAAATGCAAGCTTTTCTCAATTTGCCCGATCATTTATTTAAGCGTGCCCATGCACAAAAATCCATTTTGATATTGCAGCGTAAAGAACAGCGTGTCACAAAGCCTAAAGAAGTATTGTTGGCGAATATACCGGATTTTAAAAATACACAAAACTTTCAAAAGTTTTTAGCCGAATTAAAGGCATGGTTGTCACAAAATCAACCTAAAAATTAAGCTGTTGTACTCTTGAAATAGAACTGTATTAATGGTTAAATAGATGTGAATAAAAATTCATATACTGGAGGCCATTGACATGTCAAAGTTAGTTTTGGCGATTAACGCTGGGAGTTCATCATTAAAGTTTCAATTAATTGAAATGCCAGAAGAAAACCTAATCACTAAAGGGTTAATTGAACGTATTGGTTTGAAGAATTCTATATTTACGATTGAAGTGAATGATGAAAAAATTAAGGAAAATGGAGATATAAAAGATCACGAGCAAGCAGTCAATATGATGCTAGAAAGTTTACAAAAACACGGTATCATTAAAGATATTCATGATATTGATGGGACAGGACACCGTGTTGTCCATGGGGGAGAACGCTTTCCAGAATCTGCACTTGTGACTGATGAAGTGATTCAAGATATTGAAAAATTGACAGATTTAGCGCCACTTCATAATCCTGCAAACTTAATGGGGATTCGAGCATTTAGAAAACTACTTCCTGGAATTCCACATGTAGCTGTATTTGATACGTCATTCCACCAATCAATGCCAGAATCAGCATTTTTATATAGTTTACCGTATGAATATTACAAAGAATACGGTATCCGAAAATATGGTTTCCATGGGACAAGTCATAAATACGTATCACAACGTGCGGCTGAAATATTAAATAAACCGATTGAGGAATTGCGTATTATTTCTTGTCATATTGGTAATGGGGCATCCATTGCTGCTATCGATGGTGGGAAATCTATTGATACGTCCATGGGCTTTACACCATTAGCGGGTGTGACGATGGGGACACGTTCAGGTAATATCGACCCTGCTTTAATTCCTTTTATTATGGAAAAAACAGGTAAAACTGCGGATGAAGTGCTGAATATTTTAAATAAAGAATCTGGTTTACTAGGGATTACAGGAACATCTTCAGATTTACGTGATATTGAAAGTGATGCAAATGAAGGTGACGAACGTGCAGAATTGGCATTAGAAGTATTTGCTTCACGTATTCATAAATATATGGGATCATATGCAACACGTATGCATGGTGTCGATGTGATTATTTTCACTGCGGGTGTGGGTGAGAATTCTGACACTGTTCGTGCGCGCGTGTTGGAAGGTTTAGAATTTATGGGCGTTTACTGGGATCCACGTAAAAACGAAGGCTTACGTGGTAAAGAGAAGGAATTAAACTATCCACATTCTCCGGTTAAAGTTTTAGTTATCCCGACAAATGAAGAAGTTATGATAGCGAGAGATGTCATGAATTTTGGTGGATTATAAAAGGGTTGCGATAGGATTGATGTCCAGTTCATTGATTAATGATTGGAATGTATCTTGAGAAGATGAAGCAAGATTTAAAATAAGTGATCCCGCCATTAAACGTCTTGGATAAGAGGATAAGTTTAAAGTTGTACTTGCTATTGACGATTGAGTCGACAGTGAAGTGTATAGTCTTAAAGCAGTATGAGGTCGGTTTATCCGGTTCTCATGCTGCTTTTGTTCTGTATAACAGTAGTGAGAATTGTGTGTAAAAATCCATCAATGACATATACAATTCTGGCTGAATCACATTCGGTTTAAACATGACTGATAGCAAAAGGGCACGGATTGAAAGCCATCCATGCCCTTTGTTGAAATGTAGGGTTTTACTAAATACTAAAATCTTTTAAAAGTTCCTCAGTGGCTACTTTAGGTTCAAAGTTTTCAGGGATTTGTTCAGTACGTACAACAAGCACATCACACGTTGCATGGCGTACAATCGCTTCAGATACAGAACCTACAATAAAGCGCTCTACTGCATTGAGACCAGAAGTACCGCACATGACGAGATCAACAGCTGTATCCGGTTCATTTGATAATTTGGGGAGAACAGATTTAGGAGAACCAAATTCTAGCCGTGTTTCGACATTGTGAACGCCTTCGTCTTCAGCTACTTTACGATAGCCATCCAACAATTTCTCAGCAAATGATTTTGATTTTTCAGTAAAATGTGAATCATAAACTTCAAATGATGTGTAAGTTCTAGAATCAATGACATTAACAATAATCAGTTTTGCATCGTTACGTTTAGCAACAGCAACAGCTTTGTTGAACGCCCATTCTGCTTCGTGAGAGCCATCGACAGCAATTAAAATATTTTTGTACATAAACATAGCTAAAAACCCCTTTCTTTTTATCTTAATTATATCATATTTTCTAAAAATAAAAGGATTATTTAAATGTGTTAAATTTTTGAACTTCTAATGATTGCGCTTACATATGGGGTACGTTATGATAGTCCTTGGAGGTGCTTGTCGTATGAGAATTGGAATACCAAAAGAAATAAAAAACAATGAAAATCGGGTAGGTTTGTCACCAAGTGGCGTACATGCGCTTGTGGAAGCAGGACACGAGGTATGGGTTGAAACAGCAGCCGGTCTAGGATCCTATTTTGAGGATGCCGATTACGTTAAAGCAGGTGCTAAAATTTCACAACATCAACATGAAGTTTGGGATGTGGATATGGTCATCAAAGTGAAAGAGCCATTAAAAGAAGAGTTTGGCTACTTTAGAGAGAACCTGATTTTATTCACCTACCTTCACTTAGCAAATGAACTAGAACTTACAAAAGCATTAATTGAACATAAAGTCATCGCGATTGCATATGAGACCGTGCAATTAGGCGATTTATCGTTGCCATTATTGACGCCAATGAGTGAGGTTGCAGGGAGAATGTCCACACAAATCGGTGCGCAATTTTTACAACGTTTTAATGGAGGAATGGGAATTTTACTTGGCGGCATCCCTGGCGTTCCAAAAGGCAAGGTGACCATTATTGGAGGCGGTCAAGCAGGAACAAATGCGGCGCGTATCGCTTTAGGGTTAGGGGCAGATGTGACCATTCTTGATGTGAACCCGAAACGTTTACAAGAACTTGAAAATCTTTTCGATGGTCGTGTGCATACGATTATGTCGAATCCTTTGAATATTGAGTCTGCAGTCATTCAAAGTGACTTGGTCATCGGTGCGGTATTAATTCCAGGCGCAAAAGCACCGAAGTTAGTGACTGAAGAAATGATTAAAAACATGCAGCCTGGTTCTGTCGTTGTTGATATTGCCATTGACCAAGGTGGAATATTTGAAACAACGGATAAAATCACGACGCATGATGATCCGACTTATATTAAACATGGTGTCGTACATTATGCCGTTGCGAATATGCCAGGTGCCGTACCACGCACTTCAACATTAGGTTTAAATAACGCGACTTTGCCTTATGCACTGCAAATTGCAAATAAAGGCTATCACCGTGCATTAACAGAAAATGTGCCACTTTCACATGGTTTAAATGTGTTTAACGGGGAAGTGACAAATAAAGCTGTTGCAGAAGCTTTCAATTATCACTACGTACCAGTGACTCAAGCGCTCGATTTAGCATCAGCGCGATAGATAAAAAAGGGCTCTTTGTCAACGTCGGTTGGTGAAGAAATATTGTACTAAGTGGCAATTTTTTGTTGCTTAGTACGTTTTTTATATTCACTTACGTATAACCTTGAAATAATTAAAATCCTATTTCTAAAGTTATAAAAATTTCTATAACCATAAGAGACACGCTTAATAAGCTTTATTTTATTGTTAATACCTTCAATTGGACCATTGGTCAAATGAGGATTTTGAATCGTATTTGAAATATAAGGTATATATTTTATGAGTGTGTTAATAACACGTTTGAGTCCATTTGAAATATTTAAACTCTTCGAACGTTGTAATGCTTCCTCTAATTGTTCAATGTTATTTGATCTTAGAGTTTCTAGAATATGATGTCCTGCTTCATACGTTAATTGGAATTCTTCATCAAAAGTTAACAAGAATTGTACTAAACTATACTGACTATGCCATGTATTAAAAAGTCTGAACGAGTGATAGTGGACTCTGTCTAATTCAATTGGAGATTTTAATAAAAGCTTCCAATACCGTTTTAATTTATTGTACTTGGGTTTTTCTCTAGTCTTAAAACTATTCATTGTTTTAACGCGACTGTGATTGATTTCACGGTTAACCGCTTGAACAATATGAAAACGGTCTAAGATAATATCTGCATTGGGAAATAATGATTGAATTAGCGACATGTATGGTGGATACATATCAATAGAAACACTTTTAACTCCTTCACGCTGCTTTCTTGAGAATCTTAAAAAGTATTCTTCCAACTTGAACTTACGTCGATCTGGCAAGATATCAATAATATCATGCGTGATACTATCACAGTATATAAAGCTCATAGAGCTGTCGACATCATTAGTTGACTTAAATTCATCAAAGGATAAATGTTGGGGCAATATATCACTAGGTTGTGTTTTTACTGCTTCCCCTAGGTCTTTCAAATACCGATGAACAGTTGAAGGTGAAACTAAAACACTATTCGCTATATCTTTTTCAGATATGACAGTGGCGAGCTTTCTCGTCACCATTAGTTTTACGTCATTAGAAATTGTACAACGCGGTTCTATATATGGTGTTTTAGCCGTAAAAGTTTGACCACAAGCTTTACAATAGAAGCGTTGCTTTTTTAACACAAGATAACTAGGCCTTTCAAGAATAAGCCCCATATACACTCTTGTACTGCGAAAGCCATTTTTAATAACTGTGTGTTGCTCATTCTTGATACCACAACACTCACAACCTTTAGGTTGATAAGTTAAAACCCCTTTATAAAACAATGATTGAACGTTCTTGAAGGTTTGAATACCTAAACATTCAGTGATTTTTAAATTTGATACTTTTATTCCAATCATTTCTGATATATCATTATACATAGGCACGAATATCTCTCCTTAATTTGTTGGTTTTGTCACTTACAATTATAGAGATATTTGTGCTATTTTTGAATTTAAAACAAAAATAACGGCCAGTGAAAAACTCACCAACCGTTAAAAGTATAGAACCTAAAAAAGGTGTCGTGCGAATGGTTTGTAACTATTCGCTCGGCACCTTTGATGTTTAAAGTGAATATGCGGTAGGATAAATGCAATGGACGTTATTTAACAATGTGCGTCCCATGCACTTCTTGAAATGGAAATAATGCTAATAAATCCTCTAAATTGTCGGCATTCAAGCCGCCCCCAGGCATAATTTCAATCCGACCTTGTGATTGACGCACCCATTTCGCTAATTGCGTGACATTGTCAAACAAATCCGTATCTGCTGGTCCGCCGTGGGTTAATAATCGTTTTACGCCAAGATCAATCAGTTGTTGTAATGCTTTTGACTGGCCTGCGGGATGAATCGAATCAAAAGCCATATGACACACGACGGGTACAGGGGCTGCAGTCTGAATTAATGTTTTCATTTGAAATAGATTTAACGTCTGTTCAGTCGTCAAACAACCAAAAACAAAATAATCTACGCCTAACGTTTTGAGTTGTTCGATATCAATGCGCATACATTCAAGTTCGTACCAATGATAGACAAATGATCCGCCACGTGGGCGAATCATCACAGCAAGTTCTGCATGATACAAGGTACACAGTTCACGTGCGATTTTTACCATGCCGAAACTTGGAGTGGTTCCTTTTTCAATCATATTATCACAAAGCTCAATGCGATGTGCTCCAGCTTTAAGTTTTTCTTCGACTTCTAGCAAGGTTGATGCAACAGCTTCTTTAATCATTTCTCATAACCTGATAATACTTCGAAACCTTGCTCAGTCACTAAAATATCATCTTCAATACGAACACCTGCAACACCAGGCACATAAATACCCGGTTCTATTGTGAGTACCATCCCTGGTTCTAACGGATTTTGATTGGTACTAGAGATATCTTGATATTCATGTGCTTCAAGTCCTAAACCATGACCTAGGCGATGTGGGAAGTAGTCACCATATCCAGCATCAGTAATAATGCCTCGTGCGATGTCATCTAATTCTCGTATCGTAACACCGGGTTGGATATGTTTTATTGCGGCTTGTTCTGCTTCTAACACAATATTATAAATCTTTTCCGCTTCAGAATGAGGTTGACCAAATGCAACGGTACGCGTGATGTCACTACAATAATGGTTATAAACAACGCCTAAATCAAACAGGACAAATTCATCCTTTTTCAGGCGACGCTCACCTGGTGTACCATGAGGTGCGGCAGCGTGATCACCAAATAAAACCATCGTATCAAAACTCATTTGATCGACACCGAAAGCTTTGATTTCATTTTCGATATGATTGACAACTTCTCTTTCTGTCACGCCTTCTTTTAAAAATGCAACACCAATTTCTAAACATTTATCAGCGAGTTTTGCCGCTTCTCTTAATGTGTCTATCTCTTGTGATGTCTTAATATTACGCAATTGACGAATGACTGGATCCGCAGCACCAAACGTTTCGACTGAAAAGGCTTGTTGCAATGCGTGGTATCGTTGAACAGTTAAATGATTCTCTTCGATAAGGAGTGTTGGGTACACTTCTCGATGTTGTTCGAATGGGTCTTCAGTATCCAAATAACCAATAATTTGTCCTTCAAAAGGGGATGCTTTGACTTCTTCTACTTCCAATTGTGGGCAGAATAAAATCTGTTGCCCATCCGCTTTAACTAATAATGCAAATAAACGTTCATGAGGTTCTGATTTATAACCTGTGAAATAGAAGATGTTAATGGGATTGGAGACCCAAACGGCATCGGCCTGTTCCTTTTTTAATGTTTGAACGAGTTGTTCTATTTTTGACATAAAAACGCCTCCTTTATGATTCATTATTATTTTAAGACAGCATATTTAAGAATGTAAAGCGAAGGGAAAAATGTTTGAAGGTAAGGAGAGCTAACAAAAACAAAAATGATGCTCAATTGAGAGTTAAATGGAGTCGTTTTAAAGCTTTTTTCGAATTTATCGCTCAGCCATCGTTTGTTTGTGCGCATGCGTAAAATTTTAATTTTTAGATTTATGAAGATGATACTGTTAATATAAAAATGGAATAAGCATCAAACATGATGAAGGAGGATACACGATGAAATTATCATTTCACGGTCAAGCCACAGTATATTTTGAAGCCAATGGAAAAACGGGAATTATTGACCCGTTTATCACAGGAAATGAACTATCAGATTTAGATGTTGACAACTTAAAGGTAGACTATATTATTTTGACGCATGGGCATGAGGATCATTTTGGTGACACGATTGAGATTGCTAAACGTAATCAGGCTACAGTGATCGGTACTGCAGAAGTTGCGAACTATTTATCAACGCATGAAGGCATCCAAAATGTCCACCCGATGAATATTGGTGGGAAATGGCAATTTGATTTTGGTGTATTAAAATTTGTTCAAGCGTTTCATAGTTCAAGTTTAATGAATAAAGAAGGGATTCCGATTTATTTAGGAATGCCGATGGGCGTACTACTCGAATTAGAGGGGACAACAGTGTATCATACGGGAGACACAGCGCTATTTAGTGATATGAAACTGATTGCGGACCGCCATCCTGTTGATGTATGTTTCGTTCCAATCGGTGATAACTTTACAATGGGAATTGAGGATGCAAGTTATGCGATTAATACGTTGATTCAGCCTAAAATTACTGTGCCTATTCATTATGATACCTTCCCTTTGATTAAACAAGATCCGAACGCGTTTAAAGCATTGGTGAATGTCGGGGAAGTTCAAATATTAAAGCCTGGTGAATCAGTCGAGTTATAATTTTCATTTTAAGTAAAAGCGTCAGAAAGCCAAATTTTGAAATGATGGATGCGTTCAATGATGAGCTTGTTCAAATGAGCAAGGTCGTTAATCCATGTTTTTGTAATGAACGCATTTAACCTTTATCCATGAAGGATGTGTCTCTAAAGTTAAACGTTTTTGTTTTACTTTTAGAGATGACAACAGGATAAAGGTTTTTTTATGTAAAAAATCGAGTTATCAAAATTTGATCATGATTCCTCATGTCCTTGTTTTCTAAGTCTATTAAACATCCCTATAACATGCGTTCATTGCGGGGGATGAAGGGTTTCGAATTCATTCTTACCAATTGTTCATCATCGTTAAGTTCACTCAGATATGAGAATCTTTCACTGTGATCCTTTTTATTATTCATTTCACATGCATAAGATTGGTTGGTATGACGAGTTATCATTTCGCATTACGATTTGAAACACGTTATAATAAAAGAATAAACATAAAATCAACATCAATTGTTATGAAGTGACAAATTAGGGGATTTTAAAGCAAACATCGTTCAATTAAAAGGGGGCTTTTACAAACACACACGTATAAGACTGCGATAGCACGTGTTGTGTTGATTACGACATAATAATAGAGGGAGACACATGACAAAGCACGAACAAATCATTAAACATATAGAATCATTATCAGTAGGTCAAAAAATATCAGTACGTAAAATTGCGAAAGATTTAGATGTTTCTGAAGGGACAGCCTATAGAGCAATAAAAGATGCGAGTCAACGCGGATTAGTTGCGACCATAGACCGTGTAGGGACGGTGCGAATTGAAAAAAAAGCACGAACGCATGTTGAACATCTCACATTTGGTGAGATTGCCAAAATTGTGGATGGCCATTTAATTGGCGGTAAAGGGGGACAATTCAATTCGCTGACAAAGTTTGCGATTGGTGCCATGGAAGTGGATAATGTCGTCAATTACGTTTCTAAAAATACATTACTTATTGTTGGAAATCGTTTGGATGTACAAAAGGCAGCGCTTGAAAGGGGCAGCGCTGTATTGATCACGGGCGGATTTGATACAACCGATGAAATTAAAAAAATGGCAGATGAACAAAATCTGCCTATCATATCATCTAATTATGATACATTTATGGTTGCAAACATTATTAATAGAGCGATGTACAATCAAATGATAAAGAAAGAGATTTTAGTTGTAGAAGACATCGTCATTCCTATTGCGCAAACGTCATATTTGAATGAAGAAATGACTGTTGCGGATGTCGGTAAAAAAGCACGTGAAACGTCACATTCACGATTTCCAATTGTCGACGATGATAACAAGTTATCCGGATTGATTACGAGTAAGGATATCATTGGCAAAGATTTAAATGAAAAGCTTTACAAAGTCATGACGAAACCTGCAATTAGTGTTCAATTGAATACCACAGTGGCCAGTTGTGCACATTTGATGATATGGGAGGGCATCGAATTATTGCCTGTGACAGATCATCAAAAACGATTAGTCGGTGTGATTACAAGAGAAGACGTGTTGAAGGCGATGCAAATTGTAGGCCGACAACCTCAAGTGGGCGAAACCATTAACGATCAAGTCGCCAAACATATTGAAATTAGAAATCAACAAATCATGGTTGAAATTACCCCGCAATTAACAAATCAATTTGGTACGTTGAGTAAATCTGTATCAGTGGCTATCATTGAAGAGACGATTAAGACTGTTATGCGTAAGTATAAAAAATTAGAAGTCATGATAGAGAGTTTAAACATATTTTATATTCGAACAGTACAAATTGAGAGCGAAGTGGAAGTACATTATACGATTTTAGATATGGGACGAAACTTTGCGAAATTAGAAGTGACAATGATCAGTGCCAATCAGCCTGTTGCTAAGGCACTCATTATGTGTCAATTATTAGATCATTAAGGAGTGAGTCAATGACTTTATTTCAAGAGATACAGCAACAAATTCAACAATACGATCATATTATTATTCATAGACATGTACGACCTGATCCGGATGCTTTAGGATCACAATTTGGCTTGAAAGCATACCTTACTGCCAAATATCCTGAAAAGCACGTTTATGCAGTTGGAACGGAAGAACCTTCACTCGCATTTATGGGCACATTCGATACGATTGATGCTGATCAGTATGAAAATGCATTAGTGATTGTGTGTGATACGGCAAATGCTGCGAGAATTGATGATTCGCGATACGCGTTAGGAAACGGACTGATTAAAATAGATCATCATCCCCCGGTTGATCAATATGCACAAATCAACTATGTAGATGAGACAGCTTCGTCAACGAGTGAAATTATATTTGATATGATTCAAGATGCAGGTGACATCGCACTGATGAATAAAACGATAGCGACGAGTTTATATCTAGGGATTGTTGGTGATACAGGACGTTTTTTATTTAGTAATACAACTTCCAAAACAATGGCAATTGCGAGCCAATTATTAAATTATGATATACAACATCACCAACTGCTTAACCAACTGGGTGAGAAAGAGCCACGTTTAATGCCGTTTCAAGGTTATGTTTTACAAAATTTTGAGCTGTTTGATGACGGTTTTTGCCAAGTTAAAATTACTGCGGATGTGCTTGAACAATATCAACTTCGCGCGAATGAAGCTTCATTGTTCGTCAACACGATTGCGGATTTAAAAGGTTTAAAAATATGGGTTTTTGCAGTTGATGAAGGTGAAGAAATCCGTTGTCGCATCCGCTCTAAAAACAAGACGATTAATGATGTGGCAGCAGACTTTGGTGGGGGTGGACACCCGAATGCATCTGGGGTATCGGTTCGAACTTGGAAAGACTTTGATCAGCTCGTCCAAACGTTACGCCAAAAATTATAAAAATTTAAAGAAGGTGAGAGACGATGGTTGCACATTTAAATATTCATACGGCCTATGATCTTTTAAATTCAAGCGTAACGATTAAAGGTGCAGTCCAACGTGCAAAAGATTTAGGATATTCAGCCATCGCCATCACCGACTTGAATGTGATGTATGGCGTGCCTCAATTTTATGATGAATGTGTTCAAAAAGGGATAAAGCCATTACTTGGTATAACGGTTTACCTTACAGATCAGCTCAATGTGTTAGAAACGGTCGTTATTGCTAAAAACAATGATGGATTACAAAATTTATTTAAATTGTCCTCTGAGATTAAGGTGAAAGGGTTAAAACATGTGTCTATTTATGAAATGAAAGCCATGTTAAAAAACACTGTTGTTATTTTTAAAAAGATGACGATGCAAGAGAAACACTGGATAGAAGAAATGCCTGAAGAGACATCTTGTTTTGTCGACCACCGATCTGACGCAGATGGCCCGCTTCCACATGTTTTTATGGAGGCGGCGTATTATGAGGAACCAGCGGATAGGGACGCGTTAAAAGTGCTTCACGCGATTCGTGATAACACAAAAGTTAATTTAGTTGAAACCAATGAACCCCCGTCGCAACATATTAAGGAAATAGATACGACATACAATCAAGCGTGGCTTCATCGCACAGAGGACATTGCGGCGATGTGTGATGCACACTTGATTTATCATCAGGCTTTATTGCCTGAATTTAAGACACCGGATGATCGCTCGGCAAATGATTATTTATGGTCTGAATTGCAACGTGCGTTAGTCGATTTTGGATTGACGACGACGCGCTATCGTGAACGACTTCAATATGAGTATGAGGTAATCACACAAATGGGCTACGCTGATTATTTCCTCATAGTTAGTGATTTAATTCGTTACGCAAAATCGAACGGTGTCATGGTGGGGCCAGGACGGGGATCATCTGCGGGTTCATTAGTGAGCTATTTATTAAATATTACGACGATTGATCCTTTGCAATACGATTTGCTATTTGAACGTTTTTTAAATCCTGAACGTGTGACGATGCCTGATATTGACATCGACTTCGAAGATACACAACGAGAAAAAGTGATTCAATACGTTCAAGAAAAGTATGGGGATTATCGTGTCGCAGGTATAGTGACATTTGGCCATTTACTGGCTAAAGCAGTGGCTCGTGATGTTGGAAGGGTGATGGGTTTTGACGAAACAACCTTAAGTGAAGCGTCAAAATTAATACCGAGTAAATTAGGGGTCACTTTGGATGAGGCCTACTCGAATGAACGCTTTAAAGCTTTTGTACACCGCAATTATCGCCATGAAAAATGGTTTGAATTCTGTAAAAAATTAGAAGGACTACCACGGAACACTTCGACACATGCTGCGGGTGTGATTGTGAATGACCAACCTTTATTTGAATCAATTCCACTGACAGAAGGTGAAACGGGTTTATTGACGCAATGGACGATGACGGAAGCCGAACGCATTGGTTTGTTAAAAATCGACTTTCTTGGATTGCGAAATTTAACCATTATTCACCAGATTATTAAACAAGTGAAGCGTGACTTGCATGTGGACATTGATATGGAAGCAATCCCATTTAATGATAAAGCTGTATTTGATCTGTTGTCACGCGGGGACACGACAGGCATATTTCAACTGGAATCAGAAGGGGTTCGTCGCGTCTTACAAAAGTTAAAGCCCGAGCATTTTGAAGATATTGTTGCGGTGACATCATTATATCGTCCTGGACCTATGGAAGAAATCCCTACATATATTCGACGGCGCCATGATCCTGGACAAGTGCGTTACCTTCATCCTGATCTAGCACCCATTTTGCAACGAACTTATGGCGTAATCATCTATCAAGAACAAATTATGCAAATTGCGAGCCGTTTTGCGGGCTTTACATATGGGGAAGCCGACATTTTAAGACGTGCGATGAGTAAAAAGAATAGAGAAGTGTTATTGAGTGAACGTCAACATTTTATCGATGGTGCTAAAGAAAAGGGATATATGGAATCAATCAGCGGACAAATATTTGATTTAATTTTAAAATTTGCCGACTATGGCTTTCCTCGCGCGCATGCAGTGAGTTATTCAAAAATTGCTTATACCATGGCGTATTTAAAAGTACACTATCCTACATATTTTTATGCGAATATCTTAAGTAATGTGATCGGTAACGAAACGAAAACGCGTCAAATGATTCATGAGTCAAAACAGCAGCGTATAAAAATTCATGGCCCCCACATCAATAAAAGTCAGTGGCGCTATGTCGCAACGAAAGAGGGCGTATACATTTCATTAGGTGCGATTAAAGGTGTGGGTTATCAAAGTGTTCAAACCATTGTACGAGAACGACATGAAAATGGTGAGTATAAAGACTTTTTTGATTTTTGTAAACGTATTCCGGGACGCGTTCGTACAAGACGTTTTCTGCAAGCTTTGATTTTTACTGGTGCGATGGATTGTTTCGGTCGAAATCGTGCGACATTATTACAATCCATTGATAAGGTTTCGGATAGTGAAATGAATATCGACATTCATTTTGTTGAAGCTTTTTCAACACCTAAACAGGAGTACAAAGAGGTTAAAGAAATTCCGGATCAACAATTAAGTGATTATGAAAAGCAGTACCTCGGTTTTTATGTGTCCACACACCCTGTTGAGAAGCTGTTTTTAAGCAAGCAATACTTAGGGATTTTTTCATTAAATTCACAGGCAGAACGACAACCTATTTTAATCACGTTAGATCAAGTTCGTGTCATACGTACAAAACAAGGTCAACAGATGGCATTTGTAGAATTGAATGACGGTCTACAAACGATGGATGGCGTCATTTTCCCAAAAGTTTATCAACAGCTTTCCGAGAAGTTGGAGGCCGGTCAAATTTATATTGTGTGGGGAAAATTTGAAGAAAGAAAGGCACAGCAACAACTTATAATAGATCAGCTGAGTACATTAGCGGTTTTTGAAGCGAAGAAGCGGGAAGCAACTCAAAAAATTGTCATTAGAGAAGGCCTCACGGATGACCTTCAAGCACGTTTTTTAACTCAAACCCAACAGAGTGGCATCGCTGTATACCAATACATTCAAGCGAGCAATCAATTTCTGTTTAAAGGGTATCTCGCGTCGCCAGAGCAGCAACTGGACCTGTTATTAAAATCGATTGAACCCGCGCATATCCGTTTGTTATAATGATATGGAATTTTAGCGCCAAAGATAGAATGAAAGCGTTAAACGTTATTTTGATATGCCATGATTATGTGCTATAGTATAATGGCGATTAATAGAGGACACTTTTAAAAGTTGGAATTTGGAAACGGGAGATGATCATGAATGTCCTTAAGAGATGATGCGCTACAAATGCATAAAGAAAATCAAGGTAAGTTAGCAGTTTGTCCTAAAGTTAAAGTGACAAACAAGGAGGAATTAAGTTTAGCTTATTCTCCTGGTGTGGCTGAACCTTGTAAAGATATCCATGAAAGACCAAGTCGAGTTTATGACTATACTATGAAAAGCAATACGGTTGCAGTCATATCTGATGGAACAGCCGTTCTTGGATTAGGCAATATTGGTGCCGAGGCAAGTATTCCAGTAATGGAAGGAAAAGCCGTGCTGTTCAAAAGTTTTGCGGGTGTCGATGCGATCCCTCTCTCGCTTGCGACAACGGATACAGAAGAAATTATTCGGACAGTTAAGTTACTTGAACCCAATTTTGGTGGGGTGAACTTAGAAGATATTTCAGCACCCCGTTGTTTTGAAATTGAAAAACGCTTGAAGAAAGAAGCAAAAATTCCAGTTTTTCATGATGATCAACACGGAACAGCCATTGTGACTGTGGCAGGCTTGATTAATGCACTACGCATTGTTAATAAAGATTTAGCCAATATTAAGGTCGTCCTTAACGGGGCAGGGGCTGCAGGTATAGCAATCGTAAAATTACTCTATTCATACGGTGTCCGCCATATGATTATGTGTGACTCAAAAGGTGCGATTTATGAAGGTCGTCCACATGGCATGAATGATACGAAAGCGACAGTTGCGAAATGGACGAATCGAGATAAAATAGAAGGTAAACTGACTGACGTCGTTAAAGGTGCAGATGTATTTATTGGGGTTTCTGTTGCAGATGCATTGACTGAAGAAATGGTACAGTCAATGAACGACGATGCAATTATTTTTGCCATGGCTAATCCAAATCCTGAAATCACTCCTGATAAAGCAAAACGTGCAGGTGCACGCGTGATTGGTACAGGTCGCTCTGACTTTCCAAACCAAATCAACAATGTGTTAGCATTTCCGGGGATCTTCCGTGGTGCTTTAGATGTCCGTGCGACACATATTAATGAAGATATGAAACGTGCTGCTGTGGAAGCGATTGCTAATTTAATCACGGAAGAAGAACGCGATGCGGATTACGTGATTCCTGGTCCATTTGATTATCGTGTTGCACCTTCAGTAGCGAGAGAAGTGGCTCGCGCTGCGATGGAATCGGGTGTTGCACGTATTGAAGTCGACCCGGATAAAGTGTATGATAAGACTTTATCACTCACGGATTTAAAGAAATCAAATTAACTTGATTGCCGATGGTTAAGTGGAGGTAATAGAGATGTTTAAAGACTTTTTTAATCGTAATTCGAAAAAGAAAAAGTATGTTACGGTTCAAGATTCGAAGCAAAATGAAGTTCCTGAAGGCATTATGACGAAATGCCCTAACTGTAAAAAAATCATGTATACAAAAGAATTAACTGAAAATTTAAATGTATGTTTTAATTGCGATCATCATATTCAACTCTCAGCATACGGTCGTATAGAGGCAATTGCCGATAAAGGAACTTTTGAAGAATTCGATAAAGGGATGACCTCTGCGAATCCATTAAACTTTCCTAGTTATGAAGAAAAGATAGAAAAAGACCAAGAAAAAACCGGGTTAAATGAAGCAATTGTAACGGGTACGGCTGAATTAAACGGCATTAAATTCGGTGTCGGTGTTATGGATGCACGTTTTAGAATGGGGAGTATGGGATCTGTTGTAGGTGAAAAGATTTGCCGGATTGTGGATTATTGTACGGAGCAACGTCTACCGTTTGTATTGTTCACTGCGTCAGGGGGGCACGGATGCAAGAAGGGATAATTTCATTGATGCAAATGGCCAAAACAAGCGTCTCCCTCGAACGCCATTCTGAGGCAGGTTTGTTGTTCATTTCTTATATGACTCATCCGACAACGGGCGGTGTTTCTGCGAGTTTTGCATCAGTAGGTGATATCAACTTGGCAGAACCTAAGGCGCTGATTGGTTTTGCAGGACGACGCGTCATAGAACAAACCATTAATGAAAAATTACCCGATGATTTCCAAACGGCTGAATTTTTATTAGAACATGGTCAACTGGATAAAGTTGTACATCGTAGTGAAATGAAACAAACATTGGCGACGTTATTTGATATGCATCGTGAGGTGGAAAAATAATGCTTGATTTTGAAAAACCGATTCAGGATATTCAAACGAAAATTGATTCACTTAAAGAAACCCAAGCTAAAAATGATGTGGATTTATCAGATGAAATTGAGATGCTTGAAGCGGCGTTGCAAACTGAAAAAGAAAAAATATATACATCCCTAAAGCCATGGGATCGTGTACAAATTGCGCGCTTGCCAGAAAGACCGACTGTTTTGGATTACATTCCTTATATTTTTGATCACTTCATTGAATTACATGGAGATCGAAACTTTAGAGATGACCCTGCAATTGTTGGTGGCCTCGCTTATTTTAATGGTCAGCCTGTCACAGTCATTGGTCAACAGCGGGGGAAAGATACAAAGGATAATATTTATCGCAATTTTGGTATGGCACATCCGGAAGGTTATCGTAAAGCATTGAGACTAATGAAAGAAGCTGAAAAATTCAACCGTCCTATCTTTACTTTTATCGATACGAAAGGAGCCTACCCTGGTAAAGCTGCCGAAGAACGTGGGCAGAGTGAATCCATCGCCCGTAATTTAATATCAATGGCGTCACTAACGGTGCCTATCATCTCTATTGTGATTGGTGAAGGCGGCAGTGGGGGTGCGCTCGGTTTAGGTGTGAGCAATCGTCTACTGATGTTAGAAAATAGTACATACTCTGTGATTTCGCCTGAAGGGGCAGCGGGTATTTTATGGAAAGATAGCGCATTAGCTAAAATCGCTGCTGAAACAATGAAAATCACATCATATGACTTGTTAGAATTGAACGTCATCGATGAGGTCGTTAAAGAACCTTTGGGCGGTGCACATCATGATGTCGAAAGACTTGCTAAACGAATTAAGCAAAAATTCGAGAAGCATTTGGAAGCATTTCAACATATGACGCCTGCTGATATCAAAGCCGATCGTTTTGAAAAGTTTCGAAACATTGGTTCATATGTAGAATAGCACATTTAATAAAATTGAAAATTGACAGGGAGGGCACAAAACCTACCCTTTCTTTAAACGAGGCTTGTTCAAGTGTTGATACATTTGACCAAGTCTTTTTTAGATTTGTCTTAAACTAAAGGCGCATCTTTGAAAATATGAGATAGTGTGTAGGACAAAGGATAGGGTGGATTTAACAATTGAAGGGAGATTCAAAAGGGGAATTGTGCAAAAATCACAACATACGATGCGTAATAAACCTGAGTAAAATAGCCGGATACGCAATGAGAGGGATTTACATTTGAGGAGGATAAGCTGTATGAAAGTGCTATGAAAACTTGGAATATGGCGGATTGATGAATATATGAGAATAAACCGTTTTCATTTACTTTTGTCTCTTTTTTTGATGGAATGCATGATGAAATTGTGGTATTTTTAACATAACAACTATGCAAGAAAGGGTATGTCTACATGAAAAAAATTGCAGTTTTAACAAGTGGCGGAGATTCTCCAGGGATGAATGCGGCAATTCGAGCGGTTGTGCGAAAAGCGATTTATCACAATATTGAGGTTTATGGTGTTTATCAAGGATATTTAGGGCTCATTAACGATGATATTCACAAATTAGAGTTGGGTTCTGTTGGTGACACGATTCAACGTGGCGGAACATTTTTATACTCAGCGCGTTGCCCAGAGTTTAAAGAAAAAGAAGTGCGTGAAAAAGGCATTAAAAACCTTAGAAAACGGGGCATTGAAGGTCTCGTTGTTATCGGTGGTGACGGAAGTTATCGTGGTGCACAACGTATTAGTGAAGAGTGTAAAGAGATTCAAACGATTGGAATCCCTGGTACAATAGATAATGATATTAATGGGACAGATTTTACGATTGGTTTCGATACAGCATTAAATACGATTATAGAATCCGTTGACAAAATTCGTGATACGGCTTCTAGTCATGCACGTACTTTTATTATTGAGGTAATGGGACGTGATTGTGGTGATTTAGCACTATGGTCAGGGTTGGCAGTGGGTGCTGAAACAATTATTTTGCCTGAGACAGAAACGGACATCAAAGATATTGCTGAAAAAATCCAACACGGTATTGACCGAGGTAAAAAACATTCTATTATTATCGTTGCTGAAGGTTGTATGACAGGAGATATGTGTGCATCAGAATTGACGAAATATATTAACGTTGACGCTCGAGTATCTGTACTCGGACACATTCAGCGTGGTGGTAGCCCAACTGGAATGGATCGTGTATTGGCATCACGTTTAGGGGGCTACGCTGTGGAGTTATTGCTTGAAGGTGAAACAGCAAAAGGTGTTGGCATTCAAAACAATCAATTAACTGCGACGCGTTTTGATGACATTTTCAGCGCATCGGAACGTCCGATTAATCAACGTATGTTGAGTTTAACGAAAGAATTATCCATATAATTTAGGGGGCATTTTCAATGAAAAAAACTAAAATCGTTTGTACGATTGGACCAGCATCAGAGTCAGAAGTGATGTTAGAAAAGTTAATGAAAGCAGGGATGAATGTTGCACGATTAAACTTTTCTCATGGCTCTCACGATGAACATGCGGCACGTATACGTTCAATTCGTAAAATAGCGAAAAAGTTAGAAAAGAATATCGGTATCTTACTCGATACGAAAGGGCCTGAAATTCGGACACACAACATGAAAGATGGTGTGATTACGCTAGAAAAAGGGACACACGTCACGATTAGCATGCATGAAGTGGAAGGGACACCAGAAAAATTCTCAGTTACTTATGATCAGTTAATCAATGATATCGAAGTCGGTTCATTTATTCTTTTAGACGATGGTCTCATCGAATTAAAAGTCGCGTCCATCGATTATGATGCCGGTGAAGTCTATTGTGATGTATTAAATACTGGAGAATTAAAAAATAAAAAAGGGGTCAACTTACCGGGCGTACGTGTTAATTTACCTGGTATTACAGAAAAAGATGCGGAAGACATTCGCTTTGGTATTCAACAAGATGTGGACTTCATTGCGGCGAGTTTTGTTCGACGTGCTAGCGATGTGTTAGAAATCCGGAAAATTTTAGAAGAAGAAGGCAATAACACCATCAGCATCATTCCTAAAATCGAAAACCAAGAAGGTATTGAAAACATCGATGAAATCTTGGAAGTTTCTGATGGATTAATGGTTGCAAGGGGAGATATGGGGGTAGAAATCCCACCTGAAGCAGTACCTATCGTACAAAAAGATTTAATCCGTAAATGTAACAAATTAGGTAAACCGGTCATTACGGCAACACAAATGCTAGATTCAATGCAACGTAATCCACGTGCAACACGCGCAGAAGCATCAGATGTGGCAAATGCGATTTATGATGGTACGGATGCAGTTATGCTCTCAGGAGAGACCGCTGCCGGCGCTTATCCTGAAGAAGCAGTTAAAGCGATGCATGATATTGCAGTTGCAGCAGAACAAGCACAAGACTATAAAAAATTATTATCAGATCGGACTAAGCTTGTAGAAACTTCTCTTGTCAATGCGATTGGTGTATCCGCTGCACATACGGCATTGAATTTAAAAGTAAAAGCGATTGTGGCAGCAACAGAAAGTGGTATTACTGCACGTACTATTGCAAAATATCGTCCAAAATCGGATATTATTGCCGTCACGCCACGCGAAACGACTGCACGTCAATGTACACTCGTATGGGGGGTGTATCCTGTCGTTCGTCAAGGTAATTATTCTACTGATGAATTACTTAACAACGCAGTCGCTACAACGATTGAGAGTGAACGTGTTGAAAATGGTGATTTAATCATTATCATTGCAGGTGTGCCGACTGGAGAATCTGGTACGACAAACCTTATGAAGTTACATCTTGTGGGCGAGGATTTAGCAAGTGGTCAAGGTATTGGTCGCACTTCTGCATTTGGTCGTACAGTTGTTGTGAAAAATGCGGAAGAATTAAAAGGTCGCCAGCTTGAACAAGCAGTGATTGTGACACCTTCAATAGACGAAGCGATTATTCCTTATTTAGATCAAGCGGTCGCATTGGTGACTGAAGAAGCAGGTCTCACTTCTTCAAGTGCCATTATTGGTTTAGAAAAAGGAATACCTACTGTTGTCGGTGTCGAAAATGTCATTGAAACAATTCCAGATGACATCCTTGTTACTGTTGATGCAGCACAAGGTAAAGTCTATGAAGGATACGCCAACGTTTTATAAAAGAAGCGTTGAACGATACATGTGATAAGCAAGCGATTCATACATTGAACTTAAATTGAGTCAATGATGAACGCCATAATGTGTGCATAGATCAAAAAAGCAGTCGAAATCATCTCGGCTGCTTTTTTGTACAATCATAGGGGGATGGAATGAATGTCGTCATTTCGCGTGCCCGTTTTCTGTACCAGTACATTTAAAAGTGTCGGAACACTGCTGTTAAAACGGATTTTAAGTTGAATCAAAGTACATCGATAGCCTTGCGAAACAATCATAAGACAAGCCCTTCATATCAATGTTAAAAACATTCGTTCTTATTATTATTTATGATAATGAATGCGAATGACTGCTGTATTATCGCAAAATTTTTCTTTTAAACATTCTAGAAAGCGCTTTACAACAGTGTTTGTGAAATTTATTAAAATAGATTTAGTTAAATATTATAAGATTATTCTGACATATGAAGGTTCTTAAAATGTTCACAAAACGTACGATATTGGCTATAATAGTATTTGAAAGCCATTACAAAGAATGAATACAATGTAAAGGGGAAATTCATATGGCAGAATTAGTGAGAGGCCTAGAAGGCATCATTGCAGCTGAAACGAAAATCAGTTCAATTATAGATAGCCAATTAACTTATGCAGGTTATGATATTGATGATTTAACTGAAAATGCAGAATTTGAAGAAATCATCTTTTTATTGTGGAATTACCGTTTACCAACAGAGCAAGAATTATCTGAATTAAAAGAAAAACTTTTTAAATATATGACTTTAAATCCAAAAATGTACAGTCATTTTGAGGCGTATACGACTGATCAAGTACACCCTATGACAGCCTTGCGAACATCAGTCTCTTTCCTCGCACATTTTGATGAAAATGCTGAAGATAATGGTGAAGCGGCATTACAAGAACGTGCGATTCGCATTCAAGCCAAAATCGCTTCACTTGTAACGTCTTTTGCAAGAGTGAGAGCAGGAAAAGAACCTGTTAAACCAGATCCTTCGCTTAGTTATGCGGCGAACTTCTTGTATATGCTGAGAGGTGAAAAACCATCAGATGTAGAAGTTGAAGGTTTTAATAAAGCCCTTATTCTTCATGCTGATCATGAATTGAATGCTTCAGCGTTTACTGCGCGATGCGCGGTTTCATCGTTATCAGACATGTATTCGGGTGTCACTGCAGCGGTCGCTTCACTAAAAGGGCCTTTACATGGTGGTGCAAATGAACGTGTGATGCGCATGTTGACTGAAATTGGTTCAGTTGAAAATGTTGATGCATATTTGAAAAAAGCATTTGAAAATAAAGATAAAGTGATGGGCTTTGGTCATCGCGTATATAAAAATGGTGATCCACGAGCTAAATATTTAAAAGAAATGAGTCAAAAAATAACGAATGAAACAGGACAAAGTGAACTGTTTGACGTCTCTGTTAAAATTGCTGAAGTCATGAAAAATGAGAAAGGTCTACTGCCAAATGTTGATTTTTACAGCGCGACAGTGTATCACAGCATGGGTATTGAACATGATCTGTTTACACCTATTTTCGCTGTAAGTCGGACAGCAGGTTGGACTGCGCATATTTTAGAGCAATTGAGAGACAACAGAATTATGCGTCCGCGTGCCACATACATTGGTGATGTGAATCGTAAATATGTTCCTATTGCGCAACGTTAATTATAGAAATCAATAATCAAATTTTTAATTTCGGAGGTATTTAACATGAGTGAAAAGATCGTAAAAACGGAGAGTGGCTTACAAGTCCCGAATCAACCTATAGTTCCATTTATTATTGGTGATGGTATCGGGCCAGATATTTGGAAAGCAGCAAGTCGTGTGATTGATGCGGCAGTTGAAAAAGCCTATAACGGTGACAAAAAAATTGCTTGGAAAGAAGTATTAGCAGGACAAAAAGCCTACGATCAAACAGGCGAATGGTTGCCTCAAGAAACTTTGGATACGATTAAAGAATATTTAATTGCAATCAAAGGTCCATTAACAACGCCAATTGGTGGCGGTATTCGCTCATTGAATGTGGCCTTACGTCAAGAATTAGACCTATTCAATTGTTTAAGACCTGTACGTTGGTTCAAAGGTGTGCCATCTCCGGTTAAGCATCCTGAAGAGACTGATATGGTCATTTTCCGTGAAAATACTGAAGATATTTATGCAGGAATTGAATTTAAAGAAGGCAGTGAAGAAGTTAAAAAAGTAATTGACTTCTTACAAAATGAAATGGGTGCGAAAAATATCCGCTTCCCTGAAACGTCTGGAATCGGTATTAAACCGGTATCGAAAGAAGGAACAGAGCGTCTTGTGCGTGCAGCGATTCAATATGCATTGGATAATAACCGTAAATCTGTAACGTTAGTACACAAAGGAAATATTATGAAATTTACAGAAGGTGCATTCAAACAATGGGGCTATGATTTAGCTGAAAATGAATTCGGTGATCAAGTATTCACATGGCAACAGTACGATCGTCTCGTAGAGGAAAAAGGTAAAGAAGCTGCTGATGCGATTCAAGAACAAGCTGAAAAAGACGGTAAAATTATTATTAAAGATTCTATCGCTGATATTTTCTTACAACAAATTTTAACACGTCCGGCTGAGCACGATGTCGTTGCGACAATGAACCTTAATGGTGACTATATTTCAGATGCATTGGCTGCTCAGGTAGGCGGTATCGGTATTGCACCAGGTGCAAACATTAACTCTGAAACAGGGCATGCTATTTTTGAAGCAACGCATGGTACAGCACCTAAATATGCAAACTTAGATAAAGTAAATCCATGTTCGGTATTATTATCTGGTGTGTTACTGTTAGAACATATCGGTTGGCAAGAAGCCGCAGATTTGATTACACATTCTGTTGAAAAAACAATCGAATCAAAAGTGGTGACATACGATTTTGCACGTTTGATGGAAGGTGCAACAGAAGTGAAAACGTCAGAGTTTGCGGATGCACTGATTAAAAATCTATAAGTCGTCAATATGAGGTAGGGTTGCGTGCCATACCGCATAAATCGATAAAAAGCTGATGATCCACTGAGGATGAATCAGCTTTTTATTTTGCTACGGGATTTCACTTTGTGACGTTTCAAATTGACGTGGATAGCTAGGTCGATGCGGTTTTAATCATGGGATTTACAGATAGAATGAAAGTCGAAATGATAGTTGTTGATTTTGTTAAGCGAACATGAAGTTATTGTAAAGATGCTAAATGATATATTATTTTTAACCTTATTTTAAGGTATAATGAAAATAATCATAATAAGGAGGTAGATTTATGGCTCAAAGAGTGCTAGTCGTTGATGACGAACAATCCATCGTGACATTATTAAAATACAACCTTGAACAATCCGGATATGTTGTTGAGGTGGCTCAAGATGGGGAGGAAGCGTTACAAAAAGAGAAAGAGACGAAACCGGACTTGATTGTTTTAGATGTGATGTTGCCTAAAAAAGATGGTATTGAAGTATGCAAAACGATTCGCTCAGATAAAAACCAAGTGCCAATTCTCATGTTGACAGCCAAAGATGATGAATTTGATCGTGTACTTGGACTAGAGCTAGGGGCAGATGATTATATGACAAAACCGTTTTCGCCGAGAGAGGTTGTTGCGCGTGTGAAAGCGATTTTAAGACGTGCTTCTTTAGTCGATTCTTCTCGACATGAAGAAGAGGACGAGGATATTGTGATTGGTCATATTCGTATTCGCCCCGATTTTTTTGAAGTCTATAAAAATGATACGTTGTTGGAATTGACACCTAAAGAATTTGAACTCCTTTTATATTTGGTGGAGAGACAAGGTCGTGTAATTACGCGTGAACATATGTTGAACTCTGTTTGGAATTATGAGTTCGCAGGCGATTCACGTATCGTTGATGTACACATTAGTCATTTGCGTGAAAAGTTGGAGGAAAATCCGAAGCAACCGCAATTGATTAAAACAGTGCGGGGCTTAGGTTACAAATTGGAGAGGCCTAAATAGATGATTAAATTTTATCATAAACTTTTAATCATACTTACAACAATTACTGTTGTAAGTTTTCTCTTATTAGGATTTATTGTACATAATAGTATATATACTAAAACCGAAGCATACGAAAAGAAATTGCTGTTAAAAGATGCTGAACAAATTTTATCATTACATCAAGATGGGGCCGATGCACGCATTCAGAAATTAGCTGAAATTTACAATGTAAACATTACGTTGATTGATCATCAACACAAGGCAGAATATAAAGGGGATCGTAGCCTGCCCGTTGTAGGGGAGCAAGATCATATTTTTCGGCAACTCGAAAATACGCAACCTGTTTATGAATTAGATGGTAAAAAGCGACGCTATCAATTTGGATACCAACAAGGTCAGACGATTTTGATGATTGCGGGACACTATGAGATGGTATATGAACTCCAATTACAGTTTTGGAAGTATCTTATATTAGTGGGTATGATTATATTAGCATTAATCTTTTTTACTGTACGGTATATCAATCGAACTTATATCCAACCGATTAATGAAGTATCCTATGCAGCCTCATTATTAACAGAAGGTAATTTTCGTGTCCGTGTCCCTGAAAGTAGCGTTAAAGAAATGCGTGAATTGTATGTCACAATTAATGTGCTTGCACGACGTTTAGAGCAATTGAACAGTGAACAAAAAATGCAACGAAATCGACTTGTGACGACGTTAGAAAATATACCGAGTGCAATTTTAATGATAGATAAAAACGGTAAAATCGTGATTGCGAACCAAACCTATTATGAAATTTTTAATCAATCGACGAATGTAGAAAATCAAGATTACGAGCAATATTTACATCCTACGATTAAGCGACTTGTCGTGGAAGGCTTTCGGACTGAAAAATCGGTTTATCATCAAATAGAGATACACGTCAACCATATACACCAGAAGTTTTTTGATACGTCCTGTGTTCCGATATTGTCTCGGTCTAAAAAGTACTTACAAGGCATGGTCATCGTGTTACATGACATTACAAAATTGAAAAAATTGGAAAACTTGCGGAGTGAATTTGTCGCCAACGTTTCCCATGAGCTTAAGACACCGATTACATCAATGAAAGGCTTTACAGAGACATTGATTGATGGTGCGAAAAATGATGAAGCGTCATTAGATATGTTTTTAAATATTATTTTGAAAGAATCGAATCGGATTCAGTCCTTAGTAGAAGATTTGTTAGATTTATCTAAAATAGAACAAAACTCAACATTGGAAAAGCATTCTATTCATTTATCAGAAGTGGCGCAATCCGCTCTTTCAGTCATTCAACCTTTAGCCAGTGAAAAATCTATTCAACTGATTAATCAAATTAAACCGCACGTCATGACAATGGCGGATGAAGATAAAATTTTACAAGTGATAGTCAATCTATTATCAAACGCGGTCAATTATTCACCTAAAAATCGAACGGTCACTTTAGCCGTATATCAAGAACAACATCAATCCATAATTGAAGTGATTGATCAAGGGATTGGTATTGAAGAAGAGGAGAAGTATCGTATTTTTGAACGATTTTACCGCGTCGATAAAGCGAGAAGTCGTGACTCTGGTGGTACAGGTTTAGGTTTGTCTATAACAAAACATATTGTTGAAGCGTATCAAGGACGGATTGAAGTTGAATCCGAACTGAATAAAGGTTCAAAATTTAAAGTGATTTTGCCAGAATAATAAGGACGATAGTCAATCGGAAAAGTGGAATGAAAGATGTGATTTCACTTTTCCGATTTTTTCATGTCAAACATTATGCTGTATCGCTGAGCTTGTCCGTGTTTCTCGTGTAGAGTCGAATGATAAAGTGATGCGATGAGATTGAAGGCGATAATATCGACATGTGATGACGGGATTGTGATAAAATAAAAGCAAAGCGCGATGGAGGGAAAAATGTGGATAAACTTATATTAATTGATGGTAATAGTTTAAGTTTCCGAGCTTTTTATGCTTTACCACTATTGAAAAATAAAGCTGGAATTCATACAAATGCAATTTATGGTTTTGCGCGTTTGTTAGAAAAGATATTAAAGGAAGAACAACCAACACATTTTTTGGTCGCTTTTGATGCAGGAAAAACAACGTTTCGCCATGCGACCTACCAAGACTATAAAGGGGGACGTCAAAAAACACCACCAGAATTAAGTGAACAATTTCCATACATTCGTCAGCTCTTAGAGGCCTATCAAATTCAATGGTATGAATTGGAAAATTATGAAGCGGACGATATTATTGGTACGTTAAGTCAAGAAGCAAATCGCTTAGGTATGGAGACTGTGATTATTACAGGAGATCGAGATTTGACGCAATTGGCGACGGATAAAGTGACAATCTATTATACGAAAAAAGGTGTTACAGAGGTGGATCACTATACACCGGCATTTATTGCTGAAAAGTATAATGGATTGACACCTTCACAAATTATTGACTTAAAAGGTTTGATGGGAGATAGTTCTGATAATATTCCGGGTGTTGCAGGCGTTGGCGAAAAAACAGCATTAAAACTGCTCAATTCATTTGGAACAGTTGAAGGTGTTTATGACCATTTGGAACAAGTTTCCGGTCAAAAATTAAAAGAAAAACTTGAAAACAGTCGTGATGACGCACTGATGAGTAAGACGTTAGCAACAATCAACTGCGAGAGTCCAATTGAGATTTCATTAAACGACATTCGATTGCCTGATCAAGTGGATGAGACTGATAAAATAGAATTATTTAAGATTTTAGAATTTCGTCAATTACTCGAAGGTATCGAAGTGGATACTGAAAAGCAGACATCAAAAACGTACACCGTGGGTCACGATATGACTCAAATAGATTTTAAGCAGCTTAAAGAAGCGGCCATCCATGTTGAAATTGCTGGTCCACACTATTTAAAAGATGAATTACTTAAGTTTGGTTTATTTGATGGACAACAATTTTGGATTATTCCTTTCAATCAAATTCATGAATTTCCAAGTTTACTCGAGTGGCTTGCTGATGAAGAGACGCTTAAATATGTCCATGACGCTAAAAAGACGTATATTGCTATGAAACGTGCAGATATCGTGATTAACAATGTTGCATTTGATACGATGCTTGCGAGTTATATTATTGATCCTTCACGAACGATTGACGATGTCCACTCAGTGATGAGTCATTTCGATAATACGCATGTTCAAGCTGACGTATCAGTTTATGGTAAAGGGAAATCCTACCATATTCCTGAAGATGAACAGCTGAATCAACATGTTGCTTCTATTTTAGAGAGCATCAATGTTGTACAGCCTCAAATGATGGAAATTTTAAATGCTCATGAACAAACACAGCTATTGTCAGACATTGAGTTACCGCTCGCATTGATTTTAAGTGAAATGGAATATACCGGCATTCACACGGATATTGAGACACTTAAGGACATGGAAGGGACACTACAAACGCAAATTGATCAATTAATAGCGGAAATTCATGAGCAAGCGGGAGAAACGTTTAATATTAATTCACCGAAGCAACTCGGTGTCATTTTATTTGAGAAGTTAAAACTTCCTGTCATTAAAAAGACGAAAACGGGATATTCTACTGCTGTAGACGTGCTCGAGAAATTACAAGGTGAACATCCGATAATTGACAATATTTTAACGTATCGTACGTTATCAAAATTACAATCGACATACGTGGAAGGTTTGCAAAAGGTGATATGGGATGATCAACGTATTCATACGCGTTTCAATCAAACTTTAGCTCAAACGGGACGTCTCTCATCTCTAGATCCGAATCTTCAAAATATACCTATTCGTTTAGAAGAAGGACGCAAAATACGTAAAGCTTTTAAATCAACTCATGATGATTATGTGATTTTAGCAGCGGATTATTCACAAATCGAGTTACGTGTTTTGGCGCATATTACTGGCGATCCGACATTACAACAAGCATTCATTGAAAATGAGGATGTTCATACGACGACAGCAATGAAAGTATTTAATGTCGATGCGGAAAATGTCACGTCTTTAATGAGAAGGCAAGCGAAAGCAGTTAACTTTGGCATTGTTTACGGCATTAGTGACTATGGTTTAAGCCAAAATTTAGGTATTACACGTAAAGAAGCGCAACAATTTATTGATGACTATTTGAATCATTTCCCTGGGGTGAAAGATTATATGGTCCGCATTGTTCAAGATGCGAAACAAAACGGTTATGTTGAAACATTACTGAAGCGTCGTCGTTACATTCCTGACATTACAAGTCGAAATTTCAATAAACGTGGGTTTGCTGAACGAACAGCGATGAATTCACCTATACAAGGAAGTGCGGCAGATATCATCAAACTGGCGATGGTAAATTTTCATCAAGAAGTACAACAAACGTCGTTTCATGCCAAGTTATTATTACAAGTTCATGATGAATTAATCTTTGAAGTACCGAAAAATGAAGTCGAGGCATTTAGCAAATTTGTTGAAGATATTATGGCAAATGCTGTAAAATTAGACGTTCCATTAAGTGTCGAATCAGACTATGGTCAAACATGGTATGATGCAAAATAGAAAGTAGGGTAGACATTCAATGCCAGAATTACCAGAAGTAGAACATGTGAAAAGAGGTATCACACCGCATATTTTACACCAGAAAATTATAGACGTTACATTTTCTAAACCGGTACAAGCGGGAAAAACGCAAGGTAAAGCAACGATTATCAAAGGAATGGGTCTTTCGGAATTTGAACAACAGACGTGTGGCTATGTCATTACGGATGTCCAACGCCGTAGTAAATATATTTTATTCCAATTGCAAAATGGTGTGCATCAACGTATATTGATTTCCCATTTAGGAATGGCTGGTGCATTTTTCGTTGTTCACTCACTCGAGGAGATTAAGATTCCAAATTTCAGAAAGCATTGGCAAGTGATTTTTCAACTCGACAACGGCGTGAAGTTGGTCTACGCTGATATTCGTCGTTTTGGTGAAATCCGTAATGTTGCCAATTTAAGTGAATACCCTTCTATATTAGAAATCGCGCCAGAACCATTTGCGCCGGATGCTTTAGCGCATTTTCTTACTAAAAGTAGTGAGAAAAAATATCGTCATAAAGCAATCAAAGCGTTAATACTTGATCATCGCGTGATCTCTGGATGTGGCAACATTTATGCATGTGAAGCACTGTTTGATGCACGTATACACCCAGAGAAGAAAGTAAGCACGTTAAACATTGAACAAAAGACAAAAGTATTTAATAGTGTTGTAAAAGTGTTAGAAATGGGAATTTTAAACGGCGGGACAAGTGTGTCAGATTATGTCCATGCGGATGGGCAACGCGGAACGATGCAAAATCATTTAAAAGTGTATCAACAAAAACAATGTTCTGATTGTCAATCTATCGTTCATACCGTTACGATTGCAGGGCGCAATACACATTTTTGTCCAAATTGCCAAAGTTAAGGTAGGTGGAAGTATGCCAAAAGTCATTGGATTAACAGGTGGCATTGCTACTGGAAAATCGACAGTAGCAGAATTATTAGCGATACATGGGTTTAAAATTGTGGATGCCGATGTCGCAGCGAGAAAAGCAGTGGCAAAAGGTTCGGAAGGCTTAAAAAAAGTTCACGCATTATTTGGGGATGAAGCCATTACTGAAGACGGAGAGATGAATCGTGTTTACGTAGGAAGCCAAGTTTTTTATGATGATGAAAAAAGAAACCAATTGAATGCGATCGTCCATCCTTATGTCAAAGAAATGATGTCACAAGAACGTGATCAATATTTATCAGAAGGTTACGATGTCATCATGGATATTCCATTATTGTTTGAAAATGGTCTGGAAGAAACTGTTGATGAAGTATGGTTGGTTTACGCGTCTGAACCCATTCAAATCGATCGACTAATGGCACGGAATCAATTGACAATTGAAGATGCTAAGGCAAGGATTTATAGTCAAATTTCGATTGATAAAAAAAGCCGTATGGCCGATGTTGTGATTGATAATTTAGGTACAAAGTTAGAGTTAAAACAAAATTTAGAACGTGTCTTAGCAGATAAAGGTTATTTAACGCCACATCATCAAGAAGAAATTTAATCAATGCAGATGTTTTGAGGATATCTTGAATGTAGTGATCATATCGCAATTTTAAATCATATAGCAATCAAGGGTGAGACTTTGTGTGTCTCACCCTTGATTTATGGGTTCTATAACATATTGTATGTCATAATCATCTGTAATAAGATAAAATTATCATAAAAATCACTGTTAATATCGCGTTATTATGTTATACTATTAATCATAAGTATAACATAATATTTAAGGAGTGCTTTTAACATGACGACAAAGATTGCGATAAACGGTCTAGGGCGAATTGGCCGTATGGTTTTAAGAGTGGCATTAAATCGAGAAGATATAGAGGTCGTTGCAATTAATGCGAGCTATCCACCTGAAACGATTGCACATCTCATTAAGTACGATACGACACACGGACGTTTTAACCAGACTGTTGAGGCGACTGAAGCGGGAATTGTCGTAAATGGTAAAAAAATCCAACTCGTCTCAGATCGTAATCCTGAAAATCTTCCGTGGAAGGACTTAAATATTGATGTCGTGGTGGAAGCGACTGGCAAATTTAATCATGGTGATCAAGCGCAAGCACATATCCGTGCAGGGGCTAAAAAGGTTATATTAACAGGACCTTCAAAAGGCGGCGACGTCCAAACGATCGTTAAAGGTGTGAACGATCAAGCGTTGGATGCGATGCGATATGATATTTTTAGCAACGCTTCATGTACGACAAATTGTCTTGCACCTGTTGCCAAATTGCTAAATGATCATTTCGGTATTGAAAATGGTCTGATGACAACGGTTCATGCGGTGACAAATGATCAAAATAATTTGGACAATCCACATAAAGATTTACGTCGTGCACGTGCCGCTTTCGAAAGTATTATTCCGACTTCAACAGGTGCGGCGAAAGCACTCGCCCTTGTATTACCTGAACTTGAAGGAAAACTCCATGGAATGGCGTTAAGAGTACCTACAAAAAATGTATCCCTTGTGGATTTAGTCGTAGATTTGAAACAACCTGTCACGAAAGAACAAGTCAATGAAATTTTTCAAAGCAATGATTTAGGTGGCGTTGTTGCTGTTTCTGATGAACCATTAGTCTCTGATGATTTTACTACGGATGCACACTCTGCCATTGTGGATACGCCGTCAACAATCGTCATGGGATCGCATAAAGTTAAAGTACTTGCTTGGTATGATAATGAATGGGGTTACTCTAATCGTGTTATTGATGTGTTACAAATGATTGCGGCACAGATTTCTACAAAAGTCGCACAATAATAGATGACAAAGCTAAAACGTCGGTGAGGTCAGACATCGGCGTTTTAGCTTTGTGTCTTTTGTTGTTGACCACACAAATCGCTCATTTAAAGCACTGTGATTGAATGAAACGTGAAACAAATTTCTAAATACACTTATCGTGAACGAGAACGTCATAACTTTTGAAATGGCATCTTTTATAGTATAATAAAACAAAATTTAAAACTAAGAAGGTGAGAAAGTCGTGAAATGTCCGAAATGCAATCATACCCAGTCTCGTGTTGTGGATTCGAGACATGCCGATGATATGAATGCAATTAGAAGAAGACGTGAATGTGACAATTGTGGTACACGTTTCACTACTTTTGAACATATAGAAATGAGTCCGCTTATCGTTGTAAAAAAAGATGGTACGCGAGAACAATTTAATAGAGAAAAAATTTTAAATGGTTTAGTTCGGTCATGTGAAAAGCGACCCGTTCGCTTTGAACAGCTGGAATCCATTACAAATCAAGTGGAATGGCAGCTTCGAGAAGCAGGGATAGCTGAAGTTTCCTCAAGGGATATTGGCGAGTATGTGATGGATTTGCTCATGCACGTTGACCAAGTTTCATATGTGCGCTTTGCTTCGGTTTATCGTGAGTTTAAAGATGTGGATCAGTTGTTGCGTTCAATGCAAGGGATTTTGAAAGAAAATAAGCGGAGTGAATAACGCATGAATCAATTTAACTACCCCAATCAGTTACATCCACATGACGGTTTTATAGTGATGCGTCAATTTCAATATCACGCTGTCCACTATGATATTTTAAGTCGATTATTTACGCCATTAATAGGTCCGGAAGCAATCGGTGTCTATCAGTTTTTAAATCAATTTGAATCCACGTCATTTGACCAAGGTTATACACATTATACGATTATGTCAGAGATGAAGATGAGCCTCAGCCATTTTAGAGAATTTATAGATTTATTAGAAGGAATCGGGCTGTTAAAAACGTATGTACGCCAAAATGAAAATACGACGCAGTTTGTTTATGAGTTGCTACCACCACCGACTCCGGAACGTTTTTTCAATGACCCGATGCTATCGATTTATTTTTATCAGGCTGTTGGACAAGAACGTTATCATACGATTAAAAAAAGATTTTTACCCACAAAGTGTGATTTGTCAGGTTTTACTGATGTAACAAAAAAATTCACAGATGTTTTTAAAGTACCTAAGCAACAAGCATTTGCTGCAGATCATCAATTAAAGGAAGCGCAATATCATGGTATTGATTTAACGGATGTGACTTTTGATTTTGAACTGTTAGCAGACATGTTGCAAACACACTATGTCAGTCAAGCCATTTTATCAGAACCAACGAAGTCGTTAATCATCCAGTTAGCGACATTGTATCGCTTGTCTCCAGATGTGATGAAATCAATTATTTTAAAGGCGCTGAATGCGGATCAATCGCTGTCTGTGGCCAATTTGAGAAAACAAGCACAAAGTTATTATTTAATGGAACATCAACAGTCATTGCCGGTCCTTCAACCTCAAGCAACGCACCTTAACCCCTCTGAATCCAACGAAGATGAACATCAAATCAATGTGACTAATTGGGAGGAGTGGTTTTCACTCATGGACCAAACGAGCCCCGTTGTGATGTTGACAGATTACGGCGGGTCAGAACCGCCCCGTTATCAGAAAGAAATGATTGAAGAGCTCATGCGACGAGAAGGATTTAATTTCGGGGTCATCAACATTCTATTACAATTTGTTATGCAAAAAACGGATAATCAACTACCGGAAAAGTATGTTTATTCAGTTGCTTCAACTTGGAAAAAAAGCGGTGTGCATGATGCGCGTTCAGCATATAAAAAAGCAATGGAAGTTCAAAAAAATCAAGAAAAATCGAAAGAGCGGCATTATGATCAATACAAATTAAAACAAAGCAGTACACGCCGTCAAACATTGGACAAGCAACCCCGTTGGATTACGCATCCTGAAGAATATGCGCAAAAAGAAGAAGATCAAGAAGCATTGGAAAAAGATCGTGCAGCATTTCTAAAAAAATTGGAGAGAAAGAAGAGGGCAGGTGAAGATAAATGAAGCATTTTAACAATATTATAGGGCGAAACTCAGATATCGAAAAAAGAATCCAGAAAATAAAAAAACAAGTCCTATCTGATCCTAATATTAAAGCATTTTTGACAGAACATCAGGCTGAAGTCACGCAACGTATGATTGATGAAGATTTAAACATTTTACAAGAATATAAGGATCAACAAACGTGTTATGATGGTTCACATACGTATGAAAACTGCCCGAATTTTGTTAAAGGTCATATTCCAGAGCTTTATATTGATCAACAACGGATTAAAATTCGTTACAAGCCATGTCCATGTAAAATCAGGTATGAGGAAGAACAAAATGATAAAAGTATGATTACATCATTTCATATGCATCCAGATACATTAAATGCAAAAATTAAAGACATCTATATGACGCGACGCAATCGTTTAGATTTAGCGATGCAACTGGATGATTTAATTGATGCGATTATAGAAAAAAGACCGGTTAAAGGTTTTTATTTATACGGCGAATTTGGAACGGGTAAATCGTTTATCCTAGGTGCTATCGCGAACGAGTTAAAAAATAATCGTATTCCTTCTATGATTATCTATGTACCTGAATTTATTCGGACGTTAAAAAACGGTTTTAAAGATGGTTCAACATCAAAGCGTATCGTACAAGTGCGAGAAGCACGCGTGCTATTTTTGGATGATTTAGGTGCGGAAGATATGACACCATGGGTGCGCGATGAAGTATTAGGACCCATATTGCACTATAGAATGATACAAGGATTACCGACATTTTTCAGTTCTAATATGAATTTAGACGAACTTGAGGCGCATTTAGCCGATACGAAAAATGGTGTGGATCTGATGAAAGCCAAGCGGATTATGGAACGAATCAAAACATTGAGTGTGCCTTATTTATTAAAGGGAGAAAATTATCGTAAACATTGAATTTTTCAGAAATAGCGTTATAATAGGGATATAAATCAATAGTAATGCTAAAATTTGAGGATATGATTTCGATAAAACTATGGTACAGGGAACTGCTGTGATTGAGAAAGTAGTGCATAGTTGTCGTAGTTACTCCCTCTCACGATGAATGGTGTTTGTAATGAACGCTCGGCTCAAGACCGTTATCTTATGTAGAGATATCACAGGATAAGACTGTGATAAATTAGGGTGGTAACACGAAAACTCGTCCCTTTACTGGGGTGGGTTTTTTTATTTTCTTCAATTTTTGAAAATGAATCACAATGAAATGGAGGATTATTATGGCAGACATTCATGTACGCTTTCCAGATGGAAACGAAAAAACATTTGAAAAAGGAATTACAACTGAAGCAATCGCACAGTCGATTAGCCCAGGACTGCGTAAAAAAGCAGTGGCTGGAAAATATAATCAACATTTGGTCGATTTAACACAACCATTAGAGGTGGATGGGGCGTTAGAAATTATTACGCCAGGAAGTGATGAAGCACTAGAAGTACTTAGACATTCAACAGCGCACCTTATGGCACAAGCACTAAAACGTTTATATGGAGATGTTAAGTTTGGCGTCGGTCCAGTGATAGAGGGCGGTTTTTACTATGACTTTGACATGGACGAAAAAATTTCAAGTGATGACTTTGAAAAAATCGAAAAAACGATGAAACAAATCGTTGAAGAAAATCATAAAATTGAACGTCGCGTTGTTTCAAGAGATGAAGCAAAGGCATTTTTTGCGGACGATCCATATAAATTAGAATTAATTGAAGCCATTCCAGAGGATGAACATGTAACATTGTACACACAAGGCGAATTCACTGATTTATGTCGTGGCGTCCATGTACCAAGTACTTCGAAAATTAAAGTGTTTAAATTATTGTCAACAGCTGGTGCATATTGGCGCGGTGATAGTAATAATAAAATGTTACAACGTATTTATGGAACTGCATTTTTTGATAAAAAAGACTTAAAAGCGCATTTAGAAATGTTAGAGGAACGTAAAGCCCGTGATCATCGACGTATCGGTAAAGAAATGGAATTGTTTACAAATAATCCGCTTGTCGGTGCAGGATTGCCGCTATGGTTACCAAATGGCGCAACGATTCGTCGTGAAATTGAACGATACATTGTCGATAAGGAAGTCAGTCTCGGTTATGATCATGTTTACACACCAGTAATGGGGAACGTTGAACTTTATAAGACATCTGGTCATTGGGATCATTATCAAGAGGACATGTTCCCAGTAATGCAATTAGATGCTGACGAAGCAATGGTATTAAGACCGATGAACTGTCCACATCATATGATGATTTATGCGAATAAACCGCATTCATACCGTGAACTTCCTATTCGTATTGCAGAATTAGGTACAATGCATCGTTACGAAGCGAGTGGCGCAGTTTCTGGTTTACAACGTGTGCGTGGCATGACTCTGAATGATGCACATATTTTTGTAAGACCTGATCAAATAAAAGAAGAATTTAAACGTGTTGTTCAAATGATTTTAGATGTTTATGAAGATTTTGGTTTTAAAGATTATAAATTCCGTTTGAGCTATAGAGATAAAGCGGATAAAGAAAAATATTTTGACGACGATGAGATGTGGAATAGAGCCGAAGCGATGTTAAAAGAAGCGGTCGATGAGTTGAATTTACCATATGATGAAGCGATTGGTGAAGCCGCATTTTACGGTCCGAAATTGGATGTTCAAGTTAAGACGGCGATGGGTAAGGAAGAAACGTTATCAACAGCACAACTAGACTTCTTATTGCCGAAAAAGTTTGATTTAACTTATATAGGGCAAGATGGTGCGCACCACCAACCCGTTGTGATTCACCGTGGTGTCGTATCAACGATGGAGCGTTTTGTGGCCTTTTTAACAGAAGAAACGAAAGGGGCATTCCCAACTTGGTTAGCGCCACAACAAGTTGAAATTATTCCGGTAAATAATGCGTTACATTATAATTATGCACGTCAAATATATGATGAATTAAAGTCACAAGGGGTACGTGTGAATATTGATGATCGCAACGAAAAAATGGGCTATAAAATTCGTGAAGCACAAATGAAAAAAATCCCTTATCAACTTGTCGTAGGAGATAAAGAGCTTGAGAACAACGAAGTCAATGTTCGTCAATATGGTTCTAAAGATCAAAAAACAGTTGAAAAAGAAACGTTTATTTGGGATTTAATTGATGAAATTCGTTTGAAAAAACAAAGATTATCTTGATTGCAGAAAAGTAATCCTGTATAGTAAAGAATGAAATTAATAAATAGTTTGATTGCGTTAGAGGCGCAGCTTTGATAAGTAGCAGTTGGGGTGTATTGATGGTACTCGGTTCCAATTGTGAAAGGTAAAGTTGCCGAAATAAGGGGTGGCCATCACCATTCCTTGTTGGGTTAGTGTTCGAAAGACACTAAACTGTCACAACAGTGATGTGCTACCAATTCATAAATGATGAGCAGAGGTGGCATCCGTATAGATGTCAGCTCTGCTTTTCATTTCACTTGGTTGTTTAACATAGAGACAAGGTGAGCCGTACAGATTTGTCTCAACCTCTAAACAATCGGGAAAGGAAAATCTATATGAGTAACGAAAAAATTGAAAATCGGTCTGTGCAACGGCACTTAAAAGATCGTCACATTTCGATGATTGCGATCGGCGGTGCGATTGGAACAGGTTTATTTATGACTTCAGGAGGCGCGATTCATGATGCGGGTCCTTTAGGTGCACTTTTAGGATATGCTATTATCGGTGTCATGGTATTTTTCTTAATGACCTCACTTGGAGAGATGGCGACTTATCTCCCGGTGACAGGATCTTTTAGTACGTATGCGACTCGCTTTGTTGATCCTTCTTTAGGATTCGCTTTAGGATGGAATTATTGGTTTAACTGGGTGATTACTGTTGCAGCAGATGTAACGATTGCGGCACAGGTGATTCAATATTGGGAACCGCTACAGTTTTTACCTTCCTGGGCATGGAGTTGCCTATTTATGTTGATCATCTTTAGTTTGAATGCACTCTCTGTTCAAGTCTATGGTGAAAGTGAATATTGGTTTGCGTTTATTAAAGTGGCAACAGTGATCATCTTTATTATTGTCGGATTGTTGACAATTCTTGGGATTATGGGAGGAAAAGCAGTTGGTTTTGACACATTCACAACTGGCGATGGACCGATCCTAGGCGATGGTTTTGGTGGAAGTCTGTTAGTCGTGTTTGGTGTATTCTTAGTCGCTGGTTTCTCATTCCAAGGCACGGAACTTGTCGGAATAACGGCTGGGGAGTCTGAAAACCCACAACGTGCCGTACCAAAAGCAATAAAACAAGTGTTTTGGAGAATCTTGTTGTTCTATATTTTAGCGATTTTTATTATTGGTATGTTAATTCCTTATAACTCATCTGCATTGATGGGGGAGGGGACGACATTGCGACCTCTCCATTTACACTCGTATTTAAAAATGCCGGTCTTGCATTCGCTGCTTCTTTCATGAATGCCGTTATTTTAACGTCGGTGTTGTCAGCTGGGAATTCGGGAATGTATGCAAGTACACGTATGCTTTATTCAATGGGGAAAGATGGACTAGCCTCTAAAGTGTTTAGTCGTACGAATAAAAACGGGACACCATTGATTTCTATGATATCGACAGCAGTGATCGTTGTGCTCATCTTTGTGTTGCAACATGTGAGTGGTGATGCATATGAATACATTGTTGCTGCGAGTGGTTTAACCGGATTTATTGCATGGGTCGGTATCGCTGTGAGTCATTACCGTTTCCGTAAAGCGTTCAACGCACAAAACTATGATCTTCAGCAATTGAAATACAAAGCAAAATGGTTTCCTTTTGGACCGATTTTAGCCGCAGTCCTTTGTATTATCGTCATTATCGGTCAAGATGTGGATTTAGTACAAAATGGTGACTTTGATCCTAATCGTTTTTTAATTACTTATATGGGAATTCCAGTGTTTTTAGTATTCTTCCTATACCATAAAATACGATACAGAACGAAAATGATACCACTTAAAGCGGTCAACTTAGATCCTCATATTGAAACAGAAGAAAAAAACTTTCAAAAAACAATTGACTAATCGTTTTTAAATTGGTATGATATTACATGTTGAATACGAAACGGACCAAGTAGAAGCTACCCGCTTCTCACCTGTAGCGACGCGAAAGCTGTTGGCAGGTTAACGATTAAACATGTAATGATTGTTCATGTTAACGTGAGAAGCGGGGGTTAAACACCCTCGCTTTTTTTCGTACTTGGACCATTCGTAAAACTTTTGGAGGTGTCAACCATAGCTAAGGATCAAACGCAAGTCAATGATAAGATTCGTGCAAAAGAGTTACGTGTTATCGGTCAAAATGGTGACCAAATCGGTTTGAAATCGAAAAATGAAGCATTAGAAATGGCAGATCGTCTAGGTTTAGATGTCGTTGTTGTCGCACCTAATGCGAAACCCCCTGTTGCGCGTATTATGGATTACGGTAAATTCAAATTCGAGCAACAGAAAAAAGAAAAAGAAATGAAGAAGAAACAAAAAATCATCAACGTTAAAGAAATTCGTTTAAGTCCAACTATTGAAGAACATGACTTCAACACAAAACTTAAAAACGGACATAAGTTTTTAACTAAAGGTGACAAAGTAAAAGTTTCAATTCGTTTTAGAGGGCGTGCGATTACACATAAAGAAATTGGTCAACGTGTGTTAGAGCGTTACGCTGAAGCGTGTAAAGATCTTGCGACTGTCGAGCAAAAGCCTAAGATGGAAGGTCGTCAAATGTTTCTTATGTTAGCCCCAATTAATGAAAAATAAAAAGTGATAATAGGAGGACATCATCATGCCTAAAATGAAAACCCACCGCGGAGCTGCGAAACGTGTAAAAAGAACTGGATCTGGTCAACTTAAACGTTCTAGAGCCTATACATCACACTTATTTGCAAACAAATCAACAAAACAAAAGCGTCAATTGCGTAAAGCAGCATTAGTATCTAAAAGTGATATGAAACGCGTAAAACAATTATTAACATACGTAAAATAATCATATAAAGTGTACGAAATTTTGTAAAAGTATGGTAACACATGCTGTAGAGATAAAAGGAGGAATTTATTATGCCACGTGTTAAAGGTGGAACAGTAACAAGAGCGCGTCGTAAAAAGACTATCAAATTAGCTAAAGGTTACTTCGGTGCGAAGAGTACGTTATATAAAGTTGCAAAACAACAAGTTATGAAATCAGGTCAGTATGCATTCCGTGACCGTCGTCAAAGAAAGCGTGACTTCCGTAAATTATGGATTACACGTATCAATGCAGCTGCACGTCAACATGACATGAGCTATTCACGTTTAATGAACGGTTTGAAAAAAGCTGAAATCGATATTAACCGTAAAATGTTATCTGAAATTGCAATCTCTGATGAGAAAGCATTTGCTGAACTAGTGAATCAAGCAAAAGCAGCTTTAAAATAATTAAAAAGAGTTGGGGGTCAATTGTGCCGCGCCAACTCTTTTTTTAATATCATGCCTCCGCAATATTGACTATGTGATAGAGAGCAATACACTTTAGTTACGAAGCGATGATCAAATGAGAAAATGCAATGGCCACATTTTGTCAGTTGTCGATTTAACTTTTTAATCGTTTATGGTACGCTCTTGGGGGTTACAATGTTATAAGTGATGCGTTGTTTTTGCAAGTCCGTATGACAGCGCCGAATATTTGAGAATTTCAAGTACAGATATGCTAATGAATTGCAGATTGTATCAAAATGAATAAAAGGAGATAAACATGTCTAAATTTGATGAACAAATTACGGTTGTACCACGTCAATTACTATTTGAAGATGAGACGCTCGCGTTTAACGGTTTTTTAGCACAAACTTCACCACAAAGTCAAAACATATATGATAAGCTTGCACATTATGAAGTGAAGCGTCGAGGTGATATGGAAGAAGATCCGCGATTCAAGCAATTGATTAGCTATTGCTTAATTGAAAATGAACATGGTGAAATCCTAGTTTATGAACGCCTTGCTGGAGGTGGCGAAGAAAGATTGCACGGCAATGCTTCAATTGGTGTGGGTGGACATATGAATGATGTACCTCATGCAACTTCTGTGGATGAAGTAATTAAAATCAATGCAAGTCGTGAACTTCAAGAAGAAGTCGGTATTGAAATAAACGATCCAGCTGCACTTCAATTTTTAGGTTTTATTAACGATGATCATAACGAGGTCGGTCAAGTTCATATCGGTGTCGTATTTAAAGTGAAGGTTCAACAAGAAGAGGTTGAAGTTCGTGAAACAGACACATTAAAAATCCAATGGCAATCGCTGAGCCAAATCAAAGATGTTTCGGCATTTGAATCATGGAGTGCACGCATTTTAGAACAAATGAAATAGGTGAATACGATGTCTGAAATCATCCCATTTCCTAAATTGAAAGAAAAGTTAGTGCGAGATATAATGAAAGCAATGGAACATGCGCATTATGAGAATGCTTACGATGCCTTTAATGCTTATGAGCGTCATTTCGAATTAACCTCTCAATTGGCTATACTTAAATGTGAGGTTTTGTGGGAACTTGATGCGTATTTCGAATTAAAAGAAGAAACGCATATTCTAATGCGCCAAGGCTTTACACCATACGATACGTTGATGATTTATTATATTAAAAGTTTGTATGCGTTGGGACAATATCGCGCCACAGTGGATATGGTTGAACAGGTGATTGATGAGGTCAACGCACATGAAACAAGGTTGGCATTGCTACCGTTAAAGGATCAAGCCCAAGCGCAGCTAGACGCACGGCAGGACTTAATGGTCAATCAACTGCAACGGTTTGGTCAACTGAGTCATTACGAACAGACGCAGTTATTGTTAACATTAATAGATGACAATGCGTTTCAGTTCAGCGGGACAGTGGCCTTTTTGTTGGAAAATGAGGCACTCGTTTCGAATATACAAAGCTTGATGCTAGAATATTTACGCTTTGCGCAATATCCCCGTTCCGTAACTGTTGATAAATCGTTTTGTCGTGTTGACGTTGTTCCAGCACAATTAAAAGGTATCGAAAAAACGGACTTTAAAATACAATTAATGCCACAGATTGTCAAAAGTCTAGAAACACAGTGGCCATCACTTGTACAAGAAGCGCACATGCTGCTTAACACACATAATATTGCACTCTATCCGATTGATTTATTAGACTACGGTTCGATTGAAATGTGGCAATGTGCGTATGCGTCTTATTTTCAACAACTCATGGGTGTTGAGGGCGATAACAGTCAAGGAATTGAAACAATATTAAAACTTATAAATTCATTAAATACGTAGGTCTCATTATTTCAAACAGCTAGAACCTATGTTATAATGAAGAAGTTGAAAAATTTTAAAAATGATAAATCATGGAGGTTTTTATACATGACAGCAACTTGGGAAAAAAAAGAAGGTAATCAAGGGTTACTACAAGTAAACGTACCTGCAGAAGAAGTAAATAAAGCGTTAGACCAAGCTTTTAAAAAAGTCGTTAAACAAATCAATGTACCAGGATTCCGTAAAGGGAAAGTACCACGTCAAATCTTTGAACAACGTTTTGGTGTAGAAGCGTTATATCAAGATGCAGTGGATATCTTATTACCAAAAGCATATAGTGATGCTGTAGTTGAAACGGGTATTACGCCAGTGGATCAACCTGAAATTGAAGTCACTCAAATCGAAAAAGGTCAACCATTTACATTCGATGCAACTGTAACAGTAGAACCTGAAGTAAAATTAGGTGAATATAAAGGTCTTGAACTTGAAAAACAAGACACAGAAGTGACAGATGAGGAGTTCAATGAAGCACTTGATCAACGCCTTGAAGCGATGACAGACATGGTCGTTAAAGAAGATGGCGCGGTTGAAGAAGGAAACACAGTGAACTTAGACTTTGATGGTTATGTAGATGGCGAACAATTTGAAGGTGGCCAAGCAGAAGGATACGATTTAGAAATCGGTTCAGGTATGTTTATCCCAGGTTTCGAATCACAACTTGTAGGATTAAAAGTTGGCGAAGAGAAAGATGTAGAAGTGACATTCCCTGAAGAATACCATGCAGAAGAATTAGCAGGAAAGCCCGCAGTATTTAAAACAAAAATCAATGAAATCAAAGTCAAAGAAGTTCCAGAATTAGACGATGAACTTGCAAGCGAACTTGATTCAGAAGCAAACAATGTTGAAGAATTCAAATCGAACTTGCGCAAACGCCTTGCAGAACAAAAAGCTGAAGAAGCTGAAAATAATCAAAAAGAAGAAGCAATCACAAGAGCAACTGAGAATGCTGAAATTGATATTCCAGATGCAATGGTGCGCACTGAATTGAATCAAATGATGAGTGAGTTTGCACAACGTATTCAACAACAAGGCCTAGACTTAAATACGTATTTCCAAATTTCTGGTCAATCAGAAGAAGATTTACGTGAACAAATGAAAGGCGATGCGCAATTACGTGTTAAAACGAATTTAACATTAGCTGCGATTGCAGATGCTGAAAATATTGAAGTAACAGATGCTGATGTTGATAAAGAACTTGAAACAATGAGTCAACAATTCAATATTTCAGTCGAAGACATTAAGAAAACACTTGGTAATACTGATATCGTTAAAAATGATGTCCGTGTGAAAAAAGTAATCGACTTATTAGTGAAAGAAGCAAAATGGGTTGAAAGCACTTCAGAAGAAGCATCAGAAGAAGCATCAGAAGAAGCATAAAAATTCATATTAAATGAAACTAAAGGTGTGGGACCATACATCGCTTTCAATGATGTATGGTCCCACACCACAACTGTTGTATCACATCATCAAAAATGATAGGTTTAAATTGTAATGGGACGTCAATCGGGGTGTGGAGCTAGAATCAAATGATAGACATTTGAAGCCATCACACTCCGCTTGCTATTTCTAATTTAAAAGATATCAATCAGACACTTCAAAGATTTAAAACGCATATATTTTGCAAATGATTTGATTTTTTAAAGTGAAGCACTTAGTATATTAACGGCAAGCTTGTCATATGGATGATACGATTTGATTTGTTTCAATATTTTTGATGAAAATCGTATAAAAATATCATGATAAGTAGATATGATTTAACGACGGAGATTGATATGATGAGATACCATAGCGTCATATATAATAAGAAAAAAGTATCCTGTGCAAATCGCTTGTAATGGTCTATATTTGCGTAATAGAATGCTTTCTAGTATAGTCGTAAAAGAACAGGGGTGTAATAAAGTATGTTTAAATTCAATGATGATGAAGAAAATTTAAAATGTTCTTTCTGCGGGAAAGATCAAGACCAAGTCAAGAAATTGGTTGCAGGTAGCGGGGTATATATTTGTAATGAGTGTATCGAGCTATGCTCTGAAATTGTTGAAGAAGAATTAAGTCAACAAGAAGCAGAAGAATTTACTGTATTACCGACACCGAAAGAAATTATGGAGCAATTGAATAGCTATGTGATTGGGCAAGAAAAAGCTAAAAAATCACTTGCTGTCGCAGTTTATAATCATTACAAACGTGTTCAACAATTAGGACCGAAAGATGATGACGTTGAATTACAGAAAAGTAATGTGGCCTTAATTGGTCCTACTGGTAGCGGTAAAACCTTACTCGCTCAAACTTTAGCGCGTACTTTAAACGTACCGTTTGCAATTGCAGATGCAACAAGTCTTACTGAAGCAGGTTATGTTGGTGAAGACGTTGAAAATATTTTGTTACGATTAATTCAAGCGGCAGATTTTGATATCGATAAAGCAGAAAAAGGTATCATATATGTTGATGAAATCGATAAAATTGCACGTAAATCTGAAAATACATCGATTACTCGAGACGTTTCAGGTGAAGGTGTGCAACAAGCATTGCTTAAAATATTAGAAGGAACAACTGCAAGTGTACCGCCTCAAGGTGGACGTAAACATCCAAACCAAGAATTCATTCAAATTGATACAACAAATATCTTATTTATTCTCGGTGGTGCCTTTGACGGTATTAATGAAGTGATTAAACGTCGCTTAGGTGAAAAGGTGATTGGTTTTGCAAGCAGTGAAGCTTCAAATTATGACGAAGCGAGCTTATTGGAGCAAATTCGTCCAGAAGATTTACAAACATACGGTTTAATTCCTGAGTTTATTGGACGTGTACCGATTGTTGCCAACCTTGAAACACTTGATGTTGAAGCATTGAAGAATATTTTAACGCAACCGAAAAACGCATTGGTTAAACAATATACAAAAATGCTTGAACTTGATAACGTGACGCTAGAATTCACTGATGAAGCATTAACCGCTATTAGTGAAAAGGCTATTGAACGAAAAACAGGTGCGCGTGGCCTGCGTTCAATTATCGAAGAAGCACTTATCGATATCATGTATGATGTTCCTTCTGAGGATAATGTCGTCAAAGTCGTGATTACGGAAGAGACGATTATCAACGAATCAGAGCCAGAACTTTACGATGCTGAAGGGCATCTGATAAACATCAAAAAAACATCTGCATAAATTAAATATGTTTATGATAAAAACATCATGACACTATTAACTTTAAATGGGCTGAGTTTCATAATCAGGTGGATTATGTCTCGGCCCGTTTGCATGTGAAAAAGAATTGAAGAGCACGTGGCATATAGCGGTAATGAAATGAGGAATTGAGATGCACAATTCATTTGTGTTGTCTCTTGAAAATACAGAATAAACTAAGGTAACCTTAAATTATATTCGAAATACATACAACAGGAGGACGAGCAATGAACATCAATCCAAATCACGTGGATATTCTGATCAGCGCGGTAAAGCCTGAGCAATATCCTGAACTTGACTTACCAGAAGTTGCGTTGAGTGGGCGCTCTAATGTAGGTAAATCAACGTTTATTAATAGCATGATTGGTCGGAAAAATATGGCAAGAACGTCACAACAACCAGGAAAAACACAAACATTAAATTTTTATAATATTGACAATCAGTTGATCTTTGTCGATGTGCCCGGGTACGGATATGCAAAAGTGAGTAAGAAGCAACGAGAAGCGTTTGGTAAAATGATTGAAACCTACATCACTACGAGAGAGGCATTGAAATTAGTGATACAATTAGTGGATTTACGTCATCCACCGACTGAAGATGATGTATTAATGTATGACTTTTTAAAATACTATCAAATTCCAACATTAATCATTGCGACAAAAGAGGATAAAATTCCTAAGGGCAAAGTACAACAGCACATTAATGTTATCAAAAAGAAGCTGAAACTTGAAGAGGGAGATCCAATTATCAGTTATTCTTCAATTGAGAAAAAAAAGCAACATGAAATTTGGTCAACGATAAATCAGTTTTTAGATTAAGTCTATCAACGCTAGTCATATCAATACTTTAGTGTGAATTAAATGTGACGAAAATTTGTAAGCAAATGAAAAATATTGAACATGCTGGTTTTTTTTAATTAGAATAACTCTAATCTATGATATAATGTAGTCATTGTAGAATATATGGGGGCATAATCATGTACTTAATAGTAGTGAGTGTGAATCATCGGACAGCGGATGTCTCATGTCGTGAACAATTATCGTTTCAGGATGAGAACATGATACATGCGCATGAAACATTGTTCGAAACAAAATCAATTTTAGAAAACGTGATTTTATCAACGTGTAACCGTACAGAAGTGTATGCAGTTGTCGATCAAATTCATACGGGGCGATATTATATTCAAAGATTTTTTGCAAGACAATTTAATATTGATTTGGACAAAATTAAAGCAATCACTGAAGTGAAAACAGAAGATGCAGCAGTCGAACATTTGTTTAGTGTTGTTTCAGGATTAGATTCCATCGTGTTAGGTGAAACACAAATATTGGGTCAAATGAGAGAGGCATTTTTTACTGCACAAGAAGCTGGAACGACAGGTACGATTTTTAATGAATTATTTAAACATGCGATCACATTCAGTAAAAAAGCCCACCATCAAACGGATATTGCTGATAATACAATCAGTGTGTCATACGGTGCGGTTGAACTCGCTAAAAAAATGTTTGGAAAAATCAACAAAAAAAGGGCATTGGTTATCGGTGCAGGAGAAATGGCTGAACTATCTGTTTTAAACCTTAAAGGCGCAGGAGTTACTCAAATTATCGTTATCAATCGAACGTACAGTCGTGCTCAAAAACTGGCGGCTAAACATCATGTTAAAGCTGTTGAGTGGTCACATCTCGCTGACGTATTACTCACGTCAGATATTGTCATTAGTTCAACGAGTGCGGAACAATTTATCATCACCAAAGACATGTTGGAAATGTGTCACAGTCTGACTAAAACGTCACAAAAAGTGATGGTAGATATTGCGGTACCGAGAGATATTGAACCTGCAGAAATGTCACACACAGAATTGTTTATTTATGATGTCGATGATTTAAAAGGACTTGTCGATGCAAATTTACGTGAGCGTCAAAACGCTGCTAAAGAAATTGCGGCACGAATTCCTGCAGAAATTGAGAAGCACAATGAATGGGTACGCATGTTAGGTGTTGTTCCTGTTATTCGTGCATTGCGTGAAAAAGCAATGCTGATTCAACAAGAGACAATGGAGAGCCTTAACCGAAAATTACCGAACATTTCTGACCGTGAGCGTAAAGTGATTTCTAAACATACGAAAAGTATTATCAATCAAATGTTGAAAGATCCAATTAAACAAGCAAAAGAAATAAGTAATGACAAACATGCAGAAACTAAATTGTCACTTTTTGAAGAAATCTTTGACTTAGATGTTGCAGATAGTTATCAATCTCAAGCGATTGAAAAGAAAAAGCATATGTTACAAGATAAAATAATGAGTTTAGAAACATAAAGAGCGGTGATGCTATGGAAGAAGCGTTTTTTATACGTTTTCATGAAATAATTTTATTAGGCTATTTACTCAGTATGGGCTGCCTTGTTATCGATGTTTTTCAAAAGAATTATCGGATACAAAATATTGGGTTTTATGCTTTAGGGATTGTTTGGTTCTGTCAAACAATCTCTTTAACTATGTTTGTGATTTGGCAAAAGCGGCTCCCTTTGACATCTTTAATTGAAAGTTTTTATGTGTTAACTTGGTTGATTTTAACCATTACATTCGTCATGTCTGTGTTACGTCATTCCGAATTTATGGTTGCTTTACTCAATGTCATCGGCTTTATCTTCATGACCATTCACACCTTTCATCCACGTCAGTTTAAAGAGGATGGTGCCCGATTAACTGCGATGAATGAATTGTTATTCATCCATGTTTCATTGGCATTATTAAGTTATGTCGTTTTTGCCGTTGCGTTTGTAAATGCTATTATATATTTAATACAATATCGCAATTTAAAAGAAAAACGATTTACACAAAATTACTTTAGAATGAGTAGTATTAGCACGTTAGAGAAGATGGTGTTTTACAGTTCACTCATTGGTGTGATGATCATGTTTATTAGTCTTGTATTAGGCATTCAATGGGGGATGATTTCAATCGGTTATATGATCTTTTTAGATTTGAAAGTCATCTCTTCTATAGTCATTTTGATTGCATATTCGTTATTTATTACATTAAGGTTAACACGTAAATTTAAGCAACCTTTTTTAATGAATTTTAATATTATGTTATTTTTATGTTGTATGATTAATTTAATTGTTATCACGCAATTATCTTCGTTTCATCAATGGACAGGACTTTAATGAATTACTTAAATGGAGGACAACGCTATGCGTAAACTTATTGTCGGCTCGAGAAGAAGTCAGCTTGCATTGACTCAAAGCCAGCAGTTTATTGATCGTTTAAAAGAAATTGAGCCCGATTTGGATATTGAAATTAAAGAAATTGTCACAAAAGGTGATCAAATCGTAGACCGTCAATTATCCAAAGTGGGTGGTAAAGGTTTGTTTGTTAAAGAAATTCAAAACGAATTATTTAGTGGAGAGATTGATATGGCTATTCACTCATTAAAAGATGTTCCGAGTGAATTACCCGAAGGCTTGACTTTGGGATGCATTCCTGATCGTGAGCTCCCTTATGATGCACTGATTTCAAAAAATCATGTCCCGCTAGAATCACTTCCAGACGGGAGTGTTATTGGCACGAGCTCGTTACGTCGTGGTGCACAAATTTTAGCGCAATATCCGAATCTTAAGATTAAATGGATTAGAGGTAACATTGATACGCGTTTGAAAAAATTACAAACAGAAGATTATGATGCGATTATATTGGCCGCAGCGGGATTAAAACGAATGGGTTGGTCAGATGGAATTGTGACAACTTATTTAGATGAGAAATTATTAGTGCCAGCGATTGGGCAAGGTGCATTAGGCATTGAATGTCGAGCGGATGATGCCCCGTTGTTAGCATTGTTATCAAGAGTGCATAATGAAGATGTCGCGGCTTGTGTGACGGCTGAGCGAACGTTTCTGAAAGAAATGAACGGGAGTTGTCAAGTTCCGATTGGGGGCTATGCACAATATACAAAGGATCATCAAATTCAGTTTACGGGTTTGATTATGTCGCCAGATGGTCAGCAACGATTTGAACATACGGCATTTGGAACACATCCGGTTTTATTAGGGAAAGAAGTGAGTCAAGTCCTTAAAGCACAAGGGGCTGATCGTGTGATTGAAGCTTTAAATCAAGAAGAGGTGTAGCCTATGAAGCCTACTGTAGTGATGAGCCAAACGCATCACTTTAATGATGAACGAGCAAAAATTGTTCATTTGCCATTTAAGTCGATTCAGCCTTTAACTTTCGATCAATCGATATTGGATAATCACTATCATTGGCTCGTCTTCACTTCGAAAAATGCAGTCGCGATTTTCCTACCTTATTTGAAATACACCCGTTATGAACGGTTGGCAGTGATTGGTGAGAAGACTAAAGAATATTGTGAAAAACAAGGGTTGCAAGTTGATTTTTATCCTAATGATTATTCACAAGAAGGGTTTTTAGAAATGTTTTCTGCACAACAAGGAGAACGTATACTGATACCATCAAGCATTGAAGCACGTCCGTTACTTTATGAAGCACTGGGAGCGTCTGGTTTGCAAGTGACCAAAATTGATTTGTATGAAGCTAAGACAGTCGTGCGACATATTGAAAAAACAATCGCATTGATTGCACGTGGAGAAATAGATGCGGTGACTTTTGCGAGTGCATCTGCAGTTCGTGCATTTTTTGAACGCTATCATGCACACACATTCACCCGTTTTTACGCCATCGGGCAACAAACGGCACACGTCATTCAATCTTATGGTTATCCTTGTTCAATCGCTGACATTCAAACTTTGGAAGCAATGATTACTAAAATAATAGAAGAGAGGGTTCATTAATGCAATTTGATCGACATAGACGTTTAAGATCATCGAAATCCATGCGTGATATGGTAAGAGAGACACATGTAAGAAAGGAAGACTTAATTTATCCTATTTTCGTAGTAGAAAAAGAGAACGTAAAAACTGAAATTCAATCCCTTCCTGGTGTGTATCAAATCAGCTTAAATCTCCTTCATGATGAAATAAAAGAAGCATATGATTTAGGGATTCGTGCCATCATGTTTTTCGGTATTCCTAACGAAAAAGATGCATGTGGTACAGGCGCATTTATCGATGATGGTGTCATCCAGCAAGCAACACGTATCGCAAAATCTATGTATGAGGATTTATTGGTTCTAGCAGATACATGTTTATGTGAGTATACAGATCATGGACACTGTGGTTTAATCGATCCACATACGCATGATGTTGATAATGATGAGACATTACCTTTGCTCGTTCAGACGGCAATTTCTCAAGTCAAGGCAGGTGCGGATATTATTGCACCGAGTAATATGATGGATGGATTTGTTGCAGCGATTCGAAAAGGATTAGACGAAGCAGGGTATTATCATATTCCAATAATGAGTTATGGTATCAAATATGCATCCAGCTTTTACGGACCATTTCGTGATGCAGCAGAGTCCACGCCTTCGTTTGGGGATCGAAAAACGTATCAAATGGATCCAGCCAATCGTCTTGAAGCGATGCGAGAGCTTGAGTCAGATTTAAAAGAGGGCGCGGATATGATGATTGTGAAGCCAGCGTTGAGCTATTTAGATATCATTCGAGACGTGCGTAATCATAGTCAAATCCCTATTGTGGCATATAATGTGAGCGGTGAATATAGTATGACTAAAGCGGCAGCATTGAATGGTTGGATTGATGAAGAAAAAGTTGTAATGGAACAAATGGTTTCAATGAAGCGTGCGGGTGCAGATATGATTATTACTTATTTTGCCAAAGATATTTGTCATTACTTAGATCAACAATAAAGGAGGCGTCAGTCGTGCGATATAATAAATCAATCAAAGCTTTTGAAACAGCAGAAAAATTAATGCCAGGTGGTGTCAATAGTCCTGTTCGTGCTTTCCAATCTGTAGATACACCAGCCATTTTTATGGAACGTGGTGAAGGGGCTAGAATTTATGATATTGACGGTAATGAATACATTGATTACGTTCTCAGTTGGGGACCACTGATTTTGGGGCATCGTCACCCTAAAGTGATTGAAGGGATTCAAGAGGTACTACAACGTGGCACTAGTTTTGGTGCATCGACGTTAGATGAAAATCGGCTTGCTGAATTAGTCATTGAACGTGTCCCATCCATTGAAAAAGTTAGAATGGTGTCCTCTGGTACGGAAGCAACATTAGATACTTTACGATTAGCGCGTGGTTTTACTGGGAAAAATAAAATCATTAAATTCGAAGGGAATTATCATGGGCATAGCGACTCACTACTGATCAAAGCTGGATCAGGTGTCGCGACGCTAGGGTTACCCGACTCACCAGGTGTTCCTGAAGGGACTGCAAAAAATACCATTACCGTGCCATATAATGATTTAACTGCTGTTCAAGCTGCATTTGATAAATACGGCGATGATATTGCAGCTGTGATTGTTGAACCTGTAGCGGGAAATATGGGCGTTGTGCCACCGATTAATCAATTTTTACAAGGCTTGCGTGAGATAACGAAGGCGAATGATGCATTGTTGATTTTTGATGAAGTCATGACAGGCTTTCGAGTAGGGTATCACTGTGCCCAAGGTTATTACAATGTTACGCCAGATTTAACGTGTCTTGGTAAAGTCATTGGTGGTGGACTTCCTGTTGGTGCATTTGGTGGTCGTCAAGACATTATGGATTGTATTGCACCAAGTGGTGACATTTATCAAGCGGGAACACTTTCCGGGAATCCTTTAGCCATGACAAGTGGTTATATGACGTTAAGTCAATTGACGCCAGAAAGCTATGATTATTTTAATGCGTTGGGTGATCTTTTAGAAAAAGGGCTTAAAGACGTATTTAGTCAACATCAAGTTCCGTTAACGGTGAATAGAGCGGGTTCTATGATCGGATTTTTCTTAAATGAGGGGCCTGTTACGAATTTTAAAGAAGCGAATCGTTCTGATTTAGCATTGTTTAGCAAATTATATCGAGAATTGGCGCTACAAGGTATCTTTTTACCTCCTTCGCAATTTGAAGGCATGTTTTTATCGACAGCGCATACAAAAGAAGATATTGCGTTAACAGTAAAAGCGTTCGATGAGGCGTTAAGTCGAGTTAAGCAATCCTATTGAGTTGACTAGAGCCTCGAACAAAATAAAAAGTTTATTCTGATTCTATATTCGTTTTCCTTATAAAAAGCCGAGAGTCTCTCGGCTTTTTGTACGGAGAAGGACAATGTCTCAACAGTGGATTAAATCAAAAACTGTGATATTCCTGTCTTTTAATCAATTGGTGTGAGGGAGGTGTATGGACTTTGGCGCAAAACAAAATTTTGAATCAATTGATTGTGCTTGGTTTTACTTTGCTTTTTAGTGGGATATTATTTCGATTTCATGTGATGTTACCGTGGATGTTCGGCCCGATATTTGCTAGCATTTTTGTTGTTAAAGGACTAAAGCGAGACGTTCAATGGCCTAATTGGTTGAGTAGTCTCGGTTTAATTTTATTAGGCGTCCAAATTGGGACCTCATTTACAAAAAATGTCATTGATGATATAAAAAATGGTTGGTTTTCAATTATTCTTATCAGTGTATTACTTCTATTCATGTCGTTAGTCGTATCAATAGGGTTTAGAAAAATTGCACGCGTCAATAGAGAGACAGCTTTATTAAGTGTCATACCTGGTGCACTCAGTCAAATGATTGTCATGGCAGAAGAGAATAAAAAGGCGGATATTTTAGTTGTGAGTTTGGCACAAACATCTCGGGTGATTTTTGTTGTGCTACTCGTTCCACTCATTACTTTCTTTTTTAAAGATACACATACACAAATTTGGACGGGAAAAAAAGTAACTTATCTCACGGAAGTGTTAAATCTTGGGGATATCATCATCATCGCAATGGGGATATTTGTGATGTATTATGTGATGAAATGGCTTCATTTCCCGACTCAAATGTTGATGGCTCCGATAGTGGTCTTAATTATTTGGAATTTCGTTACTGAAATGAACTTCACACTTGACGCGCCAATCATAGCGGGTGCACAAGTGATTTATATGATACGTATCGGGATTCAAATCGCTCATTTAACGCATCGCTTAAAAGGGAGAATTGCTATTGCAATCGCCTATCAAAATGTTTTGCTTATTTTTGGCGCACTCGTTATGGTGTATTTTGTTCAATTCATCAATCATGCACCGTTAGACGAACTCTTTTTAGGTGCAGCGCCTGGAGGAATGAGTCAAATTGTTTTAGTGGCTTTAGATATCGGAACGGATGTGGCCAAGGTATCGAGTTATCATATATTCCGTATATTCTTTATCCTATTTTTAATTGCACCGCTCATCAGCTATTACTTGAAACATTTAACAAGAAAAAATTAAAAAGCATGTCAGTTTTCAAGGCATGGTCCTCGTTTAATATGAAGAGCGGCCGTATGCGTGGCCGCGAACAATCATGCTTTTATTTATTGGGCTTGCTTTTGATGGACAGAACAGCAATGAAATTAACGATGGGGACAGGACATGAGATGACTGTTATAAAGTCCAGCAGCTTCCATAAATGAAAAAGCCGTTACGGGTCCAATAAATTTAAAATTGTAGTCTTTTAATTTTTGTGAGAGTCGTGTTGCAGTAGCGTTAACAGTGATCCGTTGATCGACAGAAGTATAACGAAAGTCAATAGGTTGTCCGTCTACAAAAGACCAAATCCAATCACTGAAATGGCCATGTTCTTTTTCGATTTGAAGATAGCCTTGCGCTTGTGCAACGATGGCTTCCAATTTTGGACGATGATGAATGATATTTGGAAAAGTCATTAAAGCTTGAATGTCCTCTGGCGTCATTTGCGCGATTTGAAAAGGATCAAAGTGATAAAACGCTTGTTGGTAGGCTGCTTTCTTTTTAAGAATTGTTAACCAGGACAAGCCGGCATGTTGTGATTCAAGTGCCAATAGTTGAAATAATTGTTGAGAATCATAGATGGGCTTTCCCCATTCATCATCATGATATGCTAAATAAAGTGGATCTGTCGTACCGAATGCGCAGGGGTTCATGTTTTCGTTCCTCCTTGTATTGACTTCATAGTTCATTCAGTATACTATATTAGTGAAATTAAAAATAGTGTTTGGGAAGAGTATGTTATTTTGTTTTTATAGAGAGTGCATGGTTGGTGGAAATGCATAAAAGGAATAACTGAAGGTAGCCCGATTTGAACTTTAATTGAACTTAGAGTAGGTTAAAGCGTGTCATGAGCGTTAATCATTAGAGTGCAATAGTTGCATATTGACTATTGAATGTAGGTGGTACCGCGGAACATCCGTCCTATTCAGGACAGGTGTTTTTTATTTTAATGGAGGTAATTTTAATGGAAATGAAACCGAAGTATAATCCGCAAGAAGTTGAGGCGGGAAGATATCAAAAATGGCTAGACCAAGAGCTTTTTAAACCGAGTGAAGATTCAGAAAAACCAACATATACAATTGTCATTCCACCCCCAAACGTAACGGGTAAGTTACATTTAGGACATGCATGGGATACGACGCTTCAAGATATTTTAACGCGTATGAAACGGATGCAAGGATATAATACGCTTTATTTACCAGGAATGGATCATGCAGGAATAGCGACACAAGCAAAAGTTGAAGCGAAGATGCGGGAGGAAGGTATTTCTCGTCACGATATCGGTCGCGAAAAATTTCTTGAAAAAGCCTGGGAATGGAAAGCGTCATATGCATCATTTATTCGTCAACAATGGGCCAAATTAGGACTGGGTTTAGATTATTCAAGAGAACGTTTTACGCTAGATTCAGGATTGAGTCAAGCTGTGCGCAAAGTTTTTGTCGATATGTATAACAAAGGTTTAATTTACCGTGGAGAACGTATCATTAATTGGGACCCTGTTGCTCGTACAGCCCTCTCGGATATCGAAGTGGTTCATGAAGACGTGAATGGGAAATTCTATCACTTTAAATATCCTTTTGCAGATGGGGAAGGTTACATTGAAATCGCAACGACACGTCCAGAAACGATGCTTGGAGATACAGCCATTGTCGTTAATCCAGATGATCCTCGTTATCAAGATGTGATTGGAAAAACAGTCATTTTACCGATTGTTGGTCGAGAAATTCCTATTTTAGCTGATGCTTATGTTGATCAAGACTTTGGTAGCGGTGCAATGAAAGTGACACCCGCGCATGATCCGAATGACTTTGAAATCGGTAACCGTCATGAATTAGCGCGCATTGTAGTCATGGATGAAGCAGGCAAAATGAATGCTGAGGCAGGTAAATATGAAGGCATGGATCGTTTTGAATGTCGAAAACAACTTGTCAAAGATTTGTTAGAAGAAGGCTTAGTGATTAAAATTGAAGACCATGTGCATTCGGTAGGACATTCTGAGCGAACAGGCGCCGTGGTAGAGCCTTATTTATCTACACAATGGTTCGTGAAAATGGCACCTCTAGCACAACAAGCACTTGATAATCAAGAAACGGCAGGACGTATTGATTTTGTTCCACCACGTTTTGAAAAAACATTTAATCGTTGGATGGAAGAAATTCGTGATTGGACCATTTCAAGACAATTATGGTGGGGACATCAAATTCCAGCTTGGTATCATAATGAAACAGGTGAAATATATGTGGGTGAAGATGCACCTTCAGATATTGAAAATTGGACACAAGATGAAGATGTCCTGGATACATGGTTCTCAAGTGCATTATGGCCATTCTCAACATTAGGTTGGCCAGATGAAAACGCGGCAGACTACAAACGTTTCTATCCAACACAAGTACTTGTAACGGGGTATGACATCATTTTCTTCTGGGTTGCACGAATGATTTTCCAAGGTTTAGAATTCACAGGTCAAAAACCATTTAGTGATGTTTTATTACATGGCTTAGTACGGGCCGAAGATGGACGTAAAATGAGTAAATCTCTAGGAAATGGTGTAGACCCTATGGACGTCATCGACCAATATGGCGCGGACAGTTTACGTTATTTCTTGGCAACAGGTTCTTCGCCAGGTCATGATTTGCGTTATTCAACTGAAAAAGTTGAATCCGTATGGAATTTCATTAATAAAATTTGGAATGCAGCACGTTTTAGTTTGATGAATATCGGAGAATCATTTAGATTTGAAGACATTTCGCTAACAGGTTCGCTGTCTGTTGCGGATCAATGGATTCTTACACGTCTGAATGAAACAATAGAAACCGTTACGCAATTAAGCGATAAGTATGAATTTGGCGAAGTGGGTCGCGTATTGTATAATTTTATATGGGATGAATTTTGTGATTGGTACATTGAGATGAGTAAAATTCCAATGAATGGTACCGATGAAGGACAGAAAAATGTGACACGCTCGGTTTTAAGTTACACACTTGACCGAATGATGCGCCTCTTACATCCATTTATGCCATTTGTCACTGAACATATATGGCAAGCCTTGCCACATGAGGGCGAGTCTATTGTGACGAGTGCATGGCCGACAGTAGATGAGTCACTTGTATTTGCAGAAAGTAAAGATGTAATGGAGCAGTTGGTAGAAATCATTAAATCTGTTCGTCAGTCACGTATGGAAGTGAATACACCGCTATCTAAAGAAATTCCGATTAAAATTCAGGCCAAAAACGAAACGATTGAACAATTATTGATAGCAAATCAACATTACTTAGAGCGTTTCTGTAATCCAAGTACGCTCGAAATCTCAACGCAAATTGATGTACCAGATAAAGCAATGACGTCTATTGTGACTGCTGGTGAAGTGATTTTACCGATTGAAGGGCTCATTGACATGGATAAAGAGTTAGAACGGCTTGAAAAAGATTTGCAAAAATGGCAAAAAGAACTGGATCGAGTAAATAAAAAGTTAGCAAATGACAATTTTGTAAGCAAAGCACCTGAACACATCATTAATGAAGAAAAAGAAAAACAAATCAAATATCAAGAAAAATATGATGGTGTAAAGGCGAGAATTGAACAATTAAAAGCGTAGGAGTCTGAGTTATGAATTATCTGGATAGTTTATATTGGATTCATGAAAGAACAAAATTCGGCATTAAACCTGGCGTGAAACGCATGGAATGGATGTTAGAAAAACTGGGTAATCCTCAGCAGAACATCAATGCCATTCATGTTGGTGGGACAAATGGTAAAGGATCTACAGTTGTATATTTACGTGAAGCTTTATTGAAAAACGATTATGAAGTGGGTACTTTTACGTCTCCGTATATTGAAACTTTTAATGAACGAATTAGTTTGAACGGTTTACCAATTACAAACGATGACATTGTAACTTTAGTGGCGCGAGTAAAACCCATTAGTGAAATGATGGAAGCACAAACTGAATTAGGTGTGGCTACAGAATTTGAAATCATTACGACGATGATGTATTTGTATTTTGGTGAGATACATCCGGTTGATTTTGTCATAGTCGAGGCAGGTTTAGGTGTCAAAAATGATTCTACTAATGTTATCCAACCGCTTATGAGTATTTTGACAAGTATTGGCTTAGACCATACGGATATTCTTGGGCAAACTTATTTGGATATTGCCAAAGACAAGGCGGCGATTATCAAGCCCCATACACCTATTGTTTATGCAATTAAAAATGAAGAGGCACTTAAATATTTCCGAGATACAGCGGAACGCCTTGAATCAAAGGCTTTAGAATTTGATCGCGATATTCTAATTAAATCAGAAGATGACGAATTTACTTATCGATATAAAGATTATGAGTTAGAAAATCTTATATTAAATATGATTGGTGAACATCAAAAAGAAAATGCAGCTTTAGCCATTACAGCCTTAATTGAATTATACGAACAAGGCATCATCCAATTAGACTTTAATAAAATGATTGATGGTATTGAGCAAGCGTATTGGACTGGACGCATTGAGTGCGTTGCGCAAGACCCAATTATTATTATTGATGGTGCGCATAATAAAGAAAGTGTAGATGCACTTGTTGACACCATTGATAGGTATTATGATATTGACACAGTCGATGTGTTGTTTGCTGCAATTGAAGGCAAACCCGTTCATCATATGTTAGAAGCATTTCGAAATATGGCCAATCATATTTATGTTACAGACTTTGACTTTCCAAAAGCACTGCCAAAACACATGTTGTATGACGAAATCGAATTTGAACATAAATCGATGGTCGATGACTATGTGAACTTCATCCATCAATATCAAGGTGAAGCATTGCTTATTACAGGTAGCCTTTATTTTATCAGTGAAGTGAAATCAAAAATCAACTTTAATTCATAAAATTTAACCGCCTCATATGGACTGACGTATATTTCTAGTCCATATGAGGCGGTTTTATCATTTTTTTAAAGCATGATTGGAAATTTTTGTTGTTTCGAAATTTGACCGTATAGGACGAAACTTTTATAATAATCACATTCTCTCAATGCCGAACGATTAAGTATGTGGCTGAAATACAGTGTGTATCATGAGGAGGTGTCGGATTGAGCGTTGTGCTATTGTTTATGTCAGGTAGTAGTTTAGTGCGCTTTTTAATACAATGGGCGTGGCAAAATAGACTAAAAGTCAGTTATTTGTTTGAAAGGTCAAAATGTCAATATTGTCGCAAAAAATTAACTGTCATTGATATGCTTCCTATTGTCAGCTATTGTTTTTTTAAAGGGAGATGTCGTTTTTGTCAACACGCGATGCCATTCACATTATTCGTCAACGAAATAATCGGTGGACTGTTGATTTTATACCCATTTCTTTTTCCTCTCTACATTCCAATAAAGTCCTTTTACTTTATTTCATTCATTTTATTAGCTGTATCAACAGTCGATATTCAACATCAAATGATACAGCATCGTTTTCTCCTATTATTACTTATTTTGATGTTAACACACCATCATACAATTTATTTAGATTTGCCTCATTTCTCGTTATGGATGATTCTATTTATAATCGGATGTATGCCACAACAATGGATTGGCGTTGGAGATATTAAACTCTTCCTCGTTCTTACTTTTTTCTTTCCGTTCCCATTTCTGTTGATTTTTTTTGAGTTATTATTTCCGATAGGCTGTATTGTATTACCGATGTTTTATTGTCTTAAATGGGTGAAAAATCATCGTATTCCTTTAGCACCAGTAATTTTGATAACGTTTCTCTTTATATCATCAACCTATCCCAAAATCATTGTTATTTATGGAGGTGTATTATGACGCGCATACAAGATTTATCAACCGATGAAAAACCAAAAGAGCGACTTGTTCAATTTGGCAGTCAAGCACTTTCAAATACAGAGCTTCTCGCGATAATTATTAATAGTGGAAGTAAAGGGCAATCTAGTATCCAAATTGCATCCCAGATTTTGTCGCATTGTCGTACCTTAACACAACTTCGACATCTTTCTTTAGTAGAGTTAGAGAAATTTGTCGGCATTGGACGAAATAAAGCTATCACCATTTTAGCTGTTTTTGAATTGTCGCGCCGATTAACTGAGGACAAACAACAATTTTTATCTGAACCGATTCATTCACCTGAACAAATTGCAGAACGTTTCTATACACAGTTTAAAGGAACGAATCAAGAGCATTTTATCCTATTAATATTGAATACAAAAAATCAAATTGTTCATGAGGAAACGCTATTTATTGGGACATTAAATAGTGCCATTATTCATCCGAGAGAAATATTTAAAACAGCATTAAAGTGGTCAGCACATGCCATTATTGTTGTTCACAATCATCCTTCTGGTGATTCAACGCCATCTAAAGCAGATATTGAAACAACGCGGCGTTTAATGATGTGCGGTGAGGCGATGGGAATCGAATTGTTAGATCACATTGTTATCGGTGAAGATTCATTTGTTTCGATATTAAGTGAAAATGAGTTGTAGCCGAGAAAAGCGCGGAAAAGGGTTGAATAAGTGTAATCATTGAAAGGCGAGGTTCGTTTTTGTTGGTGGGTTTATTTTAAATGTATTTGGAATGAAGCTAAGTCTTACTAAATTGACAAAACCTAGCTCATTTCTATGATTTGAATGGATTTCATCATTTAAAAATGAAAGTTATCAATGAGCCATAAGAATGATTGATAACAAATATAGATGATAAATAGCATAATGCCAAGTCTAATGATAAAGCGAATGACATGCATACTGATTCTGAATAGTAGTATGATAAGTAGAATCGTTAAAAACACAATCATCAAATTCATTGTCAACACTCCTTTTACCTATATTTTAAAACATTGAAGCGATAAAAACATCATTCTTAAGTCATATTTTCATGCTTGAGATGGATGATTTCATCAATCGATTTAATTATAATATATCATATAATGATAAGTATCAATCATTTGTGGAACGACAATAAGGAGGGCATTCATGCGGATAATAAAAAGTCTCATTAAATTATTAATTATTTTAATTTTACTCATCGCCCTCGTTTTAGCAAGTATAATGTTTGTACCAAATTTAAAAAATCAACCATGGAATCCCGTCAGAGAGGAAACGTACCAAGTGACGGATGATGAGGGATATGTCGTACCACTCAATGGTCGAAATTATATTCAAACCGAAAATGATATTTTTAGAAATATTCCAAAAAGCCAAATGAGAAATGTGTTTACTTGGATTGATAAATACGAATTTATGCAAGTGAATGGATTGACAAGGATGGGGTATGACAACGAATATTTAATTGCAGAACGGGATACACAATTCATTTTATACCGTTTTGGGGATGATACAATGAGAGTCTATACGACTGAGCATGATTTATATGCGGATTTGCATCAACTGGGACATCCTATAGAAATGAGGCCGCTGATTGATTATCAATAGGATACCAAAAATACAAGAATCAAATGGGTCTATATTAAATCAAATTTAATCATCAGTGAGAGGCCTGTTAAACTTCGATGATATTGTTGTTAGTAGAGATGAGAATGTTGTGTTAAAACAGATTTTCATCTCGATTTTATAAGTTCTTTTAATGTCACTGTTGATTGACCGATGTATGAGCCGTTGTCTAAACAGAACATCTATGCGACGCCCTGTATTTATAAAGCAAGTGGATGTATGGTTTGTAATTTTAAGCGAATTGAAGATTGATGATACATAAAGTTTAAAAGCGTTAAATGAATGAAAAATGAGAAAAAAATGATGATAAAACATCTTGATTGATGCAATATATCATATTGATTTTATTCTAAATATGAATAGAATGAGAGATAATGTACAACATGGGACTTTATTTACATTAAAGAGTAATATAAAATAGTAGCAGTACATACAAAGATTGATAATATGAGGTGTTGAGGTTGTCCAATTTTTTTAAAAACAACAAACTCGTTGTGTTGTTTTGCGCACTAATTTTATTTATCGCTTTAATTGGTTTGTCAATTCGTTCGAATTCGCAGTCCGTTCCCGAACAATACGTCAGTGACACCACTTCTTTTGGACAGAGAGTTTTCGCCTATCCTATCCATTTTGTTGCGGGTTCTATCACAGATATTTTTCATAAAAGAGAGACACCGTCGAACAAAGAGAAACAATTAGAAGCGGAAAATGAACGGCTTAAATCAGAAAACAAAAATCTCAAAAAAGAATTAGACATGAGTGATATTTCAGAATATCAAGCTGTCACAGCAGCTGTTATCGCACGACAACCAGATCAATGGTTAAATACAGTCATTATTGATAAAGGAAAGAAATCTGGTATTAAAGAAAACATGGCAGTGATGACTGCGGATGGGTTAGTGGGTCGTGTTGCGAAAGTGAATCAATTTTCATCACAAGTCCATTTAATTTCAACTAAAGGACGGACAAACCGTTTGTCAGTCAATATTCAACATGATGGAGATGATGTGTTTGGGTTAATCGACCATTTTGATGAAGAAACGGACCAATTAATTATTAGTGACATTGACAACAATGGAGATGTTAAAGTAGGGGACAAAGTCGTTACAAGTGGTCTTGGCGATCAATTGCCAAAAGGATTATACATTGGTGAAGTTAAAAAAGTGCAGAAGGATCAATACGGACTTTCGAAACAAGTTGCAATCCAGACCGGTGCAAATCTCAACCATTTTGATCATGTGTATATCGCAAAGCGTGATCCGAAAACAATTGTAAGCGATGAAGGTGACAATTCATAATGAAATCAATATATTACATTTTAGTTGCCATCCTGTTGTTTTATTTAGATACTGTACTCACATTTTTGTCTCCCATCATGATTGGTCCCCAACGCTTAATTTTAGTTCCACATCTTGTGTTTCTATATTTAATGTTGATTGCTGTATATAAAAACACGAGCATTGCTTTAATTTTAGGGATTTTGTTAGGAACAATGCAGGATTTATTTTTCGGACAAATTTATGGCGTGTATTTATTTGGCTACATTGTTTTTGTTCTATTAGCCGATAAATTTTTAAAAGTTTTTTTTCGCGATCACATAATGGTTTATGCAATGCTCATATTAGGTGTTGTGTTACTTGAAATTTTCGTGGTATTGATCTATTTGTTACTTGGACTTATCGATGTGAGCATATTGCATTTCATCATATTTCGTATATTGCCAACCGCAGTTCTCAATGCACTATTACTTGTGTTTTTATATTTTCTGGGGAACAAATTCATAAATCAAACACGTCCTATTGACACGAAGTAAAACGAATGTTATGATTCAATAGTTGAGTAGTTCATAGCTACATACAACCGCTCAAACATAGGTTTTAAGTACAATTGTCACCTATGTATGGCGTGACTTATTAATTAGGAGGTGCGAAGTATGTTTGCTATTATTGAAACAGGTGGAAAACAAATCAAGGTTGAGGAAGGCCAAGAGATTTTCGTTGAGAAATTAAACGTTAACGAAGGTGATACATTCACTTTTGATAAAGTTTTATTTGTTTCTGGAGACAGCGTGAAAGTGGGAGCGCCTACAGTTGAAGGTGCAACTGTAACGGCTACTGTTAACAAACAAGGACGTGGTAAGAAAATCACTGTCTTTACTTATCGTCGTCGTAAAGATTCAAAACGTAAAAAAGGCCACCGTCAACCATACACAAAATTAACAATTGATAAAATTAATGCATAATTATGATTAATGTTAATGTTCAATTAAATGATGACGGTCATATAACAGAGCTCATTATGGAAGGACATGCGGAATTTGGCGAACATGGCCAAGATCTTGTTTGTGCGGGCGCATCAGCGGTGTTGTTCGGTAGTGTCAACGCAATCATTGGTCTGACATCCGAAAGACCTGACATTGATTACTCTGATGATGGAGGCTATTTTCATTTGAGAATTGTTGATACAAAAAATGAACAAGCGCAATTAATACTCCAATCACTACTTATTTCTTTACAAACAATTGAAGAAGAATATAATGAGTACATTAAATTAAATCTGAAGTGAGGTGTAACACATGCTAAAATTAAACTTACAATTTTTCGCATCGAAAAAAGGGGTAAGTTCTACTAAGAACGGTCGTGACTCTGAATCTAAACGTTTAGGTGCTAAGCGTGCGGATGGTCAATTCGTTACTGGTGGTTCAATCTTATTCCGTCAACGTGGAACTAAGATTTACCCAGGTGAAAACGTAGGTCGTGGTGGCGATGATACATTATTCGCTAAAATCGATGGCGTTGTTAAATTCGAACGTAAAGGTCGAGACAAAAAACAAGTTTCTGTCTACGCAGTTGCTGAATAATTTGTCATTCTTTGACACCAGAAGGTAACTTCTGGTGTTTATTTTTTATATTAAAGACATAGAAATAGCATTTCGCGTTGGTAGGGGATATGCGCTGCTTTATATGAAATATCATACCCACCTACGCTATACTAACAGTACAATTAAGCAAAAATTAAAAGTAAAAGAGGTGATAGCATGTTTGTCGATCAAGTAAAAATATCATTAAAGGCCGGAGACGGTGGTAACGGTATTACTGCCTACCGTCGTGAAAAATATGTTCCGTTTGGTGGACCAGCCGGTGGTGATGGAGGGCGTGGTGCTTCAATCGTATTCGAAGTCGATGAAGGGTTACGAACATTAATGGATTTTAGATATCAACGCCATTTTAAAGCGAAAAAAGGTGAAAATGGTCAAAGTAGTAATATGCATGGAAAAAATGCAGAAGACTTAGTGTTAAAAGTACCACCGGGGACGATTATCAAAGATGTTGCATCAGAACAAACATTAGCGGATTTAGTCGAACACGGTCAAAGTGCGATTGTTGCAAAAGGTGGACGAGGTGGACGTGGGAATTCACGATTTGCAACACCAAAAAACCCAGCACCAGACTTTAGTGAAAATGGTGAACCGGGAGAAGAAATTGAAGTAACTTTAGAGTTAAAATTGTTAGCGGATGTCGGTTTAGTGGGTTTTCCAAGTGTCGGGAAATCTACGTTACTTTCCATCGTATCAAAAGCCAAACCTAAAATTGGGGCTTACCACTTCACAACAATTCAACCGAATCTTGGTGTTGTCGTAACGCCTGATCAACGCAGTTTTGTCATGGCAGACTTACCGGGCTTAATAGAAGGTGCATCAGAAGGTGTCGGTTTAGGACATCAATTTTTACGGCATGTGGAACGGACAAAAGTCATTGTGCATGTCATTGATATGAGTGGTATGGAAGGGAGAGATCCATACGAAGATTATCAAATTATAAATCACGAATTAAAAGCATATGCTCAGCGATTGGAAGAGCGCCCTCAAATTATTGTTGCAAATAAAATGGATATGCCAGATGCGGATATGCAATTACAGATGTTTAAAGAACAGTTGGAAGATGATGTTAAAATTATACCTATCTCTTCTTATACTAGAGAAAATATCGATCAGTTGTTATATGAAATTGCCAATACACTCGATTCCGTAAAAGATATTGACTTTTCAGCACAAGAAGAAACAATCGGTGTGAACCGAGTTTTATACAAACATACGCCATCTCAAGATAAGTTCACGATTACGCGCGATGATGACGGTGCTTACGTTGTGAGTGGTAATGCAATTGAACGTATGTTTAAAATGACAGACTTCAACAGCGAGCCAGCAATTCGTCGTTTTGCAAGACAAATGCGTTCGATGGGCATTGATGATGCATTAAGAGAACGTGGTGCAGTAAACGGCGATATTGTACGAATTCTTGGTGGAGAGTTTGAATTTGTCGAATAGTAAAAAAGTGGAGGTCGTGCCTAGTGATGGAGCATCAATTTTATTTAATTCGTGAAGATGTATTACCCTATGTTGTAAAGCGTGTGCTATTAGTGAAGGATGCCTTAAAAGCAGATCAGTCGTTAACCATTCAAGAAGCTGTCGATATGTATGATTGTTCAAGAAGCGCATTTTACAAGTATAGAGATACGATTTTCCCACTTGACGCCATTCAGAGCCACACTGAGATTTTTACTATTATTTTGTTTGTTACGGATAAAGTAGGGATATTAGCACAAATCCTTGAAAAACTATCTGAACTGAATTTATCTGTATTGACGATTCATCAAAGTGTTCCTACAGATCAAAAAGCTTCGATCACGTTATCATTAGATGGCAGTCATGCCAAGTGTGGACCATACGAAATCATCAATATGTTGCGTCAAATGGAAAATGTCTATAATGTAGATATTATTGGAATGAACATGTAAGGAGCGGTTGTCAATGTATGCATATATCACTGGCCAATTAATGGCCTTATACCCAACGCATGTCGTCGTTGAAAATACTTCAGGCGTCGCTTACGAGATTCAAACGCCGAACTCATATCGATTTCAAAAGTATCTAGAACTACCTGTCAAAATCTATACCGCATTAATTGTTCGTGAGGATGCGCAGCTATTGTACGGTTTTATCAATCAGGAAGAAAAAGATATGTTTTTGAGTTTAATTAAAGTAACAGGAATCGGACCTAAATCTGCATTGGCGATTTTAGCTGCGAGTACCCCAAATGAAGTCAAACGTGCAATCGAAAATGAGAATGATGCGTATTTAACACAATTTCCAGGGATAGGTAAAAAAACAGCGCGTCAAATTGTATTAGATTTGAAAGGAAAAGTCATTGTCACTGAAGAAGTGACAGACGGACTATTAGAGGTGACCCAACATGAGACGTCTGACTTTGCTTTAAAAGAAGCGTTACTTGCATTAGAAGCTTTAGGGTATTCAAAACGAGAACTGAATAAAGTTGAAAAAACAATGCAACAACATCATTTTGAAGAAGTTGATGAAGCGGTTAAATTTGCATTGAAACAATTGATTTCATAGAAGGGGAGATTTCAATGGATCAAGATCGAATGATGGATGGACATGAGCAACCTAATGAACACATGTTTGAATTGTCTCTACGCCCTGAGCGGTTGAGACAATATATTGGCCAGTCTACAATTAAATCAAACTTGGAAGTCTTTATACAAGCCGCTAAAATTCGTGAAGAACCTCTTGATCATGTATTACTTTTCGGACCACCAGGATTAGGTAAAACGACCCTTTCCCATATCATTGCAAATGAAATGGAAGTCAATTTACGCACAGTTTCTGGACCTTCTATTGAAAGACCGGGCGATTTAGCAGCAATTTTAACCGGATTACAACCTGGGGATGTCCTTTTCATAGATGAGATTCATCGCTTGAGTAGTGTGGTAGAAGAAGTGCTGTATCCTGCTATGGAAGACTTTTACTTGGATATCATTGTCGGCAAAGGGGAGGAAGCGCGTAGTATTCGCATCGACCTTCCTCCATTTACATTAGTCGGGGCAACAACTCGTGCTGGAAGTTTGACGAGTCCGTTGAGAGATCGGTTTGGCGTCCACTTACGTTTAGAATATTATACCGAACAAGAATTGACACAAATTATTATTCGTACAGCGGAAGTGTTAGGTACAGCGATAGATGCAGAAAGTGCGAACGAGATAGCGAAGCGAAGTCGCGGGACACCAAGAATTGCGAATCGCTTATTAAAGCGAATCCGTGATTTTCAACAAGTCAATCAAGACGATATGATTTATATAGAAACAACGAAACATGCGTTACACTTATTGCAAGTTGACGATGAAGGTTTAGATTACATTGATCATAAAATGATGGCTTGTATTATTGAACAATATCATGGTGGTCCTGTAGGTTTAGATACAATTGCTGTGTCGATCGGTGAGGAACGCGTTACAATTGAAGATGTTTATGAGCCATTCCTCATTCAAAAAGGATTTTTAGAACGTACACCAAGAGGTCGTAAAGCGACACCTTATGCGTATGAACATTTTAAATATGCGAGACCATAAGAGAAGGAGTCTTTGTATTGAATATAGAAGAATTTGATTATGAATTACCAGAATCGCTCATTGCACAAACCCCATTGTTACAACGAGATCAGAGTCGATTACTGTACCTCAATCGAACAACTGGAGAGATGGAAGATTTACGTTTTACAGCGATTTCGCAATTTTTCCAACGCGGCGATACACTGGTATTAAATGATACACGTGTCATGCCTGCGCGATTGTTTGGGATTAAGGAAGAAACGAATGCTAAAGTTGAGATGCTCCTGTTAACGCAAATTGAAGGGGATGATTGGGAAGTCCTTCTAAAGCCCGCAAAACGGATAAAAATTGGGCAATCATTGAGCTTTGGTGATGGTATCATTAAAGCGACATGCATTCAGGAGTTAGATCAAGGGGGACGTGTGATGCGTTTGTCATACGATGGGATTTTACAAGAAAGGCTCGATGAATTAGGTGAAATGCCACTACCTCCGTATATTAAAACACGATTAGATGAAAAAGAACGCTATCAAACGGTCTATGCGAAAGCGTCTGGTTCGGCTGCAGCACCAACGGCAGGGCTACATTTCACAGATGAATTATTGGATGAAATTCGTAACAAAGGTGTTAATATTGCCTTTATTACACTGCATGTCGGCTTAGGAACGTTTAGACCTGTCAGTGTAAATAATATTGATGACCACGAAATGCATAGCGAGTATTATCAAATGACACAAGCGACAGCCGATGTTTTGAATGATACGAAAGCAGCGGGGCATCGCATTATTTCTGTCGGCACGACTTCAACGCGTACACTTGAAACGATTGTCGCTCAACATGGCACATTTATCGAAACAAGCGGTTGGACTGATATTTTTATCTATCCTGGATTCCACTTTAAAGCGATAGACGGGTTAATTACGAACTTTCATTTACCAAAATCAACTTTAGTCATGCTCGTTTCAGCTTTTAGTACACGCCAGTACGTGTTGAATGCATATCGTCATGCGGTTGATGAAAAGTATCGATTTTTTAGTTTTGGCGATGCAATGATGATTATATAGTTTGAGAGGAGAATACGATGCCTGCAGTAACATATGAGCATATTAAAACTTGTAAACAATCGGGGGCGCGATTAGGGATAGTGCATACCCCTCATGGCTCATTCGAAACCCCTATGTTTATGCCTGTCGGTACAAAAGCGACAGTTAAAACGATGAGCCCTGAAGAACTTAAACAAATGCATACGCAAATCCTATTAGGGAATACGTATCATTTATGGCTTCAACCTGGGAATGATATTATTAAACAGGCTGGAGGATTACACAAATTCATGAATTGGGATGGCCCAATTTTAACGGATTCTGGAGGGTTTCAGGTTTTTAGTTTAAGCAACTTGCGTAAAATCACTGAAGAAGGCGTAGAATTTCGCCATCATACGAATGGTTCGAAATTATTTTTATCGCCTGAAGATTCCATTAAAATCCAAAATGATTTAGGTTCGGACATTATTATGGCGTTTGATGAATGTCCACCAATGCCAGCAGAATATGATTACGTCAAGCAATCATTAGAACGCACAACGAGATGGGCTGAGCGTTGTTTGAATGCACATCAACGGCCACATGATCAAGCGCTTTTTGGTATCATCCAAGGTGGAGAATACAAAGACTTACGTCAACAATCTGCAGAAGCGCTTGTGAAATTAGATTTTCCAGGCTATGCAATTGGTGGTTTATCTGTAGGTGAACCTAAACCAGTCATGTATGATATGGTGGAACATACTGTACAGTTCATGCCAGAAAACAAACCGCGTTATTTGATGGGGGTCGGCTCACCAGATGCCTTGATTGAATGTAGCATACGTGGCATGGATATGTTTGACTGTGTTTTACCTACACGGATTGCACGTAACGGAACGTGTATGACATCCACGGGAAGATTAGTAGTAAAAAATGCACAGTATAAAAATGATTTTCGTCCTTTAGATGCAAATTGTGATTGCTATACGTGCCGAAATTATAGTAGAGCTTATTTACGCCATTTAATCAAAGCAGATGAAACGTTCGGAATTCGTCTTACCACTTACCATAATTTGCATTTTCTGTTAAAATTGATGGAGAACATTAGACAAGCTATTCGAGAGGATCGCCTTTTAGATTTTAAAGAGGAATTTTTCGAACAATACGGTCTGAATGTTGATAATCCGAAAAATTTCTAGATAGGAGTTATGTTTTATGTCTACACTTATTAGTTTGTTACCTTTAATAGCGCTTTTCGCTCTCATGTGGTTTTTTATGATTCGCCCTCAACAAAAGCGTGCTAAAGAACATCGTCAAATGGTAGATCAATTACAAGTCGGTCAACGTGTCACTTCTATTGGTGGTATCAAAGGAACAGTACGTGCAGTTGATGAAACAACAGCAGTGGTTACTGTCAATGGAAAAGGAACAGAAATAACTTTTGAAAAACAAGCCATTAAGCAAGTTGATCCTTCATAATTATTGATTGTATTTGTTAATTTGAATACAATAAAAGACATGGCGAAACACCATGTCTTTTTTAATGCAAGTCGAAAATCACTTGCACATGATAGATGGGTTCAAGTATGCTTGTGACATAAGATAAAATGAGGTGTTCATGTGAAAAAAGTAAGTAGATGGATTACCTTTATTGTACTGGTTGTCTTGTTATTTGCGGGTATGGCAACAACGTACAAAAATGTAATCAAAAATGTTAACTTAGGACTTGACCTTCAAGGTGGATTTGAAGTGTTGTACCAAGTTAATCCGTTAGAAAACGGTGATAAGATTGATAATACGGCAGTACAGTCCACTGCAAAGACGTTAGAACGTCGTGTCAACGTTCTCGGTGTATCGGAACCAAAAATTCAAGTAGAAGATCAAAATCGTATTCGTGTGCAACTTGCAGGCGTGACAGATCAAAATCAAGCGCGTAAAATTTTATCATCACAAGCGAATTTAACGATACGTGATGCAGATGATAAAGTTTTATTAACGGGTAAAGATTTAGTTCAAGGTTCTGCAAAACAAGAATTCAAGCAAAATACGAATCAACCCGCAGTCACTTTTAAATTAAAAGATAGCGAAAAGTTTAGAAAGGTGACTGAAGAAATTTCTAAAAAGCAAGAAAATGTTATGGTGGTTTGGTTGGATTTCCAAAAAGGGGACAGTTATGAAAAGGAAAAAACAAAAGAAGATCCTAAATTCATTTCTGCCGCTTCTGTCAATCAACCGATTAACTCTACGAATGTAGAGATTTCTGGTGGATTCCGTGGTGAAAAAGGAATCACAGAGGCAAAACAGATTGCCGACTTATTAAATTCTGGTTCATTACCTGTTAATTTAAAAGAAATTTATTCTACATCAGTCGGTGCACAATTTGGTCAAGATGCATTAGATAAAACAATTAATGCTTCAATCATTGGTGTAGGTATCATTTTCTTATTCATGCTCATGTTTTATCGTTTACCAGGATTTGTAGCAGTCATCACGTTGACGACTTATATTTATTTAACATTGGTCGCATTCAACTTTATTTCAGGCGTTTTGACATTGCCAGGTCTTGCTGCACTCGTGTTAGGGGTAGGGATGGCTGTTGATGCAAATATTATTATGTACGAAAGAATCAAAGATGAGTTACGCATTGGTCGAACTTTAAAGCAAGCATATAAAAAGGCAAATAAAAGCTCATTTATTACAATTTTGGATGCGAACTTAACAACCGTCTTAGCCGCAACTGTGTTGTTCTTCTTCGGTGAAAGTTCTGTTAAAGGTTTTGCAACAATGTTATTGCTGGCTATTTTAATGAGTTTCGTGACGGCTGTCTTTTTAACACGACTTTTATTATCGCTTCTTGTTTATTCAAATTACTTTAAGAAAAAGTTATGGTGGTTTGGTGTTAAGCAAAAAGAAATACATCATATTAATGACGGTCTTGATGTTTCCGACTTAAGTACACCATACGATAAAATTGATTTTATGAAATGGGCAAAACCATTATTTGCGTTCAGTGGTATTGTAATTTTAGCTGGGGTCATTATTTTAGGTCTATTTAAGTTGAATCTTGGAATTGACTTTACATCAGGAACACGGATTGACCTTCAAAGTAACCAACCATTAACGCAAAATCAAGTTGAGAAAACAATGACATCCATTGATTTAAAACCGAATCAGTTGTCCATTGGAGGAAGTAAAAACGAAAATGCTTCAATGCAATTTAAACGGGATTTAAATAAAGATGAAATCGCTAAAGTGTCAGATAAATTAAAACAAGAATATGGGAAAGAACCTTCCGTAAATACCGTATCACCAGTTATCGGTCAAGAATTAGCGAAAAATGCGATGTTGGCAGTTTTAATCGCTTCTATCGGTATGATTATTTATATTTCATTACGTTTTGAGTGGCGTATGGGTATTGCATCCATCGTTTCATTGCTGCATGATGCGTTTATGATTATTGCTGTATTTAGTTTGTTCCGTTTAGAGGTTGATATTACATTTATTGCAGCGGTATTAACTATTATTGGTTATTCCATTAACGATACGATTGTGACATTTGACCGTGTACGTGAGATGTTGACTAAGATCAAAGTGATTACGACGGAGGAACAAATCGACTACATCGTTAATAGCTCAATTCGCCAAACGTTAACGCGTTCGATTAACACTGTTTTAACGGTTGTTATTGTCGTTGTTGCATTGCTTATTCTAGGGGCAACAAGTATTTTCAACTTTTCACTCGCACTCCTCATCGGACTTGTTTCGGGTGTGTATTCTTCAATCATCATTGCCGTACCACTATGGGGCATGTTGAAGAAGCGAGAGTTGCGTAAATCTCCAAATCATAAATTAACTGTTTATAAACGTAAGCGCTCAAATGAAGAGAAAGTGCTCGTATAGTCATATAGGCTAAATGTAGAGGGATAGGACAAAATGATTGTTCTAGTCCCTCACTCTTTTTATTTAGCGCGGATTTCGATATAATATTTTTGGAAGAAAGCGGCGGTGAAAGAGATGATTAAATCTAAATACAAATGGCAAACGATCCAAAACGATTGTAAGATCGAGCAAGAGGTCAGTGACCAATTTAAATTAACACCCATCATGCGAAATATTTTAGAAAGTAAAGGCTACACGACAGCTGAACAGATTGCACAAATTTTAGATTGTACAAAACAATCCGCGCATGAGCCGGGGCGATTAAGCGACATGGAAAAAGTTGTGAATCGTATACATACAGCCATTCAAAAGCAAGAGAAAATTCTTGTATACGGCGATTACGATGCAGACGGTGTGACTTCTACAACGATAATGGTAAAGACGCTACAACAACTCGGTGCAGTTGTCGGGTGGTATATTCCAAATCGTTTTACTGAAGGATACGGGCCCAATGAACTGGCTTTTAAAAATGCTTATGATGAAGGCGTCACACTTATTATCACAGTCGACAACGGCATTCAAGGTCATGCAGAAATTGAAATGATACAACAACGCGGTGTCGATGTGATTGTGACTGACCATCACGAAATGGGTGATACGTTACCTTCTGCTTATGCCATCGTTCACCCTATGCACCCTGATTTTGACTATCCATTCCATAGTTTATGTGGTGCGGGAGTCGCATTAAAATTAGCACAAAGTTTATTAGATGACATTCCGAAATCATTCTGGATTTATGCCATGATTGGGACGATTGCGGATTTAGTATCCTTAACGGATGAAAATCGTTATATCGTTCGTCAAGGCCTTAAAGAAATCAATCTTCAAGCACCTCACGCGATAGCAGCGATTTTGAAACAAGCGCAACACCAGGATGATATTACTGAGGAAACAATTGGTTTTATCATTGGACCGAGATTAAATGCTGTTGGGCGACTTGATGATGCCGCCCTTGCTGCTGAACTATTGATGACAGAGGACAAGGAAGAAGCATTGTTTCTAGCTGAACAGGTAGAACATTTTAATATTGAGCGCAAAGCTATTGTGAAGACGATTGTAGATGAGGCCATGTTGATGGCTGAGGCATTGATTCAAGAGGGGCAGCAATTTCTAGTGTTAGCAAATGAAGATTGGCATGAAGGTGTGCTTGGGATTGTGGCTTCCAGAATTGTGGAGACTTTTCACTTGCCGACGATGGTTTTAAATATCGATCAACATCAACAACATGCCAAAGGTTCTGCTCGAAGTATTTCGCAAGTCTCTATGTTTCAAGCATTATCGGCACAACAACATTTGATAACTAAATTCGGTGGTCATCATATGGCAGCCGGTTTAACACTGCCTATCGATCAAGTAGATGCCTTACGAGCAGCGCTTAATGACTGGATGCACAATCATGTGAAAGGGGATGAATTACAACCCATACAACGGGTTGATGTCGTTTTATCAACCGATGATATTACGGTTGACCAAATTCAATCTATCGAAAGACTGCGCCCCTTTGGTACGGATTTTAATAGACCCGTTTTTCAAGTCAATCAGTTAACGATTCAACAATGTAAAGCTATAGGTCAACAACAAGCACATTTAAAATTGACTTTCAATGAACAGCATTTACAAGCGCTTTTTTGGAATCAAGGGGCATTTTCAAATGAGTTAATGTCAGGACAACATTTGGACGTGACTGGTACATTACAAATAAACGAATGGAATGGTCAACGCACGCCTCAAATGATATTAACAGATATAAAAAGTAATGAGCGACAAATTTTAGATTATCGTAGCAAAAATAAACGTTTACCTTTATTTGATGAAGCGGCACGTGTCTGTTTTCTCATTCATCCTAATCGTGATAAGCAGTCTCCCCATGATTATTATTATGGAGAAGCGATTCCAGAAATGTATGAAAAATGTATCATGCGTGACTTGCCACTCACATTGGAAGATGTTCAATTATCTTGTCGTTATTTAAATACATCCCAAATCTATCTCGTCTTTCAACATCAACGTTCAATTTATTTTGAAGGTCTTCCACAAGACGATGAATTTAAAAAATGTTATAAAGCATTGTATCAAAAAGGGCGGACTGATTTGGAAAAAGAAGGTCTTGCGCTCAGCCAATTTATTCATGTCAAACCGATGATGTTAAAATTTATTTTAAAAGTTTTTCTTGACTTAGGACTCATTTCTCAAAAAAATGGTATAATCGAGATTGTGCATTCGACTGATAAACAACCGATACGTTCGAGTCGTGTTTATCAAGCACGTGTTCAACGTATTGAAGTAGAAAAACAGTTATTGTATGAAGAGTTTGGTGCCATTAAGTCTTGGATAGAAAATGAGTTGGCAAGGAATGAATGAGGAGGATTTTAATGGACTTAAAAAAATATGTGTCGGAAGTAAAAGATTGGCCTAAAGAAGGGGTTAATTTTAAAGACATTACAACGATTATGGATAACGGCGCAGCATATGGGTACGCCACGGATCAAATTGTCCAATTTGCTAAAGAAAGAAAAGTTGATATCGTCGTAGGACCAGAAGCGCGTGGTTTTATCATCGGTTGTCCGGTAGCATATGCTATGGGAATTGGTTTTGCGCCAGTGCGTAAAGAAGGGAAATTACCTCGAGAAGTCATTCGATATGAGTATGAACTTGAATACGGACATAATGTTTTAACGATGCACGCAGATGCCATTCAACCTGGACAACGTGTATTAATTACTGATGATTTGCTTGCAACAGGTGGTACGATTGAAGCGGCCATTCATTTAGTAGAAAAACAAGGCGGGATTGTTGCCGGTATCGCATTTATTATTGAACTAGCCTATTTGAATGGTATTGAAAAGATTAAAGATTATGATGTGATGCGTTTAATTACGTATAATGAATAAGCGCAATTGCTGACACGTGATGGGATGCCCATCAATAAAGATGAATGTAAGTCAAAACAACTTCACCTTAATATTTAAGTGAGGTTGTTTTTTTGGCATCATTTGGTGTTGTCGTGTTGGGTCGAGACTACAAAATATAAAATATGACGTAATCATGTGCAGAGTTGGGGGAATCCATAACGCGACGGTTCAATTATTTGCTGTCATGTAGTATGATAGAATTATTATTTATCACGTGGGGGTGACCTAATGAATAACGAATATCCATATAGTGTTGATGAAGTTTTACATAAAGCCAAAACATATCTAGATGAAGCACAATATGAATATGTGCTCAAAAGCTATCATCTTGCTTATCAAGCACACGAAGGACAATTTCGTAAAAATGGCTTACCATATATCATGCACCCCATTCAAGTCGCAGGTATCCTAACAGAAATGCATCTTGATGGGCCAACAATTGTTGCGGGTTTTTTACATGATGTGATAGAGGATACACCTTACACATTTGATGATGTTGCAGAAATGTTTAACGTAGAAATCGCGACCATTGTAGATGGTGTAACAAAATTAAAAAAGGTGAAATACCGGTCTAAAGAGGAACAACAAGCAGAAAATCATCGGAAATTGTTCGTTGCAATTGCTAAAGATGTACGTGTCATATTAGTGAAACTCGCCGATCGATTACATAATATGCGCACATTACGTGCAATGCCACGTGAGAAGCAAATTCGCATTTCCAAAGAAACGTTGGAAATTTATGCCCCATTAGCGCACCGTTTGGGGATTAATACCATCAAATGGGAGTTAGAAGATATTGCATTAAGATATATCGATAATGTTCAATATTTTAGAATTGTTAATTTGATGAAGAAAAAACGGAGTGAACGGGAAGCCTATATTGAAAATGCGATTGAAAACATTCGTAAAGAAATGGACATCATGAATATTGATGGTGAAATCAATGGACGTCCAAAGCATATATACAGTATCTATCGAAAAATGATGAAGCAAAAGAAACAATTCGATCAGATTTTCGACTTGCTTGCCGTCCGTGTCATCGTCAATTCGATTAAAGATTGTTATGCAGTGCTTGGGTTAGTTCATACACTGTGGAAACCAATGCCGGGTCGTTTTAAAGATTATATTGCGATGCCAAAGCAAAATCTATACCAATCATTACATACGACTGTTGTAGGTCCGAATGGCGATCCGTTAGAAATTCAAATTCGTACATTTGAAATGCACGAAATTGCTGAACATGGGGTGGCAGCGCATTGGGCGTATAAAGAAGGCAAACAAGTCGCAAAAGATGATACGCATTATAGTCAAAAGCTCAACTGGTTAAAAGATATTGCAGAAACAGATCATACATCATCAGATGCCCAAGAATTTATTGAATCTATGAAGTTTGACCTCCAAAGTGATAAAGTCTATGCTTTTACCCCTGCGAGTGATGTGATTGAACTCCCCTATGGTGCGGTACCTATTGATTTCGCATATGCGATTCATAGTGAGGTCGGCAACAAAATGATAGGAGCAAAAGTGAATGGTAAGATTGTACCGATTGACTATGTGCTTCAAACTGGGGACATTGTTGAGATTCGCACGAGCAAACATTCATATGGTCCAAGTCGTGATTGGTTGAAAATTGTCCGATCATCGAGTGCTAAAAGTAAAATAAAAAGCTTTTTCAAAAAGCAAGATCGCTCATCCAATATTGAAAAAGGTAAATTCATGATTGAAGCAGAGTTAAAAGAACAAGGGTATAAACCGGATGATCTTTTAACTGAGCAAAATATGAAAATTGTCAATGATAAGTATAATTTCTCTAACGAAGATGATTTGTATGCCTCAGTCGGCTTTGGAGGGGTGACAGCCTCACAAATTGTTAATAAACTCACTGAGCGTATTCGTATTGAGAATAAACAAAGAGCATTGAATCAAGCGCAACAAGTGACAAAATCGGCACCTATTAAAGATCATATCACTACGGATTCGGGTGTTTATGTCGAAGGATTGGATAATGTCCTAATCAAATTGTCAAAATGTTGTAATCCTATACCAGGGGACAAAATTTTAGGCTATATTACAAAAGGGCATGGGATTAAAGTCCATCGTACAGATTGTCCGAACATCAAAAATGAAAAAGAACGCTTAATTGATGTTGAGTGGGTAAAATCTAAAGATGCTTCACTAAAATATCAAGTCGATTTAGAAGTCACGGCGTACGATCGAAATGGGCTATTAAACGAAGTGTTACAAGCTGTGAATAGTACTTCAAGCCAACTCATCAAAGTAGCTGGGAAATCGGATATCGATAAAAATGCAGTGATTAATTTAAGTATTATGGTGAGAAATGTACATGAAGTTTATAAAGTTGCAGATAAAATCAAACAACTCGGAGATATTTATACTGTCACGCGAGTTTGGAATTAGGAGTGCGTATATATGAAAATCGTCGTACAAAAAGTTCGATCAGCGCGTGTTAAAAACCATCATATCGAACGACACATTGAACGAGGTTTGTGCCTATTAGTCGGTATTGGCGAGGGAGATACAGAAGCAGATGCGCAAGTATTAGCTAAAAAAATTGCGAACTCTCGTATTTTTGAAGATGATAATCAGAAGTTAAATTTGAATATTCAACAAATCAACGGCGAGATTTTATCCATCTCCCAATTTACTTTATATGCGGATGTTAGAAAAGGGAATCGTCCAGGCTTTTCTCGAGCTATGGCACCAGATGAAGCGAATCGCTTATATGGCTATTTTAATGATCAGTTGCGTTCGTTTAATCTTTCGGTTGAGACGGGAGAATTTGGAACGGATATGCTTGTAGACATACAAAATGAAGGGCCCGTTACCATTATATTTGAAAGTGAAGAAGGAAAAATTTTATGAATCAGTTTGAACGATGGCTACAGCAAAAACGTATTCGTCCGCAACGGTTTTATGGTATTTGCCTCACACTCTCTTTAATCGGCATTATTGCGATTTCCTATTTAGTGTTACGCCATAGCGATTCAGATCATATCGTGTTGATTGAAGATGCTGAAATTAGAACGGGACCCAATGCGGCATATCCTGTACTTTATGCTATCCATCAAGGTGATGAATTTGTCCAAATTGGTAAATCTGGAAAGTGGATTCAAGTCCGTTCAACTAATGGCAAGCAAAAGGGATGGATTGCGGGATGGCATACAAATCTTGATATTCCAGCAGATGAAAACCCAAGAGCGAATCCATTGAAAAATAAAACAGTGATCATTGATCCAGGACATGGTGGTGCAGATCAAGGCGCTTCCAGTCAAACGGGTAAGAAAACGTTGGAAAAAGATATCACATTAAAAACGAGCTTGGAATTGAAAGCACGCCTTGAAAAAGAAGGCGCTAAAGTAAAAATGACCCGTACAACTGATACGTACGTTAAATTGAACGATCGTCATTTAAAAGGCGATGTCTTTTTAAGTGTGCATAACGATGCGCTTGAATCTCGTAATGCGAACGGTGCAACGGTGTATTGGTATCATGAACAACAAGAAGGATTGGCGGAAACATTAAACGCGAGCATCCAAAAGAAAGCGATGCTATCCAATCGAGGAGCGAGACAAGAGAATTATCAAGTGCTAAGACAAACTGAGATGCCTGCTGTATTGTTAGAACTTGGTTATATCAGTAACCCAACCGATACCATCATGATGAATGATGAAAACCACCGAAAAATCGTTGAGGAAGCGATTGTGGACGGATTAAAAACATACTTTTTAAGTTAAAGGCTTGAAACGATTTATAAAAACATGTATGATAGAGAGTGAATTTTATATTTATTTACCGTTTGTATTCTTGAAAAACTAGGCGAAAACGCAAAGAGAAGAAGAGAGTTTATCCGTCGGCTGAAAGATAAACCTTTGTGCATAGTGGAACACAAGAAGAGGGACTTTATGAAAATAAAGCGTGTTGCTCGCGATAAGAGTGAAGAGTGAAGAACAAATGGCGTGTTTGTTCTTAATTAGGGTGGCAACACGGCATAAAGTACGTCCCTTGTATGTTGATGAACATACAGGGGGCTTTTTTTAGTACGCCCGGCATGGGTAACAACTTGACGGTGAAAGTCCGTTACAGGCTTGGTAGTAGGAACTGTTAGCGAATGACAAGGGTGTCCATCGTGAGGTGGAATCTAAAGGAAGTCGGACGCAAACACGCGCACCGACGAACAGAAACATCATACTAAGGCTATGTAGAATGGATGAGTCTGCTGAACAAGATGAAGTCCCATACTACCCGAGTTCTATATCGTAAATGATGCGGTGGCATGAGTGGAAAGGGGTTACACCTTACCCGGGGAGGTCTCATCAGCGATAGAAATATCGTAGTAACAACGAATGATGAGAAGTCAGCAGAGGTCATAGTAGGGGAAATGTACCGAAGGACCGAACGATATTCAATACAAAGTAAAGATTGGAGGTTACAGATTTACGACGTACAGAATACGGGAAACCGGCAGCTTATGGAAGGATAAGTAGTGGAACGAAAAAGAATACATAAGTGTGTATAGTAAATCTTAGGTGAAATGAAAGAAATGTATCGTAAGTCTCCATCTTTGATGGAGCTTGTTGTAAGACCACACAACATAGAAAAAGCAATCAAGAAGGTTAAGAAGAATAATGGAGCTCCTGGAATTGACGGCATGAAAGTCAGTGAACTGAATGCTCACTTTGCGCAATACTTTTCACAGATAAAACAAAAACTGCTTGATGGGTCATACAAACCCCAAGCAGTCCGAAAAGTTGAGATTCCCAAACCAAATGGGAAAATGCGTGTGCTTGGTATTCCTGTCGCTAGAGACAGAGTGATACAACAAGCGATTAAACAAGTGATTGAACCTGGCATCGACCGAACATTCTCAAATCATAGCCACGGTTTCAGACCTCATCGTAGCACAGGAACAGCACTTAAGCAATGTGCTGCCTACTATGAAGAAGGTTATAAAATAGCCGTAGATTGTGACTTGAAACAGTGCTTTGACATGTTGAATCATGATAAGCTCATGTATTTGTTCGAACGTCATGTTCAAGATAAGTCAATTTCCACATTTATCCGTAGAAGCTTACAAGTCGGTGCCATTGACCTATCTGGCGAAGTCGCAGAAAGAAAGATAGGTGCACCACAAGGGGGCGTTATCTCTCCCTTACTCTGTAACATCTATCTACATGAACTGGATAAAGAACTCGAAAAGCGTGGACATCGTTTCGTACGATATGCAGATGACTTTGTCATCTTTGTACGTACAAAACGTGCAGGTGAACGCGTAATGTCGAGTGTCACGAAATTCATTGAAAAGCAACTGAAGTTGGTTGTCAATGAAGATAAAAGTAAAGTAGGAGCAGTTTCACGTTTAAAGTTCTTGAGTTGTCTAATCACCAAGGTAAATGGGGTTTGTCGTTTCAGACCGACTACGGAAGCAAAAAGAAATTTAATACGCGCCTTAAGGAAAATAACGAAACGAAATAGACCCGGTACTTTTAAAGAAATTATCGCTGAAATTAACCAAGTGACGAGAGGTTGGATCAATGACTTTGGTAGAGGTTTTATCAGAGGATTTATTGAAACCACGCAATCTTGGCTAAACCGCCGACTTAGACAACTCATTCTTAAACGGTGGAAAAGAGTAAGAACGAAATATAAGATGTTGCGCCAATATGGTCTTGACCATAGAAGTGCAATGAAAATCGCACAGTCTCGCAAGAAATATTGGCGGTTATCAAACACGTACGAGGTTCATCGTGCACTTACAACAAAACAACGCTACAAGTGGGGGTTAATACCATTAACCCAGCTTGCAGAGTTGGCTTACGCAAGATATTGAACCGCCGAGTACGGAACCGTACGCTCGGTGGTGTGAGAGGACGAATGGCCAATTAATGGCTATTCTCCTACTCGATTTCACATTCTCGTTAGGAACGGATAATTAAGATGATGAAAAAGGAGCGATTATATGATACACATTCAACGTGGAACTCAAGATATATTACCAGTAGAAACTGAAAAATGGCGTTACATTGAACAAAAATTACACCGTCTTATGGAAGTTTATAATTATAAAGAAATTCGAACACCTATTTTTGAAAGTACGGATTTATTTGCGCGTGGCGTTGGAGATTCGACGGATGTCGTACAAAAAGAAATGTATACGTTTAAAGATAAAGGCGACCGCAGTATTACATTACGTCCAGAAGGTACAGCAGGCGTCGTTCGTAGTTATATCGAAAATAAAATGCAAGGCTTACCCAATCAACCTGTTAAATTGTATTATAATGGGCCGATGTTCCGTTATGAGCGAAAGCAAAAAGGGCGCTATCGTCAGTTTAATCAATTTGGTGTTGAAGCAATTGGTTCAGAAAATCCAAGTATCGATGCAGAAGTGTTGGCTATGGTTATGCATATTTATCAATCATTTGGTTTGAAAAAGTTAAAACTTGTGATTAATAGTGTGGGTGATATTGAGTCTAGAAAAGCGTATCAAGAAGCATTACGTGAGCATTTTCAGCCGGTCATTCACAATTATTGTCAAGATTGTCAGCAACGGATTAAAACGAACCCAATGCGTATCTTAGATTGTAAAGTGGATCGTCACCAACCTGAAATTCAAACAGCGCCTGCTATTGAAGATTTCTTCAATGAAGCGTCTAAATCGTATTTCGAAGCGGTGAAATCACATTTAGATCGATTAGGCGTACCATACGTAGTGGATCCTAGACTTGTGCGAGGTTTGGATTATTATACGCATACTGCATTTGAATTGATGATGGATAATGAAAATTATGATGGTGCAATTACGACATTATGTGGTGGTGGCCGTTATAACGGGTTATTAGAATTGTTAGATGGGCCTAATGAAACAGGCATTGGATTTGCATTAAGTATTGAAAGATTGATTTTAGCCTTAGAAGAGGAAAATATTGCTTTTCCACAGTCGAATCATATTGATTTATTTGTTGCAACGATGGGAGAGGAAGCAGATCAATTTGCCGTTACACTCCTAAATCGCCTCAGACATCAAAATATATCAGTGGATAAAGATTATTTATCACGAAAATTAAAAGGTCAAATGAAACAAGCTGACCGTCTCAATGCGACATATACCCTTGTTATTGGTGAAGAAGAGCTAAAAACAGGTGAAGTCGCAGTTAAACATATGGCAAGTGGGGAATCAAAAACAATGAAATTTGAAGAAATAGACAGTTATATTCATGGAGGGAAAGCATAATGAACAAGAGAACGACATACTGTGGTTTAGTGACTGAAGCGTATTTAGGAAAAGAAATCATACTTAAAGGATGGGTTCACAATCGACGAGACCTCGGTGGACTTATTTTCGTAGATTTGAGAGATAGAGAAGGTTACGTACAAGTCGTTTTCAATCCTGATTTCTCAAAAGAAGCATTAGAAATCGCCGAACGAATTCGCTCTGAATATGTGGTTGAAATCAAAGGGACTGTTACAAAAAGAGCAGAGGAAACGATTAACCCTAAAATTAAAACGGGTCAAGTCGAAGTGCAAGCCCAATCTATTAAAATTATTAATCAAGCTGAAACACCGCCATTTTCAATCAATGAGGAAAATTTAAATGTCGACGAGAATATTCGCTTGAAATACCGTTATCTTGATTTACGACGTGAGAATTTAGCCCAAACCTTTAAAATGCGTCATCAAATTACACGTTCTATTCGTCAATTTTTAGATAACGAAGGGTTTTATGATGTAGAGACGCCTGTTTTAACAAAATCAACACCTGAAGGCGCACGCGACTATCTTGTCCCTTCTCGTGTCCATGATGGGGAGTTTTATGCATTACCGCAATCACCACAATTATTTAAACAATTATTGATGATTAGTGGTTTTGATAAATATTACCAAATTGTTAAATGTTTCCGTGATGAGGATTTACGTGCTGATCGTCAACCGGAATTTACTCAAATTGACCTTGAAATGAGTTTCGTTGAACAAGAAGATGTGATGCAATTAGGAGAAGCAATGGTTAAGAAAGTCGTTGCTGATGTGAAAGGATTAGAAATGACTGAGGCATTTCCTCGTATGACTTATGCAGAAGCGATGGCACGTTACGGTACAGATAAACCTGATACGCGTTTTGGGATGGAACTCTTGGATGTTTCAGAATTAGGAGAAATAATGGAATTCAAGGTGTTTAAACATGCAGTTGAGAGCGGAGGACAAGTCAAGGCACTTGTAGTTGAAGGCGCTGCAACAGACTATACACGTAAAGATATCGATGCTTTGACGGAATTTGTAAACATTTATGGTGCTAAAGGATTAGCATGGGTTAAAGTTGTAGACGATGGGTTAAATGGTCCAATTGCTCGATTCTTTGAGGATCAACATGTCGTGAAATTACAAGAATTAACGAATGCCAAATCCGGAGACTTAGTTCTTTTTGTTGCGGATTCTAAAGAAATCGTTGCACAAAGCTTAGGTGCTTTACGAAATAAATTAGGTAAGGAACGCGGGTTGATTCAACCGGATCAATATCATTTCTTATGGGTGACAGACTGGCCATTACTCGAATATGATGATGAGTCTAAACGTTACGTTGCGGCACACCATCCATTCACTTCACCTAAAGTGGAAGATATTGAGTTGTTAGAAACGGCTCCTGAAAAAGCACAAGCACAGGCATATGATCTTGTGTTAAACGGATTTGAGCTTGGTGGCGGTTCTATCCGTATTCACGATGGTGAACTTCAAAAGCGGATGTTTCAAGCACTCGGGTTTTCAGAGGAAGCTGCACAAGCGCAATTCGGTTTCTTATTAGACGCATTTAAATATGGTGCACCGCCACACGGGGGTATTGCACTTGGATTAGATCGTTTTGTAATGATTTTAAGTGGTCGTACGAATTTACGAGACACCATTGCCTTTCCTAAAACAGCATCCGCTACAGACTTAATGACTGATGCGCCAAGTGCTGTTTCAGAAAGACAACTTGATGAACTTTCGTTACGCATCAAACTATAGGGATGTGACGTACAAACATTTTTCTTGAATAATCAATAAAGTATGATATGATTAGTTCATAAGATAGTCATCTGTCGTGTTCGTAAGTTTGCTTTATGTATTTTGACCTAACACTCTTTGATCAGGGAGCCTAATGGGTTTTCTTGCAGCGCACACGCCTCTATAGGGGGACGTGCAAAACAAGAAACAGGGCACCCACCTGTATATAGCAGGCCAAAATGATCAAGCACTTTTAAACTACGGCATCACGGATTCTATCGGTACGCAAGACTTCGCGTCTTGCGTATTTTTTATGACATGATTTAAAATAGGCGTATGAATGATGATTAAAGGAGTTTAATATGAAACATCAATTTTCTCGTAATGAACTGGCTATTGGTCGAGACGGACTGGAAAAGTTAAAACAAACAACTGTTGCTGTATTAGGAATAGGGGGCGTTGGGTCTTTTGCTGCAGAAGCATTAGCGCGCACAAATATTGGACATATCATCTTAATCGATAAGGATGATGTTGATATCACTAATGTCAATCGTCAATTGCATGCCTTAACGACAACAATTGGACAAAGTAAAGTGAGTTTAATGGAAGAACGTATCCATTTAATCAATCCTGAGTGTAAGGTTACCCCGTTACATATGTTTTACACAGAGGAGACTTATGAGCAATTATTTGACGAATACAATATCGATTATATTGTAGACGCGAGTGATACGATTATTTATAAAGTCCATCTCATCGAGCAATGTTTGCAACGTGGGATTAAGTTTATTTCGAGTATGGGAGCAGCGAATAAAACAGATCCGACACAATTTGAAATTGCCGATATTTCTAAAACACATACAGACCCAATTGCACGTATCATTAGAAATAAATTAAAACAAAAAGGCATTAAAAAAGGGGTGCCTGTTGTGTTTTCCGGTGAGAGTCCAATCGTTATTCGTGATGATGTTAAAGCTGTTGTAGGGGATGCTCAAGGTAGGAATCGTAAAGCACAAATGCCGCCATCATCAAATGCGTATGTCCCGAGTGTGGTTGGATTGATTTGTGCGAGTTTTGTATGTAATGATATTTTAAAAGACATTGAAGTTCAACGCATTAAAGATAAATAAACGAAAGTCCTCAAAACAGGCATTGACAACACCATTTTGAGGACTTTATCTTTTGAGTCAAATCAGGGAAAGAGGCTTTAGGTATCACTTTGTTGCTTTAAATTGTCATAAATTTGTTTAAAGTGTTGTTCGGTTTTAGACGTTTCTTTAGGTTCATAGTAAGTTTTATTTTTTAATAAATCTGGTAAATATTGTTGTGCAACAAAGCCATTTTTATAATCGTGGGGATAACGATACCCAATGGCTCGTCCTAGATCTTTAGCACCTGAGTAATGGCCATCTTTTAAATGGTCAGGAATTTGACCGACATGGCCGTTTTTAATATCACGTAAAGCGGCGTCAATAGAACGAATTGTGGAGTTGGATTTCGGTGATAGACATAGTTCGATGACTGCTTGGCTTAATGGAATTCGTGCTTCTGGAAAGCCTAGTCTTTCAGCGGCTTCTATGGCTGCAAGTGTACGTTGTCCTGCCCCGGGTGAAGCTAAACCAATATCTTCATAACTGATGACCAGTAATCGCCGTGCAATGGTCGGTAAATCCCCAGCTTGAACTAATCGGCCTAAATAGTGTAAAGCGGCATCCACGTCACTGCCACGAATGGACTTTTGAAATGCGCTCATCACATCATAGTGCATGTCACCGTCTTTATCACTCATTAATGCCCCGCGTTGAAGGCAATCCTCTGCATCTTGAAGTGTAATATGCGGTGGAGTTGTATTGGCGCTGAGTACAGCCAGTTCTAATGCATTTAATGCACTACGAACATCGCCTTGACTTTGAGTCGCAAAATACTCAAACGCTGCGTCGTCAATTTGGGCTTGATAAGATTTTAAACCACGTTCTGCATCGTTTAATGCATTGAATAGCGCAGTTTTAATTTGTGCTGTATCAAGAGGAAAGAGTTCAAAAATCTGTGCGCGTGAGCGAATTGCAGGATTAATCGCATGATAGGGGTTAGAGGTTGTCGCACCAATTAATACAATTTTTCCATTTTCTAAATGAGGTAACAAAAAGTCTTGTTTGGCCTTATCTAAGCGATGAATTTCATCTAATAGTAGGATAACTTGTCCTGACATTTTGGCTTCTTCAACAATCAACTGCATATCTTTTTTCGTATTCGTCACTGCATTTAATTGTCTGAATTTAAATGCGGTACTACCAGCAATGGCTTGGGCAATACTTGTCTTTCCGACGCCTGGAGGACCATAAAATATCATTGAAGATAACCTTTGTGCATTCACCATACGGCGAATGATACCACTCTCCCCAACAAGGTGTGTTTGTCCTATCACTTCATCAATATCACGGGGCCGCATTCTTGATGCTAATGGCTCAGTTAACATCGAAATCCCTCCATTTTTAATTGTTTTGTACTCTCATATACAATGGTATTATAATAATATAAATCATGCTAAAATAAAAATAAATCGGATGATATAAGGTGAGGATAAAATGAAAATTTCCACTAAAGGAAGATACGGATTAACATTGATGATTGCTTTAACAAAACGACAGGGTACAGGTTGTGTCTCTTTAAAAACAATTGCAGAAGAAAATAATTTAAGCGATCTTTATTTAGAGCAACTTGTCGGTCCACTTAGAAATGCAGGTTTAATCAGAAGTGTTCGAGGTGCTAAAGGCGGATATGAATTAAAAATGCCTGCGAGTGAAATAACAGCGGGTGATATTATTCGTCTGCTTGAAGGCCCTTTGACGATTGTGGAACGTATGGAATCTGAGCCTCCAGGTCAACAACAATTATGGCTTCGGATGCGTAATGCTGTGAAAGAAGTATTAGATCAAACGACGCTACAATCATTAGCGGATTATCAAGAAGAAGATACACTAGAAGGCTATATGTTTTACATTTAAAGAACGCCATTTCATCTCAAGGAGGTTGCTATGGAACAATTTACTTTAAGAGACAATCAATTGATTGATCAATTAGGATTCGGAACGTATAAACTCAATGGGTCAAAAGGGGTTCATGCGATCACTGAGGCACTTAATATGGGATATCGCTTGCTTGATACTGCATATAATTATGAAAATGAAGGTGCAGTTGGCAAGGCGATTCAAAATAGCCGTGTAGATCGAAGTGACATTTGGGTGACTTCTAAACTTCCAGGTCGATATCAAAACGATGCCCAAGTTTATGAAACGATTCAAGAATCTTTGTATCGATTACAGTTAGATTATCTCGATTTTTATCTCATTCACTGGCCGAATCCTAAGCAAGGTCAATTTGTTGAAGCTTGGAATGCTATGATTGGCGCACAAAAAGCAGGTTTAGTAAGGCATATCGGTGTTTGTAACTTTTTACCGGAACATCTTGAGCAATTAGAAAGAGAAACGGGGGTATTGCCTATCCTAAATCAAATTGAGTTGCACCCTTATTTCAATCAAAAAGCAATGATAGCATATCATCGTGAGCATGGTATTTTAACGCAAGCATGGAGCCCGCTAGGTAGAGATAACGGTGTCATGAACGAGCCAGTATTGAAACAGCTTTCGTTAAAATATGATAAAACAATCGCGCAAATCATCTTGAAGTGGCATATTCAAAATGATGTCATGCCGATACCAAAAGCCACATCAGCACGTCGCCAACTTGAAAACTTTGATATTTTTAACTTTCATATTACTGATGAGGATCTCCAGGCCATTGATCAGTTAACGCGTGTGGATGGTCGACGCAAAGGTCAAGATCCCGCTGTTTACGAAGAATTTTAAAAAATATGTTTAATCGTGCCCGTCACGTGGAATACTCCTATTAAGACATTCCTAAGGAGGCAATACAAATGACGAACGAAGAAAACAAATTCGAACAACTTAAAGGTAACGTAAAAGAAACGGTAGGTAACGCGACAAACAACGAATCATTAGAAAACGAAGGAAAAAGCGATAAACTGTCAGGTAAAGCAAAAGAAGCAGTTGAAAATGTGAAAGATAAAGCCAACGACATTATCGATAAATTCAAAAAGTAAATTTAAAATCTATGCGTTTATATACGTACAGAACAATAAAAAATAGTTGTAGGAGAGGCCTACAACTATTTTTTATTGTTTCAATTGAAGTGATAGCTTGAAAGGATATGTTTATCGCGCATCCATGATTTCTTTGAAGTATTGGTAAGAACGATGTTGCAACGAGACATCGTAGATATAGCTGACAGCCATGATTTCGTCAATATGCCCATATTGTTCAATAAAGCTGTCGATTTGATTGTTCACTGTCTTTTTGTCCCCGACGAGAGAACGCTTTATACGTTCGTTGGCCCAGGTGATTTCACGTGGAGATAACACTTGATTAAGATTTTCAACAGGGGGTTGCAAATGACGCATTTGCCCATTTAAAATGCTTGCAAATAATTGAGTCTGAGTCGTAGCCAGATATTGTGCGACATCGTTAGAATCTGCCATTACGACATTGAGTGCAACGATGATATATGGCGCCTTTAACGTATCTGAAGGTTCGAATAATGCTCTGTAGATGGACAATGCTTCTTGCATTTGTTGTGGTGCAAAATGCCCTGCAAAAACATAAGGCAAGCCAAGTCGAGCAGCTAAATGGGCTGAATCTGTAGAAGATCCGAGTACATATACTGGGACGTTTTCGTTTATTCCTGGAATCGCTTTGACATGACCTTGTTTCGTATCAGGTCCGAAATATTGTAATAGTTGTTGTACTTCATCTGGAAATTGGTACACACCTTGATGTTGATCACGGCGGAGCGCACTTGCTGTGGCCATGTCTGTTCCAGGTGCACGACCTACACCTAAATCGATGCGGTCTCCATAAATGGTTTTTAATGTGCCAAATTGTTCGGCAACAACGAGCGGTGCGTGATTTGGTAACATGATTCCTCCAGAACCAATTCGCATATTTTTCGTGTGATGTAACGCATGTTGGATAAGTAATACAGTTGCAGAACTTGCAAGGTTTGGCGTATTGTGATGCTCAGCAATCCATAATCTTTCGTAACCGAGTCCCTCTAATGTTTGTGCTAATGTAATCATTTGATTAATGGCACCTTTTGCTTGGTCCCCTTGTCTAATCGGAACAAGATTTAATGCTGAATAATTCATTTTTTTAGTCATCATCTTAATACTCCTTTCTTTGCGTCAGTATATCATGAGTCATCGATTAAACCCGTCAAAAATGCCTCTAACGTTTCATTGAATTATGTAGCATCAACAATTACAATAAAGTAGAAATCCAACAGCCTTGAAGCCAAACAATAGACTAGAATTTTTATAATGCAAGTGCTAAAATAGGAACATTGATTATGAGAAAGGGCGGTCTAAATCATGGGTGTTTATGCAGATTATGCAGCAACGACCCCAGTTAAACCTGAAGTTGCTGATAAAATGATGGCAGTGTATCAAACACATTTCGGTAATCCTTCCTCAATTCACACGCAAGGTCGTGATGCGAGAAGATTGCTAGATGAATCTAGAAGAACTGTCGCTAAATATTTAAATGCACAACCGAATGAAATTATTTTTACAAGTGGGGCGACAGAAGCGAATAATACGGCAATTAAAGGGATTGCATACGCAAATCAAACGAAAGGTAAACACCTTATTACTACGAAAATTGAACACCATTCGGTATTACATGTTTTCGAGCATTTAGAGAAACAAGGTTTTGAAGTTACGTATCTAGATGTCGATGAAATGGGTTTGATAGATCTAGAGCAACTGAAAAAGAGTATGCGAGAAGATACAACGTTAGTTTCAATTATGTTTGTAAACAATGAGGTAGGAACAGTTCAACATATTTATGATATTCAAGACATTTTAGCACATCATCAAGCTTATTTTCACATGGATGCAGTGCAAGCGGTAGGTCATTTACCCATAGATGTGCAGGATTTTTCTGTTGATGCGTTAAGTTTGACTGCGCACAAATTTGGCGGTCCAAAAGGGGTTGGCGTGCTCTTCGTCAGAAATGGGGTTGTGATGTCATTTCCACAATTGGGGGGCGAGCAGGAAATGAAACGTCGTGCTGGTACTGAAAATGTGCCACAAATCGTTGGACTTGCGACGGCATTAAGCTTGGCAGAAGCTTCTCGAGATGACAACAATGTGCATCTTGCACAACTAAAAGAGCAATTGCTTGTCGGTTTACAAGAGCGTGCGATTCCATTTGAATATAATGGCTCCATGACTGAAAGCACCAATCATATTATTAATCTACATTTTCCATTTGTGGATGTAGAAACATTGTTGACATTACTCGATTTAGCTGGCATTTATGTCTCATCTGGATCGGCTTGCACGGCAGGTTCAACAATACCATCACATGTGTTGTTAGCGATGTATGGAGCGCATTCACGAATTCATCATTCAGTTCGAATTAGTTTAAATGAAGCCATGACAATTGATGACATTCAACAAATTGTGATGGAACTTCATAAAATTTATTTACAATTTAAGGAGGAAGAAATGTGACCCATCAAAATACGCGCGTTGTAGTAGGGATGTCTGGTGGCGTTGATAGCTCAGTGACAGCTTATTTACTTAAAGCACAAGGGTACGACGTGATCGGTATATTTATGAAGAACTGGGATGACACAGATGAGAATGGCGTTTGTACCGCAACTGAGGATTATAATGATGTCATTGCTGTATGTAACCAAATTGGAATCCCATATTATGCGGTTAACTTTGAAAAAGAATATTGGGATAAAGTATTCACATATTTTTTAGATGAGTATAAAAAGGGACGAACACCGAACCCTGATGTCATGTGTAATAAAGAAATAAAGTTCAAAGCATTTTTAGAACATGCATTGAAACTTGGTGCGGATTATGTCGCAACAGGTCATTACGCACGCATTCGTCGTCATGATGATGGCACAGTAGAGATGTTACGTGGGGTCGATCATAATAAAGATCAAACCTACTTCTTGAATCAATTGACAGCTAAACAACTGAATAAAGTGATGTTTCCGATTGGGGACATCGATAAACAACAAGTGCGTGAAATTGCATTGGCACAAGATTTAGCCACAGCAAAGAAAAAAGATTCTACTGGAATTTGTTTTATTGGAGAGCGCAACTTTAAAACATTTTTAGCTCAATATTTACCAGCTCAACCGGGAGAGATGCGTACTTTAAACGGTGAACTTAAAGGCCAACATAGCGGGCTTATGTATTATACAATTGGCCAACGGCATGGTTTAGGTATTGGTGGAGACGGCGAGCCATGGTTTGTTGTCGGAAAAAATTTAAAAGACAATGTTTTATATGTAGAACAGGGCTTTCATCACGATGCGTTGTACAGTGATTATTTGATTGCTTCAGATGTTTCTTTTGTCAACCCTATGGATTTATCTACACCTTTAAAATGCACAGCTAAGTTTAGATATCGTCAAAAAGACGTCGGTGTCACAGTGTCAAATTATGGTGATGGTGCCATAAAAGTGACTTTTGATGAACCTGTGCGTGCGATTACACCGGGACAGGCCGTTGTTTTATATCATGATGAGGTTTGTTTAGGTGGCGCAACGATTGATGAAGTATTTAAAAAAGATCGACAATTAAACTATGTGGTATAAGAAAAGGTGGTCCAAATGAAGCTTGAACAAATTCATCAACTCATTCAACAAGGACAATTTGAACGTGCATTGCAAGCATGTTTTGAAAATATTGAAGCACATCCAGAAGAGGTTGAAAACTATATTAATTCAGGTATATTATTAGCTGAAGCCGGTGAAGTTGATAAGGCAGAGCGTTTTTTTCAACGTGCCATCACTTTACAACCAGAAAACGGGATCATTTATTATAATTTAGCGAACGTTTATTTTAATGAAGGACGCTATCAAGAAGCAGTCCGATTGTATCAAAATGCGATTTCGCATCATATCGGACAAAAAGACGTGTATTACATGTTAGGTTTGGCTTTATTACAACTCGATGCCCAAAAGCAAGCCCTTCCATACATGATGCGTGCTGCTGAATTGGATCCGGATTTCGAGGATCTTGAAGTACAATTTCAATTCGCATTGCTGATGTGTGAATTGGAAATGTACGATCAAGCGATACCGATTTTGAACCAAATACTTGAAAAAGATGCACAACATGTAGATGCGCAATACAATTTAACGTTAGCGCTATATATGTGTAATGAAAATATTGATGCTGCGATTCAAGGTTTTGTACGTGCTGTGTCCATCGATTCGCAACATATGCTAAGTCAACATGCGTTGAAAACATTTCGTCACATGAAAAACGAAGAGGAGGTGTAACCATGACAAATCCAACACTGTTTGACCATACTTATATTAAAGGTAACGTAGAAATGATACTCTTTCAAAATAGCGATAATTATTATACAGTGCTCAAAGTTGACGTTGAAGAGACGAACGGTGACTTTGTTGATATGGCGACAGTTGTTGGATTTTTTCCCAATATGGTTGAAGGTGAAACGTACACGTTTAAAGGCCATGTTGTTCAACACGCACGATATGGTCAACAATTAAAAGCAGAGACGTTTCAAAAAGAAATTCCACATACCTCCGACGCTGTGATTGCCTATTTATCGAGTGATTTGTTCAAAGGGATTGGCAAGAAAACGGCAGAATCGATTGTCAATACATTAGGCGAAAATGCCATACATGACATTTTAAAAGATGAAAGCATTATTGGCAAAGTCCCTAAATTATCAAAAGCGAAACAACAGCAAATTGTTGAGCAAATTTATGCGAATCAAGAAAGCGAACAAGTGATGATAAGATTAAACGAGTTAGGCTTTGGTTCTAAGCTTGCTATGGATATTTATAAATTTTATAAAAGTGAAACGCTTACAATGCTGGACCAAAATCCTTATCAACTTGTATATGACATTAAAGGGGTCGGCTTTCAAAAAGCAGATCAACTTGCGCAACAGCTGGGTATTCATCCACAACATCCAGATCGATTTAAAGCAGGATTGCTGTATTTAGTTGAAGAAACTTGCATTAGACAAGGTCATACGTATTTGCCACAAGAAGCGCTGATTAATGAAACGATTCAATTGTTATCGTTACGTAATGACATAGCAATTGAACGTGAGCAAATCATAGCAACATTAGAAAATTTAGTTGAAGAAAAACGACTGATTGAAGTGGACGAACGTATCGCAATACCCAGTTTATATTATTCGGAAATTAAAAGTACTCAAAATTTATACCGCGTGCATGTGCATCGAGATAAATTGACACAATTTGATAATTCGGATATTCAACTCCATATTGGTGAAATCGAAACATTCAATGAAGTCCACTATGCACCATCACAAAAAGATGCATTGGAATGTGCAATGCGTCATAAAGTGATGTTGCTTACGGGCGGACCAGGAACGGGTAAAACAACGGTTATAAAAGGGATTGTACAATTATATTCGGAGATTCATGGCATTTCACTTGATTACAATGATTATGACCAAGATGATTATCCAGTCGTTTTAGCTGCGCCAACAGGTCGTGCCTCAAAACGACTTCATGAAGCAACAGGATTAGAAGCGATGACAATCCATCGCCTCATCGGTTGGAACCAAGAAACAAAACCTGATGATTTGTTAGAAAATGAAATTAATGCAAAATTGATTATTATCGATGAAATGTCAATGGTAGACACTTGGTTGTTTCACCAATTCATGGCTGCAGTCCCTATGGATGCACAAGTGGTATTGGTCGGGGATGAAGATCAATTGCCTTCAGTAGGACCTGGTCAAGTCTTTAAAGATTTAATTGAAGCCAATGTCTTACCACGTGTGAATTTAACCGAAGTTTATCGTCAACAAGAAGGTTCAAGTATTATCGATTTGGCCCATCGAATGAAGTTAGGCGAAACGGTCGATATTACCCAACGATTTCATGATCGTTCATTTATCCCATGTCACACTGAGCAAATTCCACAAGTCGTCGAAAAAGTAGTGAAAAACGCGGTACAAAAAGGTTACACAATGGCAGACATTCAAGTGTTAGCCCCTATGTATCGTGGTAACGCAGGTATCAAAAAGTTAAATCAAATTTTGCAAAATATTTTAAATCCATTGACTGATCGCGATGACCACCGTGAGATGGAATTTGGTGATGTTGTATTTCGCAAAGGAGATAAAGTATTGCAGTTGGTCAATCGACCGAATGATAATATTTTTAATGGGGATATTGGTGTGATAGTCGGTATTTTTTGGGCAAAAGAAAATGTATTAAATAAAGACGTTGTCATTGTTGATTATGATGGGAATGAAATTACATACGCGCGCTCTGATTTAACTGAACTGACGCATGCATATTGTACATCTATTCATAAAGCACAAGGATCTGAATTTCCAATCGTAATTATGCCGATTGTTAAACAATATTTCAGAATGCTTCAAAAACCGATTCTTTATACTGGCTTAACGCGAGCAAAACAATCCCTCGTTTTTCTTGGGGATTCCGAAGCATTCAATATTGGATTAGCGACAGCCGGACAAACAAGATTAACCCAATTACTAGATTTTCTGAAACAATATTTTAAAACTGATGATCCATCGACTGACGTACAAGATGCGTCCTCGACTGTTATTTCATTAACAGAAGAAACATTGTTTAAAATTCATCCGATGATTAATATGGGTGATGTGACACCATATGACTTTATGGAAATTGACAAAGCTTAATACTTTTTTATATAATCAAAATTAAGTTATGTGCATAGCCGAGTAAATGATACATCGCTTCACAGAGACGTACAGCATGCTGAGAGTGTACGAGTGATTTCATTGAACGCTACTATGTATCAGTACGGATATGCTAATGAGTGATGACAATTTGAATTGTCGTAACTAGGGTGGTACCGCGAAACATTCGTCCCTTTGATGAGGCGAATGTTTTTGTTTTTATTGAGAATTAAGGAGAGTTGTAAAGATGAAAAAATTAAAAGCTAGTGATATTCGACAAATGTATATTGATTTTTTTGTAGAGAAAGGGCATATGGTGGAACCTTCAGCACCATTAGTTCCCATTGATGATGATTCTTTATTATGGATCAATTCCGGTGTCGCAACGTTAAAAAAATATTTTGATGGCCGTGAAATCCCTAAAAAACCGCGTATTGTCAATGCTCAAAAATCTATACGAACAAATGATATTGAAAATGTAGGATTTACAGCGCGTCATCATACGTTTTTTGAAATGTTAGGGAACTTTTCAATTGGGGATTATTTTAAAAGAGAGGCGATCGAGTTTGCTTGGGAATTTTTAACAAGTGAGCGATGGATGGCGATGGATCCAGAAAAATTATATGTCACGATTCACCCAGAAGATACAGAGGCTTATGATTTGTGGACAGAAGTCATTGGACTCACTGAAGATCGAATCATTCGAATTGAAGGGAATTTCTGGGATATTGGTGAAGGCCCTTCTGGACCGAATACAGAAATATTTTATGACCGGGGTGAAGCGTATGGCCAAGATGATCCTGCTGAAGAAATGTATCCAGGGGGCGAAAATGAGCGCTACTTAGAAGTTTGGAACCTTGTATTCAGTGAATTTAATCATAATAAAGATCATACGTATACACCATTACCAAGTAAAAACATTGATACGGGCATGGGATTAGAGCGGATGGCATCTATTTCCCAAGATGTACGTACGAACTATGAAACCGATTTATTCATTCCAATTATCGAACAAGTAGAACAGATTTCAGGAAAGAAATACTTAAGCAATGATAACGACGATATCGCGTTTAAAGTGATTGCCGACCATATTCGTACGATTGCATTTGCGATTTCTGATGGCGCCTTGCCTGCAAATGAAGGTAGAGGTTATGTATTGCGTCGCTTATTACGTCGCGCCGTACGCTTTAGTCAAAATTTAAATATCAATGTGCCGTTCATGTATCGACTAGTAGATGTCGTCGCTGACATTATGGAACCGTACTATCCAAATGTAAAAGAAAAAGCTGCTTTTATTGCACGTGTTATTAAATCAGAAGAAGAACGCTTCCATGAAACATTAGAAGAAGGTTTAACAATACTTAATGAGTTGATACAAACAGCCAAATCTACAAACCATTTGATTTCCGGCGAAGATGCATTTAAATTATATGATACGTATGGCTTTCCGATTGAATTGACGGAAGAGATTACGCTAAATGAAGGTTTATCAATCGATATGGATGCCTTTAAAGCGCATATGGAAACACAGCGTGAACGAGCACGTAAAGCAAGACAAAATAGTCAATCGATGCAAGTTCAAAGTGAAGTGTTAAAACAAATTCAAACGAAGAGTCAATTTTTAGGCTATCAGCAATTTGAAGCACACGCGACAATGACGGATATCATTCATGATGGGACACGTGTCTCTAGCGCGGATTCTGGTGAGACCATTCACTTCATTTTAGATCAGACCCCGTTTTATGCTGTAAGCGGTGGTCAGGTAGCGGATAAAGGTGTCGTGCGTAATGATCAATTTGAAATACAAGTTACAGACGTGATTAAAGCGCCTAATGGACAAAATTTACACACAGGTATCATTCAATATGGTGAAGTGCGTGAAGGGGCATCAGTAACTGCAACAATCGATCAAAATGCGAGAACTGCCATTATGAAAAACCATAGTGCCACACATTTATTACATGCGGCTTTAAAGTCTGTCCTTGGTGAGCATGTTAATCAAGCTGGATCACTTGTTGATAGCGAACGGTTAAGATTTGACTTTTCACACATCGCACCGATGACAGCAGAAGAAATCAAACAAGTAGAAGATCGTGTAAATGAACAAATTTGGAACCATTTGTCTGTTGATATAGAAGAGATGAAAATCGATGAAGCAAAAGAAAAAGGAGCTATGGCATTGTTTGGTGAAAAGTATGGAGATATCGTTCGAGTGGTAGACATGTCCCCATTCTCCATTGAACTTTGTGGTGGTACACATGTTCAAAATACTTCTGAAATTGGTTTGTTCAAAATTACTAGCGAATCCGGAACTGGCGCTGGTGTACGCCGAATTGAGGCAGTCACTGGACAAAATGCATTCTTATATCTAGAGCATTACCTCAATGAATTTAATGCAATTAAGTCACGCGTGAAAGCAAAAACGGATGCGCAAGTGATTGAAAAAGTTGAACAACTTCAAGAAAATGAAAAAGCATTAAAACAAACGATTGATGAGAAAAATAGAGCGCTTAATGCGTTGAAGATGGGCAACATCAAAGATCAAGTGGAAACAATTAATGATTTACCTGTGTTGATTACTGAAGTAGAGGTTGATGATGCAAAAGCGATTCGTACGACAATGGATGATTTTAAATCTCAATTACAAGAAACTGTTATTGTTTTAGCAAGCCATGTCGGCGGCAAAGTAACGCTTATTGCGAGTGTACCAAAGCCGCTAACTGATCGAATTAAAGCAGGCGATTTAATTAAAAACATGGCACCAATCGTCGGTGGTAAAGGTGGCGGTCGACCGGATATGGCACAAGGCGGCGGAACAGAACCAGAAAAGATAACAGAAGCATTACAATTTATTAAAAAGTATATTAAATCGTTATCATAGTCAGTGATTTCATGTAAAATAAAGGTGTAATCTCATTATGGTTAAGGAGTGTGAATATAATGGCTAATTTTGACAAAACAATGAAATTCAGCTATGAGGATATGCCAAAAGAGAATGTCGAAACGGTGTTGAATAATGTTTATAAGACCTTAGAAGAACGCGGATATAACGCTGTCAATCAAATCGTGGGTTACTTATTATCAGGAGATCCTGCATATATTCCGCGTCACAATGAAGCACGTAATCAAATCCGACACATCGATCGTGACGATATTATGGAAGAGCTCGTGTCTTACTATTTGCAAAACCATCATAATGACGATCATGCTTAAACATAAAATTTTAGGACTTGATGTCGGAAGTCGAACGGTAGGTATTGCAATTAGCGACATGATGGGTTGGACGGCACAAGGTTTAGATACACTCCGAATCAACGAAGAAGAGAATGCGCTCGGAATTGACACCTTAATTGACATTATAAAAAGAGAAAAAGTAGGCACTGTTGTAATTGGATTGCCTAAAAATATGAATAATTCTATTGGCTTTCGTGGCGAAGCTTCATTAAAATATAAAGATGCCCTTGCTGAACGTATGCCCGATTTAGAAATTGTGATGTGGGATGAACGGCTAAGTACGATGGCGGCCGAACGTTCATTGATAGAGGCTGATGTATCGAGAGCAAAACGAAAAAAAGTCATCGACAAAATGGCTGCAGTGTTTATTTTACAAGGCTATTTGGATGGCCTGAATTAAGGAGAGAGCAATCATGACAAACGAAAACCATAATCAAGAAATTGAAGTGAAAAGTGACGAAACGTTATTAACGTTATATGATGAAGAAGGAAATGAAGTTTTATATCGAAAAATGTTAGAGTTTTACCATCCTGAATTCGACAAAGAATATGTTATTCTTGCTGAAGAAGGTGCACAAGCGGATGACGATGACTTAATCGAATTGATTCCTATGATTAATGAACCTGACGAAACTGGAGAAGGCGGACGCTTTTTGCCTGTTGAAACAGAGGAAGAATGGGATATGATTGAAGAAGTCGTGAATACGAATATGGATGATGACAATCACGAAGATGAGTGAAATATCAGCTAAAGAGGAGGGTACCCAATCGTGTACCCACTCTTTTTTTATTATGATGTTAAATCATATGAACCAATAATACGTCAAACTTTTTAGTCCAATTTTGTACGGTTCATCTAACAATTGACCTCATGTCATGATACTTGATATACAAATGATAAATTTAAAATGTCAGTATGACGTCTTGAAATGAATGAACGTTTTGAACAAGAAATCTTTTCAGTAAAATCACGGTTCATGCTTATCACTCAAGCAATAATGTGATAAAATATAAAGAAGTCATTTTAAGATGCTATTAATCAACGGGTGTTCTCAACGACTCTCCGTGATTCGTATACAGACATCAAAGTTAAATCAGTCTAAAGCGGCTGGTTTATTTTTTGATGATTTTTAGAATAATATAAAGGATGTCTTTAGCTATGAAGGATAAAAATCAAGCCTATCTCTTAAGTCTTCAACATTATGATAAAGCCATTGATCATTTACGCGATGATGCTGAACGCAATCAAGTTCCTATTGTCGATCAATTATCTTTAGATTTAATTCAACAATTGATACGCATTCATCAACCTCGAGAGATTTTAGAGATTGGATGTGCGATTGGTTATAGTGCGATGCAGTTTGCTTCTGTACATAGTGAAATACAAGTGACAACGATTGAACGGAATAACGAAATGATCCAACAAGCGAAAATGAATTTCAGCCAGTATGGTTATGAGAATCAAATCCGTTTAATTGAAGCAGATGCAACAGAAGCATTTGACCGCGTGAATGACCGGATTTATGATATGATTTTTATCGATGCAGCGAAAGCACAATCCCAACGTTTTTTTGAGCTTTATAGTCCGCTCGTCAGAAAAAAAGGCGTGATTATTACGGATAACATTTTGTATCATGGTTTTGTTGCAGATATCGATATCGTACAGAGCCGCAATGTTAAACAAATGGTAAAAAAAGTTCGGAAATACAATGACTGGTTAAGCCAGCAAACGGATTTTACAACAAATTTCATTCATATGGATGATGGATTAGCGATATCAATAAAGGAGCGTTAGTATGACGGAGTTATTAGTGACACCAAAGTCTGTAAGCCACATTGAAACATTAATTGAAAAAGGTGCTGATGCATTTGTCATTGGTGAAGAAAAATTTGGTTTACGTTTGGCTGGTGAATTTAATCGAGAAGCAATGATAAAGGCAGTTGAAGTGATTCATAGAGCAGGAAAAAAAGCTTACGCTGCGGTGAATGGCATATTTCATAATTACCATATTCCAGCGCTTGAGGATTACATTGCTTTTTTACATGAAATTAAAGTAGATCGTATCATATTTGGTGACCCTGCTGTTGTCATGATTGTGAAGCAACAAGAAAATCCAATTCCATTGAATTGGAATGCTGAAACATTAGTGACGAACCATTTTCAATGTAATTACTGGGGAAGACGTGGTGCAAAAAGAGCTGTTCTCGCTCGGGAGTTAAGCCTAGAAGAAATATTGAATATTAAAGCGAATAGTGACGTAGAAATTGAAGTACAAGTTCATGGCATGACGTGCATGTTCCAATCAAAACGGATGCTATTGGGGAATTATTACACATTCCAAGGTCGTCAAATGAAAATTCAACGTGACACCAGTTCGACAACCGAACAATTGTTGCTTTATGATGAAGAACGCGAGAATAAGTACCCTGTTTTTGAAGATTATAATGGGACGCATATTATGTCACCGAATGATATTTGCTTGATTGAAGCGTTAGAACCACTCTTTGAAGCGGGTATTGATAGTTTGAAAATTGATGGGGTATTACAAACTGAAGCTTATATTAATGTGGCAACTGAAGCATACCGCGAAGCCATCGATTTATATGAAGAAGATCCTGAAGCTTATGAAGATGAAAAATTTATGCTCGTAGACCCAATTGAAGCCATACAGCCAGAACACCGTCCATTTGATGAAGGCTTTTATTACAAGCAAACGGTCTACTAAAGATAGGAGAGAGCAAATATGAAGGTACTTGATGCAGTTCAACCCGAATTGAAGCGTAAAATAAAAAAGCCCGAATTGTTAGCGCCCGCAGGTAATCTTGAAAAATTAAAAATTGCAATTCATTACGGTGCGGATGCGGTGTTCATTGGTGGACAAGAGTATGGCTTACGTTCAAATGCTGACAACTTTACCATAGATGAAATTCGTGAAGGCGTCGAATTTGCTAATCAGTATGGTGCGAAAATTTATATTACAACAAATATTATTGCGCATGACGAAAATATGGAAGGTTTAGACACGTATTTAAAACAACTCGAATCTACAGGTGCGACTGGGATTATTGTCGCGGATCCACTGATTATTGAAACGTGTAAGCGTGTTGCGCCAAAACTTGAAATTCACCTTTCAACACAGCAATCATTGAGTAATTATAAAGCTGTTGAATATTGGAAGGAAGAAGGGCTCGATCGTGTTGTGCTGGCACGTGAAACTGGCGCAATGGAAATGAAAGAAATTAAGGATAAAGTGGATATTGAAATTGAAGCCTTTATCCACGGTGCGATGTGCATTGCGTATTCTGGTCGATGTACATTAAGTAATCATATGACCGCTCGGGATTCCAACCGTGGTGGATGTTGTCAAAGTTGTCGCTGGGATTATGATTTGTTGACAGTAGATCAAGATGGCGAACTCGATATCGTTTATGATGATGCACGTGCGGTTCCATTTGCTATGAGTCCGCGTGATTTAAAACTGATTGAATCGATTCCACAGATGATGGATTTAGGTATTGATTCTCTAAAAATTGAGGGTAGAATGAAGTCGATTCACTACATTGCAACAGTCGTTTCTGTTTATCGAAAAGTCATTGACGCATATGCTGAAGACCCTGAAAACTTTAAAATTAAAAGTGAATGGCTTTATGAATTGGATAAATGTGCGAATCGTGATACGGCACCTGCATTTTTTAAAGGAACACCGGGGTATGAAGAACAAATGTTTGGCAATGAGTCGAGTAAAAAGTCACCATTTGATTTTGTAGGTCTTGTATTAGATTATGACGCTGACAAACAAATTGCGACAATTCAACAAAGAAATCATTTCAAACCAGGACAAGAAATCGAATTTTTTGGACCTGAGATCTCAACTTTTACGCAAGTGATAGACAAAATTTATGATGAAGAAGGAAATGAACTTGATGCCGCACGTCATCCACTACAAATCGTGCAAATTAAAGTTGACCAGCCTATTTATCCAAACAACATGATGAGAAAGGAAGTTTAATATATGGCAACAACGATCATTGGTATTGCTGGAGGTTCTGGTTCGGGGAAGACATCTGTCACGAATGAAATTATGAACAATTTAGAAGGTCACAGTGTCGCACTTATCGAACAAGACTACTATTATAAAGATCAGTCTCATTTAACTTTTGAAGAACGTTTAAAAACGAATTACGATCACCCATTTGCTTTTGATAGTGATTTATTAATCCAAAATCTTAAATCTTTGCAATTAGGTGAAAGTGTAGAAGTGCCAACGTATGACTATACACAACATACGAGAAGTGATAAAACGATTGCATTTCAACCTAAAGATGTTATTATCGTAGAGGGTATCTTTGCGCTTGAAAACAAAGAATTGCGTGATATGATGGATGTTAAGATTTTTGTTGATACTGACGCGGATCTAAGAATTTTACGTCGGCTGATCAGAGATACAAAAGAACGTGGGCGTACAATGGAATCTGTCATTGATCAGTATCTCTCTGTTGTGAGACCCATGCACAATCAATTTATAGAACCGACAAAAAAATATGCAGATATTATCATTCCAGAGGGTGGTTCTAATAAAGTTGCGATTGATATCATGACGACAAAAATTCAAGCGCTTGTTCGTAAAAAAGATTAAATTAAAGTGAAAAAGGAAGATGAAAATAATGGAAAACCAAAAACAATATCCAATGACGCAAGAAGGATTTGAAAAGTTAGAAAAAGAATTAGAAGAATTAAAAACAGTAAAACGACCAGAAGTCGTAGAAAAAATAAAAGTTGCGCGTAGTTTTGGCGACTTGTCTGAGAACTCAGAATATGATGCAGCCAAAGATGAGCAAGGGTTTATTGAACAAGATATTCAACGTATTGAAACAATGTTGCGTCATGCACTCATTATTGAAGATACAGGAGATAACCATGTTGTTCAAATCGGTAAAACAGTGACATTTGTTGAACTACCAGGGAATGACGAAGAGTCATACCAAATTGTAGGATCAGCCGAATCTGATGCCTTTAACGGGAAGATTTCGAATGAGTCCCCAATGGCACAAGCGCTGATTGGTAAACAATTAAATGATGAAGTACGTGTCCCTCTACCAAATGGTGGAGAAATCAATGTTAAAATTACAGACATACAATAATATTGCGAAGAAACAGGCCTGAAAGATGATGAAGTCAATTCATTTTCCGGGCCTGTTTTTTCATTTTATAATGTGTATACTGAGATAGATTTTGCAATAAACGAACAAAATGATTAATTAATCATATCATGTTTAAAACAATACTTAATTGTCAAGTATAATTTATAATGTTAAAATTAATTTTTGTAAGGGTTTTCTCAGAAAGGGGGAGGGTTATGAATTTTCGACAAATCAGTGAACAAGCTTTCATGATATACTTCAAGGCAGAAATCAGTGAAGACGTATATAATCAAGTCAATCGTGTTGCTTCATATCTTCGTACACAACAGCACTTACATATTAAAGAAGTCGTTCCCTCATATCGTGCAATTATGGTTTATTTCGACGGCCTACATACAAATTATGAAACTTTAATTCAAGCACTTCAATTGGAGCACTTCGGAAATAAACAAGCACAGTTATATGACAAACAAAGTCGTGTGGTTAACATTCCCGTCATTTACGGGGGGAAGTGGGGGCCTGATATCGACATTGTCGCAGCACACCATGACTTAACGATTGATGAAGTCATTCAATATCATACTGAAACATTTTATCTCATATATATGATTGGCTTTATGCCGGGGTTTCCTTTTTTAGGCGGTTTAAATCCCAAATTACATACACCAAGAAAAGAAGAGCCTAGAATCAAAATAGATGCGGGTTCGGTTGGGATTGCCAACAATCAAACAGGATTGTACCCATCCGATTCACCTGGTGGCTGGCAAATTATTGGACGCACACCCATTGATATTTACAATCCAAGACGTCATCCTAAAATTCTATATCAACCGGGTGATAAAGTTAAGTTTTATTCTATAGATGAAGAAACATTTTTGCATATTCAATCTTATGTGCATAAAAATCAATTAGACTATGATGAGTGGGTGACGGTGACTGATGAGTATTAAAATAATGAAACCGGGTTTGTTCACGACGATTCAAGATTTGGGGCGAATGGGTCGACAATATGAAGGCTATTCTCCTGCAGGTGTAATGGATCGACCAAGTTATGAGATTTTGAATACGTTATTAAACACTGAAGGGCAACCCGCGATAGAATTTACAATGATTGGACCCCAAATCCAGTTTTTACAACAAAATTTGTTTGCTATAACGGGCGCTTGTTTTTCAGCAACGTTAAACGGACAAGACATTCCCCATCAAACTGTCATTCGAGCTGAAAAAAATGACGTTTTAGAAATAGGTCCTGCCCATTGTGGGATGCGCGGCTATTTAGGTTTTGCCGAACCTCTTGATATTCCGCTTTTTGAGGGGAGTTATGCCACTCATACGCGGACAGCTATTGGCGGCTTTAAAGGCCGTGCATTAAAGGCAAATGATATTATCACTACAAGGCCTACGTATATTGACAATCAATTGATAGGTCGCTCTAGCGATTTTTTAAGCTTTACTCCATCTCGAGATTTACCTATTCGTATTATGGATGGACCACAACTTGAATCTTTTTCACGACGCACGATTCATGAAATTGAACAGATGGAATTTATAATTTCTGAAAGTTCGGACAGAATGGGATATCGCTTGAAAGGACCATCGATTCAACCAGCCACTGATGCTGATATTATTTCTGAACCTGTTGCTCTAGGCAGTATACAAGTACCTAAAGATGGGAATCCTATCATTTTGCTGAATGATCGCCAAACGGTTGGCGGTTACACAAAAATCGCGACAGTCATTGCATCTGATATTGTAGAAATCGTTCAAAGACAACCAGGTGAACAGATTAAGTTTGAATGGGTGACTTTTAATGAGGCAAGTGAAATTTTATCACGTAAAAATAGGCAACTTGAAGATGCAAAAGCACAAATCTGTCAGTATCCTCAACGATTACTATCAAATATAAGACCGACACAGCAGAAAATAAAAACAGTATTGAAAGGTGAGCATATACCATGGACTTAAAACAAATCGAGCAAACATTAAATTTATTAAAACAATATGGGGTTAAGCATTTTAAATACAGTGACGAAGAAATAGATTTGGAATTAGATTTAACAACGACACAACAAACTGAAGACATATCGACCCTATCGACTGGAACCCAAAAAGATGAAAATCGTTTAACAGGTGCACACGAGGATCAGTCACAACAAGAAGAAGACGGTATGGCCATACGTTCACAAATGATTGGAACATTTTATTTGCAAGATGAGAAAGAGTTAACAAAGCCGGTTGTCAAGGTGGGCGATAGCGTAAAAAAAGGGGATATCATTGGCTATATTGAAGCAATGAAAGTGATGAATGAGGTCACTTCAGATGAATCAGGTGAAGTTCAAGACATTTTGGTTCAGCACGGGGAAAATATTGAGTATAACCAAGTTATTTTAACACTGAAGTAAAAGGGGAGGTACGATGATGTTTCGTGTATTAGTCGCAAATCGAGGAGAAATTGCTGTGCGCATTATTCGAGCGCTAAGAGAAATGAAGATGGAGTCTGTAGCCATCTATGCAGTTGGTGATGAAAATAGTTTACACGTTAAATTGGCTGACCATGCAGTTTGTATTGGCGAAGCAAACCCGTTAGATAGTTATTTGAATATCCGAAAGATTTTAGCGGCAGCTGAGATGACACATGCAAATGCGATTCATCCAGGTTATGGCTTTTTATCAGAAAGTCCGGTGTTTGCAGAAAAAGTTGAAAATGAAGGCCTCTATTTTATTGGTCCGACAAAAGAGACGATGCAATGCATGGGAGATAAAATTTCTGCAAGACAAACTGTTGATGCGGCAGGCGTTCCTATTATTCCAGGTTCGAAATCTGCAGTAGAAACAGTTGACGATATAAAATCTTTAGCAGACATACTTGGCTATCCTTTAGTAATTAAAGCGGCCAGTGGGGGTGGCGGAAAAGGGATTCGAATTGTAAAAGAAGAATCACAACTCGAACGCGCCTTTAAAGAAGCAAAGCGCGAAGGTAACAAGTACTTTAATGATGATCGTATTTATGTTGAAGCTTTTATCCCAGTTGCAAAACATGTTGAGGTTCAAGTGCTTGGTGATGGACAAGATCGATTTATTCATCTCGGTGAACGAGATTGTTCTGTACAAAGGAAAAACCAAAAATTAATTGAAGAATCTCCATGTAGCGCATTAAGTTCAGACAAGCGAAGAAAAATATGTAATGATGCAGTCAAAGTGGCGAAAGCCGCAAAGTATCGAAGTGCTGGGACGATTGAATTTTTAGTGACAGATGATGCGTACTATTTTATTGAGATGAATACGAGAATCCAAGTGGAACATACTGTAACTGAAATGCGTACAAATATTGATCTCGTCTGTGAACAGTTACGACTTATGCAAAATGGTACGCTGTCACTTACACAAGATGATATTACGTTTGATGGTCACGTGATCGAGGCGAGAATCAATGCGGAGGATCCTCAAAAAAATTTCCGTCCAACGCCGGGGACTGTGAAAGCTTTACATTTACCTCAAGGTTTTAATGTTCGCGTCGATTCTTTGCTGTACAGTGGCTATACTGTTTCCTCTTATTATGACTCACTAGTCGCCAAAGTGATTGTTAAAGGGGCAAATCGTTCGCATGCCATTGACAAACTTAAAGTCACTTTAGACGAGCTGGTCATTGATGGATTTATAACGACTGCAGATTTTCTATATGCTGTACTCTCGTATCCGCCATATTTTGAAGGTGATGCTAAAGACGTTGACATCAAATTTTTGGACCGCCACACAATCATAAAGGAGGAAAACACAAATGCAAATTGATTTGAATTGTGATTTAGGTGAAAGTTTTGGACACTATCAAATGGGTAATGATCGTGAAGTGATCCCATTAATTACTTCTGCAAATATTGCTTGTGGCTTCCACGCAGGTGATGAAAATGTCATGGCAGAGACGATTCGGTTAGCTAAAAAAAGTGGGGTAAGTGTAGGCGCGCATCCTGGATTTCCAGATAAGCAAGGATTTGGACGTCGCCAAATGGATATGTCACTTGAAGAGATTTATAATTTGATGATTTATCAAATCGGTGCGATAAAAACGTTTTGTGACATCAATAAAATTAAACTTAATCATGTCAAACCGCATGGTGCGTTATATCAAATCGCGGTAAGGCAGCGAGAAGTTGCAAATACCATTGCTACGGCTGTATATCATATTGATCCAGAACTCTATTTGGTCGGATTATCCAATTCGGTTTTGATAGAAGCTGGCAAAGCACAAGGACTTAAAGTGGCTTCTGAAGTGTTTGCGGACCGTCGATATGAACGTGACGGACAGCTTGTGAGTCGTAAAAAAGCTGGTGCGAGCATTGAAGATACGGAAGAGGCCATTGAACAAGTGATTCGTATGGTTAAAGATGGAAAGGTTAAAGCGATTACAGGAGAAATAATAGAAATTAAAGCAGATACGATCTGTGTTCATGGGGATGGCGCGCATGCGTTAGAATTTGTTAAAGAAATTCGTTCGCGCTTAGCTGAGGTGAATATCGATATCGTACAATTAGGGGGTTAATTAATGAAAAATGATTTGAATCAAAATGGAAGCCCAGGTGAGTTCGTTTTTACTAAAGCACATCGAAGGTTGTTATTAGGATCGGTATTTTTAATGGCTACATCGGCTATTGGTCCTGCATTTCTTACACAAACAGCGGTTTTTACAGAACAATTTTTAGCAAGTTTTGCATTTGCGATCCTATTATCAATATTGATTGATATTGGTGCACAAATTAACATATGGCGTATTCTCGTCGTCACAGGTTATCGTGGTCAAGAAATTGCGAATGAAGTGATTAAAGGACTCGGCACTTTTATCTCAATATTAATCGGACTTGGGGGCCTTGCATTTAATATTGGAAACATCGCCGGGGCAGGTCTCGGACTCAATGCTATTTTCGGATTGGATATTCGGACAGGCGCTGCAATTACAGCGGTAGTGGCAATTTTGGTTTTTATTTCCAAAAATGGTCGGAAAATGATGGATATTATTACGATGATTTTAGGGGTCTTGATGATTTTGATTGTTGGATATGTGATGATTCAATCCCATCCGCCATATTTAGATGCAGCAAAACATACGATTTTACCCGAAAATCCAGCAGTACTTGTACTTCCAATTATTACACTTGTAGGGGGGACAGTTGGAGGATATATCACTTTTGCAGGCGCACACCGTATTTTGGATGCAGATATTAAAGGTAAAAATTATTTGCCGTTTGTCAATCGTTCTGCAATTACTGCAATTTTAACGACTGGTGTGATGAGAACGCTGCTCTTTTTAGCAGTCTTGGGTGTTGTTGTAACGGGAGTAACCTTAAATCCTGAAAATCCACCGGCTTCTGTTTTCGAACATGCGATTGGACCAATCGGTAAAAATATTTTCGGAATTGTACTTTTTGCTGCAGCGATGTCATCTGTCATTGGGTCAGCTTATACAAGTACAACATTCATCAAAACGTTGCATAATAAAATAAAAACCTATGATAATTATGTTGTCGTTGCATTTATTGTTGTTTCAACGCTTATTTTTCTTTTCATAGGGCGACCAGTTAAATTATTAATCATTGCAGGTGCGCTCAATGGATTAATACTCCCTATTATTTTGGGAACGGTTTTGATTGCTTCGAAAAACAAGCGAATCGTTGGTGACTATCAACACCCGACATGGATGTTATTGTTTGGCATTGTGGCAGTTGTGGTGACGATGTTCACTGGATTCTTTTCTCTACAAGGGCTTGCTGATTTGTGGAGTCATTAATCACGATGTTCATCTATAGAATGTCAATTTGATTCGCGCTTCACGATGAAGAACTGAATGAATGCGATGTACCGTAAAAGTTGGATACCACAATCCTAACTTTTACGGTGCATTTTATATAGGTATGAAATACTAAAGTAGAAATGTGGTTTAAACATCATTGAGTTTGAAGAGCGGTAATGCGCGTGAGAAAATTATGAACAGTGATAAAATCTGGTTAACTCGAAATCAATATCGTATTTTTCGCGCTGCCTAGATTCTAATAAAAATGCTATCTTATTGTTAAATATGATAAAATAACAACGATAAATTGATATGTAAAATAGATTTGAAATTTGAAGGAGGCAATTCAATGATTGGAATCATCGGTGCGATGGAGGAAGAAATTGAAATTTTAAAATCTCAAATGACAGCGTTAGAAGAAATTAAAGTGGCGCATGTCATTTTTTATAAAGGGTATTTGAATGACAAGGAAATCGTTTTAACACAAAGCGGTATCGGGAAAGTGAATGCGGCAATTTCAACGAGTTTACTCATCGATCGTTTTGAACCGGATTGTATTATTAATACAGGTTCAGCGGGAGGATTACAGCCAGAATTAGAGTTAGGCGATGTTGTTGTTAGTCGTCATGTGGCCTATCATGACGTAGATGCCTGCGCATTTGGTTATGCACAAGGACAAATTCCAGGAATGCCTGCGCAATTTGAAGCTGATACGGTCTTGTTTGAAAAAGTCATGCATTTATTAGAACAACTCGATCAAACGGGCAAGAGCGGGCTCATTGTTTCTGGGGACAGTTTCATAGGAACGAATGAACAACGTGAAGCGATTTTAGCCCATTTTCCTGATGCATTAGCGACCGAAATGGAAGCGACTGCTATTGCACAGACATGTTATCAATACCGTGTGCCGTTTATCATTACACGAGCCATATCCGATCTGGCAAACAAGGAAGCCGGTATGACGTTTGAAGCCTTTTTAAAAATTGCTGCAAAGTCATCAAGTGAAATGGTCAACGAACTGGTCAAAGTGCTTTAAAGAAATACACGCCCAACGGTTAGCTTTATGATATAATATGACGAATGAAGTCTTTTAAAGTGGAGGAAAATGATGGGGATCATCAAGCGATTATTTTTACCAAATCAATATGTGAACTCAATTTATGAAATTGATTTAGATAAACTTAAAGCATTAAATATTACCGGTATTATAACCGATCTAGATAATACGTTAGTCGGGTGGGATGAGGCAGAACCGACCCCTAAAGTGAAAACATGGTTTGAGCAATTAGACGAGAAAGGGTTTAAAGTTACGATTGTCTCAAATAATAACGCGCAACGCGTGCAATCTTTCTGTCGGGATTTAAAAGTGGATTATATTTTTAAAGCTCAAAAACCAAGAGGAAAATCATTGCGCCGTGCAATGCAACAAATGGCGTTACAACAACATGAGACCGTGGTGATTGGTGATCAAATGATGACCGATGTATTTGGAGGGAATCGCAATGGTCTGTATACGATTATGGTTGTTCCGGTCAAAAACTCTGACGGTTTAATCACTCAATTTAACCGTTTAGTTGAGCGGCGATTGCTTAAACATTTTAAAAGAAAAGGTTATATTAAATGGGAGGAATCATAATTGAATGAATCATTGAAATGCATAGGCTGTGGTGCCACACTTCAATCAGATGATCCACAAAAGCCGGGCTACGTTCCACAAGCGAGCTTGCACAAAGAGGACGTCATTTGTCGTCGTTGCTTTAGGCTGAAAAATTACAATGAAGTCCAGGATGTCGGTATGGAAAGTGAAGACTTTCTAAAATTGTTGAATGGTTTAGCTGATAAAGCAGGGATTGTCGTAAATCTAGTGGATGTCTTTGATTTTGAAGGGTCTTTTATTCATGCAATCAAACGAATTGTAGGAAATAAGAAGATTATTTTAGTTGGAAATAAAATCGATTTATTACCTAAACAGATTAATCAACGACGTGTGACAGAATGGTTGAGAAGATTAGCAAAATCTTATGGTTTGTATCCTGAAGATGTATGTTTGATTTCTGCACATAAAGGTATTGGAATAGAACGATTAATTGAAACAATAGAAAAATATCGTGAAAATCAAGACGTGTACATTGTAGGTACAACGAATGTTGGGAAATCAACATTGATTAATAAGTTGATTGAACAAACAGTTGGTGAAAAAAATGTGGTTACGACATCACGTATTCCGGGCACTACGTTAGATATGATTGATATTCCGATTGACGATACGCACTATATGTTTGATACGCCTGGGATTATTCAAGCACATCAAATGACTCATTATGTGTCCACAAAAGCATTAACGACCATTATGCCTAAAAAAGAAATTAAGCAACGGGTTTATCAATTGAATGAAGCACAATCATTGTTTATTGGTGGGCTCGCCCGTGTTGATTACTTAAAAGGCGGAAAACGTCCGCTTGTTTGTTACTTTTCAAATGAATTAAATATTCATCGAACAAAATTGGAAAAAGCTGATGATTTATGGAAAAAACAAATCGGTGTCCTGTTAACACCTCCATCTCCAGATGACCCATTCGATTTTGAGCAATTAAAAACCGTACATTTGTCTACAGGAAATGAGAAAAAGGACATCATGATTTCAGGCCTTGGTTTCGTTACGGTTGAAGCAGGTGCTGAATTAAATATAATCGTCCCACAAAAAGTGGATGTCACGCTTAGACCATCGATCATGTAAGGAGAGATGATTGTGAAATTTGCTGTAATTGGACACCCCATTGAACATTCGCTATCGCCGTTAATGCATCATGCGAATTTTAAAAGTTTAAATTTGAACTATGAATATGAAGCACTCAATATCCCGCCTGCACATTTCCATCATATTAGAGATATTATTAGTGAAAAGCATTTGGATGGATTTAATGTTACTTTGCCACATAAAGCCCGTATTATGGACTATCTTGATGACATCTCGGATGAAGCTCGCGCAATCGGTGCAGTGAATACAGTTAAAATCGATCATGGGAAGTGGATTGGATATAATACGGATGGATTAGGGTTTGTTAAAGGGCTAAAAACCCGATATAGTGATTTATGGAATGCTCGTATCTTAATACTTGGTGCAGGAGGGGCGAGCAAAGGCATTTCATATGCATTAGACAAAGTCACACAACACCCGATCTCAGTAGCCAATCGTACACGAGCGCGTTTTGATGACTGGCAACTCCCCGTTCGACAATATGAGCTAGCAGATGTGCCAAGGATTGCACAACAGTTTGATATTATTGTCAACACGACACCCGTAGGCATGGATCAATCGACAGAAAGTGTGATTACGTTTGATATGTTAAAAACGGATGTACTTGTATGTGATATCGTATATGTGCCATTAGAGACAACGTTTTTAAAAGAAGCCGCCAAAAAACAATGCGCCATATATAATGGTTTAGATATGTTTATTTATCAAGGGGCTGAAAGTTTTAGAATATGGACGGGTTTAGAGAGCGATATTTCGGAAATGAGAAACACAGTACTGAATAAACTTACAAAATAAGGAGGCCGTTATGGCATTAACAGGTAAACAAAAAAGGTTTTTAAGAAGTAAGGCACATCACATCGATCCAATATTTCAAATTGGTAAGGCCGGTATTAACGATAATATGGTGGAACAAATAAAGGATACTTTAGAAAATCGAGAATTGATTAAGATTCATATATTACAAAATAATATGGATGACAAAAAGGATTTAGCATTATCGATTAGTCGTGCCACTGACAGTGAATTAGTTCAATTGATTGGATCAATGATAGTATTATACAAAACATCGCAAGAAAATAAACAAATCGAGTTGCCGTAAAATGGAAAATATTGTTGTTTACGGTGGACAATTCAATCCAATTCACAGTGGACATGAGATGGTGGCCAGTGAAGTTAATGCAAAAATACAACCGGATCATTTTTATTTTATGCCGAGTTATATGTCTCCGTTAAAGAAACATGATCAATGGATTGATGTCGCACATCGGATTCACATGGTCAAACTGGTGATACAAAATTTAGGATTTGGCACGTTACGATTAGATGAAATTGAGCGAAAAGGGAATAGTTACACTTATGAGACGATGTTGAACATTCAACGTGAATCACCTGACGCAAAGCTGTATTTTGTTATTGGTACAGATCAGTATGAACAATTAGATCGTTGGTATCAAATCGATCGTTTAAAACAGTTTGTTACATTTATTGTTGTGAACCGCGGTTATGAAATACAAGCGAATGACACTGCAATCATCACCATTCACATACCTGAAATGGCAATCAGTTCGACAGAAATTCGCCATAGAAGGACAAATGATCAAACCATTCATATGTGGGTCCCTTTAAACGTCGAGCAATATATACTGAAGGAGAGATTATATGGAGCGAACATTTGCGATTGAATTGGTTGAACAAAAATTACCTAAAAAAAGATTTGAACATTCGATGCGTGTTGCTGAAACGGCGGTAAAACTTGCACAATTATATGAAGGGGATGAAGAAAAAGCCGAACTTGCCGGTATATTACATGATTTTTGTAAATACGATGATTTGAGTTTTTTATATCAGCAAGTAACAAAGTATGACCTCAATCATGATTTGTTAAGTTACGGTTCAGAAATACTTCACGGCCCTGTTTGTGCTGCACTAATGAAGCACCAGTATAATATTACGGATGAAGAAGTTTTGTTAGCCATTTATAACCATACAACTGGACGTAAACAAATGACTAAAACGGAAAAATTAGTTTTCATTGCAGATTATATTGAACCCGGTAGAAATACGCCTAAAGTGGATGAAATTAGAAATATGGTATACAATGGCGGTGGGTTGGACCGTACCATTTATGAAATTTCAAAACGTACTGTATTGTATCTCGTTCAAAAGGATATCAGTGTGTATCAGTCAACAATTGATTGTCTGAATTACTATAATTTAAATGATTCTACAATAAAGGATGGTTAAATGAATACGAAAGAATTATTAATGTTAACAGTTAAAACAGCCGATGCCAAAAAAGCAGAAGATATCATTTCATTAAATATGCAAGAGATATCTGATTTAACAGACTTTTTCGTTGTCTGCCATGGTAACAATGAAAGACAAGTTCAAGCTATTGCTAGAGCGATAAAGGAAGCGGCTGAAGCGCAACAAGTTGAAGTGAAACGTATGGAAGGTTTTAATGAAGCGCGATGGATTTTGATTGATTTGGTAGATGTGGTCGTTCATGTTTTCCATAAAGATGAACGCAGTTACTACAATCTCGAAAAACTTTATCAAGATGTTGAAATGTTAGGGTATAAAGAGGGGATTCATTCATAATGCAGTATGAAAATCTGAGTGCGTTTTATGATCGTTTAACTGACGATCAACCTTATGCACAATGGCTTTCGATGATTCAGAACACCATTCCTCATCCTTCGTTACAACGTGTGCTTGATATCGGTTGTGGAACGGGGACGCTCACACAACATTTTACCGATTTTTCAAATGAAGTAGTCGGAATGGACTTGAGTGTGGAGATGTTATCGCTTGCGAAAGAAAAGACGAGTGAAGTGATATGGATCGAAGCAGATATGGCAGACTTTCAACTGGACACACAATATGACTTGATTACAATATTATGTGATAGTTTGAATTATTTAGCCGATGAGACAGCGGTATTGGCTACATTTAATAATGTTTACCATCATTTGGCAGCAGAAGGCCACTTTATATTTGATGTCCATACAGCGCATAAAATGACCCAACTTTTTAATGGTCAAGTTTATCTAGATGACCGAGAGGATTTGACACTGGTGTGGCAAACTGAACCAGGTGACGCGCCATTAAGTGTATGGCATGATTTAACATTCTTTATATTAGATGATCAACAAAAGTATATTAGACGAGATGAATCTCAATATCAGAGGACTTTTGAAAAACAGCATTATATAAAATTGCTTCGTGAAACGGGTTTTACACGGATTAAAACTTTTTATGATTTTGATGAAGTGAACCAAAACCCTGAAAGTGATCGTCTCTTTTTTATCGTTCAAAAATAACAAGTAAAAAACCTCCGTCAAACGTGTAAGCTTTTGATCGGAGGTTTTTTATGATGTATTCCATTGAACAAATATATGTTTTTATTAAACGATATAAGATTCAACTATCCCTGATTTTGATTGTGATGTTTGCGCTAGGAATTTGGCTCGGCTTACGATTTTTTCAGCAAGAACAGGAAAAACCATTAAATCTCGTTCAAGCTGCCCCCGCTATCGATTCACCCCCTCATAAAGTCAAAACAAATCAAAATAATAAAACAACCGCTCAGAAAATAATTGTGGATATAAAAGGTGCTGTTAAACATCCCAATACATATGAAATGAAGTCTGATGATCGTATTAAACAGTTGCTTGATAAGGCTGAACCATTAAGCACCGCAGATTTGAGTCGCGTGAATTTAGCCGAAAAATTAGTCGACCAAAAATTAGTATATATACCGAGTCAATCTGAAACGCAAACGACACAACCCAACGTGTCACAGGCTAGCACAATGAATAGTCATGTTTCACAGTCGCAAAGTCAAACTATTAATTTGAATACAGCGGATGAAAAAACGTTAACACAAATTCCTGGGATTGGTCCTGCTAAAGCACAAACGATCATTCAATTTAGAGATGAACATGGACCATTTTCTACTGTCGACGATTTAAAAAAGGTAAAAGGAATTGGTCAAAAAACTTTTGAGAAACTAAAACCTTATTTTACAGTATAGTAAGGAAGAAATATTGACTTGACAATATAAGCAAGCTTGTTCTAGATTATGATAAAACACGTTAAATGAATACAACGTATGGAGTGAAAGATATGGAACGAATTCAATGGCACGATTACTTTATGGCTCAAGCCCATTTATTAGCACTAAGATCAACTTGTACACGCCTGTCAGTCGGTGCAACGATAACAAAAGACAACCATATTATTGCTGGAGGCTATAACGGCTCGGTTTCCGGGGAATTACATTGTATTGACGATGGATGTTTAATGGAGGATGGGCATTGCATTCGAACAATACATGCTGAGATGAATGCATTGTTACAATGTGCGAAACAAGGTGTTTCAACTGAAAATGCGACAATATATGTTACACATTTCCCATGTCTTAATTGTACGAAATCCATCATCCAAGCAGGGATTCAAACAGTATATTATGCAGAAGACTACCATAATCACAAATATGCGCTTCAATTACTTCGACAATCAGGCGTTCATTTTGAGAAAATTGATTTTAATCCTCAAAATATAGCGGACAGTTTATTGAATTTAAGATGACATACGCTTTGATTGCCTATGTCATCGGTCACATGGCTTATCATCACTTTACAGCTGCATGTTTTCTTTATGCGGTACTCGCGTGCAGTCTATATTTTAAAAGGAGGCACAGCTTATATATCGTTTTGACCTTGAGTATGACTTTGCTCGGCTATGGAATAGACATGTCGTTACATCGTTCGGCCTCAGTGCCGAAAATTCACACTGGCAATCAACAGTTGCTTGTTCGCTATACCGCTTTACCTACATTTCAAGATGATATGTTAACGATTCAAGCACAGACTGAATCAGGTTTATTATTAGTCAAAAGTAAAGTATCTTCTCAAATTGAACATCCCTCCGCTAACTTCATATTGAATCATCAGTGCCTTATCACGGGATCTTTTTTACCGATGCGTTCTGCCCAACAAACACCACTATTTATAGCAAATCACTTAGATTTTCAACAATGTCAACGGGCACGGCCAACTTTTAAAGCGCGACTACAATATGTTAAAAATAAAGTCATCGAACATATATTGGACAGTCGTTTGAGTGGGAAAGGCGAAATCATTGCAATTGCAACAGGGAACACCAATTATTTAGATTACGAAACCAAACTAAAGGCACAAAAGTTAGGGATTTCTCATCTGTTCGCGATAAGTGGGACACATATTACAGTTTTGATGATGCTGTTTTATAGTTTAGGAAAAAGGCTCCCGTTGCCAATGTTCATTGTAAAGTTTTTATTGATGCTTTTTCTACCTTGCTTTTTAATGTTTGTGGGTGCAAGTCCAAGTGCACAACGCGCTGTTGCGATGACATTGTTAATGATGATGGCGTCATCTTTCTATCGGCTTAACGCTTTGCAAGCATTGCTCATCGTTTATACGACGATGAGTCTGTTCAATAGCACTTATCATTACCATTTAGGATTTATTTATTCTTTTTTAATAGCAGCAGCGTTAATTGTAATGAAAGATGTTCTTCAGCAAACGCCTCTAGTTAAATCGCTTTTATTAGGCTCCTATATCTCTGTGTTAGTGGCCATCCCCATCAATTATGTACTTACAAACGAAATTCAATGGCAAGGATTGATTTCAAATCTCTTCTTTATTCCATTTTATAGTTATATCGTTATCCCACTTGCATTTCTCATTTCTTTTTTAGCGATGTTATTTCCTTTTATGTTGAATTTTTTTGTTTTGCTTACACATTTTATATTTAGTTTTCAAAATACATTGTTGAACAGCTTATCAAAGTTAAATCACTTTCCGTTAATCATTCCAGATTTTGGTGAATGGGCATTTTTCTGTTGTGTCGTTATCGTTTTTTTATTACTTTACCTGCTAACGCAAAAAAGATATGTATTGTCTATGATTATCATTTTGAGTTCATGTGTCTTTTTATGGCTTGTGCATCCACACTATCAAAACCAGATGATTTTAATTGATGTCGGACAAGGTGACGCGATTCTATTTCTTAGTGAAACTGGAGAAACGTTACTCATCGATACTGGCGGCGTCTATGCACAACATCCACGTGTGCATGCCAAAAAAAATCTAACGCAAGCCACAATTTACCCGCTTTTCAAAAAGTTGGGCATACGACACATCGACTATTTAGTGATTACACATGCGCATCAGGACCATATGGGGGAGTTAACGCACTTGGCAGAACATCTCCATATAAAGAACATTATTATCAACCCTTCACATTTTGATTCACAGAAATTCAAAATGGTAAAAGATGTGACATTGTCAGAGAAAGCAGAACTTTATTCTTATGAAACCATTTCAAATATCGCTTTAGGTGAATTTGAATTTAAATTTTATAATACAGATATGACGAACAGTGCAGACCCTAATGAACATTCTATTATCACACTGGCTCGTTTCCATCAAACACATATTTTATTAATGGGGGACGCAAGTGCTCATAATGAATCATTGTTATTAAATCGTTATCAATTACCGCCGATTCAAATTTTAAAAGTTGGGCATCACGGGAGTCAGACGAGCTCGGATGAGCAATTTATCACGAAAATCCATCCTAAAATTGCACTCATTTCAGCCGGTAAGCACAATATTTACCATTTACCACACCCAAAAACATTGGAAAAATTAGCTCGAGTCAATACTAAAGTATATAATACTGCCGATAACCATCACATTCATATTCTGTTTACGTCAAATTCAGCACACCCCTATGATGTCACAAATGAGCGATCAGACGGTGATGAACATGATAAATAATTCATGCTATAATAGCAACAAAGCAATGAGATAGAGAGGAAGTACAACATGTCAAATATTCATGTGATTCACGGTGATGTTTCTGAATTAATCGATCGTGAAACGGAGAAGCTTGCAAAAAAATATTTAGGTGATGAGGCAAGAGACGATTTCAACTATGTAAAATATAATTTATATGAAACAAATTTGAATACGATTCTTGAAGAGGCAATGACACTTCCATTCTTTTCTGACAAAAAAATAGTGGTCGTTCAAAATAGTTATGTCTTTACTGGAGAGAAAGCACCTAAAGATGCGATCATTAATTTAGACATGTTATTAGATTTTATAGAAAAATATGACGGTACATCGTTGATTATTTTTCAAGTCAACGCATTGAAATTGGATGAACGTAAAAAGGTCGTCAAAGCATTAAAAAAAGTTGGGCATATTAAAAAGATAGAACAAATGACTGAGCAAGAAATTAAAGATTGGGTTAATCAATACTTAAATGCATCATTTAAGCAAATAAAGCAAGATGCATTAGACTTGCTTATTCATTTAACAGGGATTCATTATCGTGTGATAAAGCAAGAACTCGATAAATTATTGTTATTTATAGGGGAGAAACCCATCATCAACAAAGATGATGTAGGCATGATTGTCAATAGAAGTTTGGAACAAAATGTTTTCTTGTTGACTGAATATATCCAAAAAGGACAGAAAAATAATGCTTTAGCTTTAGTCAAAGATTTGATTCAACTTAAAGAAGAACCTATAAAATTATTAGCGCTCATTACAAGTAATTATCGTTTATATTATCAGAGTAAGATTTTAAACCAAAAAGGCTACTCTGGGCAACAAATTGCTAAAACAGTGGGGGTTCATCCCTATAGAGTGAAATTAGCATTAAATCATGCGCGTCAGTATCAATTAGAAACTTTGCTAACGATTATGGATGCATGCGCGGAAACGGATTATCAACTAAAATCGTCATATATGGACAAGGTGTTGATTTTGGAACTGTTTATTATGCGATTATAAGTCATTACGTTTTTGAGCTGTCATTCCGAAAAAAAGAGCTATACCTCAACGGCACAGCTCTTTTTATTATTTTGCTGACATTAATTTTGATTTTAATCTATCAGCTTTGTTAGAATGAATTAAATTCTTTTGAGCAGCTTTATCAATACGTTTTACTGCTTGGCTTACTAATTCTTGTTTATTTTCAGCATTAGTTTCAATCGCTTTTTTAGCACTTTTCACTGCAGAACGCATATCATTCTTTTGTGAAATGTTTTTGCTTTCAGCTGTATGAGTCGTTCTCACACGTTTAATTGCAGATTTGATATTTGGCATGAAAGACACCTCCTATAATCGTCTTCGTATCAAAATAATTTGATTACAACAAGATTCATTCTATCAAAACTCTATACATTGTGCAATGATTAATTGACCCTTGAAAATATTTTATTCAAAAACGTGCCCATTTATGTCTGATGAAGCGGACTAGCGAATAAAATTCGAGGGGATTTAGAGCGATATATGAAGGTAATAAGATGTTTTTTTATCATGTATTGATCTGTTGCATTTCTTGTTTGTACAGTTGCATTTATACTTTAAAAACGTTATTATAGCAAAGATGTAATCGTTAATTTACGGGTAAACTTATGAAAGTGAGTATGATGATATGGATAATCAAAAACGTTTAAATAGACGTAAAAATATCAGGAATTTTTCGATCATTGCGCACATTGACCATGGAAAATCTACATTAGCCGATCGAATTTTAGAAAATACAAAGTCAGTCGAATCTCGTGAAATGCAAGCACAATTGCTAGATTCAATGGATTTAGAACGTGAACGTGGCATTACAATCAAATTGAATGCGGTTCGATTAAAATATGAAGCAAAAGATGGAGAAACCTATATCTTCCATTTAATCGATACACCGGGACATGTCGATTTCACATATGAGGTGTCTCGTTCTCTTGCAGCGTGTGAGGGGGCCATTTTAGTTGTCGATGCTGCCCAAGGCATAGAAGCACAAACTTTAGCAAACGTATATTTAGCGTTAGACAATAACCTAGAATTAATCCCAGTAATTAATAAAATTGATTTGCCAGCTGCTGAGCCGGAGCGGGTTAAACAAGAAGTTGAAGATGTCATCGGTCTAGATCAAGATGATGCAGTACTCGCAAGTGCTAAAGCTAACATTGGTATCGAAGAAATTTTAGAAAAAGTTGTTGAAATCATACCTCCTCCTGAAGGTGATCCGAGTGCGCCGTTAAAAGCACTGATTTTTGACTCAGAATATGATCCATATCGTGGTGTTATCTCATCTATTCGTGTTGTTGACGGTGTTGTTAAGGCTGGTGACCGGATACAAATGATGGCAACAGGGAAAGTTTTTGAAGTGACAGAAGTAGGAATAAATACGCCTAAAGAACTTCCTGTTGAAGAATTAACAGTAGGGGATGTTGGCTATATCATTGCAAGTATTAAAAATGTCGATGATTCACGTGTTGGGGACACGATTACTCATGCAAATCGCCCTGCCGAACAACCTTTAAAAGGCTATAAAAAAATGAATCCCATGGTATACTGTGGCCTATTCCCGATTGATAATAAAGACTACAACGATTTAAGAGAAGCTTTAGAGAAATTACAATTAAATGACGCTTCGTTGGAATTCGAACCTGAATCTTCTAAAGCACTCGGATTTGGTTACCGTACTGGTTTCTTAGGAATGTTGCATATGGAAATTATTCAAGAGCGCATTGAGCGTGAATTTGGTATCGAACTCATTGCTACTGCACCTTCTGTAATTTATAGTGTTGTTTTAAGAAATGGTGACAAAATTCAAGTGGATAATCCAGCGCAAATGCCAGACCGTGATCAAATTGATAAAATATATGAACCTTATGTACGTGCTACGATGATGGTTCCAAATGACTATGTGGGTGCGGTCATGGAACTTTGTCAACGTAAGCGTGGGCAATTTGTCAATATGGATTATCTAGATGATATTCGTGTGAGCATCGTCTATGAACTACCATTATCTGAAGTCGTATTTGATTTCTTTGATCAACTGAAATCAAATACAAAAGGATATGCATCATTTGATTACGAATTCATTGAAAACAAAGAAAGTCAGCTCGTTAAAATGGACATTCTATTAAATGGTGATAAGGTAGATGCATTAAGTTTTATTGTTCACCGTGATTTTGCTTATGAGCGTGGAAAAGTATTGGTTGAGAAATTAAAAAAATTAATTCCTCGTCAACAATTTGAAGTACCTGTCCAAGCAGCGATCAGCCATAAAATTATTGCAAGAACTAATATTAAATCTATGGGTAAAAATGTCCTTTCAAAATGTTACGGTGGCGATATTAGTCGTAAACGTAAACTTTTAGAAAAACAAAAAGCAGGTAAAGCAAAAATGAAAGCAGTGGGTAGTGTAGAAATCCCTCAAGATGCTTTCTTAGCTGTTTTGAAAATGGATGAAGAATAAAGACAAACGAAAAGCTCCCGTGCATCTTGAGGTGTTGAGGGAGCTTCTTTTATGAGGTGATTCATGATGGAAGCGAAAAGTGCATATATTCATATTCCTTTTTGTGTCAAAATATGTACGTATTGCGATTTTAATAAATATTTTATACAGCACCAACCTGTTGACGAATATTTAGCGTGTCTTGTAGAAGAAATGAAACAAGCAAAAGTAACAACACTGGATACTTTGTTTGTCGGTGGCGGGACACCTACAGCTTTATCAGAGGCACAATTAGAGTATCTTCTTAAAGCCATACATCGTCATTTTATAATAAAAGGAGAATTTACATTCGAAGCGAATCCAGATGAGCTTACTTCCGAAAAAGTGGCATTATTGAAAGCATATGGTGTGAATCGTTTATCTATTGGGGTTCAAACGTTTGATGATACATTACTTAAAACTTTGGGGAGAAGTCATACCAACTCGGATATTTATCAAGCAATACGGCACGCACGCCATCACCAAATTCCTTCTATTAGCTTAGATTTAATGTATCACCTACCAGGTCAAAGTATGAAACAATTCCAAGATAGTTTGGATCAGGCGTTACAACTCGATATCGATCACTTATCTAGTTATGGCTTGATTTTGGAGCCGCAAACGCAATTTTATAATCAGTATCGCAAAGGGAAATTAACAATGCCTGACGAAGATATTGGCGCAGAAATGTATCAATATTTAATGTCTCGAATGAAAAAAAGCGATTTGAATCAGTATGAAATATCAAATTTTGCTAAAAAGGGACACGAATCGGTCCATAATCAAGTTTACTGGAAAAATGAAGGGTATTACGGTTTTGGTGCAGGTGCAAGTGGATATGTCGATGGTATGCGATATACCAATGTTAATCCAGTCAATCACTATATAAAAAAGGTTCAACAACATGAATTGCCACGATTAAGTGAAAATTACCCAACAGTTAAAGAACAAATGGAAGAAGAAATGTTTCTCGGGTTGAGAATGAATCAAGGGGTCAGTCGTTCGCGATTTAAAGAGAAGTTTGATGTTTCAATTGAATCGATATACGAAAATGAAATCCAAGAACTTCAACGTCAACATTTAATTCAACTTACCGATACGCACATCTCCCTCACTGATCGAGGAAGAATGGTTGGAAATAGCGTCTTTGAAGCGTTTATTAAAGTTTAAAAAAACTTATCAATAACGAAGTCTTTAACATTGACTTACTTTGACCAATTTGATAAATTATAATTAGCACTTGGACAGAAAGAGTGCTAATGAGGTGAAAAACATGATTACACCAAGACAATTGAAGATATTAAATGCAATTGTTGAAGATTATGTTGACTTAGGACAACCTATTGGCTCTAACACATTGATTCAAAGGCACAATGTGGATGTCAGTCCTGCTACGATTAGAAATGATATGAAGACGCTTGAAGAGAAATCACTTATTGCAAAAACGCATTTTTCTTCTGGCAGAATCCCATCGGAAGCAGGGTTTAGACTTTATGCTAACCGTTTGTTAGAGCAGTCATTTGATTTTGAAGGGCAAAGTCATCTCGATATTCATCAAATGTTGGTGAACCATCATTATGATTTGGCATCAACTTTGGATAACTTTGCAGAAGTTTTTTCAAATCAAACACGTTATACAACACTTGTCATAGGACCTGATTATTCAAAGGCCTCTATATTGGATGTCCATTTGATGAAATTAAATTCACATCATTTCATTGTTGTGGTGGTGTACGAGACTGGGCACGTGAAACATACGCATGTCACAAGTCAGGAACCTATTAATGCACAATCTATTATTAAGGTTTCAAACTATTTATCACAACACGCTTCAACATTGTTTGAGGATCCTATTCATCAATCTGAAAAGACGTATGAACTGTTAGGTTTTAACGATCAAGAAATTTATCTTATCACATCTATTGTACAACGCATCACCGAACAGTATCATAGCCATCCATCTTCTCGTGTATATTTTGGAGGTAAAGATCAATTGATCGAGGGATTAAATGAATCAACTGTTGCATCCATACAACCGATATTGAAATATATTGAATCTAATCGCATTACAGATTTTATTCATGAAATGACCCATCAACTGATCAATGTTCGTATCGGCTCTGAAATTGAAGAAAATCTTCAAGGTATTGCAATTTTAAGTCGATCCTATCATATTGATTCTGATTTAAAAGGGTATATTGCCGTTATCGGTCCTACTGCGATGCATTATCAAAATGTGATACAATTGTTGAGTCGTATTTCATAAACATTATCGGTATGAAATGTTAAATGTAATGGAGGTTTGAAAATGTCAGACGAAAAAGATATTCGTAAAGACGAAGAAGTAACAGAAAATGAGTCGACAGAAATAACAGATGCTTCAGAAGTTAAGCAAGACACTGAAGATGTTATGAACGAAGAGGACTCAAAAGAAAATGGAGAAAATGAAATAAGCGATCCTAAAGAAATAGAAATTGCATCATTAAAATCAGAAATCGAAGCAAAAGAAGAGCAATATCTACGCTTATATGCAGAATTTGAAAATTATAAAAGACGTATACAAAATGAAGTACAAACACAAAAGAAATATCAAGCTCAAAAAGTGTTAACAGATGTTTTACCGGCCTTAGATAATTTTGAGCGTGCATTAAAAATTGAAGGCGATACAGAAGCATTTACTGCATTAAAAAAAGGTGTCGAAATGGTTTATGATAGTCTTCTCAAAGCGCTACAAGACAATGGATTAGAAAAAATCCAATCCGAGGGTGAGCAATTTGATCCAAATTTCCACCAAGCGGTGATGCAAGATGCGCATCCTGATTTTGAATCAGGACAAATCACTGAAGAATTACAAGCGGGTTATCGATTAAACGATAGAGTGCTTCGTGCTTCGATGGTTAAAGTAAATCAATAATTTTGACGAAAAAAACCATTTATGTAAAAATAATTATGTTTGAAAATTAGGAGGAATTTGACTATGAGTAAAGTAATTGGAATTGATTTAGGTACAACAAACTCTTGTGTATCAGTATTAGAAGGTGACGAACCAAAAGTAATCCAAAACCCAGAAGGCGCTAGAACAACACCATCAGTTGTTGCATTTAAAAATGGTGAAACACAAGTGGGTGAAGTAGCAAAACGTCAAGCGATTACAAACCCTAATACAATTCAATCGATCAAACGTTATATGGGTACAGACCATAAGGAAGAAATCGATGGAAAATCATATACACCTCAAGAAATTTCAGCGATGATTTTACAAAACTTAAAAAGCACTGCTGAAAGTTACTTAGGTGAAAAAGTAGAAAAAGCTGTTATTACTGTTCCAGCATATTTCAATGATGCTGAACGTCAAGCAACTAAAGATGCAGGTAAAATTGCTGGTCTTGAAGTTGAACGTATTATCAATGAACCGACTGCTGCTGCGTTAGCTTATGGTTTAGATAAAACGGATAAAGATGAGAAAGTACTTGTGTTCGACCTTGGTGGTGGTACATTTGACGTTTCAATTCTTGAATTAGGTGATGGTGTATTCGAAGTATTAGCAACAGCAGGGGACAATAAACTTGGTGGTGATGACTTCGACCAAGTGATTATTGATTATCTTGTACAACAATTTAAATCTGAAAACGGTGTAGACTTATCAAAAGACAAAATGGCATTGCAACGTTTGAAAGATGCTGCTGAAAAAGCGAAAAAAGATTTATCAGGTGTATCTTCAACACAAATTTCATTACCTTTCATCTCAGCAGGTGAAGCTGGACCATTACATCTTGAAACAACATTAAGTCGTGCGAAATTTGAAGAATTAGCGTATGATCTTGTGCAAAAAACGATGGGACCTACGCGTCAAGCTATGAAAGATGCTGGACTTTCAAATTCTGATATTGATGAAGTGATTTTAGTTGGGGGTTCAACACGTATTCCTGCTGTCCAAGAAGCGATTAAAAAAGAAATTGGTAAAGAGCCAAATAAAGGCGTAAACCCGGATGAAGTTGTAGCGATGGGTGCTGCAATTCAAGGTGGTGTCATTACTGGTGAAGTAAAAGATGTTGTATTATTAGATGTAACGCCTCTTTCACTCGGTATTGAAATCATGGGTGGTCGTATGAATACTTTAATTGAAAGAAATACAACAATCCCAACATCAAAATCTCAAGTTTATTCAACAGCTGCTGATAACCAACCTGCCGTTGATATTCACGTATTACAAGGTGAGCGTCCAATGGCTTCAGACAACAAAACATTGGGCCGTTTCCAATTAACAGATATTCCACCTGCACCACGTGGTGTGCCTCAAATCGAAGTGACATTTGATATTGATAAAAACGGTATCGTAAATGTAACAGCAAAAGATCTTGGTACAAATAAAGCGCAAAATATCACAATCGAATCATCTTCTGCATTATCAGATGAAGAAATCGATCGTATGGTGAAAGATGCTGAGCAAAATGCTGAAGCAGATAAAAAACGCCGTGAAGAAGTTGATTTAAGAAATGACGCAGATCAATTAGTATTCCAAGTTGATAAAACACTAAAAGATTTAGCCGATAACGTTAGTGAAGAAGATAAAAAAGATGCTGAAGAGAAAAAAGAAGCACTTAAAACAGCTTTAGAAGGTAACGATATTGAAGACATCAAAACGAAAAAAGAAGCATTAGAGCAAGTCGTTCAACAGTTATCTATGAAAGTTTATGAACAAGCTGCACAACAAGCACAAGCAAGTAATAATACTTCTCAAAACGATGACAATGTGGAAGAAGCTGAATTTAAAGAAGTCAAAGATGATGACAACGAAAAAAAGTAAGTCATTAAACACGATATATTGACTGTAAAAAGTCGCAACAGGGGCTAGGACATTCAATCGTCCCAGCCTCTTTTTATTCAAAAATGAATTCAAAAGGAGAGAGGACATTGGCAAAACGAGATTATTACGAAGTCCTTGGTGTGTCAAAAGGTGCGAGTAAAGATGAAATAAAAAAAGCCTATCGAAAACTGTCGAAAAAGTATCATCCCGATATCAATAAAGAAGAAGGGTCAGACGAGAAATTTAAAGAAATCAGTGAAGCTTATGAAGTGTTAAGTGATGACAATAAGCGTGCTCAATATGATCAATTTGGCCATAGCGGACCACAAGGTGGTTTTGGTCAAGGATTCGGTGGACAAGACTTTTCTGGTTTCGGTGGTGCAGGTTTTGAAGATATCTTTAGTTCATTTTTTGGCGGCGCTCAACGTCAGCGCGATCCCAATGCGCCACGCAGAGGTGACGATCTTCAATATACAATGACTGTCACTTTTGAAGAAGCCGTTTTCGGTACGAAGAAAGAAATTTCAATTCGAAAAGAAGTGACATGTCATACATGTGATGGCGAAGGTGCAAAACCAGGGACAAAGAAAAAAACATGTTCGTATTGTAATGGGGCAGGTCATGTATCAGTTGAACAAAATACGATTTTAGGGCGCGTTAGAACTGAACAAGTTTGTCCAGAATGTAATGGCAGTGGGGAAACGTTTGATGAGCCATGCCCAACTTGTCATGGTAAAGGAACAGAGATGAAAAACGTTAAGCTTGAAGTGACTGTACCTGAAGGTGTCGACAATGATCAACAAATTCGTCTTTCAGGACAAGGGGGCCCGGGTGAAAACGGTGGCCCCGCTGGTGACTTGTTTGTCGTATTCCGCGTCAAACCTTCTGATAAATTTAAGAGAGATGGCGATGACATCATTTATCATCACGATATAGGATTTGCACAAGCTGCTTTAGGCGATGAAGTGAAAATCCCAACGTTGAATGGTCATGTCATGCTCACTATTCCTGAAGGGACACAAACAGGTAAACAATTTAGACTTAAAGGTAAAGGTATTAAAAATGTACACGGATACGGTTATGGGGATTTATTCGTTAATATCCGAGTCCAAACACCAACACGTCTCAATGACCGCCAACGTGAAATTTTAAAAGAATTTGCTGAAGCATCTGGCGAAACGATTCAAGAACAACCTTCAAATTTTAAAGATAAAGCGCGTCGCTTTTTTAAAGGAGAGTAGCGGATGGATTGGATTGAACTCTCTGTAACCGTGAATCACGAAGCCGAATTGTTTGTCACTGAGGTTTTACAAGAAGTAGGTTCTAACGGCGTTGCGATAGAAGATTCTAGTGAATTGGCTAAAGAACGTGAAGATCGATTTGGTGAGATTTTTGCACTTAACCCTAATGATTACCCTGCACAGCATATGGTGATAAAAGGCTATTTTAATGCATTGCAATATAATGAGGCGTTGAAACAAAAAATTATAACGCAACTCCGGTCCACTTCACTCGTCGACGAGTCTGTATTACAAGTCACTGATACATTAATACAAGAATCGGATTGGGAAAATGAATGGAAAAATTACTTTCATCCATTTCAAGCATCAGAGCGTTTTTACATCGTTCCAAGTTGGGAAGATGTTGAACGAGACAAAACACACTTATATATTGAGTTAGACCCGGGTATGGCATTTGGAACTGGGGATCATCCGACGACAAGCATGTGCCTTAAAGCACTCGAGGAAACCATTCAACCGCATCATCAAGTGATTGATGTCGGAACGGGTTCAGGTATATTAAGTATTGCTGCATATTTATTAGGCGCACAGTCTATTAAAGCGATTGATCTGGATGAAATGGCAATCAAGGTTGCACAAGAAAACTTTGAAAAAAATAATTGTTTACATGTGATTGACACTGCAACAGGGAACCTTTTAATCGGAGAGACAAAGCACTATGATGTTGTTATCGCAAATATACTCGCGCATATTATTGAGAAAATGGTCAAAGATGCATACAATTGTCTAAATCCCGATGGTTATTTTATTGCATCAGGTATCATTGAAGAAAAACGCGAAACGATACAATCATTAATGGAAGAAACAGGATTTGTCATCAAAGAAGTGAAGCATGATCAAAATTGGATTTGTATCATTGGTCAGAAGGTGAAATAGGATGCAAAGGTACTTTTTAAATCAAAACGCTGAACCCAATCAGCGTTTTTTTATCACTGATAAGAATGATATCCATCATATTAAAAGTGTGATGCGACAAACGATAGGTGATGAGATCATTGTTAATTTTTTAGATCAACAAACTTATCGATGTAAAATAGTAAATATCACAGCTGAACAAGTGATTGTTGAAGCAGAAGCGCACTTACTTATACAGTCAGAATTGCCGGTCGAAATCACAATATGCAGTGGACTCATAAAAGGCGACAAATATGAGTGGCTTTTACAGAAAGCTACAGAACTCGGAGCGACATCATTTATTACAACGCAAATGGATCGTTCTGTCGTCAAACTCAATGCGCAAAAAGCAACAAAAAAATTAGAACGATGGCAAAAAATTGTAAAAGAAGCAGCTGAACAAAGCTATCGTCAATGCATTCCTCAAGTGCAATTTGTCTCGAATTTAACTGAAATTTATGATATGATTAGGCAATATGATCATGTACTTATGGCATATGAAACATCAGCTAAAGAAAATGAGCGTACTTTATTTAAAGATCAGTTGCGTCAGTTAAAGGCAGGCGCTAAAGTGTTGCTTTTATTTGGTCCTGAAGGTGGCTTCTCAGAGGAAGAAATTGCATTGTTCAAAGATGTAGCCATGAATGTTGGTTTAGGCCCACGTATTTTAAGAGCTGAAACAGCACCGCTTTATGCATTAAGTGCGATAAGTTATGAAATAGAATTAATGGGGTGAATCTATGTCTACAGTTGCCTTTCATACACTAGGCTGTAAAGTGAATCATTATGAAACCGAGGCTATTTGGCAATTATTTAAAGATGCAGAATACGACCGAGTAGATTTTGAACAAAATGCGGATGTGTTCGTTATTAATACATGTACAGTCACGAATACAGGTGACAAAAAAAGTCGACAAATCATTCGACGTGCAATTCGTCAAAATCCGGATGCCGTTATTTGTGTGACAGGATGTTATGCACAAACGTCTCCAGCAGAAATCATGGAAATACCGGGTGTAGATATCGTTGTTGGAACACAAGACCGTCACAAGTTGCTCGACTATATCAATGCTTATCAAGTCGAACGTCAACCTATCAATGGTGTGAGTAATATTATGAAAAATCGTACGTATGAAGAATTGGATGTTCCATATTTTACAGATCGTACGCGTGCATCTCTCAAAATACAAGAAGGCTGTAACAACTTCTGTACATTTTGTATTATTCCATGGGCGCGAGGGTTGATGCGTTCAAGAGATCCACAAAAAGTCATTGAACAAGCGACACAATTAGTTCGCTCTGGATATAAAGAAATCGTACTAACAGGTATTCACACCGGAGGATACGGTCAAGATTTAAAAGATTATAATTTAGCACAATTACTTCGAGACCTGGAGACTGTAGAAGGCCTCGAACGCATTCGTATTTCTTCGATTGAAGCGAGTCAATTAACGGATGAAGTCATCGAAGTGTTACAGCATTCTCAAAAAGTTGTACGCCATCTGCACATTCCACTGCAGTCAGGATCGGACAGTGTATTAAAACGTATGCGCCGTAAATATTCGATGGCTCATTTTTCTGAGCGCATCCAAAAATTACATGCGGCTTTACCTGGATTAGCAGTAACAAGTGATGTCATTGTGGGTTTCCCTGGAGAAACTGAAGCTGAATTTCAAGAAACTTATGATTTTATCGTCAACCATCATTTTTCCGAATTGCATGTCTTTCCATACTCGCCAAGGATTGGAACACCGGCAGCACGAATGGATGATCAAATAGATGAAGAAATCAAAAATGAACGGGTCCATCGATTAATCGAGTTAAGTCATCAGCTCGCTAAGTCATATGCCTCTCGTTTTGAAAATGATGTATTAGAAGTAATACCTGAGGAGCATAGTTCAAATGATGGGAAACTTGTTGGATATGCTGACAACTATATGAAAGTAGAATTTAGCGGTGATGATTCTTTAATTGGACAAATTTGTAAAGTTAAAATTACACAGCCAGGTTATCCAATCAATCAAGGTCAACTGTTGCGTATCGTTGAACATGCAAGCAATAGCTCAGAAATCGATGCAGCATTAATTTCTTGACATATGAATCCACATGTTGATATGTTAACAATACATTAATATTTTAACGTTTACATCGGAAAAGATTCATATTAACTAAAAAATGTAAATTTGAAGATTGACCGAGAAAAAGATTTATTTTATACTATACAATACATGGTATCTTACTGTGTAATGATGAATAAAAGTTTTTTTGATATTTGGAGGGAGGGAAATACAGATGTCTAAAACAGTAGTCCGCAAAAACGAATCATTAGAAGATGCTTTACGTCGTTTTAAACGCTCAGTGTCAAAAAGCGGTACAATTCAAGAAGTTCGCAAACGCGAATTTTATGAAAAACCAAGCGTAAAACGTAAAAAGAAATCTGAAGCTGCGCGTAAACGTAAATTCAGATAATGATTGATTGTGTTGAACTCCCTCAACATTCAAATACTGATATATGAAACATGGGAAGATGAGATCAAATGAATTTCATCTTCCCATGTTCTTTTTAGTTACATTTATCATTCTCTATTTACTCACTGAATGAAGAGAAGCGATAAAAGGTTTAATTTGGAGATGAATGGATTGATATCATATTCATCTTATTTTATTAATATTGGCAAACTTTTTGGCAAACACTATAAGAATTTTATATTTTCATGTATACTACAAGGAAGGGAGTGAGGCCCATGCATATTAGATATTTTCTACATACTACCACTCTAATAGGCAAAATTTCTGACGCGAGTATTTTTCACCAGTTAGGTGAAGTATTAACTTCTCAAGTGGTGACGCTTATTTTGACGTGTGCAGTCTTTTTAGGTTTTATTTACCAACTTTATTCTCGAAAATTTAATTTTAGTGGGATTATCGCACTATTTGCATTATTGCTTATCTTTTTAGGCTTTATTATTCAAGGTAGTTTATCAACGATTACTATTTTATTGTTTGTGATTGGTGCTATTTTGATTGTAATTGAGTTGTTTGTGTTCGGCGCAGTTTTAGGCATTATTGGAATGGTTTTCATTGTATGGAGCTTTATTACAATGGGGAATCATTTGCCAACCATGCTTTTTAATGTCATCTGTGCGTTGATTTTGACACTAATTGAATGGGTGATTTTAGTGAAGTTTTTTAAAAAAGGTATTGCGTTATTTGATAAAGTTGTACTTCGAGATTCAACCAATAAAGAATCTGGGTATACGTCACATAATGATCAATCGCATCTCGTTGGTGAAACAGCTGAAACATTTACTGACTTACGACCTTCTGGCATTATTATTTTTAATAATAAGCGAATTGATGCCGTCTCAGAAGGTTCATATATTAGTAAAGGGATGAAAGTGACCATTATTGAAGTTGAAGGTACACGTGTCGTCGTAAGAGAACAATAATGATTAAGGAGTGAATGAATTTGATACTAAGTGGATTGGTTACATTTTTAATTATTGCTGTATTAGTGATTGTTGCTTTACTTATCCTTTTTTCCTTCGTACCTGTAGGACTTTGGATTTCAGCGTTAGCTGCAGGTGTTAAAGTTGGAATCGGAACATTAATTGGAATGCGTTTACGTCGTGTATCACCACGAAAAGTTATTGGTCCATTAATTAAAGCACACAAAGCAGGTTTACATTTGACAACAAATCAACTTGAATCTCACTATTTAGCAGGTGGGAATGTTGACCGTGTGGTTGATGCAAATATCGCTGCACAACGCGCTGATATCAATTTACCATTTGAACGTGGGGCAGCGATTGATTTAGCTGGACGCGATGTACTAGAAGCCGTTCAAATGTCAGTAAATCCTAAAGTCATTGAGACACCTTTTATCGCAGGTGTTGCAATGAACGGAATTGAAGTTAAAGCTAAAGCACGTATCACTGTTCGTGCAAACATTTCACGCTTAGTCGGTGGTGCCGGAGAAGACACGATTATCGCCCGTGTAGGTGAAGGGATTGTCTCTACCATTGGTTCAAGTGAGCATCACACACAAGTCTTAGAAAATCCAGATAATATCTCAAAAACTGTATTAAGTAAAGGATTGGATTCTGGAACTGCATTTGAAATTTTATCTATTGATATCGCTGATGTTGATATTAGTAAAAATATAGGTGCAGACTTACAAACAGAACAAGCCATTGCAGACAAAAACATTGCTCAGGCAAAAGCAGAAGAACGACGTGCTATGGCAGTTGCACAAGAACAAGAAATGAAAGCCCGTGTTCAAGAAATGCATGCCAAAGTGGTGGAAGCTGAAGCACAAGTGCCACTTGCATTAGCGGAAGCATTACGCTCTGGAAATATGAGTGTTAAAGACTACTACAATCTTAAAAATATTGAAGCTGATACAGGAATGAGAGAAGCCATCAATAAGAGTACTCAAAATAACAACTCAACGCCAGAACAATAATTGAATTGAGGTGATTGTATGAGTATCGGAGCGATCATATTTATCATTACCATTGTCATTTCAATTATACAAGCTGTTTTTGATAAAAGTCATAAAGATCGGCCACAACCGAAGCAACCACAAAAAGAATTACCGAAATCTGAAACTTTCATGGAAAAAGTTCAGAAAAAACTTGAAACGTTTGAACTTGAGTTTCCTGAAAATGAACAAAAAGAACAGCCGACACAACAAACAAAACAAAGGACACCTAAAAAGGTAATGCCTACTCAAACTCAGACTCATCCTATGCGTTCTGAATCAATGCCGTCGGGTTCAAAAGCAAAGCAACAATCTCATGCTGATTTGCAACAAATGCTAGATTATGAAATGCAAGAAATTGATAAATTGCTCGACAAAGAACGACAAAAACGGATGACGCATATACAACGTCGTGCAAATGATATCCTTCAAGATCGTTACTTATCAAAACGAACAAAAGAAATCAAACTCAAACAGTTACTAGCAAACAATAGCAACACCGTAGTACAACAAAGTGATTTAACATTTTCGGAAAATGAAGTTGTGAATGGTGTCATTTGGTCAGAAATTTTACAGCGTCCTAATAGGTGGTAGTTCACTCTCAACAAAACAAGCGTTTATCTTTAAATTGACATTTTGGATAAATGCTTGTTTTTATGTTTGAATGTCATATATAGCATCGGCATGTCGCCATAACATAGGTTGATTTCTATGCCTTTTTTGTGAACAAGAGGCTGTGACTCCATATGAATATTCGAAGTTCTTATAAACCCAAAAATCATTTTAATATTCTATCAATCCAGCACTTTATGATACATCTAATACGCTTCAAACATGATATAATAGATGTGCAAGAAACATAAACGATGAATTGTATGTATAAATGTATTTTGATACATTGATATTAATAAAATGAGTAAAGGAGTTACTTTATGCCTGAATTGATTCAGATTGATGACATCAACCAAGCGCAAGCTTTATTGGGGAATAATGATGAACACATTCACCTCATTGAAGATGCGTTCGATGTTGTGATACATGCTCGAGGACAAGAAGTGGCAGTGAAAGGGGAGACAGTCACTGCAGTAACAGAGGCTGAATCTGTACTTATTAACTTATTAAAAGTCATTGAACAAGGTGTATCAATCACTGTAAAAGATGTACAAGCCGCTATCAAAATGGCTAAAAATGGCCAAATTGATCACTTGATTGATTTATTTGAGGAAGAAATAACGAAAGATGCTGGAGGCAAAACGATTCGTGCAAAAACGATGGGTCAACGGATGTACGTTCACGCTATGAAAAATAACGACCTTGTTTTTGGTATTGGACCAGCGGGAACGGGAAAAACATTTTTAGCAGTGGTCTATGCAGCCAAAGCATTGCGTAGTGGGCAAGTAAAGCGACTTGTACTCACAAGGCCCGCTGTTGAAGCTGGAGAATCGCTTGGATTTCTTCCTGGTGATTTAAAGGAAAAAGTCGACCCTTACTTACGTCCGTTATATGATGGACTTCATACAGTATTAGGCGCTGAACATACAGCGCGTTTAATTGAACGAGGAATCATTGAAATTGCGCCTTTAGCTTATATGCGAGGGAGAACTTTAGATGATGCGTTTGTGATATTAGATGAAGCTCAAAATACAACACATGCGCAAATGAAAATGTTTCTTACGCGCCTCGGCTTTGGTTCAAAGATGGTGGTCACAGGTGATAAAACGCAAATTGACCTACCACGAGGCGTGAAAAGTGGTTTGATTGAGGCTGAACAGCGTCTTAAAAACATTAAAGGGTTAGCGATACAGCAATTAGATCAAGCAGATGTTGTACGCCATCCATTAGTAGGTCTTATCATTAGTAGATATGAGGAGGACTAATTTATGTTTACAATTGATTTTAGTGATCATACAGGACAAGTCAAAGATGAATGGTATACACAAATCGAACAATTATTAACATTTTCCAAAACGGCAGAAGGCATTGAAGAGGAAGCTGAAGTTTCAGTGACTTTTGTTGACAAGGCTGAAATTCAAGCGATTAATCGTGAATACCGTAATAAAGATAAAGTCACGGATGTCATTTCATTCGCTTTTGAAGAACAGGAAGATATTTTTGAAGGTATCGAAATGCCCCGAGTATTGGGAGATATTATTATTTGTACAGATGTCGCTCAAGAACAAGCTGAGCAATACCAACATTCTCTTGAACGTGAATTAGGATTTTTAGCGCTTCACGGATTTTTGCATTTATTAGGTTATGACCATATGACAGAAGCGGATGAAAAAGTCATGTTTCAACGTCAAAAAGCAATATTAAATGAATTCGGATTAACGAGGGAGACGTAATGCGTCGTTTTAAATATGCGATTGAAGGCTGTTACACAATTTTAAGAAAAGATCGTCATTTTTTATACCATATCGTTGTCACTTGTTTTGTTATCATTTTAGGATGGTGGCTTTCACTGAGCATGACGGAATGGTTATTCATTGTTTTATCAATATTTTTAGTCTTGATCAGTGAGGCGTTGAATACCGCGATTGAGTATGTCGTCGATATGACAACAGAAGAGTTTCATCTCTATGCGAAATATGCTAAAGACATTGCCGCATTCAGTGTATTACTTGCTGCACTATTTGCCCTGATAACAGGGAGTACGATTTTAATACCTAAGTTGATTTCAATGTTATAAGAGGAGAAGATAAAGATGAGCTATACAGAAAAACACTACACAGAAGTTAGAAAAGCACAACAAAAGGCCTATGCACCATACAGTCAATTTAAAGTAGGCGCATATTTAATTACTAAAGACGGCCAAACATTTCACGGGACAAATGTCGAAAATGCGGCCTATCCTTCTTCTATTTGTGCCGAACGTTCGGCACTTGTTGCTGCAATATCACAAGGCTATCGTCCTGGTGATTTTGAGTCGATCACCATCACTGTCGACAGTCCAGAACTTGCATCACCTTGTGGTCCGTGCCGTCAAGTGATGAAAGAACTTTGCGACGGAGATATGCCAGTTTACATGACGAATCAAACTGGAGAGATGCGTGAATCTACAGTTGATGAATTATTACCATACGGCTTTTCAGGAAAGGATTTAAACAATGGATAAACACAAATCAGGCTTTGTGACGATTATCGGTCGTCCGAATGTAGGAAAATCCACATTCGTCAATCGTGTCATCGGACATAAAATTGCAATTATGTCTGACAAAGCTCAAACGACACGTAACAAAATACAAGGCGTAATGACCCAACAAGGTGCACAAATCGTATTTTTAGATACACCGGGCATTCATAAACCGAAACATAAGCTCGGACAATATATGATGAAGGTGGCTAAAAACACACTTTCTGAAATCGATGCAGTCATGTTTATGGTTAATGTCAATGAACCCATTGGTCGCGGTGATGAATACATTATGGACATGCTTAAAACGATTCAAACACCCGTCTTTTTAGTCTTAAACAAAATTGATCTCGTACATCCAGATCAATTGATGCCTAGAATTGAACAATATCAAAAATACATGGATTTTGCAGAAATTGTCCCGATTTCTGCCCTTGAAGGCCATAATGTCGATCATTTTATTAATGTTTTAAAATCGTATTTACCAGAAGGGCCTCAATATTATCCAGATGGACAAATTTCAGACCATCCAGAACAATTCGTAGTGAGTGAATTAATCCGTGAAAAGATTTTACAAACCACGAGTGAAGAAATCCCACATGCCATTGGGGTTCATGTTGAGCAGATGATTCAGGAGTCAGAAGATCGTGTTCATATTGAAGCCATTATCTTTGTCGAGCGCGATTCACAAAAAGGAATTGTCATCGGCAAAGGAGGTAAAAAACTCAAAGAAATTGGCAAGCGTGCACGTCGAGATATTGAACATTTACTCGGCTCTAAAGTTTATCTTGATCTATGGGTAAAAGTGCAAAAAGATTGGCGTAATAAAGCCACTTTCATTAAACAAATGGGTTATGTTGAAGATGAATAAGCGCTGAAAAAGGTGGTGTTCACATGCTTGTTAAACAAAAAGGGATTATTATTAAGGCCATAGATTATGGCGAGTCTGATAAGATTATCACGATACTTAACGAACATGGCGCCAAAATACCACTCATGGTCCGACGGGCTAAAAAAGTTAAATCTGGGTTGCAAGCGACGACGCAACGCTTTGTAGAAGGTCTTTTTATATATAACAAATGGAAAGGTATGGGCACATTGACCTCAGTTGACATTTTACATCTCAACTACGAGCTCCGCCAAGATATCTTTGCCCATAGTTATGGCAGTTTGTGCGTTGAAACGATCGATCGTGCGATGGAGCCAGATGAAGTGCAACAAGGCATGTATCAACTGCTTCACTTCGCCTTGCATCGTTTTCAACACGGTGTTTCACCACAACTGATCGCTAATATCGTTATGTTGAAGTGTATCACACATTTTGGATTCGATATTGATTTATCACAGTGCGTGATAACTGGTGATACCAATCCAGCTCATCTCTCTCATTACAGCTTTAAGTATAATGGGGTGATTGCACAACAAGTGGCTTATAAAGACCCTAAAGCATTGCCTTTATCAAACAAAACGATTTACCTCATGCTTGTTTTAAAAAATTTGCCATTAACAAAAATAAATGACATACGCATCCAAGAAAGTATTATAGAAGAAATGTCACAATTCATTTTACTTTTGTATAAGGAATATGCCGGCATGTACTTTAAAAGTCAACGGATGATTAACCAACTGCATCGATTAGAGACAGATAGGCGATATACGGATTAGCGCAATCATGCATTTCTAAGGTGGGAAGATCATACTTCCTGCCTTTTTTGTAATCATAAATGAGCCGATGGGGTTTTGTTTAGGGGGGGTTGTCTGATGCTGTACGAGGAACAATCGGAAAATATTAGACGATGACATCTCTTTAAAAAATAGGGGACATCCATCCGTTCCCCATATCACCTTAACTCATGATATGGGGAAAAGGACGATGTAAAATCGATGCCCAAACACGCGAACATTTCATTTCAACAAGTTAACAGGGCAAAATTTTAACGTAATCCATATCTCAATTTGCCTAAATCTTTACGTTATTACTTGTATCGCGTGATTAACTTAACTAAAACTTTACTTTTTCTGATAAAAATGCATTTAATTCGTGAATTGGCATACGAACTTGTTCCATTGTATCACGGTCACGAACGGTTACTTGTTGATCTTCTAAAGAATCAAAATCAAAAGTGATACAGTATGGTGTACCAATTTCATCTTGACGACGATAACGTTTACCAATAGACTGTGATTCATCAAAATCTACAGCAAATGATTCGCTCAATTGTTCATAGACTTTAATCGCTTCTGCAGACAGCTTTTTACTTAACGGTAATATTGCAGCTTTATATGGTGCGATGGCAGGATGGAAGTGTAGCACTGTACGTGCATCGTTACTGCCCTCAATGCCTTCTTCTTCATATGCATCACAAAGGAATGCCAAAGTAACACGGTCTGCACCTAATGATGGCTCAATACAATATGGCAAATACTTTTCATTTGTTTCAGGATCATGATAGTTAAAGTCTTCACCTGAATGTGTACTATGTTGTTTTAAATCAAAGTCTGTACGACTAGCAATACCCCATAGTTCGCCCCAACCGAATGGGAAACGATATTCGATGTCAGTCGTTGCATTAGAATAATGTGATAGCTCATCTTCATCATGGTCGCGTAAGCGCGTGTTCTCTTTGTTTAAGCCTAAATTTTCTAGCCATTGTGCGGCAAAGTTTTTCCAGTAATTTTGCCACTCAATTTCAGTACCAGGCTTACAGAAAAATTCCAACTCCATTTGTTCGAACTCCCGTGTACGGAAAATAAAATTACCCGGAGTGATTTCATTACGGAATGATTTCCCTATTTGACCAATACCAAAAGGTAATTTTTTACGCATCGTACGCTGTACATTTTTATAATTCACAAAAATACCTTGTGCTGTTTCAGGACGTAGAAAGATTTCATTCGTAGAGTCCTCAGTTACGCCTTGAAACGTTTTAAACATCAAATTGAATTGTCGAATGTCAGTCCAGTTTGCTGTGCCACTAACAGGACAAGTGATTCCTTCTTCATCGATGATCCGTTTCATCTCATCAAAACTCAACCCATCAGCAATGAAATTTTCATCGCCTTTTACATTTGCCATGTAATCTTCAATGAGTTTGTCCGCACGATAACGGATTTTACTATCTTTGTTATCAATCATTGGATCATTAAAGTTCGCCAAGTGTCCTGAAGCTTCCCAAGTTTTCGGGTTCATTAAAATTGCTGCGTCTAAACCAACATTATAAGGGGATTGTGTGATGAATTTTTTCCACCACGCTTTTTTTATATTGTTTTTCAATTCAACACCGAGTGGGCCATAATCCCAAGTATTTGCTAACCCACCATAGATCTCACTACCTGGAAATACAAAGCCTCTATGCTTTGCCAATTGTACAATTTTGTCCATGTTCTTTTTCTCCATACAACACACTCCTTAAAAATTAAAAATCCCAAGCCAAAGAATTAACTTTGCCTTGGGACGAATTATTTTAATAATCCGCGGTTCCACCCAAATTAGTGTCGCCACTCACTTTTATTTTGTTTAAAATTCAAGCCAAATAGAAGTGTTAAGCTTTCACCATTCTTAACTCGCTTTGTTTATAATTTTAAATTATAGTCCATAGAAAGGCAAGAAAAAACATAATTGTCTGTAATCACATAACAAGTTATAATGGAGCATATACTTAATAAAAGAAACGTATAGGGCAATGAAGACCATCGATTCGTCGTCTAACTGATCAACGCTTTACAAAGCATAGTTTGATTTTTAATTATCATTGGATGTAAAAAATATAGTGCTAATATGCAAAAAGGAGGCACTTCTGCTATTTAATTAGCATAACCGACATGTAGCGGTTTTAAATAGGCAGAGACCCAGATCGAACTCAATTCAAGACAGGAACACATTGTTGAAATTGTAAAAATGGATGGACCGATTACTGGAGAAAAAATTGCTGAACGTCTCAATCTAACGCGTGCAACTTTGAGACCTGACCTTGCAATCCTCACGATGGCTGGTTTTTTGGAAGCTCGACCTCGCGTAGGCTATTTTTATTCTGGGAAGTCCAGTTCACAGTTGTTAACTGAAAAATTTAAGCAATATAAAGTCAAAGATTATCGCTCGCAGCCTGTTATTTTGAAAAGTCAAGTTAATGTTTATGAAGCCATTTGTGCCATTTTTATCGAAGACGTTGGCACATTGTTTATCGTCAATGAAGAAAATGAGCTGGTGGGTGTATGTTCGAGAAAAGATTTACTGCGCGCCTCTATGGCGGGTCAAGATATTCATACGATGCCTGTAAGTATGATAATGACGCGTATGCCGAACATCGTATTGATGAGAGAAGATGATCTTATTTTATATGCAGCACGGCAAATGATTCATAAAGAGATTGATTCAATCCCTATAGTAAAAGAAAAGGAGAACGGCAAATTTGAAGTAACTGGCCGTATCTCAAAGACAACAATCACTAAATTATTTGTGTCATTGTTTGATGATTAGGAGGATGATCCATGGCAAATATAAAAATTATTATTGCATCAGATTCAGTAGGCGAAACAGCTGAACTCGTCGCAAAAGCGTGTATTTCTCAATTTGATGATTGTGAACATTCTCCTCATATTTTGCGTTATCCTTATATTGAAACGACAGAAAATATTGATGAAGTGATTGCAGTCGCTAAAGAATCCGAATCAATCATTATTTACACGCTTGTGCGTCCAGATATTAGAAAATACATTAAAAAAGAAATCGAACAAAACCAACTTAAGTCGGTCGATATTATGGGACCACTATTAGAAGTAATGGAGCAAACATTTCAACAAAAACCTTTAAACGAACCGGGTATCGTGCATAAGCTGGATGAAGATTATTTCAAAAAAATCGAAGCTATGGAATTTGCGGTAAAATATGATGATTGCAAAGATCCTAAAGGGCTTCCTAAAGCGGATATTGTATTAATCGGTATTTCACGCACTTCAAAAACACCAATTTCTCAATATTTAGCGCATAAACGTTATAAAGTCATGAATGTACCCATTGTGCCTGAAGTCACACCACCTGAAGCTTTATTTGATGTTGATCCGAAAAAATGTGTGGCACTTAAAATTAGTTCTGAAAAATTGAATGCCATTCGTAAAGAACGTCTAAAGCAATTGGGATTATCAGACTCTGCACGTTATGCAACTGACCAACGTATTGCTGAAGAACTAACATATTTCAATCAAATTGTTGAACGCATTGGTTGCCCTGTATTGGATGTATCGAATAAGGCCATTGAAGAAACGGCGAATAACATTATTCAAATTATTGAGCATAATCATTCCATCTAACATGAATAAATTGTATAATGTAACGACTGTTTAAGAATATAAATGAATGAAATGATGATTCAGACATGATTTGTGATACAAGGTGATGAAATGAGAATACCACAAAATACAATTGATGAAATCAAGCAAAAATCAGATATACTCGATATTGTAAGTGAATATGTAAAGCTTGAAAAAAGAGGACGCAATTATATTGGGTTGTGTCCTTTTCATGATGAAAAGACGCCTTCTTTCACGGTCTCAGAAGACAAACAAATTTGTCACTGTTTTGGATGTAAAAAAGGAGGCAATGTCTTTCAATTCATTCAAGAAATTGAAAATGTTTCTTTTACCGAAGCAGTGCAACAACTCGGTGCGCGTGTTGATATCAAAGTAGATATTAGTCATGAAACGCAAGAACAGTCGCATATGGCTTCTGATGATTTGACGATGATTCAAATGCATGAAGAGCTCCTTGAATACTACCACTACCTGTTGAATAAAACAGTTGAAGGTGAAAAAGCGCTACAATATTTGTATGAACGAGGCTTTACGAATGAAATGATCGATGCTAGAAAAATCGGTTATGCACCAGATTCATCTCACTTTGCTACAGATTATATGAATAAAAAAGGATATGATTTACAACTGGGTTATGAAGCCGGTATTTTATCTAGAAATGATGTGGAATTTAATTATTATGATCGCTTTCGTGATCGTATTATTTTCCCCCTTGCCAATGCACAAGGGCGTATAGTCGGCTATTCTGGTCGTACGTATAATGGTCAGGAACCGAAATATTTAAATAGCCCGGAATCACCTATTTTCCAAAAAAGAAAACTTTTATATAATTTAAATCAAGCACGTAAAAAAATCCGACAAAGTGACGAAGTGATACTTTTAGAAGGGTTTATGGATGTCATTAAAGCCGATGATGCAGGGATTAAAAACGTCGTTGCAAGCATGGGGACACAATTATCACAAGACCATATCACGTTTTTAAAAAAGATGTGTAGTCATATTACTTTGATGTTCGATGGTGATTTTGCTGGGGTAGAAGCCACACTCAAAACAGGACAACAGCTATTGCAACAACATTTTAATGTTTATGTCGTTCAATTACCTTCAAAACTCGATCCAGATGAGTATATTATGAAATTTGGTCCTGAACAGTTCAATAGCTTTATCAAAACCGAAAAAAAAGCGTTTGTCAGTTTTAAACTACACCATTATCAACATGAAATTCAAAATAATGATTTAGCATATGAACAATATTATCGTATGTTTCTTGACGATGTGGCTTATATTAATTCCAATATTTTAAAAAATAAAGTCGTCCAAGATGCATCTGAAGTGTTTAAAGTCAGTGTAGATCGTCTAAATAAGGAAGTAGAGCGTGTTCAGCCGCGGCAAGCGTATAAACCAGCGACGCCAATTCAGTCGAATCAATTTCAATTCATGCAGCCGAATAAATATGAAAATGCGGAGCGTGCAATACTCAAACATTTCATTGTCAATAAGGATGTTTTTTTAAGCTTTTATCAAGATATCGAAGAATCAGACTTTACAAATGAATATTTTAAACGTATATTTAGTATCTTGCGAGAGTTTTATTCAAAACATGATTCGTTTACGATGAGTGAATTTATTACTTATATTGATCACGATCAATTGAAAGAAGTGTTGATATATTTATGGGATTATCCACTTAACCGAGAACCGTTTGAGAACGAAATCGCTGATTATATTCAAGTGATGACTGAACATCGATATTCTGAATCGATTGAAATGCTCCATGAAAAATTACGTGAAGCCACACGTGTTGGAGATACTGCATCTCAAAAATATTATTTAGAGATGATTGTTAATAAAAATAGAGCTAGATTGAAGAATCAAGAATAATTTTGGGAGGCCTTTTTATGTCAGATAACCAGGTAAAAGTAATTAAAAAAGAAACCATTGATCCGGCACTCACATTAGAAGATGTAAAAAAACAGCTTATTGAAAAAGGTAAAAAAGAAGGTCATCTAAGTCATGAAGAGGTAGCAGATAAATTACAAAATTTTGACATGGATTCTGATCAAATGGATGAATTTTTCGATATGATTAATGACAATGATATTCAACTCATCAATGAAAAAGACAGTTCTGATACAGATGATAAATTAAATCCAAATGATCTCAGTGCACCTCCAGGCGTTAAAATTAATGATCCTGTCAGAATGTATTTGAAAGAAATTGGACGTGTAGATTTGTTGAGTGCGCAAGAAGAGATCGAACTTGCGAAACGTATTGAACAAGGTGACGAAGTGGCAAAAGCGCGCCTCGCTGAAGCCAACTTACGTTTAGTTGTCAGTATTGCGAAACGTTATGTCGGACGCGGTATGCTGTTCTTAGACTTAATCCAAGAAGGTAATATGGGGCTCATTAAAGCGGTTGAAAAATTTGATTTCAGTAAAGGGTTTAAATTTTCAACGTATGCGACATGGTGGATTCGCCAAGCCATCACGCGTGCGATCGCTGACCAAGCACGTACAATCCGTATTCCAGTTCATATGGTGGAAACGATTAACAAACTCATTCGTGTACAACGTCAATTATTACAAGATTTAGGACGTGATCCAGCACCAGAGGAAATTGGAGAAGAGATGGATTTACCGCCTGAAAAAGTACGTGAAATCCTTAAAATCGCACAAGAACCTGTATCACTTGAAACACCGATTGGAGAAGAGGATGACAGCCATCTTGGTGATTTCATTGAAGACCAAGAAGCACAGAGTCCTTCCGATCATGCTGCATATGAATTGTTAAAAGAACAGTTAGAAGATGTTTTAGACACTTTAACTGATCGTGAAGAAAATGTTTTACGTCTTCGTTTTGGATTGGATGATGGTCGTACACGTACACTTGAAGAAGTTGGGAAAGTCTTCGGTGTGACACGTGAGCGTATTCGTCAAATCGAAGCAAAAGCATTACGTAAATTAAGACATCCAAGTCGAAGCAAACGCTTAAAAGACTTTATGGATTAAAATGGATGAAAGGGATGGCGACAGTGATTGTCTCTATTCCTTTTTATTATAGATATTTGAGATTAAAGGAGAAACATGATGATTCCGATTAATAAACGACTGGAGAAAGTGAGTGAATATGTTCGAGGTGATGTCCTTGCAGACATCGGTTCTGATCATGCTTTTTTACCGATTTATTGTATTCAAACAGGTAAAATTGTTCGTGCGATTGCAGGGGAAGTCATCCAAGGCCCTTTTCAATCCGCACTTTCAAATGTCAGACAGCATGGATTTCAACAACAGATCGATGTCCGTTTAGGAAATGGACTGACGATTATCAAATCAACAGATCAAATTGATACAGTGACGATATGTGGTATGGGAGGACCATTAATCACACGAATTTTAACCGAGGGGATACCATTTATCGCCAATCACCCACGCCTCATATTGCAGTCCAACATTCAAAGCGAACCCATCCGACGATTTTTACAAGATCACGGTTATCAAATCACGACTGAAGTGCTAGTCAAAGAACGTGCCCATATTTATGAAATTATTGTTGCTGATTCTGGCAAAATGAACCTAACTGAGAAAGATTTTAAATTTGGCCCATTTCTTCATACGGAACCCAATCGTTTATTTATTGAAAAATGGGAACGAGAATTAACGGCACTTCATGATATTAAACAACAATTACATCCTGAAAAACATCAACAGCGTTATCAAGAAATCGAAAAGCAAGAGAATGAAATTAAAGAGGTGTTGGCACGATGAAATTAAGTGCATTATTGACGATTTTAAATCGAGAAGTCCCTTTCCATACTGCTGAATCTTGGGATAATGTTGGTTTATTAGTCGGGGACCCTCAAAGTGAAGTCACTGGAATCATCACGACCTTGGATTGTACATTACAAGTCGTGAAAGAAGCAATAGACAAAAACTGTAACACGATTATTGCACACCATCCATTGATTTTTAAAGGCATTAAAAACATTACACAAGATGGGGAATATGGTTCGATTTTATATTTATTGATTCAAAACGATATTAATTTAATCGCGTTACATACCAATTTAGATGTACATCCAGAAGGCGTCAATGCAATGTTGGCGAGCAAATTGGGACTGGAAAATCAACAATTATTAAGTCTTGAAAAAGAGGAATATTACAAAGTTCAAGTTTATATCCCTAAAGTGGCGGCAGACACATTTAAACATGCACTGAGCCAACACGGGCTCGCTCGTGAAGGAAATTACGAATATTGCTTTTTTAACATGCAAGGCGAAGGGCAATTTAAACCGATTGGGGATGCAACACCACATATCGGCCAAATTAATGAAATTGAAACAGTCCAAGAAATTAAAATTGAATTCATGATTGAATCCTCACAAGTTGAATTAACTAAAAATTTAATTCATAAGCATCATCCTTATGAAACCCCTGTCTATGATTTCATTCGTATGGTGCGGTCTGGCAACTATGGTTTGGGCATTATAGGTGAATTGCCACAAGCCAGTGCCGTTGAAACGTTTGTCAATTCGGTAAAACACGCGCTTCATATGCCAAGTGTGCGTTTTATCGGTCAACGCGATGCAATGATAAAGCGTGTCGCAATCATTGGTGGTGCAGGGATGGGTTATGAACAACTCGCATTTCAACGTGGAGCAGACTTATTTATTACTGGAGATATCAAACATCATGAAGCACTCGACGCTAAAACGGCAGGAATCAATCTGTTGGATATCAATCATTATAGTGAATATGTAATGAAAGAAGGGCTCATCCATTTATTAAATCGATGGATAGATACACCGCTTGATGGTCCAATCGTTGCTTCCCAAATTCATACTGATCCTTATGACTATATGTAATTTGCTAGAATGATAACTCGGCGTGTCGCAAACCAGTATAGCATTAAATAAAGCCTTACTTTTCACAATATCAATCAGAAAAGTAAGGCTATATTTTTAATTGATTACTCCATAATTTTTACAGGCTTTGCTTTTTTAATTTTAGGCAGAATTTTTTCAACTGGTACATGAGAGGTTGTCACATGTGTTTCAGGGTTCATCGGATCATACTGATTTAGAAAATGAATCACTTCTTTAACAATCGGTGTTGGTGTCGAAGCACCGGCCGTTACTGCCACGGTTTGAACCCCTTCGAGCCAAGATAAGTCGAGTTGTGATATATCAGCGATACGATATGAATGCGTATGTGCGATATCTTTAGATACTTGAGCTAAACGATTAGAGTTATTACTTTTAGGGTCTCCCACAACAATAAGTAAATCCGCTGCACCTGCTTGATTTGCAACAGCTTCTTGACGAACTTGCGTCGCTTGGCAAATCTCTTTGTGTTGTTCAATATGCGGAAACTTTTCTTGTAAAGTTTCCATTAAATGCATGACATCCCATTGTGACATGGTCGTCTGATTCGTAACAATGAGTGGGTGGTCGTTCAATGTCGAAGGTAACTGTTCTACATCCTCTTTTGTTTCAACAAGATAAACAATATCTGGTGCAACACCTACAGCGCCCTCTGGTTCAGGATGTCCTTTTTTACCAATATAAACAACATGATAACCTTGTTCTTTTTTATCTCGAATCAATTGATGGGTATTTTCAACATCAGGACAAGTCGCATCAATGCATGTTAATCCCTTTTCTTTTGCACGATTTTTAACTTCTGGAGAAACGCCATGTGCAGTGAAAATTACTGTTCCTTCGTCAATTTGATCTAATATTTCTAATCGATTCGGTCCGTCTAACGTAATAATTCCATCTGATTCAAATGCATCTGTCACATGTTTGTTGTGCACGATCATACCTAATATATAAATAGGGCGAGGTAGATTAGGATCTAGCGATGCATTACGAGCAATCACCATAGCATCTACAACACCATAACAATAACCACGTGGGGTGATTTTAATAATCTCCATTCTTTATACGAACCTCCTTTAATAACTCATTATAGCAACTCCACAGCAGTTTTAAAATTAATATACGTTGCTGTTTTTGTAAAGTAAAGGAATTAAATATTTTAAGAAAAGCACAACTTGCTTGTTTTCATTAATCTTATTTTCATTTATAATATAGAGACGAATCTTTAAGGAGGCCAAACCATGGCAAAGCATCCATTTGACCAATTTCGCTTTGATTCAGAGCTAATTGAAGCAATATCGGCATTAAATTTTAATCAACCGACTGAAATTCAACAGCGTGTTATTCCTAAAATCATGAAGCGTGTTAATCTTATTGGTCAATCTCAGACAGGTACAGGAAAGTCACACGCCTTTTTGTTACCTATATTTCAGCAACTTGACGTAGCCGTTCATGAACCACAGGCTATTATTGTTGCGCCAACGCGTGAACTTGCAACACAATTATATCAAGCCGCAGTTCAATTAAGTGAATATAAAAAAGATGTCAAAGTCAGTTTATTTATCGGCGGAACAGATTTTGATAAAGATAAACAAAAAACAACGGTACAGCCACAACTTGTAATTGGTACACCAACACGCATTAACGATCTAGCCAAAATTGGTGTATTACATGTCCATTTGGCACATCAATTAGTGATTGATGAAGCAGATTTGATGATTGATTTAGGTTTAATACAAGAAGTAGACCAAATTGCCGCTAAACTTGACAATGATGCAAAAATGGCCGTTTTTAGTGCAACGATTCCAAAGTCACTTCATCCATTTTTGAATAAATATTTGGAACACCCAGAATTTGTTGAGGTGAAGAGTGAGGCTAAAAATAAGAAAAGTATTGAATTCTACTTAATCCCAACAAAAGGCACACAGAAAATTGAAAAAGCCGTCTCGTTATTAAACATTATAAACCCTTATTTAGCAATCATATTTTGTAACAGTCGAGAAAGCGCTAATCAACTCTCGAATGAATTACAACAACAGGGCATTCAAGTCGGCATGATTCACGGAGGATTGACACCACGTGAGCGGAAGCAGCAAATGAAACGAATTCGTAATTTAGACTTCCAATATGTCATTGCGAGTGATCTTGCATCCCGGGGAATTGATATCGAAGGCGTCAGTCATGTGATTAACTTCGATGTGCCAAAAGATATTGATTTCTTTACACATCGCGTTGGTCGTACCGGCAGAGGTAATTATAAAGGTGTTGCCATGACACTCTATACGCCGGAAGAAGCCTATCTCATCGAGGCAATTGAGAACAAAGGCTATCATTTTGAAAATGTCGATATTATTAATGGGGAGTTAAAACCGATTAAGGCACACAACACGCGCCAACTTCGAAAAAAACAAGATGATCATATTACACAACAAGTGAAACATAAAGTTAAACGTAATACAAAAAAGAAAGTGAAACCTGGATATAAAAAGAAATTCCAACAAGAGCTTGAACAACTTAAACGTCAAGAAAAACGACAATTCAGTCGTAGAAAAAACCGTCAGTCTAGAAAAAAATAGTGAGTAAAAGGATAGGATAATTATGTTAATTGGATCACATGTCTCTATGAGCGGAAAGAAAATGTTAGAAGCGTCAGCCGAAGAAGCACATCAATACGGTGCTTCAACGTTTATGATTTATACAGGTGCGCCACAAAACACACGACGTAAAGCAATTGAGGAATTGAATATTGAAGCAGGTCAAGCAGCGATGCAACGCTATCAATTATCCAATATCGTTGTGCATGCCCCTTACATCATTAACATTGCTAATACTAAAAAACCCGATGTTTTTGAGCTAGGCGTCAACTTTTTGCAAAACGAAATTGAGCGGACAGAAGCACTAGGCGCCAAAGATATTGTCCTACATCCTGGGGCACACGTTGGCGCTGGTGTTGATCTTGGCATCCAACGTATCATTGAAGGATTGAATGAAGTATTAACCAATCAGAATGATGTGAGAATCGCATTAGAAACGATGGCAGGTAAAGGATCTGAAATCGGAAGAACATTTGAAGAAATCGCTCGAATTATCGAGGGTGTCACGCACAATGAAAGGCTATCAGTTTGCCTTGATACATGCCATATTCATGATGCAGGTTACGATATTGTGAATGACTTTGATGGTGTTCTGGATGAATTTGATCGCATTATCGGTGTAGACCGTATTAAAGTTGTTCACGTTAACGATAGTAAAAACCCTATCGCTGCACATAAAGATCGTCATGAAAATATTGGTTTTGGTCATATTGGATTCGACGCATTAAATTACATCGTACATCATGAACAATTCAAAAACATCCCAAAAATTTTAGAAACACCTTATGTGGGTGAGGACAAGAAAAACAAAAAACCACCTTATCGTTACGAAATTACAGCATTCAAAAATAATACATTTGACCCAGAGATGAAAAATAAAATTATGGCCGACATGTCATAAGACTTTAAGTCATTTTAGACGATATTTGTATAGATTACTGAGACAACGTATCCCAATATTAGGGAAGGTTGTCTTTTTTCATGAATCACATCCGGATTTCGTGACATACCAAAAGAATCCGATATGCTATAATAAAAACATATCGTAAACATTACTATTTACATTTTTATATAGGGAAGGTATAGTAAGAAATTGAGGTGAAAATATGTCCCAACCTGTATTTGAATTAAAAAATATAGATTTCTTTTATGAGCAAAAAAAGGTGCTTGAGAATATCAATATTCGTATCAACAATGGCGAATTTTTAGCGATTGTAGGCCCTAACGGAGCTGGTAAATCAACACTGCTTAAACTTATTTTAGGTATTCTCCCCATTCAAAAAGGTGAAATACTTATTGATGGCGAATCATATCACAAAAAGTTAACAACGGATAAAATAAGTTATGTGTCTCAGAAGGCGTCCTCCGTAACTGCAGGGTTTCCTGCAACGGTTCAGGAAGTCGTATTAAGTGGTTTAACGCGTAAAAAGAGATTGTTCAAATGGTTTAATAAAAAAGATGATGCTAAAGTTGATCAAGTTTTGAAAAGGCTCCATATTTCATCACTAAAACATAAAAATATCGCGCAATTATCAGGTGGACAACAACAACGCGTTTTGATTGCGCGTGCTTTAGTCTCTGATCCAACCGTTTTAGTTTTAGATGAACCAACGAATGGAATTGATGCTAAACATGTCAAAGAGTTTTATGATACATTAAACCATCTTAAAGAAGAGGGTGTGACGATTATTCTTGTTACGCATGATATTGGTGTCGTCGCAGATACGGCAACCGAGGTAGCATGTTTAAACAAACATTTGCATTTTCATGGTGCAGTCAGTGAATTTAAATCATTGAATGAAGTTGAAATCTCAAAAATATATGGTCATCCAATCAAATTTGTCGATCATAAACATGATAGGGATTGTTGTTATGATTGATGCGTTATTGAATTTTGAATTTATCAGATATTCATTTATTAGTGGGATTTTAATCGGACTCATTGCACCGTTGATTGGTACTTTCGTTGTGGTTCGACGCTTATCTTTAATTGCTGATGCATTAAGTCATGTCACTTTAGGCGGGATATCATTTGGAATGTTTCTACTCACATTGTCACCGTTGTTCTCTTTTATAAATCCTATTTGGACAGGCATTCTCTTTGCGATTATAGGCGCACTTTTGATAGAATACTTGAGAAATTCTTATAAAAATTATCAAGAAATTGCCATTCCTATTATTATGAGTACTGGGATAGGATTGAGTGCTATTTTCATTTCTTTAGCCAAGGGATTTAATCAAGAACTCGTAGGCTTATTATTTGGTTCAATTAGTGCTGTGTCACTGAGTGATCTAGTGACCATTATTATGATTTCTGTGTTGGTCTTGCTTTTTATCATGTTATTTTATAAAGAACTATTTATTCTCTCATTCGATACAGAGTATAGTCAGGTCATTGGGATACCCAGATGGATACAATTTTTGTTTATTGTCATTGTAGCACTCGTCATTTCTGCATCTATGCGTGTGATTGGTGTACTCTTAGTGAGTGCGTTAATCACATTACCCGTTGCAATTGCGATGCGTTGGACAAAAGGATTTAAACAATTTATTTTGATTAGCATAATAGTTGGGGAAAGTGCTGTGATTACAGGGCTGGTTTCAGCATTTTATTTAAACATTTCACCAGGTGGGATCATTGTTGTGATTTTAGTGATAATGTTAGGCTTGACACTTTTTTATCAGTCCTTTGTTTACGGAAAGTTTAAAGGAGTGAAGCGCTATGAAAATGGACGAAGCAATTCGTATATTAAAAAATAATGGTCATAAATATACCGATAAGCGTCGAGACATGATTAATATTTTCATTAATGAAGACAAATATATCAATGCGAAAACGATACAGAAACAAATGAATAACCATTATCCAGGTATTTCATTTGACACCATCTATAGAAATCTTCATTTATTTAAATCTTTGGATATTATAGAAGCTACAGAGATGGACGGGGAGATGAAATTTCGCGTTGCATGTACGTCGCACCATCATCACCATTTCATTTGTCGCGTGTGTGGAGATACGAAAATGATTGATTATTGTCCAATGACAGAAATTAAAGCGGCATTACCAGATGTTGATATCGAAATGCATAAGCTCGAAGTCTATGGCATTTGTGAAAAATGTAAAAGTGAGTCATCATTGTGAAAACGTTTTGTTTTAGGCCAAAAAAAATCGGAAGAGTGAGAGGGAAGGCCCCATATCGCTTTTCCGATTTTTTCATTATGATGCGTACGTAAAGAAAATTGTTGCCCAATCTACTGAGTTTTACTATGTCTATCATTGATAAGGCTTTTCGTACGCCATGTATTTTATTTTGATGGCATGACAAACAATTTATCCTATAACTGATTTTGTATCTCTTCTTGTCGTTTCTTCTCTTCCCATTCTGCGGCAAGTTTATCGATTTCTATTTTTAATTCATCGACCATCGTTTCTTCTGGCACTTTACGAACAATTTTACCTTTCATAAAGAGTAAGCCTTCTCCACGCGCACCAGCAATACCAATGTCTGCTTCTCTTGCCTCACCAGGACCGTTCACCGCACAACCGAGTACAGCTACTTTTAATGGGACTTGTAATTTTTCTATATAAGCTTCAACTTCATTTGCAATTGAAATTAAATCAATTTCAATACGTCCACAAGTTGGACATGCAATAAGTGTCGCAGCATTACTAGCGAGACCAAATGATTTCAATAACGATTTTGCCACTTTGACTTCTTCCACTGGATCTGCAGATAATGAAATTCTCATTGTATTACCAATTCCTAATGAAAGGATGGCACCTAACCCTGCAGAAGACTTCACTGTCCCGTTGAATAAAGTTCCACTCTCCGTAATCCCTAAATGTAATGGATAATCAAATGCCTGCGCAGCTTTCGTATACGCCTCAATTGCCAAGTTCACGTCACTTGCTTTCATTGAAACAATAATATCATGGAAATCGAGTTCTTCTAAAATTTGGATGTGATGAAGTGCACTTTCAACCATGCCATCCGCAGTAGGATAACCATATTTTTTCAGAATATGTTTTTCAAGTGAACCCGCATTGACACCAATACGAATCGGAATACCTTTAGCTTTGCACGCTTCCACAACAGCTTCAACTTTCTCGCGTCTACCTATATTTCCTGGATTGATACGAATTTTATCCGCACCATTTTCAATCGCAATCAAAGCCAACTTGTAGTTAAAATGAATATCAACAACGAGCGGTATATTAATCTGTGCTTTAATCTCTTTGATTGCATGAGCGTCCTCTTCATTCGGGCATGCGACACGAACAATTTGACAACCTGCTTCTTCTAATCGTTTTATCTCAGCTACTGTTGCTGCAACATCGTGAGTTTTCGTTGTTGTCATACTCTGAATGACAACTTCATCTGCACCACCAATCGTTAAATTACCAACTTTAACTGGTCGCGTATGTTTACGATGTGTAATTTCAGCCATGTTAGGGAACTCCTTTATTTAAAATTTTAACTTGAAAATGTACTTCATTGAGGCCATTAATCAATGTTATTTCATATTATACAATAGGGAAACCGCATTATTCAAAATAATGTGACTGAAAGGGAGTATATTTTTAGATGTTGCTGTTAAAAAAAGTCTGTATTCACCTTTCATTACAGCCAATTCTAAATGCGTATGGACTTGATGTATGCAATGAACAATTTGTACTTGACTTTTCATTTTAACAATTCAACGACATTTTTTCAATTTATGACGTTTATCATGAGCCACTATGAGTTATAATAAAACTATAAGCAATGTAGGTCGCTTACATTGCTTTCGTACAAGCAGATTGATTGATTATAACATGAAAGTTGATACAATAAATATGGAATCAAATTTAGGAGGATGATTAATTATGGCATTTGAACTACCAAAATTACCTTATTCTTATGATGCATTGGAACCACATATCGATAAAGAAACAATGGAGCTCCATCACGGTAAACATCATAACACATACGTTACTAAATTAAATGCTGCTGTTGAAGGCACAGAATTGGAAAATAAATCACTTGAAGATTTAATCACACATTTAGATCGCGTACCTGAAAATGTACGTACTGCTGTGCGTAACAATGGTGGCGGTCATTTAAATCACTCATTTTTCTGGCAACTGCTTACACCAAACTCTGAAGAAAAAGGTGAAGTAGTGGATAAAATTAAAGAACAATGGGGATCATTAGACGCATTCAAAGAAGAATTTGCAGATAAAGCAGCGGGTCGTTTCGGTTCTGGTTGGGCTTGGCTTGTTTTAAATAATGGAAAATTAGAAATTATTACAACACCTAACCAAGACAGTCCGTTAACTGAAGGTTTAACACCGCTTTTAACTTTAGATGTATGGGAACACGCATACTATCTTAAATATCAAAACAAACGCCCAAGTTACATCGAGTCATTCTGGAATGTTGTAAACTGGGAAAAAGTTGACGAATTTTATCAAGCTGCAAAATAAACAATGGATTTTGCAATGACGAACTGATGATGAGAGGTTAAGCCATATCATATGACTTAACCTTTTTTTGTATTTTTACAACGATTACGTGCTATATTTCTATACATACTTTTAAAAATTTTTAAGTGTCAAAAGACAACAAAACATTAGCCAAAAACGCATATATCATATATCATTTTAAGGAGAACTAGGTGAATAGAGGTCGGTTGTTTTGTTAAAAAGATTAAAAGAAAAAACGAATGACGAGAAGATGCGTCAGCATATGAATAAACGAATCAATTTTATTTTTGCAATCATTATCTTTGCATTTGTCGCAATCGTCTTAAGGCTAGGGTATTTACAAATTGCACAAGGTTGGACATACAATCAAATGATACGCGAAAGTGAAAATGTGACTGTCAATGAATCTGTGCCAAGAGGTCGGATTTTAGACCGTAATGGCAACGTCATTGTTGACAATGCGTCAAAAAAATCAATTACATATACACGTGGCAAAAAAACAACACAACAAGATATTTTAAAAACAGCACAAAAACTTTCAAAATTAATTAAAATGGACACATCAAAAATTACAGAGCGTGACAAAAAAGACTTTTGGATTCAAAAATATCCTGATCGCGCTCAAGATTTAATGAAAAAAGAACGCCAAATGTATGTCAATGGAGAGATTTCTCAAGAGGACTATGATCAACAATTACTTGGAAAAATTTCTGATCAACAACTTAAAAGTTTATCTAAAGAAGATTTACAAGTTTTAGCCATATATCGCGAAATGATGCAAGGCTCTACACTGAGTCCAAGAACGATAAAGAATGAAAAAGTAACAGATGAAGAATATGCGTCTGTCTCACAAAAATTGGCAGACTTGCCAGGGGTCAATACTGAAATGGACTGGGATCGAAAATATCCATATGGCCAAACATTAAGAGAGGTTTTAGGACGTGTGTCCACACCAGAAGAAGGGCTGCCGAAAGAACTCACAGTCGAATACCTTTCTAAAGGATATTCTCGTAATGATCGAGTCGGTAAAAGTTATCTTGAGTTACAATATGAAAATATACTGCGTGGTAAAAAGAAAGAAATGCGTTATACCACTGATAAATCAGGTGCCATCATCGACTCTGAGGTGGTTAACGAAGGGTCGCGTGGTGATGATTTAGTTTTAACAATTGATATTAAACTTCAACAGAAAGCAGAATCCTACTTAGAATCACAAATTAAAAAGCTCCGATCTGAAGGTGCAAAAGATATGGATTCGGCAATGATGGTGATTCAAGACCCTAAAAACGGAGATATACTGGCAATGGTCGGTAAAAAAATTGACAAAGATGGTACGTTAACCAATTTTGATATTGGCACGTTTACAACGCAGTATGCCGTAGGTTCTTCTGTTAAGGGTGCGACATTATTAGCGGGTTATCAAAATCACGTCATTCATGTTGGAGAAAAAATGGTCGATGAACCGCTTGTTTTTAAAGGTGGATTGACTAAACGATCATACTTTAATAAAAATGGACAGAAATTGATTGATGATAAAGATGCGCTCATGCATTCATCAAACGTATACATGTTTAGAACCGCGCTCAAACTAGCCGGTCTAGAATATCAACCTCACATGGCTTTACCTACTGATGTCACTTTACCGGGACAAAAATTACGTAAAGGGCTCAATCAAGTCGGCTTGGGTGTTAAAACTGGGATTGACTTACCTAACGAAGTAAGTGGCCAAATCGAACCATTAAAAGATAATCCGGGAAACTTTTTAGATCTAGCAATCGGCCAATATGACACTTATTCACCGCTACAATTATCACAATATGTCTCTACGATTGCGAATAACGGTTATCGTATTCAACCGCATATCGCTAAGGAAATTCGTAAAGCCACACGCAACGATGACCTAGGTCCAGTTAAACATAAAATTAACGGTCGAGTATTAAACCGAGTGAATAATACACCAGAAGAAATTAAAGAAGTTCAAAAAGGGTTTGATATGGCATTTAACAAACCTCAAGGAACCGGCTACGCAAGTTTTAGCAAAACAAAAGTTCGTTCTGCTGGAAAGACGGGTACAGCAGAAGTATTTCAGGATGGAGAACCGCGTGTCAATTCAACGTATATTGGCTATGCACCTGAAAATGATCCACAACTCGCTTTTTCGATTGTTTATACGAACCAACCTGTACCAGAGCCATGGTTGAATGGTGGCGATTTAGGTAGAGATATCATTAATTATTATTTTGATAAGTAACCTGTTTAATGAATTAAATAAGATTGAAATCAAAACGCCAATACTAAGTAGTTGGCGTTTTTTAATATAATAAAAAATTTATATCTACATAAAATAGTATACGCAACTAAATGAAATGGCATTTACAATGTCAAACAACAAATTAACATAATCTTTACAAGTTGTTCACTCGACGTTAATAAACGCCTTGTATCCTTAAAGTGTAATCAATCGAAGTTGAATTCTAGGAGGATGTTTCAATGAAAACATGGAAACCTGTTGGTAGTACAATCATTGCTGTTTCTTTAATTTTAGGAGCATGTGGTGGTGCATCTCAAAATGATAGCAAACAAAATAACAAGGAATCTTCAAACGTCGAAGGAACAGTAAAGGGAAATGGTTCTTCTACCGTAGCACCAATTATTGAAAAATTGAATGAAGATTTTTCATCTAGTCATAGTAAAGCGACAGTAGAAAATGTCACTTCTGGTACAGGTGATGGCTTTAAACAATTTATTGCCGGTAAAACCGATTTTTCTAATGCCTCTCGACCGATAAAAGATGAAGAGAAATCGCAACTCAAAGATAAAAACATCGATTATACAGAATTCCAAGTGGCTAAAGATGGTTTAACGATTGCGATCAATAAAGATAATGATTTCCTCAAAGAAATCTCATTAGAAGATCTGAAAAAGATTTATTCAGGTGAAGCTAAAAAATGGTCAGATATTGACTCAAAATATCCAGACAAACCGATTAAGGCATTTTCTCCGGACCAGTCACATGGAACATATGATTTCTTTACAGAAGAAGTCATGAATAAAACCGAGATTAAAGCTGAAAAGAACCAAAACACTGACGTTATTGTAAAATCCGTACAAGATAATCCAGACGGTATTGGATTCTTTGCATTTAACTTCTTTAAAGAAAATGAAGATACATTAAAAGCAGTAAAAGTTAAAGATAAAAATGGTAAAGCCGTTTCACCTGACCATAAAACGATTCAGGATGGCTCTTATCCACTCAGTCGTCCATTATTTATCTATGCGAACAATCAAAAATTAAAAGATAACAAAGCTTTTGCAGAGTTTATGAAATATGTATTAGAGAACAAAGGAAAAGCTGCTGAAGCTAAAGGTGTTGATTACGTCGCATTACCAGAGAAGAAATATGAAGACGAAGAAAAAGAACTCGAAAAAATCATTGGTAATGATAAAAAATAATTTCTCAATGTTTTAAGTAGGGAAATTTAACAAAAAATGTAATGCATGTGTTCAAGGGTTGAGCATGATCTTAAAACGATGATGCCTCAACCCTCTTTTAGAAAGGGAGTACGTTACATGAAATCACCTATTAATGTTAGAGCGTTAATTCAGGAAAAAAGTCATGCTGGGTCATCAATGAGCGATAAAGTGATGCCCATCATATTAGCTATGATTGCAGCCATTTCAATTTTAACCACTATCGGCATAGTCATCACACTACTCACCGAAACAATTACCTTTTTCACACGCGTCTCATTATCGAAATTTTTCTTAGAGACCACTTGGAATCCTTTCAGTGCAACACCAAAATATGGCATTTGGTCACTCATCATCGGGACATTGAAAATTACAGTGATTGCCTCCGTTTTTGCGATACCAGTCGGCCTAGGTGCTGCTATTTATTTAAGTGAGTATGCATCAAAGCAAACACGAAAAATCATTAAACCAATATTAGAAGTATTGGCGGGGATTCCAACAATTGTATATGGATTTTTCGCATTAACTTTTGTGACACCTGCGATAAGAGCGATTTTCCCAGATGTTGGAAGTTTTAATGCACTCAGTCCTGGTCTAGTCGTTGGCGTGATGATTATTCCGATGATTACAAGTATGAGTGAAGATGCAATGTCATCCGTCCCTCAAAAAATTCGTGAAGGTGCCTTAGGACTTGGATCTACAAAATTAGAAATGGTATTTAAAGTGATTATTCCAGCAGCAACATCCGGAATTATGGCTTCCATCGTATTAGCAATTTCTCGCGCAATCGGTGAAACGATGATTGTTTCTCTCGCTGCGGGCTCTAGTCCATCTTTTGATTTATCATTAACACATTCTATCCAAACGATGACAGCCTACATTGTACAAGTTTCACAAGGGGATGCTACAAATGGTTCTGATCTTTATTACAGTATCTATGCTGTAGGTTTCACATTGTTTATTTTTACACTCATTATGAATTTCATATCGCAATGGATGACTAAACGTTTCAGAGAGGAGTACTAAAGAATGAGTATGATTGATCCAAAAGCCATTGAACAAAAACTCTCTGCTCGCATGTCAAGAAACAAAATTTTTAAAACGATTTTCTTGATTTGTACACTTTTGGGATTATTTGTTTTAGCAATCTTAATCATTGATATTTTGCGTAAAGGCTTACCGGTGATGAGTTTAGACTTTTTCACACATTTTTCTTCATCTTCTGCAAATACGGCCGGGGTGAAAGGGGCATTAATTGGGACACTTTGGCTCATGATGACACTTATCCCGATTGCACTTGTATTAGGCGTAGGTAGTGCCATTTATTTAGAAGAATATGCCAAAGACAACGCATTTACAAAATTGATTCGTGTTAATATTTCAAATTTAGCGTCAGTCCCATCAATCGTATATGGTTTGCTGGGTGCGACTATTTTTGTTGCATTGTTAAAGCTCAGTAATTCTATCATCGCAGCGGCACTTACACTCGCTTTGCTCATATTGCCGGTCATTATTGTAGCGAGTCAAGAAGCCATTCGAGCCATTCCTAATTCTGTAAAAGAGGCATCGTATGGTTTAGGTGCAAATAAATGGCAAACGATTCAAAATGTCGTATTACCCGCGGCGATTCCTGGTATTGTGACAGGTGTTATTTTAGCGATTTCAAGAGCGATAGGGGAGACTGCACCATTAGTTGCAATCGGGATCCCTACCATTTTATTGCGGACACCTAACAGCATTCTAGATTCTTTTCAAACATTACCATTACAAATTTATGATTGGGCTCGAAAACCAGGAATCGACTTCCAATCTCTTTCATCCGCAGCCATTATCGTATTGCTCATTATTTTACTCGTTTTAAATACGATTGCTGTAATAATAAGAAACAAATATTCAAACAACTAAGGGTTTATCATAAAGAATTTTATTGAAATGAGGGTTTGATATGTCTGATATGACTGCACTAAAAAACAAAACGAACATCGATGTTCAACAAAACACCCACACACATAAACCATCCAACGATACAGAACAAACAGCTTCTGTCGTTTACTCCACACAAAATTTGGATTTATGGTATGGGGAACAACACTCGTTAAAAAACATTAATTTAGATATTTATGAAAAAAATGTCACTGCGATTATCGGTCCATCTGGATCAGGTAAATCAACCTATATTAAAGCGTTAAACCGTATGGTAGAAATGGTGCCTTCTGTGAAAACATCCGGAAAAATCTATTTTCGTAATCAAAATATTTTTGATAAACGCTATCCAGTAGAAAAATTAAGAACACAAGTCGGCATGGTTTTTCAACAACCGAACCCTTTTCCTAAATCAATTTATGACAATATTACGTATGGTCCAAAAATTCATGGGATTAAGGATAAAAAAATTTTAGACGAAATCGTTGAAAAATCTTTAAGAGACGCAGCAATTTGGGATGAATTAAAAGATCGACTCAATCAAAATGCTTATAGTCTATCAGGTGGTCAACAACAACGTGTTTGTATTGCACGCTGTTTAGCAATAGAACCTGATGTCATCTTAATGGATGAACCAACTTCTGCCTTAGATCCTATTTCAACTTTAAAAGTTGAAGAACTGGTACAAGATTTAAAAAAATCTTATTCAATTATTATTGTGACACATAACATGCAACAAGCAGCGCGTGTATCTGACAAAACGGCATTCTTTCTCAACGGCTATGTAAATGAATATGACAATACGGATAAAATCTTTTCCAACCCATCTGATAAACAAACTGAAGACTATATTTCAGGACGTTTTGGTTAAAATGGGGGTAATCAGAAAACGATATGAAGACCAACGCCAAGATTTACTGAAAGATTTACGTGTTCTTGGCTTACGCACTTATAACATGATAGAAAAATCAATTCAGGTTTTATCAGATAAGGAAATTACACATGCACGCCACGTCATTAAAAGCGATACACTCATCAATCAAATGGAATATGATATCAATGAAAAAGTTGTGATGCTCATCACTAAACAACAACCGATTGCGAAAGACTTAAGATTAATGATTGCGACACTAAAAATTGCTTCAGAATTTGAACGTATGGGAGACAACGCTGCAAATATCGCTAAAATAAGAACGCGTGCACAAATAACGGATAGCTATATTACGACACGACTTGAAACGATGGGGCATTTGGCTTTGTTGATGTTAAAAGATTTATATGATGCATATCGACATACCGATCTAGAACTCGTTAAAGAAATTATTGAAAGAGATATAGATATTGATGATTTATACAAACAAATTATTAATACAAGTTATCTGATTGATAATGACCCATTCGTTGCAGGACAGGCCCATTTAGTTGCAAGATATCTAGAACGCATCGGTGATCATATTGTCAATATTGCTGAACAACTCTATTATTTCATAACAGGTGAACGATATGAATCGTACACGAATTAATTGCCGTATTTTGAGGCTAGGACGCTTTGTTCTAGCCTTTTTTCGTTTATTCGCTGTCATCGTGGGAATAACAAAGCCTACGTGCTAAAACAAGCATTGCTAGCGTCCGAGTAAAACAAAAAAGATCCATTAACAAACAATGAACTTCGATGACACATTGCACAATGCACGATATAATATACAAAGAAGTGGAGGGCTCAATCATGTCAAAGAAAGCATTACGTCAAAAAACGATAGCAAAAATGAAACAACTGTCAGCATATCAAAAATCAGAAGCTGATCGCTGGTTGTTCGAACAATTGATTCATCACCCAGCATACCAACGGGCTAGAAGTATTGGTCTGGTCCTTTCTATGCCACATGAAGTGACGACAGATGCAATCATTCGCAATGCTTTAAATGAGAATAAAGACGTTTATGTCCCTTCGACAGATTATGCTGATAAGACAATGGTGTTCCAACAATTCACTGATTTTGATCAATTAAATACAGATAAAAAAGGGATTCGTTATCTTCGCGTAAACACGCCGATTCAAAATCATTTAGATTTAGTGATTGTACCAGGTGTCGTTTTTAATCATGATGGTTATCGGATTGGCTATGGTGGCGGTTATTTTGATCGATATTTAGCAGAATATCAACCTCACAATTTAAGTTTAGTTTATGATATTCAAATCGATGATACAATCCAAATCGAATCCCATGATTATCCTGTTTCAGAACTCATTATTGCAAACACAACGAGATTGGAGGAAACTCATGTTCGACACTAAACATTTATGGCAGACAAGCTTTCTTTGGATGCGCTATTTAAATTATCAATGTATTCATTATGATAAAGAGAGAAATGAAGTGTGGCTCTCACAAGCAAAGCGACAACATGTCGTCATTTTTAAACAAGGAAGTTATACCACACAATCATTAGAATTTGATAAAGACCGTATCGTTGAGCATCAGGAACAAATCGTACAATTTTTAGGTTACGATATTAAACGCTACGACGTCTATGTGTTGTCTGACAAATTGTTCGATGCTGTAAAATTTAATGTGCATCAACCGATTCAAGTCCATTTTCACAGTATTGAAAATTGGAAAGCATTACGCAATAAAACAAGTCATCCTATTATAAAAAGAAAATTAGGGCAAAGTGATACAAAAACGGTGAAAGATTATCAAAAACGCGTCCTTAATCAAAATGTTATTGAAAATGCGATGTATCGGTTTACACCAATGACTTATACGTTAATTGTATTAAACGTCTTCATTTGGCTCACTGTGACATGGTTTACGCCACATCATACTGATTATGAAATCATTAATTTAGGTGCTTTAGCGCATTTTAATGTTATTCATGGAGAGTGGTATCGCCTCATAACATCCATGTTCCTACATATTGATTTTCAACATTTACTGTTAAATATGCTATCACTTTTCATATTCGGTAAATTGTTAGAGGCATATATCGGCCCGTTTAAAATGTTAGGCACATATATTGGTGCGGGAATTATTGGAAACTTGGCATCTCTCGCTTTCATCACCGATACTTTTTCACTCGGTGCAAGTGGTGCAATTTTTGGTTTAATGGGTGGCCTCGTTGCACTTTTAATCATCAGTCAACGATTTGATAAAAAAATCATATTCCAAATGATTATTGCAGTCGTTTTGATGGCAAGCTTGACGTTACTCATTCAAAACGTCAATGTTGTCGCTCACTTGGGTGGGTTACTCGGTGGTGCTTTGATTATATATTTAGGATATTTTTTCAAACAAAAGCGTGTATACTTTTACATTTTATTAGCTATTACGACCGTTTTACTGATTTTGTTACTAGTTAAAATGTTTTTGACAAAAGATACAAATATCTATAATCAAATTATTCAACAAGAAATGTATCATGGGCAATACAGTGAAGCTAAAAAAATGATTAAGCAAACATATCAAAATGGCTATGCAGATGACTTGACGTACTACTTATCTGGTATCATTATTGCAACACAAGATTCAAAAGCTGAGGCAATGGCCGAATGGGAACGCGGGCTCAAACATTTTCCTCAATCAGGCCAATTAAATTACCAAATGGCAATCGCCAATCGCTCTTTAGGAGATGAAAAGCGCGCAAAGTCATTTATTCAAAAAGCAGTCAAGTCGAATCCTGACAACCAAGATTATGTGAATCTAAAAAAAGAACTGGATGATTAGTATGCAAACACAACTGAATTCATTTTATGATGTACTTCAATTATTAAAAAAATTTGGTTTTATTATTTATTTTGATAACAAAGATGATATGCTAGAAATGATTGAACAAGAAATTCAGACGTTATATCGCCATGAATTAATTACTAATCCCGAATTTGTCCAATCGAAATTGTTAATTAATCAAAGAAGGATGACTAAAGAATGAACAAAAACTTAATTTTAGCTGCTGATATTGGGGGCACGACATGTAAACTGGGTATTTTTGATGAAGCATTGACACCACTATCGAAATGGTCGATTGAAACTGACATCTCAGATGCGACGGGTAGAGTCTTATTGAAACAAATTTATGAGGCTTTTTTAAGTGAGATGGCGCGAAACAACTTCAATATGGAACAAGTCATAGGGATGGGCATAGGTGTTCCTGGACCTGTTAAATTCGAGTCTGGTATCGTTAATGGCGCTGTTAATTTAAACTGGTCACAACCAGTCAATGTATCAGAAATTATGGGCTCGTTTGTGTCGTTCCCTGTATACGTTGACAATGATGCAAATGTCGCTGCCTTGGGTGAAAAACATAGTGGCGCGGGGAAAGATGCAGATGATGTCGTGGCGATTACACTTGGTACAGGCTTAGGTGGCGGTATTATTGCAAATGGAGAAATTGTACATGGACATAATGGTTCGGGCGCTGAATTGGGGCATTTCCGTGTTGATCATGATCAACGTTTTAAATGTAATTGTGGCAAATATGGATGCATTGAAACTGTAGCCTCTGCCACTGGCGTCGTTAATCTCGTTAATTTCTATTACCCTAAATTGACGTTTAAATCATCTATTTTACAGCTTATTAAAGAAAATAAAGTGACAGCCAAAGCAGTGTTTGATGCGGCGAAGGCTGGTGATCAATTCTGTATTTTCATCACAGAGCGCGTTGCGAATTATATTGCCTACCTTGCGAGTATTATCAGTATCACTACGAACCCTAAATATATTATCTTAGGTGGCGGTATGTCAGATGCGGGAGACATTTTAATAGAGAATATTAAAACAGAATATTACCACCTTGCTTTCACACCTTCTCAACAAGGCACAGAAATTGTACGTGCGCAACTTGGGAATGATGCAGGTATTGTTGGCGCAGCAGGTTTAATAAAAACGTATATTATTGAAAAGGAGCGTATCTAAATGGCCATTGTGGATATAGTTGTGATACCCATCGGAACAAAAGGACCGAGTGTTAGCCATTATATTGCAGAAATGCAAGTCAAACTTGAAGCTTTCAAACAAGAAGGGAAAATTGATTATCAATTAACACCTATGAACACTTTAATTGAAGGTGAACTACCAGATTTGTTAGAAGTCGTACAAGCGATTCATGAACTGCCTTTTAACCACGGATTAGACCGCGTATGTACAAACATCCGAATTGATGATCGACGTGACAAAAAGCGGAAAATGCAAGAGAAATTAGAATCTGTAAAAAAACATTTAAAATAATGAGGGCTAAGTATGAAAATTTCTTTTTTGACTTTAGGTGTTGTGAGTACCAACACATATTTTGTAGAAAATGATACTGATTTGTTATTATTTGATCCTGCAGGGAATGCTGAAAAAATCATCGAAAAGATTAAGCAATCAAAAAAAACGTTACAGGCAATTTTGTTAACACATGCGCATTTCGATCATATTGCAGCACTAGATGATGTGTTAAAAACCTTTCCAGTTCCGGTATACATGCACCAAGAAGAATTTTCATTTTTAAAGGATCCTGAGAAGAACGGTTCAGCTAAGTTTACGCAATATGGTTTACCTATAATTACAAGCCATGCACAACCCATCGCTTTAGATGAATCGACTTATCAAATCGGATCATTTAGTTTTGAAACACTGCATACACCCGGACATTCCCCTGGGAGTTTAACCTATGTATTTGATGAATTTGCAATTGTAGGGGACACGCTGTTTAACAATGGTATTGGTCGAACAGATTTATACCAAGGTGACTACGAAACATTAGTTGATTCTATTAAGGATAAGTTGTTCAGCTTAAACGACCAACTGCCACTATATCCAGGGCACGGTCCATTAACAACTGTAGAAAATGAATATATGAATCCGTTTCTAGATGGGGAAATGTAAAACTTCATTAATTCAAACAAGTAAAAAAATCATCTCTTACGTGTATAAAAGTAAGAGGTGATTTTTTATGCAACTACTGCTCGATCATGTGTTACAATTTGCAATTCAAAATTCAGCATCGGACATTCATTTTATTCCTTCATCCACACAAGTTGAAGTCAGACTCCGTGTTAAAGATCATTTAATGCGCTATGATACTTTAAATTTAGAAACGTATCAAAAACTACTTTCATTACTTAAATATCAAGCAGGTTTAGATATTTCAACAAGGCATAAGGCACAGAGTGGACGCTATATTTATGAATATAAAGAATTGTATTATTTAAGAGTTTCGACTTTGCCAGTGAATTTAGGGACTGAAAGTTGTGTCATACGAGTGACACCCCAATATTTTCAAAATGTTCGCACCCATAGTGTTGTAGATATCAAATCAAATATGGAGAAGAAGCAAGGTTTAATCCTTTTTAGCGGTCCAACAGGAGCAGGAAAAAGTACTTTGATGTATCAAATGGTGGTTTATGCCAAACAAAAATTGAATTTAAATATTATTACGATTGAAGACCCGGTGGAACGTCTAGTTAATGGCATTACACAAATATCAGTGAACGAAAAAGCGGACATTACTTACGGTTCATCATTAAAAGCCATTTTACGCTGTGACCCGGATGTGATTCTTATAGGGGAAATTAGGGACAGTCAAATTGCAAGAGATGTCATCCAAGCGAGCTTAAGCGGTCATTTAGTTTTATCAACCATCCATGCAAATGATTGCTCTGGGGTATTACTCAGGCTCATAGAAATGGGACTCACACATCAAGATTTAATGCAATCCATTAATTTGATTATTAATCAAAGGTTGATTACTACGACTTCTGAGCAACAACAACTTGTTTATGAAACGATGAATCAAGAAGAAATCCAATTTTTCCTAAAACACGATTTTGAGCTCCCGAAAGCATTTATAACACTTGCTGATAAACTTCAACTGCTATACAAAGAGGGGGTCATTGATGAAAAGAATTTACGAAAATATACAATTTAGGCGTACATTAAAACAGCTTCATGCACATCACTTACTCATTATGCTGCGCTTATATCAACTATTAATCCATGGTTTTACCTTTGCCGAAGCGATAATGTTTATATATGAACAACTCAACTTGAATCAACCTCAGTTTGAGCAACATCTCCAAGCAAAATTAAAAATGGGTGCAAATTGTTATGAGATCTTCTCACTTTTTGGTTATCCGTCAACAATCTTAATGCAAATTTATTTTGCGGAAAAATATGGCTCATTACCGGAAACTTTAAAATTATGTCATCAATTTTATACTAAGAATAGACAATTAAAACAACAGTTAATCAAAGCGATACAATATCCACTTGTTCTTATTATCATTTTCATAGCACTGATTGTCACTTTGAATCAAACCATCATGCCCCAATTTGAACAAATGTATGATTCGATGCAAATCAAACAATCCATGTTGCAACGCTTTATGAAGAGGTTCATAGAGAATTTCCCTCAATTTTTCTTCATTTCACTTTGCCTTCTTACCGCTCTCTACTATTTTTTGAGTTCAAGATTAAAACGGCTTCCAATGCATCAACAGATTCAGTATTTAATTCGAATCCCTATTTTTAATAAATACTACAAACTTTTTACGACTTACCATATGACCAATCAATTTGTCTTATTTTTTAGAAACGGCATTACATTGAATGATATTGTCTCAATTTATTTAAACCAACAAGCAAATTTATTTTTACAATATGTTGGATTCACACTCCAAACACAACTCCAAAAAGGGGAATCATTTACACAAATTCTCACTGATCTTCATTGTTTTGAAACCCAATTCATCAGCTATATCAAACAAGGAGAAAAACGTGACAAACTAGATATAGAGTTGGAAATTTATAGTTCCTTTCTATTAGATCGTATTGAAGGATTTATCCAACGCCATATTAAGTGGATTCAACCGATTATGTTTATATTTATCGGCATGTTAGTACTGTCAGTCTATTTAATCATGATGTTACCAGTATTTGAGATGATACAAACCATTAAAGAATAGGAGTGTCAATATGTTTCAAAAGTTAAAATCAAAATTTACTCGTAAGGAAGGGTTTACCCTTATTGAAATGTTGCTTGTTTTATTAATTATCAGCGTCCTTTTAATCCTGATTATCCCAAATATCGCTAAGCAATCAGAACATATACAAAAAACAGGCTGTGCCGCACAGTTAAAAATGGTAGATAGTCAAATTGAAGCCTACACGTTAAAGTTTAATAGACAACCGGCTTCAATAGACGATCTCGTTCATGAAGGCTATATAAAAGAAAATCAAAAAAACTGTAAATCAGGAGAGGCAATAACAGTTAGAGATGGAGAAGCCGTTGCGTCGTGATGGCTTTACATTAATTGAAATGCTCGTCGTTCTTTCTATTGTTTCGCTCTTCATATTTCTTACAATCACACATCCACAATTCAACATTTTACTCAATGACTCACAATATCAAATCAACAAATTGACAAGTGAAATAGACTTTTATCAATCACAAGCGATAAAGCACCAACAGTCTGTCCTCATTGTATTTAGAAAAACACATAATGATTTAAAAATCGAAACGACGAACCCCCACCGAACGACTTTCATTTCACTTGAGCCGCTTAAATTGAGAAGTGATTCAAATTTAGACGCCATTCTCTTTGACAAAGAGGGTAAAATAACTAAATTTGGTACAGTGAAATTTGATTATCGACAGCAACACATATCACTTATATTCCATATTGAACAAGGGAGGTATCGGGTGTCATATTCAAAATAAAATATCTACAGCAAAAAGCTGGCTATCTGATTATCGAAAGTACATTTTCCTTGTTTCTGTTAGCCTCACTGATCTACCAACTCATTCCTATAACAACACAGATGTTGCACACTTATAACGAAGCAATTGAAGATTTAAATTTAAAGCGAACGCTACTCAACGTAATCAAACACGAAATTCCTAATAAGAAGATGACGGTATCTCACTATGAAATCACACCTTCAAAACAACAACTATGTATTCAAAATAACCAAACGCATCAAAAATATTGTTACTCAAAAACAGGGGTTCAGCCTCATTGAAAGTCTTTTCGCATTGTTTATACAATTCGTTATTGTCATGTTAATCCCCATCATCATCGTCACATTAGGACAATTGAAAAACACTATTTTTGAAGATCGAACATTTGATATTGAAATCATGGTTAAGGATATGGAGAATGTCATTCATGCAAATGATGTGAAACAACAAATGATTTCGAACAAAACAATGATGATACAACGTGACAACGTCCTGGTAAACTACCGATTTCAGAATAAAAAAATCATTAAAACCATCAATCATCATGGAAATATTACAATGTTAAACAATGTACAAGATGTCCATTATCAAGAAATTGATCATCACATGATATTAATGACAATTAAGTACAAAGAGGGAGCGATATTACATGTTAAAGAAGTTTTGCTCTAAAAATGGTTTTACATTGCCGATGTTATTTGTCATTGTATCTGCTTATTTTACATTTATTACTTTTTATTTCGTCATTTATAGTCTAAAATTACAAACAATAGATGCATTGACTGATTATTACGAAGCTGAAATTGTACGAATGATGAATAAAGGGGAATCAAAATGACCATGAAGATCAATACACCCATATTACTGATTGGATTTATGGGTGCTGGTAAAACTACAATCGGCAAAGCTTTAGCCAAAAAATATCATTATTCATTTATAGACTTGGACGCATATATAGAAATGACTTCAAAGAAAACCATACCGCAAATATTCGAGGAAAATGGTGAACAAGGATTTCGTAAACTGGAATTTCATTGTTTGAAAGAAGCACTACTGTCGTATGATTTAATTGCTACAGGCGGTGGAATATTAACAGAAGACGAAACCTATCAATTTATTCGAGACAAAAAAGTAAGTGCTATATGGCTGGATGCACCCTTTGAAAAACTCTACAAGAGAATCCAAGGAGATGCAAATCGACCAAATGCAAATAAAAAAAGTTTTGAATTTTTAAATCACTTGTATTCCGAACGTGTTTCAAGATATAATGAAATCGCATTCATTAAGGTTTCAACAGCACACTCAATGGAAGCAACATTGAGCGATATACAAGATCAAATGCTTGCGAATGATCAATATTAGAGAGCATGGGGTTAGCCCATCACCGAAGGAGCAAATAATCTTAGATTATGAATCTCTCAGGTAAAAGGATAATATTGTGACGCATTCCTGAAGGCATGTCAACAGGGGAGTATTTCGTGTACTCCTCTGTTTTTTTATTATATTTTGGAGGGGATTAAATGTCAGAAGAATTAAAAAAAACACCGCTTTACCAACATTATGTTGATGCAGGTGCGAAAATTGTTGAATTCGGTGGTTGGGCAATGCCAGTACAATTTTCAAGTATCAAAGAAGAGCACATTGCCGTTAGAACACAAGTCGGTTTATTCGATGTAAGCCATATGGGTGAGATCATAATCGAAGGCGCTGAGGCTCCTCAGCTTGTCCAATATTTACTTTCTAATGACACGAGTCTACTCACACCATCAAAAGCGCAATATACAACACTTTGTAATGAAGATGGTGGCGTAATAGACGATTTAGTGATTTATCAACTTGAGCCTCACCGTTTTTTACTCGTCGTAAATGCTGCAAATGTTGATAAAGATTATAAATGGATTTTAAAACATAGTGAGACATTTGATGCAACTGTAGAAAATGTATCTTCCGAATATGGTCAATTGGCGTTACAAGGGCCAAAAGCCAGAACGCTTATCCAAGAACATGTCAATGAAGATGTAAGTGAGATGGGCATGTTTGAATTCAAACAACAGGTCGAACTGTTTGGCAAAGAAGTAATCCTTTCGCAATCAGGTTATACTGGTGAAGATGGATTCGAAATATATTGCCATACTGATGATGTTATCCCATTATGGGAATCACTGTTGTCTTTTGACGTCACACCTTGTGGACTCGGCGCGCGTGATACATTACGATTAGAAGCTGGATTGCCATTGCACGGTCAAGATTTAACTGAGTCTATCACACCTTATGAAGGCGGGATTGCTTTCGCTGCAAAACCCCTGATTGATGACGACTTTATCGGTAAAAATGTACTTCAAGCACAAAAAGAAAACGGTGCCCCTCGACGCACAGTAGGTTTAAGAATGGTAGATAAGGGCATTCCTAGAACTGGATACACGATTCTTGATCTTGAAGGCAACGAAATTGGCGAAGTCACATCCGGTACACAATCCCCTTCATCAGGCTATGCCATTGGAATGGGCATCATTAAACGAGAATCATTCGAAATGGGCAAGGAAGTATACATTCAAATCAGAAAGCGGCAAGTGAAAGCAAAAATTGTTAAAAAGAACCAAATCGAAAAATAGGGAGTGAATGTCGTGAGTCATCGTTATATACCATTAACTGAAAAAGATGAAAAAGAAATGTTAGAAACCATTGGAGTTAACTCCATTCAAGATTTATACAGTGATGTTCCTCAAGACGTATTATTGAATAGAGATTTGAATATTGCTGATGCTGAACCTGAAACGCAGCTACTCAGACGTTTAAATCAAATTGCGAATAAAAATATAACTAAAGAGACACACACATCATTTTTAGGCGCTGGAGTCTATGACCACTATACGCCAGCAGTTGTTGATGCCATGATCTCTAGATCAGAGTTTTACACGGCTTATACCCCTTATCAACCTGAAATTTCACAAGGGGAATTGCAAGCCATCTTTGAATTTCAAACAATGATTTGCGAATTAACTGCTATGGATGTCGCAAACTCGTCTATGTATGATGGTATGACAAGTTTTGCAGAGGCGTGCTTACTAGCGTGGAGTAAAACGAAAAAGAATAAAATCGTTGTTTCAAAAGGCCTACATTACCAAGCGCTACAAGTACTCGAAACGTATTCAAAAATCCGTGATCAGTATGAAGTCGTTGA